>DATKLG010000061.1:0-43880 GCA_035542535.1 Steroidobacteraceae bacterium
AGCCAGCCCGTATGCGCCGGATCCGAGCCGCGGCCGTGCGCGACCCAGTGCGAGCCCACGCTCCCGTCGCCGAGATTCACCAGGTGGAAGCGGCGCGCGCTCGAGGCCAGCGAGAAATCAGCCACCGCGATGACGTCGCGGTGCTCGATATGGTGGGCGTGCTGCTCGAGCACCGCCTGCGCACGCGCAAGGAGAGCGGGTGGGACCGCACTCGTGGCCCATGCGGCACGCGGAAACGAGCCGACCGCCGCGGTGCCGAGGCCCCCCAGGGCGGTCCGTAAAAACCAGCGGCGCGAGCGCCCCAGCGATGAGCGAGAAACGAACATATCCGTATTGAGACCCCTTGAAAACGCCAAAGTTCCCTTTCCGGGCCGCTCGTGTGGATTCTACGGATAGCCCCGCGCCCGGCGCCACGACTAATGTCGCAAGCCGCGAGGCGCGGCCTCCAAACCCCGGGGATCATCGCGTGATACGCCATCGCCGAAGCACCTTACTTGCCCCGTGGCTCGCCCTGCTCGCGGTCGGCTCCGCGGCACCTTCGTTTCTCACGGCGCAGGTCGCTACGCGCATCGAGCAGCTGGCGTCGGCCGGATCCGTGCCTGGGATGGCTCGCCCGGCCTTTCGCGACTACCAACCGAGCGTCAAGGAATTTTACGCGGCGGGCGCTTACGCCCCGGCATGGGTTCAGGGCAAGACGCCCACTCCGCAGGCGCTGGCGATGATCCAGGCTTTCCAGAGCGCGTGGCAGAAAGGCCTCGTGGCCGAGGATTACGATGCCTCGCGCTGGGACGCACGGCGGCAGCAACTGCAGCAGTCGGACACGGAGGTGGCGACGTTCGACGTTGCGCTCACGGTCAACGCCATGCGTCTGATCTCGGATCTGCGCATCGGCCGCATCAACCCGAAGCACGTCGAGTTCGAGCTGTCGGTCGAGCAGAAGAAATACGACCTCGCGCAATTCCTGCGCACGCGGCTCGTCGCCGCGACGGACACGGCGGCGGTGGTTGCCAGTGTGGAGCCGCCCTTCCCGGGTTATCGGCGTGCGGAAGCCGCGCTGGTGCGCTACGTCGACCTCGCGCGGCAGGACGATGGCGAGAAGCTCCCGGTACCTGCCAAGCCCATCGAGCCGGGCCAGCCGTATGCGGGACTCGCGCGCCTCACGCGCCTGCTCACGCTGCTGGGCGACCTGCCCGGCGCGAGCGCGGCGGCTCCCGCCCCCCAACTGTACGAAGGCGCGCTGGTCGAGGGCGTGAAGCGCTTCCAGGGACGGCACGGACTCGATGCCGACGGACGGCTGGGTCCATCCACCGTGAAGCAGCTCAACGTCCCGCTCGCTGAGCGCGTGCGGCAGCTGCAGCTCACGCTCGAGCGATGGCGATGGCTGCCGGAGGAGTTCTCGGCGCCACCGATCGTCGTGAACATTCCCGACTTTCACCTGCGCGCCCTGAACGAGGCGAACGAGGCGGCTCTCAGCATGCGCGTGATGGCGGGCAAGGCGATGCGCAGCCAGACGCCGGTCTTCACGCGCGACATGACTTACGTCGTCTTCCGGCCCTACTGGACCGTGCCGTCCGGCATCCTGCGTCGCTCGACCCTGCCCGCGATCCAGCGCGACCGCGAGTATGTCGCGAAGAAGGGGTTCGAGATCATCACCCACGACGGCAAGGTCATCGGCTCGGGCACCGTCACCGACGAGCAGCTGGCGCAATTGCGCGCCGGCAAGCTCACGGTGCGCCAGAAGCCCGGACCGAATAATGCGCTCGGCTTGGTGAAACTCATGTTCCCCAACGAGTATCAGGTGTATCTGCACAGCACGCCCTCGACCGAGCTGTTCGCGCGCACCCGGCGTGACTTCAGCTCCGGGTGTATCCGCGTAGAGAAGCCGGCCGAGCTAGCGGCCTGGGCGCTGCGGAACAACGCGGGCTGGTCGGTGGAACGGGCGCAAAAGGCGATGGACTCGGGTCCGGACAATACGAACGTGCGACTGGCCAAGCCGGTGCCGGTCTACATCCTCTACGGCACCGCGGTGGCGTACCCCGGCGACGAGGTGCATTTCTACGACGACATTTACGGACACGACGCACGGCTCGCCGCCGCGCTCGCAAAGCGGGGCTAGGCTGCTGCCTCACCCTCCGGTGGGCCGCGTCCGAGCACGTTCGGCAGTGCCCGCCCGCGCTCGGTGAAAGACAGCGACACCGAGTTGAGGCAGTGACGCTCGCCGGTCGGCGGCGGGCCGTCGGGAAAAACGTGCCCGAGGTGGCTGCCGCAGCGGGCACAGACCTCCTCCACCCGGATCATGCCGTAGCTCGTGTCGCGCACCCGGCGAATATGCGCCGCCGCGTACGGCTCGAAGAAGCTCGGCCAGCCCGTACCCGAGTCGAACTTCGCGCTGGACCTGAACAACGGCAAGCCGCAGAAACGACAGGTGTAGACCCCGTCCTGGTGGTTATCGAGGAACACGCCGCAGAAGGCGGCCTCGGTGCCGTGCTCGAGCAACACGTGCCGCTCCTGATCCGTCAGGCGCTCCGTGATGGACTTACGCTGCGATGCGCTGGGCGGGGTCAGATCAAAATGACTCATGCGGGCTGCACCGGGACATCCTTGGGTACCGGTTGATTTTACTGCAACGCGGTCGTGGCGCGGGTGGCCGCCGGTCGGCGCTACGGTTCCCGGAGGCGGTACCGCTCCCCCGAAGGGTTTAGAGTCTAGCCCCCGGGGAAAGGAGAATGCCCGATGAATACTGTGCTCACGAAACTCGGACTAGGGATATGCCTGATGGCGGGCTGGGCGCTCGCGTGTACGGCAGCGTACGCGGACGCCACCCCGCGCCCCTT
Organism: Steroidobacteraceae bacterium; assembly: GCA_035542535.1. Classification (GTDB taxonomy): domain Bacteria; phylum Pseudomonadota; class Gammaproteobacteria; order Steroidobacterales; family Steroidobacteraceae; genus 13-2-20CM-66-19. Next base: position 2,835 of record DATKLG010000061.1, read on the forward strand.
GGTAGTCGAGCTCTTCACCGCGCAGGGCTGCAGCTCCTGCCCGCCGGCAGATGCCTACCTCGGCCAGCTCAGCGAGCGGCCCGACGTCCTGGCGCTCGCCTTCCACGTCGACTACTGGGACAGCTCCGGATGGCGCGACCACTTCGCCTTCCATCAGGCGGTCGAGCGCCAGAACGTCTACGCGCGCGCCTTCCACCGCTCCTCGGTGTTCACGCCGCAGTTCGTTCTCGATGGACGCAAGGACGCGATCGATACCGGCAGCATCGTGCAGGCCCTCAAGGAGCCCCGTGAGGCGGTGCCGCTGACACTTGCCGTCAGCGACGGTCAGGTGAAGGTCGATGTCGGCGAGAAAGCGGGCGAGCGCGCGAGCGACGTCGTACTGGTAACCTACCTGCGCCACGCCTCGACCAACGTCGGCCGCGGCGAGAACGCCGGCAAGAATCTCGAGGAATTCAACATCGTGCGCAGCATGCGCACGCTCGGGGAGTGGAAGGGCGCGAGCCAGAGCTATCAGGTGAGTGCCGCCTCCCTGCCCTCGGATGCCACCGACGTCGCGGTACTGGTTCAGTCGCGCGGCGCGGGACCGATCCTGGGAGCTGCGGCCCGGCCCCTGCATTGAAGGCGCGCGGAGCGCCTGGGGCCTATGAGTGCGCCGGCGCGGTGGAGTTGCGCAGAATCAGCTCGAAGTTGAGCTGGTGACGCGGAATCGGCTGGGGCCAGCCGCGACGGCGCGGTGAGTGCCGGATGATGAGCTCGGTGGCGACCCGGGCCATCTCTCTCACCGGTTGACGGATCGTGGTGAGCTGCGGCCACACCATGGTGGCGACCGGCGCGTCGTCGAAGCCGACCACCGAGAGTTGCCGCGGCAGCTCGAGGCCGCGCTGGCGCGCGGCACAGATCACGGCGGCCGCCATGTCGTCGTTGCTGGCGAACACGGCCGTCGGCCGGCTGGCGCCATCCAGCATGCGCTCGGCGCAGGCGAGCCCGTCCTCGAAGACGAAGTTTCCGGTCTGAACCCACTGTTGCTTGACGGGCACGCCGCGGGCGCGCATCTCGTCGGTGAAACCGAGGTAGCGCTGCTCCGTCGCGCCGTGTTCGGGGCGCCCACGAATGAAGCCGATGGCACGATGCCCGAGATCGAGCAAGTGCGCGGTCATGCGGCGCGCCGCCGTGCGATCGTCGATGCCGACCGACGGTGAGTCGCTCGGCTCGCGCTTGGGCGCGATGCGCACCGTGGGAATGGCCGCATCGGCCAGCTTGCTCAGAATCACCGGGTGGTCGCTGAGCGGGGGCAGCAGGATGACCCCCTCGAGGCGCAGCTGCCGCAGCAGCGTATTCACCTGCCGGCCGACGTCGGGACTGGTGCTGTCCCACGGCTCGACCATGAGATGAAAGGCCGATTCCCGACAGCGCTGGACCGCGCCCGCCTGGAACTCGCTCAGGTAGTCGCCCGGCTTGTCGCAGAACAGGCCGATCAGGAACGAGCGGTCCCCGGCCAGGCCGCGCGCGTTGAGGTTCGGCCGGTAATCGAGCGTCTCCATGGCCTTGAGGATCCGGTTGCGAGTTGCCTCGCGCACCGCCGGCTCCTCGTTGAGGACGCGCGACACGGTTTTCGACGAGACCTCAGCCAGATCGGCGACCTGCTGGATGGTGACCGAGGGCGGCCGGAGATCCTTCATTGCGATTCGGGTCTGTGCGCGCAGCGACAGCTGTCCTGCGCGAAAGCATGCGCTGCGGGGCTGAGTCGGTCAATCGACTGACAACGGTGACAAGCCGGCTGTTGCTGCCGCGCGAGCGCAGCTGACGCCGCTGCCGCGGGTCGATGCGCGGTGCTCACTCGTGCAGCTCCGCGAGCGGCATGAGAGGCCCGACAAAGGACTCGTAACGCCGCCAGCGCCCCACCGACGATCCGTACAGCTTCTGCCGTACCTGCCACTTGCTGGCGGTGACGACGGGCCGTACCGTCCGGTCGAAGTCGAGACAGCGCTCGTCCCAGGACACTCCGACGAAGTCCAGCATCCTGCGGGTCCAGGCCGGCAGGTCCCCGACGAGTCCCTCGTAGGGCACTTCGAGGATGGTCCCGGGCGGCAGCACCGTGCGCCAGTGCTGCATGAGCCGGCGATACTCCCGGTAGTAGTGCGCCAGGTCGGTGAGATCGTTGGCGTAGGTGTTGGCCGCCTCGAAGTGCTGGAAGTAGATCGACAGACAGGTGTCGATCGGGTGGCGCACCAGGTGAATGATCCGGGCGCCCGGCAACCCCGTGGCGATCAGGCCAAGGTGGAGGAAATTTGTCGGCAGCTTGTCCACCACCCGCAGGGCATCGGGCGCCAGTTCGCGCAGCATCTTCAGGTAGCGATCCGCGCAGTCCGCGAGCGCGGCCTCGCTCATCCGCAGCGCCCGCACGTCCGCGCCCCCCGCCTCCGTGAGCGCCGCGGCCGCGGTTTCGCTCCAGAACGTCAGCTCGCCGGCGCCGTAGATCTGCGGATGCGACGCCAGGATCTGCTCGGCCAGACTCGTGCCGGAGCGCAGCATGCCGATGATGAACACGGGGCGCGCCGCTCGAGGCAGCGCCGGACGCTGCCGCCCGACCCACTGCCCGTCATAGGCGCGGATGATCAGGTCCACGGTCCTCGACAGCGCACCGGGGACGTGCACCAGCCCGCAGCTCTTGGCCAACTGGTTCGCGGATCGATAGTTGTCGAAGGCGCCGCTGAAGTCGCCGAGGTCATCGAGATGCTTGCCGATGGCGTAGCGGAGCAAGAGCTCGCGCTGCGGCGGCATTCCCTGCTCGACGAGGCGCTGCATCGCCGCCAGCCACTCCCGATCGGCCGGGGTCATCCGGCGCACGCGCGCCAGCCCGGCCCAGGCCTCCGGGGAGGCCGGATCGAGCCTCAAGGCGCGGCAGAACAGCTCCTCGGCTTCGGCAAACTGACCGGCGTCGGCGCGCAGCTCCGCCAGGACGACCACCGCCGCGGCGCACTGGGGATCGAGCAGCAGCGCCCGGCGGCAACTCTGCTCGGCTTCCTCGCTGCGGCGCTGCAGTCTCAAGGCCGTCGCGAGCTCGGTGTGCGCCAGAACCAGATCCGGCTTGAGCTCGAGCGCGCGCCGAAATCCGGCCACCGCATCCGCGAGGCGTCCACTGCCACGCAGGGCGCGTGCAAGATTCGCGTGCGCCTCGGCAAACGCAGGCTTGATTGCGACCGCCCGCCCAAAGCTCTCGATCGCGTCCGACGGAGCAGCCAGGGCGAGCTGCGCGCTGCCGAGAGTGTTATATGCCTCGGCGTATTCCGGGTTGATCGCGAGGGCGTGGCGGCAGCTGCGCGCCGCCTCGTCGAAGCGGCCGAGACGCACCAGCGCCTTGCCCGCATTCTGATGAGCTTCGGCAAAGTCCGGCCGGATGCGCAGCGCCTCCTGGCAACTCGCCAGCGCCTCGCCGGTGCGGCCGAGCTCCAAGCACAGCTCGCCGAGATTGTTGTGCGCCTCGGCGAACTCGGGATCAGCCTCGAGCGCCCGCCGGTAGCTCGCGGCCGCCTCCGCGAGCTGCCCGCAGCGTCCGAGCGCGTTGGCGAGGTTGAGGTGCGCCACCGCGTCCTGCGGCGCACACTGCACCGCCATCGCGAGGGCGTGCCGCGGATCCTTGTTCTGGCGGGTGTGGGCCAGGCCGAGCAGCTGCCAAAGCAAGGCAGACCGCGGGTGCTGCTCGAGGAGCGTCCCGGTGGCCGCTTCGAGCTCGGCGTAGTGGGCGCCGTCCATGAGGCCGCTCAAGCGTGCGAGCTCCGCGGCGCGCGGCTCGGCGCTGGTATCGGTTTGCAGGGCGAGGGGCGGCTCGGCGAGTCGGCCGCAGCAGGACTTGTATCTGCGCTCACTCCCGCACGGGCAAGGGTCGTTACGCCCGGGATTCAGCTCGCGCATCTCACGCGCCAGCGGCCGCGGTGCGCTCCCCGGGAGAGCGCGCCGGGAAGTAACTGTCGTGGGGGGCCGCCGCCCCGGCGAGCGCCGCGGTCGTAGCGCGCAGCGAGGCGAGAATCTCGCGCAGCTGCCCGAGCTCGATCACGTCCATGAGCGGATCGTAGCTCCCCGGGCTCACTCCCAGGCCTTCGAGGATGTAGAACCAGCTCAGGTCCGTGAACAGCTCGCCCGCGCGCACGCGAATCCGCCCCGTGCCGCGGTAGAGCTCGATACGCTCGCGCAGGGTGTCGGGGAGCGCCATCGAGCGGCAGTAACTCCAGAACGGGCCGTCGTCGCGCCCGGCGAGACAGTAGTGCAGCACGATGAAATCGCGGACCGCCTCCACTTCCTCGATCACCCGGGAGTTGTACAGATCGATGTTGGCCTGATCGAAGTTCCGGTCCGGAAAATGCTCGAGCAGGTGATACACACCGCTCGTCACCAGGTGGATGCTGGTCGACTCGAGCGGCTCGAGGAATCCGGATGCCAGGCCGAGCGCCAGACAGTTGCGATTCCACAGGAGCTTGCGCCGGCCGGTCACGAAGCGCAGGAAGCGCGGCTCGGCCTGCGGTGGCGCGCCCACCGTGGTGGTGAGATCCTCGAGGGCCTGCTGCTCGCTCAGGTAGGCGCTCGAGTACACGTAGCCGTTGCCGGTGCGGTGTTGCAGCGGTATGCGCCAGTGCCAGCCGGCGCTGCGCGCCAGGGACTGTGTGTAGGGCGGACGGGCGCTGAGCACTGCGCTCGGAAACGCCACCGCGCGATCGCAGGGAAGCAGCGCGCTCCAGTCGACATAGCCGGTTGCCAGCGTCTGCTCGATCAGTACGCCGCGGAAGCCGCTGCAATCGATATAGAGATCTGCCTGCAGCTGCGAGCCGTCACTGAAGCGCAGCGCATCGATGCCACCGTCCTCGCGGCGCGTGGCGTCGGCGACGGTGCGCTCGAGTCGCGTAACGCCGAGGCGCTCGGCGTAACTGCGCAGGTACTTCGCCACCAGGGTGGCGTCGAAATGCAGCGCATAGCGCAAGCCGGCGGCCGGCGCGTCGGGCTGAGTGTCGGGAAAACGGAACCTGCCTGCATCGCCGAGCGCGGCGCAGGGGCTGAAGTCATTGAAGCGCAGCTCGAGGCCGGCCGCGCGCGCCCGCTGCCAGCAGTGGTAGAAGGGCCGGCGGTTGATCGGGGCGCCGAAAGTGCCAAACGGATGCCAGTAGCCGTGCCCGGGCCCGCGCCAGTCGATGAACTTGATGCCGAGCTTGAAGGTCGCGTTGGTGTGCTGGAGGAAGTCCCGTTCATCGATGCGCAGGAAGCGCAGCATGTCGATGATGGGCGGAATGGTCGCTTCGCCGACGCCGACCGTGCCGATCTCCGCCGATTCGATCACGCTGATGACGATGCCGGTACCGGGCAGAGCGCGCGCCAGCATGCTGGCGGCCAGCCAGCCGGCCGTGCCGCCGCCGACGATCGCGACGCTGCGGATGCGCCGCTGGTCCGCCGCGCCGGCCCCGGCTGTCGGGGATGTCGCCGCTCCGTTCTCTGGCATATCGAGCGGTACTCTACACAGGCGCAGCGGCGCGGTGAAACGCCGCGCCGCCCCGGGCAGTCAGCCCGGCGTGCCTGTGGCTGGGTCGCCTATAACTTCGCCTTGACGCCGAAGAACAGACGGCGGCCGTTGTCGTCATAGGTAAAGGGCTCGTTTGGCCACTGCAGGTAGGTGTGCTGCTTGGCGTCCGTCAGATTCACCCCCTGCAGCACGATGCCGAAGTGATCGCCGAAATCGTAGCCCAGCTGCGCGTCCACCTGGCCGTACGGCGCCTGGTAGATCGTGTAGGTCTTGGGATTGCCGTTGATGTCCTGGAAGGTGAACGACGAGCCGACGAAGTTCGAGTTCACCGACACGTCGCGCCAGGCGTACGCCACGCGCGCCGAGAAGCCGGCGTGCTCGTAGTAGCCGATCAGATTGAAGGAGTTGGTCGGTACGCCCGGGATCGGCAGATTGGTGGCGAAGGAACTGGTCTGTGTCGAGGAGGAGTCGGCGTGGGTGTAGTTCGCCTGGACGCCGAAGCCGTTGGCGAAGGCGTACTGCGCGCCGAGCTCGAGGCCGTACACCTTGCCGGAGCCGCCGTTGACGAGTGTCGCCACGTTGCCGGTCGTGGCGCCGTTGATGGTGCCGTCCGGGACCGAGGTGGCCACGTTCGCCTGGGTGACGAAGTTGTCCACCTGCTTGTAGAAGCCGCCCACGCTCACCAATCCGCTCGGCGCAAAGTAGTCTTCCCACGACAGGTTCATCTGCGTGGCGCGGAACGGATCGAGGCTGGCGTTGCCCGCCGTGCCCTGCGCGAACTTGAAACACACGCCGCCGCCCGGGCAATCCGAGGGTGCGGCGCGCGTGAAGTTGTACGACAGGCCGCGGCCGAGGTCGTTGAGGTTCTGCGGCGATACCACGCGCGCCGCGCCGAGGCGCAGCTTCTGCTCATCGGTGAGATTCAGCACGAAGTTGAAGGTCGGCAGCACGTCGGTGTACGAGCGGCTGCTCTCGAACGGCAGGTCGTTGGCGTTGACGCCGTTCCAGGAGGCGGTGCCGACGAAGGTCGAGCCGTTGGGGTTGGTCTGACCGCCGGAGACGTTGAGCTGGTTGTGCGCGACCCGCACGCCGAAGTTGGCGTGATAGTAGCTGTCGCCGGCGTCGCCCATGATGTAGGCGGCCGTGGTCTTGTTGGTGACGTCGTAGGAATTCAGCGCATCGACGAAGAACTGCTCGGTGTTGTTGGCTATCCCGGCCTGATTCCACAGGGTGTTGAGGTAGGTGGACGGGTTGGTCATGCCGCCGGTCCAGGGGTTCTTTACCGCGATCGGCCCGGAGCCGAAGTTGTTGACCGTCATCAGCAGGTTAGCGTTGGTCTGCGGCGTCGAATAGGGAATGGTCGCGTAGCCGGGATCGGAGTAGTAGATCCAGGTGCCGCTCGCCGGACTGATGCAGCAATTGCCGGCGGCGGTCCCGGCCCCGACGCCGCCGACGCCATAGGGATTCACGCCGTCGATCAGGTAACGGCCGTGGATGTAGTCGACTTCGCGCTGCTCGTAGCGCACTCCCGCCGTCACGTCGAGCGCGTCGTGCGGCCGGAAGTACACGTTGCCCTTGACGGCCCAGTTCTTCTCCTCGACCTTGTTGGCCCACGCCCAGTTCGACTTGAACAGCGTGTAGGCGGGATTCGAGAGCACGTCCGAGTAGCCGAAGTTGTTCGGATAACTGACCGTCGGCAGGCCGGAGGTGCCGCCGTTGTTATAGATGAAGGCGTAGCCGTGGTTGCCGTTGGCGCAGCTGTTGGCGCCGTTGTTGCACCCCGGCGCCGTCGGCTGGATGGACGCAGGGCCGTTGAAGGCGCCGTAGAAGCCATGCTCCACGTCGGCCTGATCGGCCTCGTAGTCACCGCTCGCCTTGGCGTAGAACAGCCCGAAATCGCCCTTCACCTTGCCGCCGTCGAACCTGGTGTCGAACTGGAAATTGTTGGCCTTGGTGTTGTTCGCCTCGTAGAGCGTCGCGGTCTCGGCGCCGTTGGCCATCATCGTGGCCGACTGGATGACGCCGTTGCCGTCGATCGTGTACGGCTGCGAAGGGTCGATGCCAGGGAAGGACGCCGGCGCCCCCGGCTGGTTGGTCTCGCCGCTGCCGCCGGAGAACCATGCCTTGTTGGAGTAGGTCAGAGTGGTCTCGTCCTCGCCGATGTAGAACCAGTTGAAGGTGCTCGAGATGTTGTCGTTCCAACGCCATTCGGCGCCGAAGGTAGCGCCCTTGCCCTTGATCTCGTCGTTGATGTCGCTGAAGTACGCCAGCTGCGGATCGATATAGGTCTGTCCGTTCGGCAGCGTGGTGTTGGTGCTGGCGATCGGACTGCCCACGTAGGAGCCGACCGTGGCCGTGTTCGTAATCAGCCATTGGCTGCGGTTCTGGTCCTGGAACTCCTTGGTATGGGTCTTCTGATCGTCGTACGACACGCTGGCCGTGATGGCGAAGCCGTCGTTGAACTTGTAGCCGGCGACCAGGGCCGCGACCGGGGTCACACCGCCGTCCTGGTTCTCGGCCTTGGTGCCACGCAGATAACCGCTCAGATTGACGCCCATGTTCTGCGCGAGTGGCGAACGGGTCTTCAGGTCAATGATGCCGCCAAGACCGCCTTCACGATCCTTTGCGGTCGGATTCTTGATGACGTCGACTCCGCCGATCTGCTCGCTCGGAATGCCTTCGAGGGAGGCGTACTGGATGTTGCCGGCGCCGCCCGAGCCTTCGCCCGAGGAATAGATCTCGCGGCCGGTCAGCAGCACCTCGCCGTTCAGCGTGATGAGATTGTTCTGCAAGCCGTCGATCAGCACCTGCGTGCCCTTGCCGCCGGCGCGATTGATCGAGACGCCAGGCAGTCGCTGGAGCGACTCGGCGACGTTCTGGTCCGGCATCTTGCCGATGTCTTCCGCGGTGATCGTCTCGATCGGCTGGATCGCCTCGCGCTTCGCATCGAGTGCCGTCTGCACCGATGCGCGGTACCCGGTGACCACGATCTCCTGCAGCTCGGATGCCTGCGGTGCTCCCGTGGGCGGCGTACTCGCCGCCTGTTGCGCCGCCGCGGTCGCGCAGCAGAAGATGATGGGCAAGGGCGTCGCGGCACGGGCTGCCCGTGAAGCACGACGCGCGCGTTTCTGTATTCGGTGCGACATTTGTGAGTCCCCCAGATCCTCGGATATTCAGTACGCGATGAGGGGACGACCCGTGCGCGAGCCGGCCCCGGGCCTCGCGCCCTGGCACGATGCCTCACTCCGGTTTCGGATCCCCCTGTGCATGGACATTCGGCAGGCGCTTGCCCGACGCTAAGGTGATCGCCTCAGGCCGGGCAAGAAGCCTCAACGATGTACAGCGCTGTCAATTCTACGGGTGTCGGTACGTCCGGGCGGCGCCCAGGACGCGCTCTTCTTGGCGCTAGACACGGTGTTTACCCCCTCAGCTAAACACTCTGTTTCCAGACTATCGTGCTTCCAACCCGTTCGGCGGGAAGCCGCGACTCAAAGGTACGCCTCTCGGCGCCAAAATGTCAACGCTGTCATTTTACCTGAACTCCCGCGCCGCACTGCCCGATCCCGGCACGGACCAGCCGGATCGTGGCGAAACTGATCCCGAGCTCGCTCTCGGAGCGGATCGCAAACGGAGCCGCGACGCTCGTGAGCTCGGCGCCGCGGTCGCTGAAGCAGACCAGCGGCAGGGAGAGCGTTGCCCACTTCCCTCCCCGAACGGAGCTGAGTGCCTGAGTGGCATCGAGCAGCGCCCCGGCTGCCAGGGCGCAACCGGTGTCCGCGGCCTGCGAGGTCGCCCCGCAGCGCACGCCGAGCTTCACGGTCCCGGAGGGCGGCCGGTCGATACGAAAGCGCGCCTGTACGGCATCGCCGCGCAGTGCGGCGGTGCGCAGGTCGACGGGCCGGCCGCCGATCCAGAAGTCACCGCGGCTCGCGCCACTCCAGGCGACCGTGAGCAGCGAATCGCGCACCGCCACGCGTACGGCGCCGCCCGGGCTTCCCTGCTCGCCACCGGTGGCCCGCACCTGCGCCAGCTTATCCGCCACGAACAACGACCACGGCGCCGTCGGGTGGCCTGCCTGAAAGAGGGAGTCGCGGTTGCCGCGGTCGGCAGGGATCTGCGGGTTCTCGGACAGGCGGCCCACCTGTTTGGCATGCGCGTAGCTCAGGCCGTAACCGCGCGCAAAAAGCGCGCCACGGGTGCGATCCTCATCATCGTAAGTCACCGGCATGGCGGTGCGCGGCCAGGGGAAGCTCAAGCGGCCCACGAAATCGTGCCCTTCCCCGCCGTTCGCTCCGCGCAGGAGCACATCGGCGATACCTGCCCCTTCGCTCCCCGGCAACCAGGCCGCGACGAACGCGTCCGCCGCATTGATCTCGGGGTTCACCCAGAGTGGTCGGCCCGAGAGGAAGACGGCGATCGTCGGGATCCCTTGGCGCTGCAGCGCTCGCAGCAGCTCGAGCGGCCGCGAGTCCTGGCCGGAGAAATCGAGTACCTCCCGATCGCCTTCGTATTCCGCGTACGGCTGCTCGCCGAAGACGACGATGGCGGCGTCGGGCCTGGCGCTGAAGTGGCCGTCGGGGCTCAGCGTAGCGGTGCCACCCGCGCTGGCGACCGCTGCTCGGATGCCCTCGAAGATGGAAGTGGCGCCGGGGAAATCCTCGTTGTGGTTGTGATCGCCCTGCCAGTCGACGGTCCACCCGCCGCATTGCATGCCGATGCGATCGGCGCCCTCGCCGGCGACCAGAATGTTCGCGCCTGCCGGGAGCGGCAGGGTTTGGTGCTCGTTCTTGAGCAGAACCAGCGACTCGCGTACCGCGGCGCGCGCCAGCGCGCGGTGCGGTGCGCTTCCCAGCAGCTCAAAATGGCCGGCATCCGCACGTTCCCTCGGTGCCGGTCGGGTGAAGAGGCCGGCCAGTGCCTTCACCCGCAGGATCCGGCGTACGGCATCGTCGATGCGCTCCGGCGGAATCTGCCCCGAGCGCGCTTGCGCGAGCGTGTTCTCGTAGACCTGCTTCCAGCCGTCGGGTGCCATGAACATGTCGAGGCCGGCGTCGATCGCGGCGGCACAGCTGAACTTGGTGCATCCCGGCACCTCCTCCTGCGCATTCCAGTCCCCGACGACGAAGCCCTGGAAACCGAACCGCCCCTTGAGGATCTTGGTGAGCAGGTCCGCGTTGGCATGCATCTTCACGCCCTGCCAGCCGGAGAAGGACGCCATGACGATGAGGGCGCCGGCGTCGATCGCCGCCGTATAGCCGGCGGCATGCACCCGCATCAGGACGCTCTCGGGCGCGCGGTTGTCGCCCTGGTCACGCCCGTCGAACGTGCCGCCGTCGCCGAGAAAATGCTTCACCGACGAGAGCGTGTGGCCGGGCGCCATGAACGTCCCACGACTGCGCTCGCCCTGGAGCCCGCGCACCATGGCGGCCGCGTACGCCGCCACCTGCGCCGGGTCGTCGGAGTAGCTCTCGTAGGAGCGCCCCCAGCGCAGGTCGCGCGCGACGGCGACCGTCGGCGCGAACGTCCAATCGATGCCGGTGGTCGCCACCTCCTCGGCGGTCGCGGCGCCAATTCGCTCGACGAGCTCGGCATCGTGCGCCGCGCCGAGCCCGATGTTGTGCGGAAAGATGGTGGCGCCGCGGATCTTGGCATGGCCATGGACCGCATCGACGCCGAAGAGAATGGGGATCGGGGCATGGGCCGTCGTGGCGGGCTGCATCGCCGCCCGGTATAGCGCGTCCGACAGATCGAGCCAGGCACGTGCACCGGCGCGCACATCTCCGCTCGGGGCCGCACCGCCGCCGGCCAGCACCGAGCCGAGCTTGTAGGTCAGGAGATCCGCGGCCGTGAGAGAGGCGACGTCGGCCTGCACCATCTGCGCGACCTTCTCCTCGAGGGTCATGCGCGCAAGCAGCGCACTCACGAAGGCTTCGGTCGCTGGTTGCAGCGGCGGCGCCGCGCGGGCCGGCCAAAGCGCGGGATGGACCGTAGCGTCTTCGGCGAGCGGTGACGCCTGCGCACCCGCTGTCCAGGCTCCCAGGATCAGGCACGCCAGCGTGCCGTGCACACCCGCGGTGTGGAACCGGCACCGCAAAGCGGCACGGCCGCTGTCGTGGTCTCGTCCTGCGCCTGCTGGCATTTTTCGGCCCCCTCGCAGGCCGCATTAGAGAGTCAAATGTCAGCGCTGTCAATTCTGGCAGTCGCAGGCCATTTTCACGCACCGGCCGCTTGGGTGAAGATTGAGGCAGCGGGACGCACCCGCGCGACCGGGGAATGGGGTGAACGGACCGACGGCGACGGGGCCGGCCTGGTGGGACAGCGCGCTCGTGGCCGCGTACGTCCCGGCACTGGTCGTGCTGGGTGCCTGGGCCTCGCGTCGCCAGACTCATCCCGAGGATTACTTCCTCGCCTCGCGCGGCTCGCGCTGGCTGTCGATCGGCCTGGCGATGCTCGCTTCCAACATCTCCTCGACCGCCCTGATCGGGCTCGCCGGCTTCGCCTACATGACGGGCATCTCCGTCTACGACTACGAATGGTCGGCGGCGGTGGTGCTGGTGTTCTTCTGTCTGTTCCTGCTGCCGTTCGTGCTCGCCAGCCGTGTCTACACGATGCCGGAGTTTCTCGAACGCCGTTATGACGCGCGCGCCCGGCTCTACTTCGCCGTCCTCACCCTGTTCCTGAACATCACCGTGGATGCCGCCGCTGCACTCTACAGCGGCTCGCTCGTCATCCAGGTGCTGTTCCCCGCCTCCCCGCTCTGGTTGACGGCCTGTGTACTGGCGGGCGCGGCGGGGCTGTACACGCTGCTCGGCGGTCTGCGTGCGGTCATCTACACCGAGACCGTGCAGGCGGCGGTGCTGTTCGTCGGGGCAAGCGTGATTGCGTGCGCGGCTTTCGCGCGCGCCGGCGGGTGGCATGCGGTAATGAGCGGTGTCTCTCCGGATAAGTTGTCTCTGATCCGCCCGATCGGCGATGCCGGCGTCCCCTGGCCGGGGCTGCTGTTCGGAATACCGGTGCTCGGCTTCTACTACTGGTGCACCAATCAGTTCATCGTCCAGCGGGTTCTCTCGGCGCGCTCGCTCGAGGACGGGCGCGCGGGCGCCCTGTTTGCCGGGGCGCTCAAGCTCCCCATTTTGTTCCTGATGGTCCTGCCGGGCACCTGCGCGATCCTGCTCTTCCCCCATCTGCCACGGGCCGACCTGGTTTATCCCGCACTGATGTTCGATCTGCTGCCGACGGGCCTCCTGGGCGTGGTCGCGGCGAGCTTTGCGGCGGCCACCATGGCCGCCGTCGCTTCCACGCTGAACTCCGCCTCTGCGCTGCTCACCATGGACATCATCCGGCCTGCCGCTCCGTCGCTGTCGGACCTGCAGATGGTGCGCATCGGGCGTCTCACCACCGCCGGTCTGCTGCTGGTGGCGCTACTGTGGGCGCCGCACCTCGAGACCTTCCGGTCGCTGTGGCAGTACCTGCAGGCAACGCTTGCCTACGCGGTGCCTCCCGTGGTGGCGCTGTTCCTCGGCGGGCTCTTCTGGCGCGGGGCGAATGCGGCGGGGGCCGCCGCGACCATGCTGGTCGGGACGACCTGCGGGTTCGCCCTCTTCCTCGTCAACGTCGTGTTCCAATGGGTGCACGTACACTTCCTCTACGTCGCACCGCTCCTGCTGCTCATCGACCTGTCGGTACTCGTCGCGGTGAGCCGCTGGACAGGCGGCGGCTCCGCGCAGGGCAAGGGTCTCACATGGACAGCGGAATATTTTCGGGCGGAGAGCGCAGGTCTCAGGTCCGTGCCGCTGTGGCGAAATTATCGGCTGCAGGCGGCAGTGTTGTTGGTTCTGACCGCCTGCGTGGTAGTGGCGTTTCGTTGAGACGAGGGCGGGATTGGTCCGGGTCAGTGCGAGCGTTCCTCCGTAAGCCAGTCAACCGCTGCCTCTCTGGAGGAGAACATCCGAGCGGTCGTCCCAAAGCTGTTGGCTGTGTGAACGTAGAATGTCAGGTCCGCAGTCGCGTACGGGTCCGTCGGCGCAATGATTGCTTCGCGCCCGCGTTCGCTGACGGGTCGATCCGTTACATCCCTCGTGAGAGAGAGCACCTCGCGAAACCCGGCACCGCCGAGATAGTTGCGACAGTCCACCAGCGCTCGCCGCAGTCCGGATGTCTCCGCCAATTCCATTACCGCCGCTGCCAAGGAGCGGATCTCAGCCGCGTCCACCTTGCCCCAAAGCCTGACATCGACGGCTGAAAGCTCCCTGAGCTCCTTAATCTCGTACGGCATGACTCCCTCCGCCACTCGGAAAAGGGTGGACTCGCCGAGCGGCGCTGTGCATACGCGGTCTTCCCTTGACGCTCAGCTTACTCTGGAGATGTACGTACTGACCACGACGCGGCGACCTGTGACGCACGGATGGGTGGCGAGGAATCACGCCAAGCGCTCGGGACGGAATCGCGTAGCAGCGCCACAGGCGCTGATGACCACCGGCTAAGAGCTATTCGAGCTTTCCATAGGTCCGCACCAGGTCCGCCATCTCCCGGGTCCTCTCGTCCGTGCTGAATCCCGCTGCGACCGAGCGGCGATTGGCTTCCGGCTGGTTTTGACTCACCTTCCATTTGCCTTCGAGCACTGCGATCTCAATCTCGATTCCGACGATGGCTCTCTTCTGCGCCTCAATATAGTCGGGTGGCGCATCAGCGACCGACCAGGGCTGCGCGCGCGCCGCTTCGCGTGCAGTTGTCAGGGCGTTCAGCTGAGGGGTGAGCCAGTCGCTCTGGTCGCGGATCCTGGCCTTGCCTCGAGCCTGAACCATTGCGTAGTTCCAGGTAGGCACCACCTTGCCGGTCTCCCTTTTGGTTGCATACAAGGACGGGCTGACATAAGCGTCGGGACCTCGAAACACGATCAGCACTGCCCGATCATCGAGCTCCTGCCACTGCGGATTTGCACGTGCCATATGGGCTTGCAGCACGCCCCGCCCGCTATCTGCTGTCATCAGCACGAATGGCAGCAGATTCGCAACCAGACCGGCCGATCCGTGCGAGATCAGGAGACCGAGAGGATGACTGCGCATGAAGGCATGCAGAACCTCGAGTCGGTCCTCGCGAAAAGGAGATGGGCAATACATCGGATTTCCCCGTGCTCAAACCAGAGCGAGTGTCTGACGGCGGTGTCGAGTATCCCATGAGGGTCAGTCTGCGCCGGATAAGTCCGCGGAAAATCTGTGGTTTTCCCCCGTGCCGCAGCCGCCCTGCGCCTCGGGGAAACGCCGTCAGTACAAATGACGATGACAAGAGGCCCGCCACGCGCCTTAGCTATGCTCCATGAGCTCTGAACGGATCTTCCCCGATCGTGCGACGGCAGGCGCTGCCCTCGGGCGCGAGCTCCGGAGCCGGCGGCTGAAGCCGCCCCTCCTGGTGCTCGGACTCCCACGCGGGGGTGTGCCGGTCGCCTACGAGGTCGCACACATACTGGGCGCGCCGCTGGATGTGATGCTGGTGCGCAAGGTTGGAATGCCCGGTTGGCCCGAGCTTGCGATCGGGGCCATTGCCTCCGGAAACATCCTGGTGCACAGGCCGCCGCTCGGGTCGGAAGTTTCCGCTGAGACCTTCGATCGGCTGGCCGAGGAGCAACGTCGTGAGCTCGTGCGGCGCGAGCGGATCTATCGCGGCAGCCGACCGCCGCTGGAACTGCAAGGCAAGACCGTCATCCTGGTCGATGATGGTCTGGCCACCGGCGCAACGATGCTGGCGGCGGTTCGTGCCGCGCGCAAGGCTCAGGCCGCCACGATCGTGGTCGCCGCACCCGTCGCATCACGGGAAGCTGCCGAGCTGCTCAGAGCCGAGGCGGATAGCGTGGTCATCCTGCAGACGCCTGAACTATTGTTTGCGATTGGCGGCTGGTACGAGAACTTCGAGCAGCTCGAAGACGACGACGTCACGCGCCTGCTGGCCGTTGCGAATGTCACAGATACGGCCACCAAGGAGAAGCGCCGCGGCGGAAGGAGATGATCGGGATCGATGGATCATCCGACGTGAGTCTGCCCGTGGCTACCCCAGCTCCCCATGCTCCGTACCCCGCCAACGTGGCGGTATCGGCTCGGGCTGAGGAGCTCCTGGGGGTGGTGCGCTCCCTGTACAGCGAGCTCCATCGCGCGGAACCGGACCTGCTGAGCGTCACTCTGCAGAGCGCGCTCGACCGCGACCTCGGGTTCGACAGTCTCGCGCGCGTTGAGCTGATGCTGCGTATCGAGCAGCAGCTCGGAGCTCACCTGTCCGAGAACACGCTGGCGACGGCCGAGACCGTGGCCGACCTGCTGCGGGCGGTCACCGCAGCCGCAGCGCTCGACGAAGGCAGCGCGCGCAGCCCTGCACTCGCCAGGCCCGCGGCCCTTGCTCCACGTCCGCGGTTGAGCGAACCGAGCGATGCCACGACGCTTCTTCAAGTGTTGGAATCACGCGCGCGGTCGAGTCCGGGGGCGACCCACGCGGTCGTGCTCGGCGAAGGTCCGCCGGAGACGCTCACCTATGCGCAGCTCGAGGATGGCGCGCGGCGGGTGGCCGGAGCCCTCGTGCGTGCCGGTGTGCCGGGCGGTGCCGCCGTTGCACTGATGCTGCCGACGGGCAGCGCGTACCTGCACTGCTTCCTCGGCGTGCTGCTCGCCGGCGCCATCCCGGTCCCGATCTATCCCCCTACCCGCCCCTCGCAGCTCGAGGAGCACATCCAGCGTCACGCCGGCATTCTCGCCAACGCCGGGGCCGATACGCTCGTCACGTTTCGGGAAGCGCGCGCCGCCGGTCGGCTGCTGCGAGCGCGGGTGCCCACTCTGCGCAAGGTGTTATCGGTCGCCGGGCTCCTCGAAGGCGAGCGCCTCGCCACAACCCCGACCGTGCTGACCGCGGATTCGATCGCCATGCTCCAGTACACCTCCGGCAGCACGGGTGCACCGAAGGGTGTGGTCCTGACACACGCGAATCTGCTGGCGAACATTCGCGCCATGGGCAAGCTCGTGCGCGCCACCGATTCGGATGTCTTCGTGAGCTGGCTGCCGCTCTACCATGACATGGGGCTAATCGGCGCATGGCTCGGCTCCCTCTATTACGGGTGTCTGTTCGTCGTCATGCCACCCACCGCGTTTCTCACCCGGCCGGTGCGCTGGCTGCGCGCGATTCACGACTATCGGGCAACGCTCTCGGCCTCTCCGAACTTCGGCTATGAGCTGTGCGCACGCCGCTTGAGCGAGCAGGAGCTCCAGGGGCTCGACCTGTCCTCCTGGCGAATCGCATTCAATGGCGCCGAGCCGGTATCGGCGGACACTCTGGAGCGACTCGATCGCCGGCTCGCCCCCTACGGGTTCCAGCCGGCGACCATGACACCGGTCTACGGCTTGGCCGAAGCCGCGGTGGGACTCACGTTTCCACCGCTCGGCCGCGGGCCGATCACCGACTGCGTCGATCGCCGGGAAATGATGCGCGCCGGCCGGGCGCTGCCCGTCCCATCGGATCATCCGCAGGCATTGCGTTTCGTCTCCTGCGGCCGGCCCCTTCCCGGCTACGAGCTGCGCCTGGTCGATGCGGGAGGTGCCGAGGTGCCCGAACGGATGGAAGGAACGGTGGAGTTCCGCGGCCCGTCAGCAACCTCGGGCTACTACCGCAACCCCGGGGCGACCGAACGGCTGCTGCACGGCCCCTGGCTCGATACCGGCGATCGCGGCTACATGGCGGCCGGCGAGCTGTACGTCACCGGGCGAGTCAAGGACATCGTCATCCGGCGTGGCCAACACATCTATCCTGACGAGGTGGAGCGGGCGGTGGGCGAACTGGAAGGCGTGCGCAAGGGCTGCGTAGTCGCCTTTGGTACCAAGGATGCGGTCACGCAAACTGAGAAGCTCATCGTGCTGGCGGAGACGCGCTACACCGATCCGGCAGCACGCGCACAACTCACCGCGCGCGTGAACCAGCGCGTCGTCGACCGCCTCGGTGAGCCCCCCGAAGAGATCCTGCTCGCCCTCCCCCACACCGTTCTCAAGACATCCAGCGGCAAGCTGCGTCGCGCCGCGACTCGCGCCGCCTACGAGGACGGCTCGCTCGGACGAGCGCACGCGGGCCCCGCCCTGCAACTGCTGCGCCTCACGCTCCAGGGCGTGCGGCCGGGGCTGCGGCGCATCGCACAGACGACCGCCCGCATCGCCTACGGCCTGTATGCCGATTGCGCCGCTCTCGTCTTCTTTGTCGCCCTCGGACTGCCCGGCCTGCTGCTGCGCGACCCGCGACGGATCTGGCGACTGAATCACCGTGCGACGCGCTGGCTCATCCGCGCTCTCGGAATCCCCTTCTCCGTGATCCGGGAAGCGGATGTCGACCTCTCGGCGCCCCACATCGTCGTCTCCAACCACTGCAGCTACGTCGACGGCCTCTTCATCGCCGCCGTCTTACCCGAAGTGCATCTGTTCATCGCAAAGACCGAGCTGCAGCGTGCGCCCGTGCTCGCCACCTGGTTACGCAGAATCGGCACCGTCTTCATCCAGCGCTTCGAGCCGGCGCAGAGCGTGGCGGAGGTCGGCAGACTGGAGCAAGAGCTCGCCAAGGGAAATTCGCTCATCCTGTTCCCCGAAGGCACCTTCACGCGCGAGACCGGGCTACGGCCCTTTCATCTCGGCGCATTCCGTGCGGCTGCCGCAGCCGGCGTCCCGATCATACCTGTGACGCTGCGAGGAACGCGCTCGCTACTGCGCGACGGCCAGTGGCTGCTGCGGCACGTGCCGGTGAGCGTGGTGGTTGGGTCCCCGCTGCCCGCTGCGCCTGCCGCTGACCGCTTCGCTGCCGCCGTTCACCTGCGGGACATGGCTCGCGAGCACATCCGGGCTCGTTGCGGCGAACCGGATCTCATGTAGCGCCAAGCCAGGCAAGGTCATGGCAGCTTCCAGTACCCCGCCTGAAGCCGTTTCGATCCACGCCGGTGCAATCGAGTTGCAGGGTTTGCTGCGCAAGCCACGCGCTGCGAGCGCGGTAGTCCTGTTTGCACACGGCAGCGGCAGCAGCCGGCTGAGCCCGCGCAACACTCTGGTCGCGGAGCGTCTTCGGGAGGCGGGGCTATGTACCCTGCTGTTCGACCTGCTGACGGCAGAGGAGGAGAAGTTCGACGCGCTCACCGCTGAGCTGCGTTTCGATATCCCTTTGCTCACCGCACGCCTCCTGGCCGCGACTGAATGGGCCCTGCAGGCGCCGCAGCTGCGCGGGCTGGCGCTGGCCTACTTCGGGGCGAGCACCGGCGCGGCCGCCGCATTGGCTGCTGCGGCCGAGGTGCCGCAGGCTACGGCGGTGGTTTCCCGCGGCGGCCGTCCTGACCTGGCTGGCGCAGCGCTCGCGCGCGTGCGCGCTGCGACGCTCCTGATCGTCGGCGGTAACGACCCCCAGGTGCTGGCTCTCAATCAACAGGCCATTCGACACCTGCGTTGCGCAGCGGAACTTGCGGTCGTCCCGGGCGCGACGCACCTCTTTGTCGAGCCGGGTGCGCTCGAGCAGGTTGCCTCACTCGCCAGCGCATGGTTCACTCGACACGCCCGGGTTCGATGAAACTGCCGGCACAACTCGGCCTTTGCCCGCTCGAGCGTCCGCCTGGGCTTGCTCGGGGTCGCGCTTACGACAGGACGCGCGCCACGACCGTCGCGATCAAGAGCAGCAGTAGCGCGAGAACCAGCACCAGCGTCAAATGTCGTGAATGCGCTTTCATGGACTCCTGATCGATCTGCCATGGCCCCCGACGAGCGGTCGACAGAAACGCTACGCCAGTTGTGGGGGCTGACAATACGTAGTTCCGCGAGCGACGGGCGATATCCGCGTTTGCCCGTATTTCATTGCGGGAAGCGCAGATGCATGGTGCGTCAACTGAGGTACGGGAGAGGCTGATATGTACGGGCGTATCCTGGTTCCGGTCGATGGCAGCGAGACCTCGCGCCTGGGTCTGAAGGAAGCGATTGAGCTCGCCAAGAGCCTCCGTGCCCGCATACGCGTGGTCCACATCGTGAACAAGCTGCACTCGATTGCCTCGGTGGAACTCGCAGCCGACATGGTGCAGGCCCTGGTCGATCAGCTGCGCAGCAGCGGGGAATGCATCCTGCACGACTCAGTTTCGGCGGCGCGCGCGGCCGGGGTGGAGGTCGACAGCCGCCTGATCGAGGCCATGGGGACCGAGGCTGGCGAGTGCATCGTCGAGGAAGCAACCTCATGGCCGGCCGACTTGATCGTATGCGGCACGCACGGCCGGCGTGGCTTGCGACGAGTGTTGATGGGCAGCGATGCCGAGTACGTCTTGCGGCGCAGTCCCGTGCCTGTGCTCATGGTGCGCGCTCCCGGCGTAGCCGAGCAGCCCTAGTCCGCGAAACGCGCACGAACCCGGCTCTGCTATGCAGGAACGCTCTGCCCCCGCTCCATGCTCCAATGGACTATCTGCAACGACTAGCAGTTGAGTGGTACGAGTACCAGGGCTACTTCGTACACACTGATCTCTGGGTCGGTCTGCAGAGCGACGGCAGCTGCGAGTGTGAGCTCGACGTCGTCGCCTTCCATCCCACTCGCCGGCATCTGGTGCACGTCGAGCCGAGCTTCGATGTGCTGAGCTGGCGGGAACGGGAGCGGCATTTCGAGCCGAAATTCCTGGCCGGCAGAAGGTATCTGCACCGCATGTTCGGCAACGAGCCCCAGGTACATCTCGAACAGATTGCGCTCGTCGTCGCGGATGAAGAGCTGCCGCGCACGCTCGCCGGAGCGCGGGTCCTGCGAATCGCGGATTTCCTCGCAACGATGCTCGAGGCGCTGTGCGCGTTTGAGATGGCGGAAGCCATCGTGCCCGATCAATGGCCGCTGGTGCGAACCTTGCAGTTCGTCGCAGCCTACCGCGGGCGGCTCGCCCCCCTGCTCGCGGCCGCGGAGCCACGCAAGTGAGCATAGGGCAGCGCGCGGGAGGTGAGCGCGTCCGGAAGATACCCCGCGAGGGCGATGCCCTGCTGGTCGTCGATGTGCAGAACGATTTCCTTCCCGGAGGAGCGCTGGCCGTGCCCCGAGGCGATGAGGTGATTGCGCCCCTCAACGACTGTCTGCACAGATTTGCTCAGCGGCATCTACCCGTGTTCGTGACGCGCGACTGGCACCCCCAGCAACATTGCTCATTCCGTGATCAGGGGGGCCCGTGGCCGCCACATTGTGTAGCCGGTACCCGGGGCGCTGCGTTCGCCGCCGGGCTGCAGGTGCCCTCCGGGGCACACGTCATCTCCAAGGCCATCCGGCCGGAGGCGGAGGCGTACTCCGCCTTCCAGGGAACGGATCTTGC
This sequence comes from Steroidobacteraceae bacterium, assembly GCA_035542535.1. Lineage (GTDB taxonomy): Bacteria > Pseudomonadota > Gammaproteobacteria > Steroidobacterales > Steroidobacteraceae > 13-2-20CM-66-19. The sequence goes on from DATKLG010000061.1 coordinate 23,660, forward strand.
TTTGCAGCTGCGCAAAGCGGGTGTCAGATGCGTCGTGATCGGCGGCCTGGCCACCGATTACTGCGTGCGCGCCACTGCACTGGACGCCCTGGCCGCAGGCTTTGCCGTAGTGCTTCTCGCCGAGGCGGTACGTGCAGTCGACTTACACCCGGGAGACGGTACACGCGCGCTCGCGGAGATGCGGGCGCGAGGAGCGCAGATCGTCACTGAGACCCGCGCTGCGACAAAGCAGCGCCGCGCGCAGATGGCGTCGAAGACAGGAAGCCGGCACCGCGACGGGCGCTAGAGGTTGCTACGTACTACTGCGGCTACCTCGCTCGAGGCCCGCCGCCTATCATTCCACCGTTAGGCACGAGCGCGGATGTTGCAATGATCATTCCACTACAGATCACCTTCCGGCAAATGGATCACTCAGCCGCGCTCGAAGCGCGCATTCGCGAGCTCGCCGCCCGGCTCGACAGGTTCAGCCAGCACATCATGCGCTGCCGGGTGATCGTCGAGCCTCTGCCCCACCACTCACATCAGGGTGCGCTGCACGACATTCACATCGACATCACGCTGCCCGATGAAGAGATTGCCATCCGCCACAGCCACCCGGCCGATCACGCTCACGAGGACCCCTACGTAGCGCTGCGCGATGCATTCCACGCTGCCCGGCGCAGACTCGAGGACTACGAGCGCAAGCATCGCCTGGACGTCAAGAGTCACCTCTAGTCGAGCCGCGTCCCCTCGACGCCGGGCTCCGTACGGACTGACACCCGGATTGCGGCAAGCCGCTCATAGAGCCGGCGCCTGCGGTAGAGGGGCACCCAGCCGTAGAGCAACGACTCTATGGGTCGCCATAGTGCCAGCCAGGCGATAATGATCAGCCCTTCATCGAGCATGCGCGGTGCGCTGCCACGCAGCACCCCGGCGAGGACGCCGCGGATGCTCATGCTGAGGAGGAAAATTGCCAGCCCGCCCAGCAGCGCCACCTGCCCGACCTTGATCTCATCGCGCAGCCGGTAGCGCACCGAGTCCGCGAGGCGCTGGTAGTAGTGCTCGATCGCTGCCTGAAGGTCGCCGGCCATTCCAGCACCGTCCTGAGCGTGGACGTGCAGATGCCAGGTGCGCGCCGAGAGCTTCTCGGCGAATTCCTCTTCGATGAACTGCGCGGCCTCCCGATCGAGGTCCCGATCCCAGAATGGCGAGGGATCGAGCGAATTAAACATCTGGGCGACACTGCGCACGTGAATGCTGACACTCGCCGCGCTCGCGCTACGCGCCGCGTGGTGCCTTCTCTTACCGAGAAAGAAACGGGCAGTCGCCGCCCAGGGCACGTGCGCGCTCCTCGCGCTATGGCGCAGTCTGGTGAACCGCCTTGGCGAGATTCCTGAGGTCCGACTCGGGCTCAAGGCCGCCTTCGTCCTCTGCCGCAGTCTCTTCCCACGCCTCGGGGGCGGGCGGATACGGATCGAGTGGCTCTGCCCAATCAGCGCCGCTCATCTCCGTCTCCGAGTAGCCGAGATCGTCGCGCTCGACATCGTCCATGGGACCGGTCCAGTCCTCGGGGGGCTCGGCCAGCCCAAGCGGCAGCATGCGCCAGCTCTCCTCGTCGATCTCATCGAGGTCGCCGTCGAATGTCTGAATCTCGATGGTGCTCGCCTCCTTGTCGTAGCCCGTCACCTGGAAGATCTCACCCTTGTCCCGACGCAGGTACCACTGGCCGAGCCGCGCGGTTCCGACACCGTTGTTCATACGCCACCTCCGTCGACTGGGTCGACACTGCACCCGCTGCGCGGCCGACGGAATACGCGAAACTGCGCATCCCAGCCACGCTTCCCGCGCCCGGCGCATACGCACATCCCGCAGCTCACCCGGCGGCCTGGCACGGCATACTGACGGCCCGTGAGGCCGTATCAGTCCATTTACGCGCACGGATTCCTGCGCATCGCGGTGTGCACGCCTCGCGTCGAGGTGGCGCAGCCTGCCGTCAACGTGCAGCGAACGCTCGAGTTGGCCGAGCGCGCCGCCGCCTGCAAGGCGGCGCTGGTGCTCTTTCCGGAGCTGGGACTCTCGGCCTACTCGAACGAGGACCTGGTGCTCCAGGACGCGCTGCTCGATCAAGTCGAGCGCGCCGTGGAACGGCTGCTCGCCGGGAGTCGTACGCTTGGCGCACTCCTGGTCGTAGGGGCGCCGCTGCGCACCGAGGGACGACTGTTCAACTGCGCGCTGGTGATGTGCCAGGGGGAGTTGCTCGGCGTCGTGCCCAAGACTTATCTGCCCAATTACCGCGAGTTTTACGAAAAGCGCCAGTTCAGCTCGGCGGCGCAGGCGATCGGGGAAACCATCGAGGTTGTGGGGCGGTGCGCGCCTTTCGGCAACGACCTGCTCTTCGCGTGCAGCCGCTGGCGTGACCTGGTGCTTCACGTCGAGATCTGCGAAGACCTGTGGGTGCCGGTGCCGCCGAGCACCCGCGCCGCGCTCGGCGGGGCGACCGTGCTCGCCAACCTCTCCGCGAGCGACGCCACTACGGCCAAGGCCGAGTACCGCCGCCTCCTTTGTACCTCACAATCTGCCAAGTGCCTCGCGGCCTATGCCTACGCCTCGGCCGGCTATGGAGAGTCCACCACCGACCTGGCGTGGGACGGGCACGCGATCGTCTGCGAGAACGGCGAGCTCCTCGCGGAATCACAGCGCTTCCGCTACGAGGATGCGCTCATCACCGCGGACGTCGATCTCGAGCGGCTGCGCCAGGAGCGCACGCGCACCACGAGCTTCGGCGACTGCGTGCAGCTCGAGCGTGCGGGCCTCGCGCGTCTGCGCCGCATCGACTGTGACCTGGAGCTGCCGGAAGGTGCGGTGCCGCTCGAGAGGAAGATCGCGCGCTTCCCGTATGTGCCGAGCGACGCTGCCAGCCTCGACGAGCGCTGCCGCGAGGTCTACAGCATCCAGGTGCAGGGACTGACCCGCCGCATGGAAGGCAGTGGGATCGATAAGCTGGTCGTCGGGGTCTCCGGCGGGCTCGATTCGACGCAGGCGCTGCTGGTCGCGACCCGCGCAGTTGACACCCTCGGGCTCCCGCGCGCGCACGTGCTGGGATTCACCATGCCCGGCTTCGCCACCGGTGAGCGAACCCGGACGAACGCGCTGCGGCTCATGGGCGCGCTCGGAGTGAATTCGCAGGAGATCGACATCCGTCCGTCGGCGAGGCAGATGCTGCACGATCTAGGCCATCCGTTCGTCCGCGATGAGTCGTCGACGGACACCACCTTCGAGAACGTTCAGGCAGGCGAGCGCACGTCGCATCTGTTCCGCCTCGCGAACTTCTACGGCGCCCTGGTGGTGGGCACCAGCGACCTCTCGGAACTCGCGCTCGGCTACACTACCTATGGAGTCGGCGATCAGATGTCGCACTATGCCGTGAACGCCTCGGTGCCGAAGACTCTCGTCCGGCACCTCATCTACTGGATCGCCCGCAGGGGTCAGTTCGACGGTGGCGTCGCGGAGGTGCTCGCAGACATCCTCGCCACTCCGATCAGCCCCGAACTGCTGCCAGCCGCCGCGGGCACCCTGCAATCGGCCGAGAGCGTGGTCGGCCCTTACGAGCTGCAGGACTTCAATCTCTATTACCTCAGCCGCTACGGCTTCCGCCCGAGCAAGGTCGCGTTCCTGGCGGAGCACGCCTGGTCGCGAGGCACCGCGGGCGAGTGGCCGCCATCGATCCCGGAGGCAGACCGTCACGAATACGATCGGACGGCGATCAAGCGGTGGCTGGCAGTCTTCCTCACGCGCTTCTTCGGCTCGAGCCAGTTCAAGCGTTCTGCCCAGCCCAATGCCCCGAAGGTCGGCTCCGGTGGCTCGCTCTCGCCGCGCGGCGATTGGCGCGCACCGAGCGATGCGCGCGCCGATGTCTGGCTCGAGGAACTCGCGCGCAACGTGCCCTGACCGCCCCCGCTTCAGCGGCGCGCTGCCTCGAGCAGCGTGCGGAGCTCCGCGAGCGGCCGTGTGTTGAGCACGTCCTGGCGGCGTACCCAGCCGCGCCGCGCCTGCAGCACCGCGCAGTCGAGATAGGCGAGCTGCTCCGCCGAGTGAGCATCGCTCGCCAGGCTCAACAGCACCCCGGCGTCGCGGGCCGCCTTGACGTGCACATCGTCGAGGTCGAGACGGTTGGGCTGGCCGTTCACCTCCAGACAACAATGGCGCGCGCGCGCGGCGGCGATGACGCGCGCGTAGTCGAGCGCACACGGCGCCCGCTCGCCGAGCAACCGGCCGCTCGGGTGTGCCAGGATGTCGACGTGGGGGCGCTCGAGCGCACGCAGCACGCGTGCGGTCTGCTCTGCCTCGGGCTTGTCGAAGTGACTATGGACGGCGATGACTACGACATCGAGGCGCGCGAGCACCGCATCGGGGAGCGCGAGCCGGCCGTCCTCGAGAATGTCCACCTCTGCACCCTTCAGCACCACGATGTCGTCGAGCCGCTCGTTGAGCGCATCGATCGCCTCCGCCTGACGCGCCAGGCGCCCGGCATCCAGGCCGTGCACGATGCCGAGGTGCTGCGCATGATCCGTGATCGCCACATAGCGGAGCCGGCGCAGCCGGGCGGCCTCGACCATCGCTGCGAGCGTGTTCCGGCCGTCGGAGGCATCGGTGTGCACGTGCAGATCGCCCTGCAGGTCGGCGCGTTCGATGAGCTGCGGCAGAGCGCCCTGTTCGGCTGCCTCGATCTCGCCGCGATCCTCGCGCAGCTCCGGCGCGATCCACTCGAGTCCCAGTGCTTCGAAGAGCTGCTCTTCGGAGGCGCCGGCGAGACGCCTGCGCCCGCGAAACAACCCGTATTCGCTCAGCTTGTAGCCGCGCTCCTGTGCCCGACGGCGGACGTGGATGTTGTGATCACGGCTGCCGGTGAAGTAATGCAGCGCCGCGCCGAAGCTCTGCGGTGCCACCACCCGTATGTCGACCTGCATCCCGTTACGCAGCACGCCGGTCGCCTTGGTAGTCCCGGCCACAGTCAGTGTGCGTAGATCCGGATACACTCGCAGCGCCTTGAGCGTCGCGGCCGCCGTGGGCGCACCGATCAGGACATCGAGATCGCCGACCGTGTCGCGGCCGCGGCGGTAACTGCCGGCGATCTCGACCTCGCTCACGCCGGGCACCGACTTGAGATATGCGCGCAGTGGCTCGGCAAACTGCGCCGCGATCGTCCGCAACGGTCGCTTCGGCGCCCGTTCACTCGCGCCGGCCAAGGCCGTCTTGAGGCGCGCCTCGAGCGCCGGCCCGAAGCCGCGCAGCCGCGAGAGGCGCCCGGAGACGAGCGCACGCTTGAGGTCGGCGGCATTACGGATGCGCAGTCCGTTGCGCAACGCCCGCACACGCACCGGCCCCAGCCCCGGGAGCTCGAGCAGCTCGCGCAGGCCCGGGGGAACCTGCCGCCGCAGCTGGATGAGCGCTCGCAGCTCGCCCGTCCGGACGAGCTCGCCGATCTTGCCGGCGAGATCTGCGCCTATGCCGGGGAGCTTGTCGTACTCCTCGGTACCTTGCATCGCCGCGAGCTCGCGTGGCAGGCCGCGTACCACCTGCGCTGCGAATTGGTAGGCGCGGATGCGGAACGGGTTGCCGCCCTGGATGGCGAGGAGGTCCGCCATCTCCTCGAATGCCGCTGCAACCTCTTCGTTGTGAACGCTCATGAGCGCAACCCGGGAACACACTCCGGCAAACGACGCTGGCCGCGAATACGGGAAAATGCCTACCGCTGTCGCGAGTTCTGGGGCGGCGTTAGGTAGTGTTGCGGATGACGTGGCGGACGCTGCGCGGCACCCTTGCCAGAGCAGGCACGTTCCACAGCATGACGCAGCTATCCATATCTGCAGCGACCCGAGAGACGCTGCCGCAGTTCATGTGGCGGACGCGCTACCGGGATGATCAGGCTTGCCCTCCCGAAGCCGATCTCGACGCCACCTGGCGGCGGGTCGCCGTGAGCGTCGCCGCGATCGAGCGCGAGCCCGAGGTGTGGCGCGAGCGCTTCAGCGGAATCCTCGAGAACTTCCGCTTCCTGCCGGGAGGCCGGATCCTCGCCGGTGCCGGCACGCTGCGGCAGGTGACGCTCTGCAACTGCTTCGTCATGGGCCTCATCGACGACTCGGTCGAGGGCATCTTCGAAGCGCTCAAGGAGGGGGCGCTCACCATGCAGCAGGGAGGAGGCATCGGGTATGACTTCTCGACGCTGCGACCGCGGGGCGCACCCGCTCGCACCAGCGGCACGATCGCTTCGGGCCCGGTGTCGTTCATGCGCGTATGGGATGCCATGTGCGCGACCGTGCTTTCGACCGGCGCGCGCCGCGGCGCCATGATGGCAACCCTGCGCTGTGACCATCCGGATATCGAGGAGTTCGTCACTGCCAAGCGTGATCGGCAGGCACTGCCGCGCTTCAATCTCTCCGTGCTCATCACCGATGCCTTCATGGAGGCTGTGAAGAACGATTCCGAGTGGCCTCTGGTTTTCCCCGAACCGGATCCCCAGGGCGAGAACCCGGCAACCATGCTCGAGCGCATGTGGAGCGGCAGCGCCGCGCCGGTGCCGTGCCGGGTCCACAGGGTCATACGCGCACGTGAGCTCTGGACGCGCCTCTGTGACAGTGCCTATGACTGCGCCGAGCCCGGGGTACTCTTCGTCGATCGCATCAATGCCGAGAACAACCTGGGCTACTGCGAAAGCTTGAGCGCCACCAACCCCTGCGCCGAGGAGCCGCTGCCGTCCTTCGGCGCCTGCAATCTCGGCTCGCTCAATCTGACGGCGTTCGTGCTCGAGCCTTTCACGTCCCGCGCCCGCTTCGATCAGCCGTCGCTCCGCGAGGTCGCCCGACTGGCAGTCAGATTTCTCGATGACGTGATCGAGATCTGCCGCTTTCCGCTCCTGCGCCAGCGCGAGCAGGCGCAGCGCTCGCGGCGCATCGGCCTCGGGGTAACGGGGCTCGCCGATGCGCTCGTCATGCTCGGCCTGCGCTACGACAGCGAGGCAGCACGCACGGCGGCCGTAGACGCCATGAGGACGCTGCGCGATGCGGCCTACGAGGCCTCGGTCGAGCTTGCGGGCGAGCGCGGCGCGTTTCCTGCCTTTGAGGCCCCGCAGTACCTCGAGCGGCCCTTCATCCGCAGATTGCCGGCGCGCCTGCGAGAGGCGATCCGCCGTCGGGGAATCCGCAACAGCCATCTGCTGGCGATTGCGCCGGCCGGCAGCATCAGCCTCCTCGCCGGCAATGTCAGCAGCGGCATCGAGCCGATCTTCGGGCGCCAGACGGCGAGGCAAGTGCTCGACAGCGACGGCCGGCGGCGCGACTTTCTCCTCACCGATTACGCCTATGCCGCCTGGCGGGCGCGCCGCACAAACGGCGGTGCGCCACCGGATGCGTTCTGCGACTGGCGCTCACTCGCGCCCAAGGATCAGCTCCGCATGCAGGCCGCCTTGCAGCCCTACGTGGACGGCGCCATCTCCAAGACGATGATGCTGCCGCACGCGTTGCCGCCAGCAAGCGTGATGGAGATCTTCCAGAGCGCCTACGAGCTCGGGCTCAAAGGCTGCACGGTATTCCGCGAAGGCGCACGCCGCGCGGTGGTCGCCGGTGGCGCAGCGGCTGCGCCCTCGCCCGTCGAGGCAGCGCACTGCTACGACATCGAGCGTGAGTGCGATTGAGCCGAGTCCAGGCTCTCCGCAAGCGAGCGCAACGCCTCCGAGATCGACACCTGATAGCCCTTGTGTGGCTCACCCAGCTCGCGCAGCGGCGGCGGCAGCCCCGCGAGCTCGGCGTGACAGTAGTCGCGGATGCGACCGAGCGGCGGCGGCGGCGCGCTGTGCCGACCGTTGCGCATCACCTCGTGCAGCAACGGCTGACCTGCGGCGCCCTCCCCGAGACGCACGACCCGGTCGCACAGATACTGTCCCGTGCTGCTCCTCTCGCGATACACCTGCTTGGCGCCAGGCCAGGTCGCCTTGCCCGGCGAGCTCTTGCGCCGCGGCCGGCCGGCGTACTCCTGGAGCTTGTAGGCCATGTCGAGCGCCGGCGCGTCGGATGAGACATCGAGCGCCGTGCCGACGCCGAAGGCGTCCACGGGGACGCCGCCCGCCAGCAGCTCCTCGATCTGATGCTCATCGAGACCGCCGCTGAGGACGATCTGAATGTCGGCGTACCCTTGCGCATCGAGCGCCGCGCGGGCGCTGCGGGCCTGCGCCGCCAGATCGCCGCTGTCGATGCGTACCGCACGGATGCCTCCCGCCGTTAGCGCGCTCGCCTTGAGCTCTGCTGCAAGGCTGATGACCCGCCGCAGCGCGCGCTCGGTGTCGTAGGTGTCGACCAGGAGCGTCGTCGGTTCGCCGCGGCTGCGGACGAACTCGCGGAAGGCGGCCGCTTCGCCGTCGTGCGCCTCGATGAACGAATGCGCCATGGTGCCCGACAGCGGGATGCCGAAGCGCTGACCAGCCGCTACCGTCGCGGTCGCGTCAAAGCCTGCGAGGTAGGCCGCGCGCGCTGCAAGGAGCCCCGCTTCCGCCCCGTGAGCGCGCCGCATGCCGAAATCGACCAGCTGCCGGCCGCGGGCCGCGATCACGCAGCGCGCCGCCTTGCTCGCGATGGTGGTCTGGAAATGCACGATGTTGAGCAGACGGCTCTCGAACAACTGCGCCTCCAGCAGCGGCGCGGTCACCCGCAGCACGGGCTCGTCGGCGAAAAACGGCGTACCCTCGGGCATCGCGTGCAAGGCGCCCGTGAAGCGCACCGTGCCCAGGTAGTCGAGGAAGGGTGCGGAGAACTTCTTGAGGCTCGCCAGGTACGCGAGGTCCTCGTCCTCGAAGCGCAGCCGCTCGAGGTGATCGACCGCCTGCTCGAGACCGGCCGCGACGAGGAACTGCCGTGTCTTCGGCAGCCGGCGCACGAACAGCTCGAAGACGGCCGTGTCGTTCATCCCCGACTCGAAATACGCCTGCGCCATCGCCAGCTCATAGAAGTCCGTGAGCAGGGCGTCTGGAGGGGGACTTCTCATGAGGCCAGCCGCCCGGACATTTGTTCGAGCTCGCGCCCACCCTGGCACGAGCCACAGTCGACCAGCACTCTCGTGCCCCCGCGCTCGATGAGGTGGCAGGAACCGGTGACACCCCGGTCGGCTCCATGGAACTCGATCTTCATTGCCTCGCAGGAACGAGCCAAGCCCGCTGGATGCTGACACGGCCCCGGTGGGCCGGTACTACGTACAACTGCGGGTACGGCACTCCGGGCTCGCCATCTATCATGGCCGGGCGAGGCTCACGATGGCGAGGTTTCATGAGCGCAGTCGCAGCCGGTGTCCGCGATCCGCGGTCGATGGGGTCGCGGGATGAGGTAACTGCGGCCAAGGTTGCCTTTCTCTCCGATCCGGGCTCCTATCCAGACCACCCGCCGCGGGTCGAGCGGCGCGAAACGCATTTTGCCTGGGTATTTCTCGCCGGAAGCCACGCTTACAAGCTGAAGAAGCCCTCGCACCTGCGAGGCGCGGACTGGCGCACGATCGAAGCGCGCGAGCTCGCCTGTCGCGAAGAGCTGCGGCTCAACCGGCGGCTGTCAGCTCCCACCTATCTGGCCGTCGAGCCGCTCATCGAGACACCGACCGGTTTCAGGATCGGGGGCGAGGGGCGTGCCGTCGACTGGCTGCTGGTGATGCGACGCCTGGACGAGCGGCGGATGCTCGACTCGGTGCTCACCGCGGGTACGCTCAACGCCAGCGATCTGGACGCCGTGCTCGCCTTTCTGGTCGATTTCTACCAGTCGCGCGATCCGCTGCCCTTCGCGCCGGAGACCTACCTCGGGCGCATCAGGGCGCGAATCGACGAGGCCTTGACTGCACTGCAGCGGCCCGAGCTCGGGCTGCCGGGCGAGCGGATCGAACCGCTGGCGCGCGAGCTGCGCCGCGCCTTCGAGGCTCTACGGCTCGAGCTCGCCGAGCGTGCCACCGCGCAGCGCATCGCCGAGGTGCACGGAGACCTGCGGGCGGAGCACGTGTGGCTCGGACCTCCCGTGCAGGTCATCGACGCAATGGAGGTATACGCGGACCTGCGCATGCTCGACACGGCCGAGGAGATCGCCATGCTGGCGCTCGACTGCGACCGCCTCGAGGTGCCCTGGGCCGCCGCCTATCTGCGGGACCACTACCGCCGCCTGTCGAGAGACCCCTGCAGCAACCGGCTGTTCGAGTTCTACATGGCGCTGCGCGCCGCGACCCACGCCAAGCTGGCCATCTGGCACCTCGACGATCCGCAGCAGTATCGCGATCCGGCACCCTGGCGGGCGCGCGCGCTGCAGGCCGTGGCCGTCGCACGCAGGCATTGCCCGGCCGCCGTGCGAGCCGATCTCACACGCTCGGCCCAGCCGTGAGGTCACATGCGTGAGATCCCCGAACCTCGGCTCTTCGCCCTGAGCGAGTCTCAGGAGCTGGCCCTGAGCATCGCCAAGAGCGCCGGGCTCACCCTGGCGCCTCTGGAGGAGCGCCGCTTCGAGAGCGGCGAGTTCAAACTCCGGCCGCTCGAGTCGGTACGCGACCGCGCGGCGTTCGTGGTCGAGTCGCTCGCCGGCGACCCGGTGGTACCGACTACCGAACGGCTGGTGCGGCTCCTGTTCCTGCTGTCGGGCCTCAAGGACGCCGGGGCGCTGCGCCGGATCGCGCTCGTGCCCTATCTGGCCTTCGCGCGCAAAGAGCGTCGCACGCAGCTGCGCGATCCGGTCAATACGCGGTACGTGGCGCAGCTCCTCGAGGCGGCAGGTCTCGATCGGCTCATGGCACTTGACGTGCACAACCCGGCAGCCCTCGACAACTCGTTCCGTATCCCCGTAGATCACCTGAGCGCCATGCCCATGATGGCCGATCATTTTGCGCGGCGCCTGACCACGTCCCCGCTCACGGTCGTGTCACCGGACGTGGGAGGCATCAAGCGGGCACAGCTATTCCGCGAGCTCCTGCAGCACCGGATCGGCCGCGAGGTCGAGATGTCGTTCATCGAGAAGCGGCGGTCGCTGGATGTGGTCTCGAGCGGGTCGCTCGTGGGCGCTGTCTCGGGTCGGGACGTGATCGTCATCGACGATCTGTGCGCTTCGGGCGGCACGCTGGTGCGCGCCGCCGAGATCTGCCGGCGTGCCGGCGCCGCGGCGGTGCATGCGGCCGTGACTCACGTGCCGCTTCCCGCCGGGCTCACGGCAGTGCTGGCTGCGGCGCAGCTGGCGAGCGTGGTCGTCACCGACAGCGTCGGCCCGCTGTCCCATACGGCTCACTCGGGGGGCGAAACCGCAAGACTGACCGTCCTCACGATCGGCCCGCTCTTCGGTCAGGCACTGCGCCGGGTGCTCGATGGCAAGCCGCTCGCCCCGCTGCTCGAGCGCTGGCCGGTCGCGCCGGCCGACTGAGGAGTTGCAAACCCCCGAAGCGGACGCTGCGATGCCAGGGGGGCGTAACATCGCGGCTCACTCTCAAGGAAAGGGGAAGGCGTCCGGACATCGCCTGTACTCACTCAGACAACTCCGCTGCGCTCGAGACGACGCCGTGGATCCTCGAATAGCCGAGCGGTGACGGCCCCGAAGATCATGCCGCCGATGTGAGCCAGATAAGCCACGCCCCCTGATTGCACGTTTGCGACCGCGCCAAAGCTCAGCAGCTGGACAACGAACCAAAACCCGATCAGGAGTGCAGCCGGGATGAACGTGACCCGGATGAACCAGCCAATCACGAGGAGGGTACGAATTTTATCGCGCGGGTAAGTGATCAGAAACGCACCCATTACGGCCGCGATCGCGCCGCTCGCCCCCAGACAAGGAACCGTGGAGCCGGGAGCGGCTGCCACTTGTGCCAGCATCGCGACCACGCCGCCCGCGAGGTAGAACGCCGCGTAGCGCCACGGATTCATCGTGTCCTCGATCTCCGGGCCGAATGCCCAGAGGAACACCATGTTGCCGAGGATATGCGACCAGCTCGCGTGCATGAACATGGACGTGAGAATGGTGATCCAGTGACGACCCGCAACAATGTCGGCCGGGACCAATGACCAGCGGGTCACAAACTCATCGCCACCTGTCAGCTCGAGAACGAAAACCAGCACATTTATCGCGATGATGAGCGCGGTGACGATGGGAAACGCTGCCGGCCGTCGCGATTCATCCCTCAGTGGAATCATGGGTTGTCTCGCTCTCCGAGGGCAATGAGATAAGCCGGCGCCACCGCGCCAAACAGCGTGCGTGGCATTGGCACGAACCGCAGTCAGTGTATCAGCGGGGAATAACGCCAGCCCACCGCCCGCGCGAATGAGCCAAGCGAGCTAACCGCTCGAAGCCATGAAATGCCCGCCGCTCGCGCTCGTTTGCCGCGCGAGTGGCGGGCCACAGCCCAGGACTGTGCGAATCGACCGAAGCGCTTCGCTGCGACCTATGCGTGCTGCTGGCGCTGATACTCAGCCCGCAGGCCCGCGATGCGCGCCTCGATGGCGGCCTTGGCATCACCCTGCTCGTGCTCCGCCTTCTTCTGCAGCGCCTGAACCTTCGCCTGCATAGCCGCGACAGCCTGCTTGGAGCGCTGCTGGTCCTCCTCGAGCTTCTTGGACAGTCTTGTCCGCAGCTGATCGATCTGAGCCTGCAGTTTGGCCTTGCGGTCGCTGCGTGCCTTGGCATGCTCGGCCTTGAGCTGGTCGAGCTCGGCACGGCGGGCCGCCGCCTCGCGCGAGCGCCGCTCCTCCTCGGCTTCACTCTTGACCATGCGGAATACCACGCCGCCGATCGGCTCCATGCGCGTGTCCACCGGCGTGACCCACTCCTCGTCCACGTCTGCGATCACCGCATACTTACCCGGAGTCAAGGCCGTCGAGACATCGGATATGAAGTCGCTATCGACTTCCGCGGTGTACACATCGCGGATGACACCGATCAATGCGCCCGTGCCTGCCCCGACTGCCCAGCCGACAGGTCCGCCCAGGAGCCCGATCAGACTGCCAAGCGCCGTTCCCACCAGGGTCCCCGAGGGAGGCGGGAAATCATCGTCAACGCTCTGCTGCGACACCGTGCCGTCGGTGTTCTTCTTGATAACCGCCAGGGTGCTCAGCACGATGCTGCCTTCGCCGTCGAGTGCATGCAGGGCCGAGACGCCCGCGTAGGCCGATTTTTCGTCATTGAATACGATGGTTAATACCTTGTTCATGAGATTTCTCCTCAAGCCCCCCATCCTCTCAGGCTGGTGGGACGTACTCGTAGGGATACAGATAGCTGCTCGGGATGTACTCGTCGAACCAGGCGTCATCGCGAAGCGCGCTCCAGGAGCGCCGCCGCACAACTCCGCCGAGTTCACGCATCCGAGAATCGATCGCAAGGGTCGAGTCTTCGGATACATCCGCGATCACGGCCGACTGTCCCGCCTTAAGAACGAACGCGGTCTCGTCGGCCGCCTGATCGCGAACGTCGGCACGCGCGAAATCCGTCGCCAGTCCAATCACACCACCCCCGGCGGCCCCGGCCGCAGCTCCGCCCGCGGCGCCCACCGCGGCCCCTGCTGGTCCCGCAAGAGCGCCGAGTAACGCGCCCACCCCTACGCCGACCGCGGTCGCGAGAGCGGGCTCGGTCTCCTTGGTATCGACCTGGAACTGGCCCCACTCATCGCGATGCACCACGGTAGTGCCGTGCACGGTGACCGCTCCGTCGGCGTCCAGCCCCCACAGCGCATGCAGGCCCTTATAAGCCCGGCCGGTGTCGTTAAAAATCACGGCGATGTAGTTACGCATGACACTCTCCTATTTGCGGGACTTGGACTCCGCCGAACGCTTGGCCGCCACCGCCTCGCTGACTTTCTGCACCGACGCACGGGCGTCGGCGAGACTCTGCCGGATCGAGTTCTGGAACGCGTCGCCCGAGGCTTTAAGCGCCTCGGCGGCGTGCTTCTGTACTGCTTCCAGGTCCGCAACCGCCGCCTTCAGGTACTTCTTCGTGGCTTCGTTCTGTTCCGCAAGGGAGGCCTTGAGCGACTCCCTGACAGCTTTCGCCTTCTGCCCCGCGGCCTCGAGATCCGCCTTCATCGCGCCACCGCTCCTGGCCGCGGCATCGCTGAGTACTCCGTGCAGCTCTTGGGCGGCCGCGCGAACGCGGTCGAGATCCTTGCTCATGCTCTTACCGATGTTCGTGCTCATGACACGCTCCTCGTAGTGGATGTAGACAAGCGGCACCGTCTCCCTAGGTTTTGGCGAAAGCGCGAGTTCCCGGGACCTGGCGCACGGCGGTGCCGAGAGCAATGAACGACGCACCGTCAAAAATGAATTCGATACCGATGGCGAAGCCGATGAACCATAGGCTCGATGCGGGCAACTGCATCAGCAGCATGACGCCGAGTGCCACCGAGACGACCCCGGAGACCGCAGCCCAGCCCCACTGGGGGAACTGCAGCGCACCGGCGCCAATCGCCCGGAACGCGCCGCCGACGATGAAGAACGAAGCGAGCACCAGCGTAAGGCTGATCTCTCCGGTCAACGGATAGCGGATCAGCAAATAGCCGGTGAAGCCCCGCAGTAACGCGCTCAACAGGTAGAGGAAGAACCCGCTCCAGTTGTGCACCCGAAACGCCTGGATGAGCGACACGACCGCGCCCACGATCAGCAGCCAGCCAAACGCCAACACCGTGGCGAGAGTCGCCGTGACATCGTAAATGATGCCGGCAACACCCAACACTATGAGTGCGATCCCCAGGGCAACGAACCAGCCCCAGGAACTGTGAATCTCCTCTAAGTCTGCCGCCACGGATGCGGCAATGGATTTGCTCGGTGACATGGCCATAACCCTCCTAAGTTGTGAATGCGTTCGATCTAACCTCTGTGTGGGGCATATTCGAACTCAGGGGCCTGAACTCTTGCTGCTCGTGGCAGCTCCGCGGCGCTTTTCGCTTACGGTGCGCCATATGTCAGGTTATGGTCAATTCGTTGATGTACCTACGAGGAAGCCGCGACCAAGGCGAGAGCCTGAGCGAAGCCTCAGCGCCCGGAGATCTCCGAACTGCCTGGTGATCCTGTCTATCTAGCGAGCGCGAGAGGGGATGCCTCGCCACTGAACAGCCCAGTGCGAAGCTCACGCCTGCTCGGCCGGCTTCAGGGAATTCGGCGTCAGCGGCTCACGACCGCTGGCGGGGAACTCTCGGCCTCTCGCCACAGCAGCCTCTTGGCGAGCTGCACGAGCAGCAGGTACACGAGGGTTGCCACCCCCACGAAGAGATAGAAAGCGCCGCTCAACGGAACAAATCCGAGCGGCTCGGCGAGTCCGCTGAAGGGAAGCAGCGCACCGACACCCACGACGAGCACGGTAGTGATGAGCAGCGGCCTGCTGGGTCGACTCTCAAAGGGATTGCCCATCGTGCGGATGACATAGATCACCAGCGTTTGCGTAGCTAACGACTCGACGAACCAACCGGTATGAAAGAAGGGCTCACTGGCGTTGAAGAAATGCAGCAGCACGTAGAACGTGAGGAAGTCGAAGATGGAGCTGATGGGACCGATGTAGAGCATGAACTTGCGGATCAGACCGATGTCCCACTGGCGCGGCTTCCGGAGGAGGCCCGCATCGACGTTATCGGTCGGAATGGTGATCTGCGAGACGTCGTAGAGAAAGTTGTTCAACAGGATCTGCGTCGGCAGCATCGGCAGGAATGGCAGGAAGGTCGAGGCACCAGCCATGCTGAACATATTGCCGAAGTTCGAGCTGGTCCCCATGAGCAGGTACTTCATGACGTTGCCGAAGGCTTTGCGTCCCTCGAGGATGCCGCTCGTCAGCACCTCGAGACCCGGCTCGACCAGGATGATGTCCGCAGCCTCGCGCGCCACATCCACCGCCGAGGCTACCGAGATGCCGACGTCCGCCGCATGAAGAGACGGCGCGTCGTTGATTCCGTCGCCCATGAAGCCGACCACGTGACCTCGATGCTTGAGCGCCAGCAATATACGGTTCTTCTGCGCGGGTGATGTGCGCGCGAACACCGTGGCTTCCTCCGCGACCGCCTGCAGCGCGGGATCGGTCATCTTCTCGATCTCCTCGCCGAGCACGATCTTGCCCGGATCCAACCCCACCTGGGTGCACACCTGCCAGGTCACGAGATCACTGTCACCCGTGATGATCTTCACGTGGACGCCGGCCTCGCGTAATGCGGCGAGCGCCGCGGCCGCGTCCGGCAGTGGCTTGTCGGCAAAGGTGACGAAGCCAGCGAGGATGAGATTGCGCTCATCGGCGGCGGAGTAGTTGGCGCGGGCCTCGACCACCGTGTACGCCACGGCCAATACCCGCAGCCCCTTGCGGCTCAATTCTTGGTAGGTCCCCTGGGAGCGTGCCCGCAGCTCAGCGTCGAGCGGCATGACCTGCCCTCCACGCTCCACCGCCACGGTGCGCTCGAGCACCCCCTCCGGCGCCCCCTTGGTGATCAGCAACCGGCGCGCCTCGTGCTCGAGCACGACGGAGAGACGACGACGCTCGAAGTCGTAAGGAATCTCATCGCGCTTCTCATAACCGCTCTCGGCGTCCGTCTGCGGCGTGCGAAGAACCGCCTCATCGAGCGGGCTGCGGATCCCAGTCTGGTTCTCGCTGTTGAGCCTCGCCAGGGTCAGCACCCGAGCGGAGGTTTCTCCCCAGGAGTCGAGACACCGATCGAGGTCCATATGACCGCTGGTGATCGTGCCCGTCTTGTCGCTACAGAGCACATCGATGCTGCCGAAGTTCTGGATCGCGGCCAGGTGCTTGACGATCACCTTCTTGCGTGCCATGGCCCGCGCCCCGTTCGCGAGCGTGACCGAGACGATCATCGGCAGGAACTCGGGGGTCAGCCCGACGGCCAGCGCCACGGCAAACAGCAACGACTGAAAGGGATCGCGGTGCTTGACTAGCCCGACCACGACCAGGAAGAGCACCAGAAAGAAGACGGTGCGGGTCAGAAACAAACTGAAGTCTTTCAGTCCATGCTCGAACGCCGTGGGCTCCGGGGGCGCCGCAAGTCGTGCGGCGATGTCCCCGAACGCCGTCGCGGTACCCGTCGTGACGATGACCGCCCGGGCCGTACCGCTCACAACGGAGGTGCCGAGAAACACCATGTTCTCGGCATCGGGATTGGTTGACACGGCCTCGCCGCGCGCCTGCTTCTCCGCCGGCAGCGATTCGCCTGTCAATGCCGCCTGCTGAACATACAGATCCCGTGATTCCAACAGTCGCGCGTCCGCGGGAACCATGTCGCCCGCCGACAGCTGCACGACATCGCCCGGAACCACCTCGGCGCAGGGAATTTCGACCCAGTGCCCGTCGCGTAGCACGCTGGCCATGGGAGCCACTTGCGCTTGCAGCTGCTCCACGGCCTTCTGCGAACGGCGTGTCTGCGCAAAGTCGAGCGTGTTGCTGAGGATGACAATCGCAAAAATGATGCCTGCATCGGTTGCTTCACCGAGGGCCGCCGAGGCGGTGGCCGCGATCAGCAATACCAGCACAAGTGGATTGAGAAACAGACGCAGGAAAGCGATTACCGCTGACCGACGTTTGCGGGGTGCCGGATCGTTGCGACCATACTGCGCAAGCCGCTCGGCGGCGGTCTGGGAAGTGAGCCCGCCGGTTACCGGCGCTTCAGTGCTGGTGTCCACGGCGGCGCATGCGCGGCGTGCGTGTGCGGACCAACGTCCTCTCGTTATGGGCCGGCGGCGGAGGCGGCGCGGACAACGATCTCGCCATCATCAGACGATCCCGGATTCGGGGCCTGTTCCAGTGCCGCTTTCACGCTACTACCGCTCACCGTCTCCTCCTTCAGCAGTTGCTGCGCCAATGTCTTTAGGGCTGCGCGCCGGCTCTTCAGCAGTACCTGAGCACGCTCGTACTGTTCAGTCACGAGACGCTGGATTTCCGCATCGATCACTTGACGAGTCTCTGGACTGATCTGGCTGTTGTCCTCCACCGACCCCCCCAGATATTGGAGCTGCTGACCCGCGTAGCGCACCGAGCCGAGCTTTTCGCTCATACCAAATTCCGTAACCATGCGGCGCGCCAGCTCAGTTGCCCGCATGATGTCGTCACTGGCCCCGGTGCTGATGGTCGCGAACTGTACGATCTCGGCGGCACGCCCACCCAACATAACGGCAATCCTGTCCTTCAGTTCGTCGATCGATAACAGATAGCGGTCTTCGGTCGGCATCTGCATGGTGTAGCCCAAGGCGCCCCGGCTGTGTGGAACGATGCTGATCTTGCCCACCGGCTCACCATGAGGCACCAGTTCAGCCACCAGCGCGTGCCCCGACTCGTGGTAGGCAACCGTAGTTCGTTCCTGTTCGTTCATCACCCGACTCTTCTTCTCCGAACCTGCAATCACTCTTTCGATCGCAGCCTCGAAATCATTCAACGTGACGGCCGCGGCCTTGCGCCGGGCCGTGAGTAACGCCGCCTCATTCATGGCATTCGCGAGATCAGCGCCGCTGAAGCCCGCTGTCATCCGGGCGGCGCGCTCGAAGTCAAAGTCTGCCGCCAGTGTTACCTTTCGGCTGTGAATTCGCAGGATTTGCGTGCGGCCAATGAGATCCGGATTGCCGATGGCGATTTGGCGATCAAAGCGGCCCGCGCGCAGAAGTGCCGGATCGAGCACCTCCGGGCGGTTGGTGGCAGCCATGATGATCACCGGGGCGCTGGTGTCGGTCTTGAAGCCGTCAATTTCGGCCAGCAACTGGTTGAGAGTCTGCTCACGCTCGTCGTTGCCGCCCAGGCGCATCACGCCGCCCCGGCTCTGACCAATCGCATCAATCTCGTCAATGAAAACGATCGCTGGAGCCGCCTTGCGCGCCTGCTCGAACAGGTCGCGTACGCGCGCGGCGCCCACGCCAACGAACATCTCGACGAACTCGGAGCCACTGGTCTCGAAGAACGCGACCTGTGCCTCCCCGGCCGTTGCTTTCGCCAGCAGCGTCTTGCCGGTACCCGGGGGTCCGACGATCAACACGCCCTTGGGAATATGCCCGCCGATTTGAGCGAATTGCTCCGGCGTCTTCAGAAACTGAATGATCTCCTGGAGTTCGACAATGGCTTCATCGGCTCCGCCCACATCTTTGTATGTGACGCTGACATCCTCGGGCTTGACCTCGGTCGCTTTGCTCTTGCCGACCCCGAATATGCCGCCCAGCCCTCCGGCGGCCCCACCGGCTCGCTGATAGGCCATGTACCAGAAGCCGCCGAGTAGCGCGAGCGGCAAAAGGTTCAGCAAAATGCCGCCCAAGGGATTTGGTGGGCGCTCGAAGTCGTAAGTTACATTTGCGTTTTGCAACTCTTCAATCAGCTTCGGGTCACCGGCAAGCGCAGGTGCGGTATTGAACGGGACGACCGGAGGAGCTCCGTTCGGTTTGGGATTCTTCATCTCGCCAACGATGCCCCTGGCGCCGATATTTACCTTGACGATTTGAGCAGCAGCCAGTTGTTTCTTGAACTCGCTGTAAGGAATTTCTGTGGTCCTGGCCAGAGGCGTCAAGACGAATTGCTGGAACGCCCACAAGACGACCAGACTCGTAATCAGGTAGCTGATGCCGAAATGTAACTGACGCCGGCTTTGTTCCTGGCGTTTCTTTTCATCGTCGCGGCTGGGTTTTTTTGGTGACGATTCCGGTTCGTTCACGGTATACCTCCGCCTCGCTCGCGCGCCGACGCCTGCCGAACAACCGACCTGATACACGAGGCCGGCACGCGCATTCAGTGTTCGCCCCTTTTGTTTTTCGCCAGCCGACGCGGACGTCCGAACCGAGGTGCAGCGACAGCTCCAAAGACCGTACCCGCCGACGTGAGCCGGATAAGCCTCGCCCCCCGATTGCACTCCGCGGCTACGGCAACCTCAGCAATTGCTTCCTGCCTGGGTTGCACCGGCGGCGGGATACAACTCCAGCGCTGCGGCCCCCAAAGCGCCGCCGACGCAAAGTCGCGGGTGGGTAGTCGAAGACCCGCACCCGTGGTCGAACACGCTACTGCCAGTTCATCCGTTTGCGAAATTCCTTCACCTGCCGCTCGGCTTCCTCGCGCGCGAGGCCGTAGCGTTCCTGTAATTTTCCGGCAAGCTGTTCGGCATGACCTTCAAGTTGTTTCAGGTCATCGTCAGTGAGCTTGCCCCATTGCTCCTTAACCTTCCCCTTGATCTGGTGCCACGCACCAGCAACACGATCGCTTGTCATGAGAGCACCCTTCAGTGTTGAGACGAATACTCTTGTGTTGAGTGT
>DATKLG010000062.1:0-21392 GCA_035542535.1 Steroidobacteraceae bacterium
GGTCGGCTTCAGGATCGGCTCGAGGCTCGGATGCAGATAGTCGATCGGCCCGTCGCTCCGTCCGTGCTTGCGGTTGATGAAGTCGTCGACCATGCCGGACTGCAGCGGTCCCGGACGAAACAGCGCCACCAGCGCCACGACCTCCTCGAAGCGGTCCGGCTGCAGCCGGCGGATCAGGTCCTTCATGCCGCGCGACTCGAGCTGGAACACCGCGGTGGTGCGGCAGGACTTGAGCAGCGCGTAGGTCGCGGCATCGTCCATCGGCACGGTGCCGATCTCGAGCGGTGCGCTCCCGGCGGGAGCCGCGCGGTTGATGAGGCGCACGGCGCGGTCGATGACCGTGAGCGTGCGCAGCCCCAGGAAGTCGAACTTGACGAGCCCCGCCGCCTCGACGTCGTCCTTGTCGAACTGGGTGACCAGGCTCCCGCCGGCGGCATCGCAGTAGAGCGGGGTGAAGTCGGTGAGCACCGAGGGCGCGATGACGACGCCGCCGGCGTGCATGCCCGCATTGCGCGTGAGGCCCTCGAGCGAGCGCGCCAGATCGATGAGGTTCTTCACCTCATCCTCCGCCTGGTACAGCCGCTTCAGCTCCGGCTCCTTCTCGAGCGCCGCATCGAGGGTGATGCCGAGCTCGAACGGGATCAGCTTGGCGATACGGTCGACGTAGCCGTAGGTCATGCCGAGCACGCGGCCCACGTCGCGCACCACCGCCTTGGCGGCCATGGTGCCGTAGGTGATGATCTGCGAGACCCGCTCCCGGCCGTACTTGCCGGCGACGTACTCGATCACCCGGTCGCGGCCGTCCATGCAGAAATCGATGTCGAAGTCCGGCATCGAGACGCGCTCGGGATTGAGGAAGCGCTCGAACAGCAGGTCGTGCTGCAGCGGGTCGAGGTCCGTCACGCCCAAGCTGTAGGCGACCAGCGAGCCTGCGCCCGAGCCGCGTCCCGGGCCGACCGGCACGCCGTTCTCGCGTGCCCAGCGGATGAAATCGGCGACGATGAGGAAGTAGCCGGCAAAGCCCATCTGGCAGATGACGCCGAGCTCGCTCGCGAGCCGCTCCCGGTAGGCAGCGGCGGCGCCCGCCGGGAGGCGCCGTGCGAGCCCGCGCTCGGCCTCGCTCGCCAGGTACGCCTCGGTGCTCACGCCCGCCGGCAGCGGGTATTGCGGCAGCCGCGCCTCCCCGAGCGTCAGCTCGAGGCTGCAGCGGCGCGCGATCTCGACCGAGTTCGCCAGAGCCTCCGGCAGATCCGCGAACAGCGCGGACATCTCGGCGGGACTGCGCAGGTACTGCTGGCGCGTATAGCGGCGCACTCGGGCCGGATCGGCGAGCAGCGTCCCGTCGTGGATGCAGACGCGTGCCTCGTGGGACTCGAACTCGTCGGCACGGATGAAGCGCACGTCGTTGGTGGCGACCAGCGGCAGCTGCTGCCGGGCGGCGAGCGCCACCGCGCCGGCAATGTAGCTCTCCTCGAACTGGCGGCCGAGGCGCTGCAGCTCGAGGTAGTAACGGCCGGGAAACAGCGCCCGCCAGCGCTCGAGCGCGCTCTCGGCGTCCGCTTCGCGCCCATTGACCAGCGCACGTCCCACGTCCCCCTCGAGCGCTCCCGAGAGCGCGATCAGGCCGGCGAGGTTCGCGGGCGCGAGCCATGAGCGCTCGATGCGCGGCACACCGCGCTCCTGGCCCTCGAGATAGGCGCGCGAGATGAGCCGCGACAGGTTGCGATAGCCGTCCTGGTTCTGACACAGCAGCGTCAGGCGGCTCGGCTCGCGCCGCTCGCCCTCCTCGCGCACCGCGAGATCGACGCCGATGATGGGCTTGACGCCCCCCTGCAGCGCCTGGCGATAGAACTTCACCATGGCGAACAGGTTGTTCTGATCGGTGACCGCGACCGCGGGCATGCCGGCGGCGGCGACCGCGGCGATCAGCTCGGGCACGCGCACGACGCTGTCGCTGAGCGAATACTCGCTGTGCAGGCGCAGATGAACGAAACCGGGCGACATCGCTGGCAATTTGAGCTTACCGCATCGGACTGAAAGAGCGCCGGTGCAGCGGCGAAGGCGCGCGGCGGCGCAGCTTGCGCAGATGCGCCCGTGTGGCGTAGCCCTTGTGGCGTGCGAGCCCGAAGCCGGGATAGCAGGCGTCGAGCGACTGCATCATGGCGTCGCGGTACGTCTTGGCGAGAATCGAGGCCGCGCTGATCGCGGCCACGCTGGCATCGCCGTCGACGATCGCCTCGAACGTGCACCCCAAGCGCAGATCCTCGAAGCACGGGCAGCGATTGCCGTCGATCTGTACGTGCGTCGGGCACACCGGCAGCGCGAGCAGCGCCCGGCGCATCGCCAGCAGGGTCGCTTCCAGGATATTGAGCGAGTCGATCTCGTCGCGGTCGGCCCAGGCGATCGACCAGGCGAGCGCGCGGGCGCGGATGAGCACGGCCAGACGCGTGCGCTCCTCGGGCGGCAGGATCTTGGAGTCGGCCAGCCCGCGGATGCGCCGCCGCGGATCGAGAATGACCGCCGCCGCGACCACAGGTCCCGCGAGCGGACCGCGGCCGGCCTCATCGACCCCCGCGATCCTGCATCCGGCGTCCCGGCGCTCGCGCATCGGCGAGCTCACGCCGGGGCGTCCCCGCGGCGCGCCACGCACTCGAGCACCGCGGCGGCGGCGCGTGCGGCACCGCCGCGGCGCAGCTGGCGATGAATGCGCGCAAATTCGCGGCGTAGCTCGGCGAGGTGCGCCGCGTCCTCCATCTCATCTAGCAGTGCCGCCCCCAGCGCCGGGCCGGTCACCTGTCCCTGGGAGAACTCGGGCACCAGGCGCCGTCCGGCGAGCAGGTTTGGTTGCGAGAAGTACGGCACCTTCACGAGCCCGAGCGTACGCACCAGGAACGCCGTCAGCCAGCTGACTTTATACGCCACTACCATCGGCTTGCCCGACAGGAGCGTCTCGAGCGTCGCCGTTCCGGAGGCGACGATCGCCGCATCCGCCGCCGCCAGCACGCGGTGCGACTGTCCGTCGACGATACGAATCAGAGATTTTTCCGCAGCTTGCGCCACTTGCCTCTCGAAGCAGTCGCGCACCGCAGCGGAGGCCATCGGCGCGACGAACTCGATCCCGGGGCGCCTCTCGCGGATCCAGCCTGCCGCCTGGGTGAAGGGCGCGGCGAGCCGGGCGACCTCGGCGACCCGGCTGCCGGGCAGCAGCGCGATCACGCGCGCGCCACTCGCCAGGCCGAGGGCCGCGCGCGCCGCGGCTACGTCCACCTCGAGCGGAATCTGATCGGCGAGCGGATGGCCGACGAACTCGGCGCGCACCGCGTGCTGCGCGTAGAACTCACTCTCGAAGGGCAGCAGGCACAGCAGCAGATCGCAATCGCGGGCGATGGTGCGCACCCGCCCCTGCCGCCAGGCCCACACCTGGGGGCTCACGTACTGCACCGTGCGGATGCCGGCGCGCTTCAGCCGCCCGGCGAGCGTCAGATTGAACTCGGGTGAGTCGATGCCGATGAAGACGTCGGGGCGGGCCGCGAGGAAGCGCCGCGTCAGCTGCGCCCGCAACCGCAGCAGGCGCGGCAGGTGCCGCAGCACCTCGGCGAGGCCCATGACGCTCAAGGCTTCGGCGCCGGCCCACGCCTCACAGCCCGCCGCGATCATCTTCGGGCCCGCCACGCCGAAGCACTCGAGCGCCGGCACGCGCTCGCGCAGCGCCGCGATGAGCGCCGCGCCCAACAGGTCCCCGGAATGCTCGCCCGCGACGATGCCGACACGCAGCGGCGCCGCGGCGGTGCCCACCGGCGCCGCGCTCATCGTACGATGCTGCGGCTGGAGGCGCGGATGAAGTCGACGAAGACGCGCAGCTCGGGACGCTCGCGCGCCTGCGGCTCGAGCCGCTCGAGCGCCTCGGTGAGCCGGAGGTCCGAGCGGTACAGGGTGCGGTAGGCCTCGCGGATGGCGCGGATCTGATCCTCGGTGAAGCCGCGGCGCTTCAGGCCCTCCGCGTTCACCCCCTGCGGATCGGCCGGATCACCGGCCACCATGACGTACGGCGGCACGTCGCGGCGCACCATGGCGCCGCCGGACAGAAACGCGTGGGCGCCGATGCGGGTGAACTGGTGAACCGCGGCCAGCCCGCCGATGATGACCCAGTCGCCGATCTCGACGTGCCCGGCGAGCGCCGCGCCGTTGGCGAACACGGTGTTGCTTCCCACCACGCAGTCGTGCGCGACGTGCGCCGTGGCCATGAAGAGGTTGTCGTCGCCGACCGTGGTGACTCCCTTGTCGTGGGCCGTGCCGCGGTTGACGGTCACGTACTCGCGGAACACGTTGCGGTCGCCGACGACGAGCCGTGTGGGCTCGCCCCGGTACTTCTTGTCCTGCGGCGCATCGCCGATGGAGGCGAACTGGAACACGTGGTTGTCGGCGCCGAGCACGGTGGGTCCGTTGATCACCGCATGCGGACCGACGATGGTGCGCGGCCCGATCTCGACCTCGGGGCCGATCATGCTGAAGGGGCCGACACTCACATCCGCGGCGAGGCGTGCCGCGGGCGACACCAGCGCGCGTGCGTCGATCACCGCCCGATCTCCGGCGTCACCAGCACGTTGGCGTGCGCGACCTCCTTGTCGCCGACCAGAGCTGCGGTCGAGAACTTCCAGATGCCGCGCAGGGTGCGCTCGAGCTGCGCGGTGAGCACCAGCTGATCCCCCGGCAGCACCGGCTTGCGGAAGCGCGCCGCGTCGATGCCGACGAAATAGACACGCGTGTCCTCGTTCGGGATCACGTTGGCGGTCACGAAGCAGAGGATGCCAGCGGCCTGCGCCAGCGCCTCGAGGATCAGCACGCCCGGCATGACCGGCCGATGGGGAAAGTGCCCGGGAAAGAACGGCTCGTTGTAGGTGACGTTCTTGAGGGCGCGGATGCTGACCCCGGGGCGGCATTCGAGCACCCGGTCGACCAGCAGGAAGGGATAGCGATGCGGCAGGCGCTCGAGGATCGCCTGCATATCGAGTTGGACGACTTCTTCACTCATGAGGCTCTTCCTGCCCGGAATTCAGTCCCGCCGCACGCTCGAGCGCGCGCACGCGCTCCTCCACGCGGCCGCTGCGCTTGAAGCGCGCGACCAGGCGCCGCCAGGTGCGCGCCTCCTCGAAAGGAAGGGTGCTCGAGTATACGCCGGCACTCGCGACCGAGCGGGTTACGGCCGTGTAACCGGTGATGACCACATCGTCGGCGATGGTGATGTGGCCGGCGAATCCCGCCCCGCCGCCGATCATGCAGCGCTTGCCGATCGTGGTGCTGCCGGAGATGCCGGTGCAGGCCGCGATGGCGGTGTGCGCGCCGATGCGCACGTTGTGTCCGATCTGGATGAGGTTATCGAGCTTGACGCCGTCCTCGATCACCGTGTCGTCGATGGCGCCGCGGTCGATGGTGGTGTTGCAGCCGATCTCGACGTCGGCCCCGATACGCACCGCCCCGAGCTGCGGCACCTTGACCCAGGCACCGCGGTCGGGCGCGTAGCCGAAGCCGTCGCCGCCGACCACGACGCCCGACTGCAGCACGCTGCGCGCGCCGATCTCGACGCCCCGGTGCACGGTGACGCGCACCGCCAGGCGCACGTCGGCGGCGAGCTTCACGTCCTCCTCGAGCACGCAGTGCGGCCCCACCACGCAGCGCTCGGCGAGCTGCGTGCGCTCGCCGATCGTACAGAAGGCGCCGACGTGCGCGCCCGGGTGGATGCGGGCGCTCGCGGCCACCACGGCCGTCGGGTGCACGCCGGCGGGTGGCGCCGCGCTCGGGTGCAGCACGGCGGCGATGCGGGCGTAGGTCGCGTAGGGATTGGCGGCGAGCAGCGCCGGCTTCGGGCACTCCGCCGCGGCCTCGGGATTCAGCACCACCGCCGCGGCGCGCGTCGTGGCGAGCTGCGAGCGGTAGCGCGGGTTGGCGAGGAAGGCGAGCGCGGTCGCATCCGCGTTCGCGAGCGTCGCCACGTGCTCGACCCGCGCCTCCGGGTCGCCGCGCAGCTCGCAACCGAAGCGGACCGCGAGCTCCCCGAGCGAGACGGACATGGCGCGCCTCTGGACCCCCGGCGGCTCGAGGCGGCTACTTGCCCGGCGGCTTCGGCGCCGGAGCGGCCGGTGCCGCAGCGGCCGGTGCCGCCGTCGGCTTGGACGCGGGCGCTGCGGCCGCGCGCGACTGCAATGCGGTGAGAATCGCCGGCGTGATGTCGTAGGTGGGAGTCGCGTAGATGACCGCCTCGCCGCTCAGGATCACGTCGAAATTCTGCGCCTTGGCGTAGGTACGCACCTCCTCGCCGAGCGTGCGCTGCAGTCGCGAGTACTCCTCGTTGCGGCGCGCCGTGATGTCGTCCTGGAACTCGCCGCGCGCGCGCTCGAAGTCGCGCTCGCCGTCGCGCAGCTCCTTCTCGGCCCGGATGCGCTGATCGTCGGTCATGGTGGCGCCGTCCTTCTGCAGCTTGTCCTGCTTGGCCTTGATGGCCTGCGCCTGGGCCTGCAGGGTGCGCTCGCGGGGCGCGAACTCGGCCCGCATGGACTCCTGGACGGCCTTGCCCTGCGGTGACTCCTGCAGGAGCCGCTGCGGATCGACCACCCCGATCTTGGGTTCGGCCGACGCCGGCAGCACGGCGCACAGCCCGACTGCCGCGACCATCCATACCGCCACCCGACTGCTGATCGAACGATTCACGGAACACCCACCTCGTATGCTGGCAAAGATAAAGTATTGCGGCGCCGCGGCCCGGGAGGGGCCGCGGCTAAACCGTTAGTATCGCCTAAACGCGTCCGGGCCGCAGGCCTAAAACGCCTGTCCCACCGAGAACTGGAAGACTTCCGTCTCGTCGCTCCAGGTGGTGATGCCGTTGCCCTTCTTGGCGTTCAGCGGCAGACCGAGGCTGAAGCGGAAGAGCCCGATCGGCGCGAGCCAGGTGACCGCGACGCCCGTCGAGCGCCTGAGGCTGTCCAGGCCCGAGAAGCGGTAGTCGACCGGCGTGACGTTGTCCGGGCCGAAGAACTGAATGTGGCTGCCGGTGTAGTAGACGCCGCCCAAATCGAAGAACAGGGCGACGCGCGCGGTCTGCGCCCATTTGGCGGGCATGGGGAAGATCAGCTCGTTCTGGCTCGTGAGGCGCAGATTGCCGCCGTAGGGATTGCCGAACTGGTCGCGCGGACCGAGCAGGCTCTCGCGGAAGCCGCGCACGTTGTCCGGCCCGCCGCCGAAGAAGTTGCGGTAGGGTGGGATCGCCGTGGTGCTGCCGAGCGGGGCGCCGTAGTCCGCCCCCTCGAGGAACGACAGGGTCCAGCCGTGCCACACCGGCACGTACCTGAGGAACTGGTAGTTGCCGACCCAGTACCTGACGTCGCTCCCCGGGGTGGTCGCCGAGAAGTTCAGCGCCTGATGCATGCCGCGATCGGCGAACAGGGTGCGGTTGCGCGTGTCCCAGTCCCAGCCCACCACCGCCTGGAAGTTCTTGAAGTCCGTCCCGTAGAAGACGTACTCGTTGTTGCTCGCGTCGTCGTGCGCCAGGCGGCTGTAGGGATGGCCGTTCTGCTGCACCCACTCCTGCGCCTGCTCGGCGCTCGAGAGCGAGTTGGTGAGCAGTTGCGAGGACTCGAACACCGCGCCGAAGCGGAAATACATGGTCTCGGTGATCGGATACGCCCAGGTGGGTCCCAGTGTGAGGGTCTCGGAGGAGAAATTCGACGACGAGGAGACGAACTGCGTCACGTCGCGGTAGCTGGCCGAGATGGTGCGCTGCAGGTTATCGATGTTGGTGTAGGGGTTGGTCCACGATACCGTGTACACCTTGCTGAACTCGCCGCCGTTCAGGTCGATCGCGACACGCTGGCCGGTGCCGAGGAAGTCGGCGTCGGCGAAGTTGAGGTTGATCGTGAACTTGTAGGTCTCGGAATAGCCGATGCCGCCCGAGAGCTGCGAGGCCGGCCCCTCCTCGATCTTGTAGTTCACGTCCACCTGGTCCGGGACGCCGGCCACCGGCGTGGTCTCGAACTCCACCGACTTCACGTAGGAGAGACGCTGGATGCGCTGCTTGGAGCGCTCGAGCGCCACGTTCGACAGCCAGCCGCCCTCGAGCTGACGCAGCTCGCGCCGCAG
The DNA here is from genome assembly GCA_035542535.1 of Steroidobacteraceae bacterium. Lineage (GTDB taxonomy): Bacteria > Pseudomonadota > Gammaproteobacteria > Steroidobacterales > Steroidobacteraceae > 13-2-20CM-66-19. Next base: position 8,131 of record DATKLG010000062.1, read on the forward strand.
CACCTCGTCGTTGATGCGGTTGACGCCCGAGAAAGTGATGTTGCGTACGTACACGCGGTTGCCGGGATCGACGAAGAAGGTGAGCGCCACCGTGTGATTGCTGCTGTCGGCGGTCGGGACCGGCTCGACCTTGGAGAAGGCGTAGCCATCGCGCCCCATGCGGTTCTGCATCAGCTCTTGTGACGAGGTGATGAGCTTGCGGTCGAAGATCTCGCCCGGATGCACCAGCACCAGGTGCTCGAGCTCGGCCTGCGGCACGACGAAGGTGCCGGCCACCTTGATCGAGGAGATCTTGTAGACCTGGCCCTCATCGACGTTGATGGTGATGAAGATGTCCTCTTTCTCGGGCGCGATGGCCACCTGCGTCGACTCGAGCTGGAAATTGGCGTAGCCGCGATCCATGTAGAAGTTGCGCACCTTCTCCAGGTCGCCCTGCAGCGACTCGCGCGAGTAGCGGTCGTCCTGCTTGTACCAGGACAGCCAGTTGGGCGTCTTCAGCTCGAGCGTGTCGAGGATCTCCTGGGGCTTGAAGCGCGTGTTGCCGACGATGTTGATCTGGCGGATCTTGGCGCGGTTGCCTTCCTTGATATCGACCTTGATCTTGACGCGGTTGCCCGCCTCCTCCTCCACCTTGGTATCGATGCGCACGCCGTACTTGCCGCGGGCGTAGTACTGGTCGGTGAGGTACTGCGTGACGTCCTCGAGCACCGAGCGGTCGAAGGTCTTGCCGGTGGCGAGCCCGACGCCGCGCAGCGATTTCTGCAGGTCCTCGGTCTTGATGTCCTTGTTGCCGGTGATCTCGAAGCTCTCGATCGAGGGGCGCTCGGCCACCACCACCACCAGCGTGCTGCCGTCGCGGCGCACCTGTACGTCGCGGAAGAACCCGGTCGCGTACAGGGCGCGGATCGCCTCGCGCACGCGCTGCGGCGTCAGGTGGTCGCCGATGTTGACCGGCAGGTAGTTGTAGACGGTGCCTTCCGAGACGCGCTGCAGGCCTTCCACGCGGATGTCACCGACGGTGAAATCAGCCTCCGGCACGCCTTGCGCGAGCACCACCACGGCGCGCAGCAACAGCGCGAGCGCGGCCACGGCAACGCGCAACTTCATGCTTCGACACCCACCAAGTACGTCTCGCCTTCGCGCCCCCCTGGGCGCCTTGTCTTGCATTATTCGAGGACTGCAGGCCCTGCGGCCTTCAGCACGATCTGGCCGCAGCGCGGCCCGACGCAAACCACTCAGCCGAACTGGCGCGCAATGTCGTTGTACAGCGCCACACCCATCAGAACGATGAGCAGTGCGATCCCGACCTGCTGCCCGAACGCCTGGGCGCGCTCCGAGAGCGGGCTGCCCTTCAGCCATTCGATGAGCTGAAAGGCGATCTGCCCGCCGTCGAGGATCGGGATCGGCAGCAGATTGAGGAAACCGAGCGAGAGAGAGATCAGCACCAGGAAGCCGAGAAACGCCGACACGCCCGCCTCGGCCGAGTCACCGGCAAACTCCGCGATCGACAGCGGGCCGCTCAGGTTCTTCAGCGACACGCGCCCGAGGACCATGCGCCAGAAGAGGCGCGCCTGCAGCATGGTCATGTTCCAGGCCTCGGCGCCGGCGCGGCTGAGCGCGGCGGCGGCGCCGAGGTCGGTGTGCAGCAGCATCGACTCGGGATAGGTGCGCGTCGGCGGCGGCGGCTGCATCACGTGGATGCGGCCGACGCGCCTGCCCGCCACCTCATCGCTCGCCACCAGGACCGAGGCGCTGCGCGTCTCACCTTCACGGCGATATACGATGGTGACGCGCTCGCCGGGCCGGGCGCTGATGCGCGCGATGATGTCGTGGAAGTTGGCGACCGGCGCGCCGTCGACGCTCACGATCTCGTCCCCGGCGGCGAGTCCGGCGCGCGCCGCCGGACCGTCGGCGACCACCTGCCCAAGCACCGCCGGTACCGGCGGCCAGAACTGGAAGCCGAGACCGCGCAGCAGCTCGCTCGGCTCGGTGAGCCGGCGCCGCGCATCCGGGTCCGCGACCACGAGCCGGACCGTGCGCGCTTCGCCGGTGGCGCCGCGCACGCTCAGGTCCGCCTCGCCGCGCGCGCTCATGGCATCGAGCAGATCGAACACGACGTCGCGCAGCCCCTGCACCGGGGCGCCGTTGATGGCACGGATCTCATCGCCCCCCTTGAGGCCCGCCGCGGCCGCGATCGACCCGGTGGTGACGTCGCCGACCACGGGGCGCACTTCGCTCACGCCGTTCGCCCAGAACATCCCCCACAGGACCAGGACGGCGAACAGGATGTTGAACGCGGGGCCGGCCAGGAGCACCGCGATTCGCTGCCAGTGCGGGCGGCGCGTGAAGGAGCGCGGCAGGTCCGCGGCCTCGACCGGTCCCTCGCGCTCGTCGAGGAGCTTGACGTAGCCACCGAGGGGTATGGTCGCCACGACGTACTCGGTGCGATCGGCGCCGGCGGTCCACTTCAGGAGCGGCTTGCCGAAGCCCACCGAGAAGCGCAGCACCCGGAAGCCGAGGCGGCGCGCGACGTAGAAATGGCCGAACTCGTGCACCGTGACCAGCAGGCCCACGGCGACCACGAACCACAGCGCGTACCAGAACAGGCTCATGCGTGAGCGCCCCTCACCGACTCACTTGTTGTAATCCCGACGATCCGCTCACCGGCCCGCTGCCGCCCCTCGGCGTCGGCGGCCAGCACGTCCTCGAGAGCGCCAATCGACCCGCCGGCGCCGCGCTCGACCACGGCTTCAATGACCGCGGCGATGCCGGGAAAGTTCAATCGCCGCTCGAGAAACGCCTGCACGGCGACCTCGTTCGCGGCATTCAGCAGCACCGGGTGCAGCCCCCCGGCGCGCGCCGCCGCCTGGGCGAGCGCGAGGCAGCGGAAACGGTCGTAGTCGGGAGCTTCGAAGTCGAGCCGGCCGGCCTTGAGCAGATCGAGGAATTCTACACCGGAGTCGATGCGCTCGGGCCACGCCAGCGCATGCGCGATGGGCGTACGCATGTCCGGGGCCGACAGCTGCGCGAGCATCGAGCCATCCACGTACTCCACCAGGGAGTGCACGATGCTCTGCGGGTGCACCAGAATCTCCACCTGTTCGGGCTCGAGTCCGAACAGCAGGCACGCCTCGATGAGCTCGAGGCCCTTGTTCATGAGCGTGGCCGAGTCCACCGAGATCTTGCGGCCCATGACCCACCTCGGGTGGGCGCACGCGGCCTCGGGCGTCACCGCGGCGAGCGTCTCGCTTGGAGCGTTGCGGAACGGGCCGCCGGAAGCGGTGAGCAGCACGCGCCGCAGACCCGGCGGCGCAACCCCCGGGCGCGCCCCGGGCGGCAGGCACTGGAAGATCGCATTGTGCTCGCTGTCGATCGGCAGGAGCGTGGCGCCGGCGGTACGCACCGCCTCGAGCAGCAGCGGCCCCGCCATGACCAGGGATTCCTTGTTGGCGAGCAGCAGGCGCTTGCCGGCGCGCGCGGCGGCCAGCGTCGAGCGCAGCCCCGCCGCACCTACGATCGCCGCCATCACGCACTCGACCTCGCTCAAGGCAGCGAGCTCCTCGAGCGCGCCGGGGCCAGCCAGCACCCGGGTGCGCGGCGCGGCAGCGCCGAGCAGCGCTGTCAGCTCGCCGGCGGCGTCCGCGTCGGCGAGTGCCGCATAGGCCGGCTGCCATTCACGCACCTGGCGGGCGAGCTTCGCCGCGTTGCGGTGGGCGGCGATGGCCACCAGTCTGAAGCGCTCCGGGTGCCGCGACAGCACATCGAGCGTGCTGTCGCCGACGGAGCCGGTGGAACCGAGCACCGCGACGCCGATCACGCCACCACTCCGAGCAGTGTCAGGCCGAGGAGCAGCACCGGAGCCGCCCCCGTGAGGCTATCGATGCGGTCCATGACGCCGCCGTGGCCGGGAAACACGCTGCCGCTGTCCTTCAGGCCCGCGAAGCGCTTGAGCAGGCTCTCGGTGAGATCGCCCACCACCGAGAAAGCCACGGTCGCCAGGCACAGAGGCATGAATACCGCGAGCGGCACGTGAAACCACGCGCTGCCGCCGAGCGCCACCAGTGCCGAGAGCCCCATGCCGCCGAATACCCCTTCCCACGTCTTGCCGGGCGACACCTCAGGCGCCAGACGCACGCGCCCGAAGCGGCGACCGAAGAAGAACGCGCCGATGTCGGCCACCCACACGAGGATGAGCGTGAACAGCACCCACTGGCCGTGGGGGGGCGGTGCGTAACGCAGCCACATCAGGGCGAGCCACGCCGGCACCAGGGCGAGGATGCCGGCGACCCCGGCCGCCCACGGCGTCACATGATGCGGGGCGAACGCGATCCACAGGAGCGCCGTCAGCCACCACAGCATGGCCGTCAGCAGAATCAGCTCGCGGTTGGCCGCGTCCGCGGACGCGACCCAGACGAGCGGCAGGAGCAGCGCCACCAGCGCCACATAGGTCAGGCGGCGCGTCGCGGTCGAGAGGCGCAGAAACGCCGACCACTCCCACGCTCCCGCGAGCAGCATCGCCGTGAGCGCCACTACGGTCGCCACCGGCGGCAGCACCAGCAGAATGACGAGCAGCGCGGCGACCAGCACCACCGCGGTCAGCACCCGCTTGCGCAACGACTCGTTCACCGGGCGGCACTCACGGCCGCCGGCCGCTGGCCGAAACGGCGCTCGCGGCCGGCAAAGAAAGCGAGCGCGGCGGCGAGATCGGCGGCGGCGAAATCCGGCCACAGGCGCTCGGTGAAATAGAGCTCGGCGTAGGCCAGGTGCCACAGCAGGAAGTTGCTGATGCGATGCTCGCCGCCGGTGCGGATGTGCAGATCCGGATCCGGCAGTCCGCGCAGCGAGAGGCTCTCGGCGAAGCGCGCCTCGCCGATCTCATCCGGGCGCAGCGCGCCGCTCGCGCACTGCCGCGCGAGCGACTGCGCCGCCTGCACGATGTCCCAGCGCCCGCCGTAGCTGACCGCCACCTGCAGTGAGAGCGAGCGGTTGCGCGCGGTGCGTTCCTCGGCGGCGGCGATGCGCGCCTGCAGGCGCACCGAGAGATTGCGGCGCTCGCCGATGAAGCGCAGGCGCACTCCCTGCTCGTCGAGCTCGGCGACCTCGCGGTCGAGCGCCTCGAGGAACAGGTTCATGAGACTGCCGACCTCCTCGGCGGGCCGGCCCCAGTTCTCGCTCGAGAACGCGAACAGCGTGAGCGCCTCGACCTTGAGGCGCGTGCACTCCTCGACGCACATGCGCACGGGCGTCAGGCCCGCCTTGTGGCCGGCGACGCGCGCCACGCCGCGCGCAGCCGCCCAGCGGCCGTTGCCGTCCATGGTGATGGCGATGTGCCTGGGTAGATTGGCGCTCGCGGCGGACATCAGACCTGCATGACCTCCTTCTCCTTGGCGGCCAGCGCTGCGTCGATGTCGGCCACGTGCTTGTCGGTCAGCTTCTGCACGTCCGTCTCCGCGCGCCGCTCGTCGTCCTGCGAGAGATGCTTGTCCTTCATCTTGTGCTTGATCTCGTTCATGACGTCGCGGCGCACGTTGCGCACAGCCACGCGGGCATTCTCGGCGTCGTGCCGCAGCATCTTGGTGATCTCCTTGCGCCGCTCCTCGGTGAGCGGCGGCATCGGGATGCGGATCACGGTGCCGGCGGTCATGGGCGTCAGTCCGAGGTCCGACTTGAAGATCGCCTTCTCGATCGCCTGCACCACGCTCTTCTCCCAGGGGGAGATGACCAGCGTCCTGCCCTCCTCGACCGCGATGCTCGCCACCTGCTGCAGCGGCACTTCGCTGCCGTAGTAATCGACCTTGAGATGCTCGACCAGGCTCGGGTGCGCGCGCCCGGTCCGCAGCTTCTTCAGGTCCGCCTGGAAGGTCTGGACGCACTTGAGCATGCGCGTGTTGGCGTCTTTCTTCAGTTCTTCGAGCATAGTGTCTCCTCGTGGCCCGCAGCCGGTCACTCGTTGGCGACCGCCGTGCCGACGTCCTCGCCGCGCACGATGCGGGTGAGGTCGCCCGGATTGTTGAGATTGAAGACCCGCAAAGGCAAGCGGTTGTCGCGGCACATCACGATGGCGGTCGCATCCATCACGTTGAGCTTGTCGGCGAGCACCTTGTCGAAGGTCAGGCGGGCATAGCGCACCGCGGCGGGGTTGCGCACCGGGTCGTCGGAATAGACGCCGTTCACCTTGGTTGCCTTGAGGAGCACGTCGGCATTGATCTCGATGGCGCGCAGCGCCGCCGCCGTGTCGGTGGTGAAGAAGGGATTGCCGGTTCCGGCGGCGAATACCGCTATGCGGCCCTTCTCGAGATGGCGGACCGCGCGGCGGCGGATGTAGTCCTCGCACACCTCGTTGATGCGGATCGCGGACATCACCCGCGCATGCAGACCCAAGCTCTCGAGCGCATCCTGCAGGGCAAGCGAGTTCATGACGGTCGCGAGCATGCCCATGTGATCGGCCGCCACGCGATCCATGCCGGCGCGCGCCAGTCCCGCACCGCGAAAGATGTTGCCGCCGCCGATCACGACCGCCACCTGCACGCCCATCCCGACCAGGTCCTGGAGCTCGGTCGCGATGCGCTTCAGGACCGTCGGGTCGATGCCGTAATCGCCGGCGCCGAGCAGCGCCTCGCCGGAGAGCTTCACGAGGATGCGCGACCAACGGGCCTTCGCTTGCGTCATCTTTCACCTCCGCGGATGGAAAAAACCCCGCGCGCGGCGGGGTTTGTTCCCTGGCTACCGTGCGGCAGCGACACTGTGCCCTTCAGACCCTGGCCGCGGAGCCTGCGCCCTTGGCCGCGACCATCACCTCGGCGACGAAGTCATCGGCTTTCTTCTCGATGCCGGCGCCGACCTCGAAGCGCTCGAACGCGAGCGCCTCGGCCTGCGCGCCCTTCAGCACCTTCTCGACGGTCACGTCGAGGTCCTTGATGAAGGCCTGTCCGGTGAGCGTGATCTCGCCCAGGGCCTTGCGCAGCCGCCCCTCGACCATCTTGGCGACGATCTCCGGCGGCTTGCCTTCCCCCTGTGCCTGCTCGGTGAGGATCTCGCGCTCCTTGGCCACCACCTCGGCGGGCACCTGGGCCGCGCTCAGGTAGCGCGGGCTGCTCGCCGCGACGTGCATGGCAAGATCGTAGGCGAGGCTCGCGGGTCCGCCCCGGACCGCGACCAGCGCACCGATACGCGTCCCGTGGACGTAGGCGCCGAGCTGATCGGGCGAGGTGACGACCACGAAGCGGCGCACGCTGATGTTCTCGCCGATCTTGGCCACGAGCTCGCGGCGGCGCTGCTCGACGCTCTCGCCGGAGGCGAGGCGTGCCTCGGCGAAGGCAGCGAGGTCTGCCGGCCGCGCCGCGAGTGCGCATTCGGCCACCGCCTGGGCGAAGGCGCGGAAATCCGGCCCGCGCGCCACGAAGTCAGTCTCGCAGTTGACCTCGACCATCGCGGCGGTGCGCGCATCGCCCGCCCTGGCGATGACGATCACGCCCTCGGCCGCGACGCGCGTGGACTTCTTGTCGGCCTTGGCGAGGCCCTGGCGGCGCATGAGCTCTGCGGCCGCATCGAGATCACCCTTGGTCTCAACGAGGGCCTTCTTGCATTCCATCATGCCGGCGCCGGTGCGCTCGCGCAGCTGCTTGACCGTGTCTGCCGTAATGTTCATCGCTGCCTCCCTGGCCTCACTCAGCCGCCGCGTCGCTACGGCCCTTGCGGCGATTCGCCGGCGCCGGGTTGCGCCGCGTCGCGGGAGCCGAGGCTGGCACCGAGGCGACCTCGACGGTATCGGCCTCGTCGAGATCCGCGTCCACATCCTCGACCACCGGCTCGACGCTCGCCGCCGCGACCGGCGCGGGAGCGGCCACCGGACGGCGGCGCGCCGGAGCCTTCCTGCGCACCGCGGGCTGCGGGCGCCGGCCGGCGCGCGCCACCTTCTTGCGCGGATTGCCGGCCTCGTCGAGCTCGACGAATTCGTCCTCGCCCACCGCCACCTGAGGCACCGCTTCCCTGCCCTCGAGGACCGCATCGGCGATGCCGGCGGTGTAGAGCTGGATCGCCCGCATGGCGTCGTCGTTGCCGGGAATCACATAGTCGATGCCGTCGGGGGAGCAGTTGGTGTCGACGATGGCCACGACCGGGATGCCGAGCTTGCGCGCCTCGTGCACCGCGATGTCCTCGTGACCCACATCGACCACGAACAGCGCGTCCGGGAGCGACTCCATGTGCTTGATGCCGCCGAGGCTCCTCTCGAGCTTCTCCATCTCGCGCCGCAGCTGGGTCGCCTCCTTCTTGCCACGCTTGTCGAGCGCGCCGGAGGCCGCCAGCTCGGTGATCTCGCCGAGCCGCTTGATCGACTGGCGGATGGTCTTGAAGTTCGTGAGCATGCCGCCGAGCCAGCGCTGGTTCACGTAGGGCTGCTGGGAACGCTCGGCTTCCTTCTGGATCGAGTCGCGCGCCGAGCGCTTGGTGCCGACGAACAGCACCGTGCCGCCGTCGGCGATCACGCCCCTGATGAAGCCCGCAGCCTCCGAATACATCGGCTGGGTCTTCTCGAGATTGATGATGTGGATCTTGTTTCGCTCGCCGAAGATGAAGGGGGCCATCTTCGGGTTCCAGAAGCGGGTCTGGTGTCCGAAATGGACACCCGCCTCCAGCATCTGTCGCATGGACACGCCGGCCATGAAAACTCCTGTTCGGGTTGAGCCTCCGCGCATCCCCGTGACCATCCCCGCAGAGGCTTTACGCCTCGAAGCGGGAACACCCAGTCAGCGGGTATACGATGCGCGTGTGGGTTGCGTTGCCAAAAAAGGCCGCGCTTTATACCATGAAGACCTCATCGGAACAATGCCTTACGCCGCCTCGCACACCCCTTGGCGCGGGGCGTCGCCGGCCCCATTTGTGTGTCTATGCAAGTGACCATCAAGACCCCGGAGGAGCAGGAGAAAATGCGGGTGGCGGGACGCCTCGCCGCCGAGGTGCTGGACATGATCGGCCCGCACGTCGTCCCGGGAGTCACCACGGAGGAGCTCGACCGGATCTGCCACGAGCACATCGTCAAGGTGCAGCGCTCGGTGCCCGCGAACCTCAACTATCGCGGCTTCCCCAAGACCATCTGCACCTCGGTGAATCACGTGGTCTGCCATGGCATTCCCAATGACAAGCGCCTCAAGGCGGGTGATATCGTCAATATCGACGTGACCGTGATCCGCGATGGCTTCCATGGCGACACCAGCCGCATGTACTCGGTGGGCAAGGCCCCCGCCCACGCGCAGCGCCTCACCGATACCTGCTTCGCCGCCATGTGGCGCGGCATCCACGCGGTGCGACCCGGGGCGCATCTCGGCGACATCGGCCACGCCATCCAGACCTATGTCGAGGAGAACGAGTATTCCGTCGTGCGCGAGTACTGTGGCCACGGCATCGGGCGCGTCTACCACGAGGACCCGCAGGTGCTGCACTACGGCGAGCCCGGCACCGGCCTCGAGCTGAAAGCCGGGATGACCTTCACCATCGAGCCGATGGTGAACGCCGGCAAGCGCCACGTGCGCCTCCTCGGCGACGGCTGGACGGTGATCACCAAGGACCATTCGCTCTCGGCGCAATGGGAGCACACCGTGCTCGTGACCGAGACGGGCGTCGACGTGCTGACTCTCGGGGCGGACGGCGCACGCCACCAGTCATGAAGCCCGGGATCGTCACACGTCCCTGTGCCTGTTAGGTTGAGCATGGGAGCCTCCGACACAGAGCTGCTCGAGGAATCGCTCCCCGCCGCATCCCCCGCCGCCCCCTGGCCGCTGCTCGCCGGGCTTGCCGAGCGGCTCGACGCCGCCGGCGGCGACCCTGCACCCTGGCGCGCGCTGCTGCGCGAGGCGCACGAGGAGCTCAAGGCGCGCTTCTTCGCCGAAGAGCCGATCGAGGAGCTGGTGCACGCGCGCGCCGCGCTCATCGATGCGGTGCTCTGCGAGGCATGGCGCATGCACTGCGCGGGGCCGTGCGCCGCCTGGGCGCTGGTTGCGGTCGGCGGTTACGGCCGCGGCGAGCTGCATCCCTGCTCGGACGTCGACGTGCTGCTGCTCGCGCCGCAGCCGCCCGAGGCGGGCGGCGTCGCCGCCATCGAGAAGCTGGTCGCGTTCCTCTGGGATATCGGCCTCGAGATCGGCCACAGCGTGCGCACGGTGGCGCAGTGCGCCGAGGAATGCGTCGGCGACGTCGGCGTAATGACGACGCTGCTCGAGGCGCGGCTGCTGGCCGGGCACGCGGCGCTCCTCGGCGCGATGCGCGCCGCGCTCGCGCCCGAGCGCATCTGGCCGGTGAAGCAGTTCTTCGAGGCCAAGGTGCGCGAGCAGGCGGAACGTCATCTGAAGGCCAACGACACCGCCTACAACCTCGAGCCCAACGTCAAGACCGGGCCCGGAGGCTTACGCGACATCCAGACCATCGCCTGGGTAGCCAAGCGCCACTTCGGGGCCGACACGCTCGATGGCCTCCTCACCCACGGGTTCCTCACCGCGCCGGAGCTGCGGCGCCTGCGCCAGGCGCAGGCGTTCCTGTGGCGGGTGCGCTTTGGCCTGCACGCCCTCACCGGGCGGCGCGAAGACCGGCTGCTGTTCGATCATCAGATCCGCCTCGCGCTCGCCTTCGGCTACGAGGACGCCTCCTACACCCTCGCGGTCGAGCAGTTCATGCAGCGCTACTACCGCACGGTGATGGACGTGAGCCTGCTGAACGAGCTGCTGCTCGAGCTGTTCCGCGAGGCGATCTTGAGCGAGAGCGAGCCGCCGCGCCCGCTCAACGCGCGTTTCCAGGTACGCAACGGCTCGCTCGAGGCGGTAAGCGAGGAAGTATTTGCCCGCACCCCCTCGGCGCTGCTCGAGCTGTTCGCGCTGCTGCAGCAGAATCCGGAGATCCGCGGCGTGCGCGCCTCGACCATGCGCGCGGTGGCGAAGAACCTCTGGCTGATCGACGAGGAGTTCCGGCAGAACCCGCGCCATCATCGGCTGTTCCTCGAGATCCTGCGCTCGCCGGTCGGCGTGACGCACGAGCTGCGGCGCATGAACACCTACGGGGTGCTGGGCCGCTACATCCCGGCCTTCGGCCGGGTCGTCGGGCGCATGCAATACGACCTGTTCCATGCCTATACCGTCGATGCTCACACGCTGTTCGTCGTAAGCAACCTGCGCCGCTTCGCCATTGCGCGCTACGACCAGGAACTGCCCGAGGCGTCCCGCGTCATGCAGCAGCTGCCGCGCCAGGAGGTCGTGTATCTGGCGGCGCTGTTCCATGACCTCGCCAAGGGGCGCGGCGGCGATCACTCCGAGCTCGGCGCCGTGGACGCCGAGGCCTTCTGCCTCGAGCAGGGACTGTCGCCCTACGACGCACGCCTGGTCGCCTGGCTGGTGCGCCACCACCTCGAGCTGTCGATCACCTCGCAGAAGCAGGACATCGGCGACCCGCAGGTGATCAACGCTTTCGCGCGCAAGGTGGGCGACGAGACGCACCTCGACTATCTCTATGTGCTCACCTGCGCCGACGTGCGCGGCACCAATCCCAAGCTGTGGAACTCCTGGAAGGCCTCGCTCTTCAAGGACTTCTACCAGCGGGTGAAGCGGGCGCTGCGCCGCGGGCTCGAGAGCCCGATCGACCCCGAGCACCTGGTGCGCGAGACGCAGGACGCGGCGCGCCGGCTCCTGATCGAGTGCGGCGTCGCCGAGAGCGACATCGTGACGGCCTGGACGCGTTTCTCGGCCAGCTACTTCCTGCAGCACTCGCCCGAGGAGGTCGCCTGGCACACGCGCCTGCTGGCCGAGCGCGACCCGGCCTCGGACGAGCCGCTGGTGGCGCTCGATGCGCACAGCGTGCGCGGCACCACTGCGGTACTCATCTTCACGCGCCCGCGCCGCCATGGCTTCGCGCGCACCACCGCGGTGCTCGACCAGCTCGGGCTCAACATCGTCGACGCGCGCATCACGCCGACGGGCGATGGCTTCAGCCTCCACCTCTACCACGTGCTCGAGGACGACGGCGCGGGCGTCACCGACCAAGACCGGCGCAGCGAGATCGAGCAGGCCCTGTGGCGTTCGGTGCAGGCGCGCGACGATGCGCCGCTGTCGGTATCGCGGCGCGCGCCGCGTCAGGCGCGCATGTTTCACACCCCGACGCAGATCGGTCTCAGTATCGATGAGCGCAACCGCCGCTCGGTGCTCGAGCTCACGGCCGGCGATCGCCCCGGACTGCTGTGCGACGTGGGCAAGGTGCTGATGCAGGAGGGCGTCGAGCTGCACGCCGCCAAGATCATGACGGTGGGCGAGCGAGCCGAGGACGTGTTCTATCTCACCGATCTCGACAACCGCCCGCTCACCGGCGAGGCGGGCGAGCGCCTCAAGGAGCGCATGGTGGCGGTGCTCGACCGTGAGCAACAGGTGTTGCGCGGCGCGGGCGGCGCGGCTCCGGTGAGCCGGTGAGCGAGCTGCGTCAGCTCCGCGAGACCGTCGAGGCCGCATTCGAGCGGCGCGCCGAGCTCACTCCGCGCAGCCTGACACGCGAGCTCGCGGAAGCGCTCGAGGAGTGTCTCACGCTGCTCGACAGCGGACGGGCGCGGGTCTGCGAGCCCCAGGAAGGCGGCTGGGTGGTCAACCAGTGGCTGAAGAAGGCCGTGCTCCTTTATTTCCGCGCCCACGACAACCGCGTGATGGACGCCGGCTTCACGCGCTTCTACGACAAGGTGCCGCTCAAGTACGCGCATGCGAGCGATGCGCAGCTGCGCGCCGGCGGCGCGCGCATCGTGCCGCATGCCGTGGTGCGCCGCGGCGCATACATCGCGCCGGATGCGGTCCTGATGCCGAGCTACGTGAACATCGGCGCCTACGTAGGCGCGGGCACCATGGTGGACACCTGGGCTACGGTCGGCTCGTGCGCCCAGATCGGCCGCAACGTGCACCTCTCGGGCGGCGTCGGTATCGGCGGCGTGCTCGAGCCGCTGCAGGCGAGCCCGACGATCGTCGAGGACGATTGCTTCATCGGCGCGCGCTCGGAGATCGTGGAGGGTGTGGTAGTGGAGACCGGCTCGGTGATCTCCATGGGGGTGTTCATCGGCCAGAGCACCCGTATCTACGACCGCACCACCGGCACGATCCTCAAGGGACGGGTCCCGGCCGGCTCGGTGGTGGTTTCGGGTACCCTGCCCTCGGCCGACGGGCGCTACAGCCTCTATTGCGCGGTGATCGTCAAGCGCGTCGACGCGCAGACCCGCGCCAAGACCTCGATCAACGAGCTGCTGCGCG
>DATKLG010000063.1:0-29641 GCA_035542535.1 Steroidobacteraceae bacterium
ATGCCCTGCCGGGCGCCTTCGCCGGCTATCTCGAAGGTGGCATCACCGGGCGGACCGTCGTGCGCATCGGCTAGAATCGCGCTCCGGTTTTTCGCGAAAGTCCGAGCATGCCTGCACCGTCAGACAGCCCCGGCGCGCGGCTGCGGGCCGCGGTCGATGCGGAGCGCCCGCTGCAGGTGGTCGGCGCGATCAACGCCTACTCCGCGCTGCTCGCGCAGCGCGCCGGCTTCCGTGCGCTGTACCTCTCCGGGGCCGGGGTGGCGAATGCCTCCTTCGGCCTGCCGGACCTGGGCATGACCTCGCTCAACGACGTGTGCGAGGACGTGCGCCGCATCAGCGGCGCCTGCGCGCTGCCGCTCTTGGTCGACGCCGACACCGGCTGGGGCGGGGCGTTCAACATCGCCAAGACCACGCGCGACCTGATCCGCGCCGGCGCCGCCGGCATGCACCTGGAGGACCAGGTCTCGGCCAAGCGCTGCGGGCACCGCCCGGGCAAGGCGCTGGTGCCCAAGGAGGAGATGGTCGACCGCATCCGCGCGGCGGTCGACGGGCGCAGCGACCCCGGCTTCGTCATCATGGCGCGCACCGATGCGCACGCGGTCGAGGGCCAGGAGGCCGCGCTCGAGCGCGCTGCGGCCTATGTCGCCGCCGGCGCCGACATGATCTTCGCGGAGGCGCTCAAGACCCTCGATGAGTACCGGCAGTTTGCCGCACGGGCGGGTGTGCCGGTGCTCGCCAACATCACCGAGTTCGGGCAAACACCGCTTTTCACCCTGGCCGAGCTCGCCCAGGCGGGCGTGCGCCTCGCGCTCTATCCGCTGTCGGCGTTCCGCGCCGCCGCCAAGGCTCACGAGGTGGTGTTCGGGGCGATCCGCCGCGAGGGCACGCAGAAGAGCGTCCTGCCCACCATGCAGACGCGCGCCGAGCTCTACGAGGTGCTCGGCTATCACGAGTACGAGAGGAAGCTCGACGAGCTGTTCGGAACCAAGCCATGAACGACATCGCCCCGTTGAAGCCTAAGAAGTCGGTGGCGCTCTCGGGGGTGCTGGCCGGGAACACCGCGCTGTGCACCGTCGGGCGCACCGGCAACGACCTGCATTACCGCGGCTACGACATCCTCGAGATCGCCGAGACGTGCGAGTTCGAGGAGATCGCCTTCCTCCTCATCCACGGCAAGCTCCCGAACGGCGCCGAGCTCGCCGGCTACAAGGCGCGCTTGAAGGCGCTGCGCGGCCTACCGGCCGCGGTGCGCACCGTGCTCGAGGCACTGCCGGCCGCCGCGCATCCCATGGACGTGCTGCGCAGCGGCGTCTCGGCGCTGGGCTGCGTGCTGCCGGAGAAGGACGAGCACCTGGCCGCCGGCGCGCGCGAGATTGCCGATCGCCTGATCGCCTCGCTCGGCTCGATGCTCACCTACTGGTATCACTTCAGCCATTCCGGCGAGCGCATCCACACCGAGACCGCCGACGACTCGATCGGCGGACACTTCCTGCACCTGCTGCACCGCCGCCCGCCGCCCCCCGAGTGGGTGCGCGCCATGCACACCTCGCTGATCCTGTACGCCGAGCACGAGTTCAACGCCTCGACCTTCGCGGCGCGCGTCATCGCCGGCACGGGCTCGGACCTCTACTCCTGCATCGCCGGCGCCATCGGCGCGCTGCGCGGGCCGAAGCACGGCGGCGCCAACGAGACGGCGCTCGTCATCCAGCAGCGCTACGAGTCGGCGGATGCGGCCGAGGCCGACATCCGCGCACGCGTCGCCAACAAGGAAGTCATCATCGGCTTCGGACACCCGGTCTATACCATCGCCGATCCGCGCAACGAGGTCATCAAGGAAGTGGCGCGGCGGCTGTCGCAGGAGGCGGGCGACTCGAGCCGCTTCGAGATCGCCGACCGTATCGAGGCGGTGATGCGCGAGACCAAGAACATGTTCGCGAACCTCGACTGGTTCTCGGCGGTCTCGTACCACATGATGGGCATTCCCACCGAGATGTTCACGCCGCTGTTCGTGATCGCGCGCACCACCGGCTGGGCGGCCCACGTGATCGAGCAGCGCGCCGACGGCAAGATCATCCGGCCGGCCGCCAACTACGTAGGGCCCGAGAGCCTCAAGTTCGTGCCCCTCGCAGAGCGCAGGTAAGCCGCGCCGCCATGTCCGCCCACGACGTGAAGTCCGCCGAGCGGCCGGCCCCCGATGCCGCGCTCACGACCATCGCCGAGTACGCCAGCAACTTCCGCGTGCAGAGCGAGACCGCCTACGACACCGCCCGCTACTGCCTGATGGATACGCTCGCCTGCGGCTTCCAGGCGTTGAAGTACCCGGCGTGCCGCAAGCTCCTGGGTCCGGTGGTACCGGGCGCGGTGATGGCGGGCGGTGCGCGGGTGCCCGGCACCTCCTTCGAGCTCGATCCCGTGCAGGCGGCCTTCAACATCGGCGCCATGGTCCGCTGGCTCGACTTCAACGACACCTGGCTCGCCGCCGAGTGGGGCCATCCTTCCGATAACCTCGGCGCGATCCTCGCGGTAGCCGATTACCGCGCGCGCCTCGCGGTGATGTCCGGCAAGGCGCCGCCCACGGTGCGCGAGGTGCTCACCGCGATGATCAAGGCGCACGAGATCCAGGGTGTGCTGGCGCTCGAGAACAGCTTCAACCGCGTCGGGCTCGATCACGTGCTGCTGGTCCGGATCGCCTCCACCGCGGTGGTCACGGCGATGCTCGGGGGGAGCCTCGAGCAGGTGGTGAACGCGGTCTCCAACGCCTGGATCGACGGCGGCGCACTGCGCACCTACCGCCACGCACCCAACACCGGCTCGCGCAAGAGCTGGGCGGCAGGCGATGCCACCAGCCGCGCGGTCCGACTCGCCCTCATCGCGCTCACCGGCGAGATGGGCTACCCGTCGGCGCTGTCGGCCAGGACCTGGGGCTTCTGCGACGTGCTCTTCAAGGGCAGGCCGCTCTCGCTCCCGCAACCCTTCGGCTCCTACGTCATGGAGAACGTGCTCTTCAAGATCTCCTACCCGGCCGAGTTCCACGCGCAGACCGCGGTCGAGGCGGCGATGAGCCTGCACCCGGCGGTGAGCAAGCGCATTGCCGACATAGAGCGCGTCGTCATCGAGACGCAGGAGCCGGGGGTGCGCATCATCGACAAGGTGGGGCCGCTCGCCAACCCCGCCGATCGCGACCATTGCATCCAGTACATGGTGGCGGTGCCGCTCATCTTCGGGCGCCTCACCGCCGCCGACTACGAGGACGCGGTGGCGCGCGATCCGCGCATCGATGCGCTGCGCGAGCGGATGCAGGTGCGCGAGAACCCGCAGTTCACCGCCGAGTACTACGCCGCCGACAAGCGCTACATCGGCAACGCCGTGCAGGTGTTCTTCAGGGACGGCAGCCACACCGAGCGCGTGCAGGTGGACTTCCCGATCGGGCACCGCAAGCGCCGCGCCGAGGGCATGCCGGTGCTCAGGAAGAAATTCGAGGCCGCGGTGGAGGCGCACTTCGCGCCTAAGCAGGCCGAGCGCGTCAAGTCGCTGTTCGCAAGACCGGCAGGGCTGGATGCCCTGCCGCTCAATGAGTTCGTCGCCGCGATGGTGACGAACGGCCCGTCCGCTTAGAACGCCAGGTAGTCGAGACGCGGGACGCGCTCGTACCCCCGCTCGCGCCCGATCAGCGTGGCCCCGTACACCAGCGCGGTGCCGGCGATCCAGGCATCGTTCTCGCCCAGCCGGCGGGCGAGAGAGCTCTGCAGCCGCGCCGTCCGCCAGGCGATTGCGCGCGACAGCTGCAGCACGCGAAAGTGGTGGATGAACTCATTGAAAGCCAGCGGATCGAGGAACCCCTCGGCGAATTCCCCGAAGGTTACGATGCTGATCGCGACGGCCGCCTCGCGCCGAGCGGCGAGCAGTGCCGTCGCCGGACCCACGCCGCGATCTGCCAGCTCAGCTTCGAACTCGACCAGGAAACTCGTATCGAGCAGCAGCACTCAGCGCCGCTTGTGACGCGCACCCGCGCCCTTGCCTTTGAGAGGTTCCAGCGCATCGAGCAGCTCGCCGGCCGTGAGCGAGGGACGCTCGGCAAACAAGCGGCGGATCACCCGCGAGAAGGACTCGGTGCGATCGCGCTTCTCCCGGGCCAGAAGCTCGTAGGCGTCCGTCTCGATCGAGATAGTCTTGGTCGCCATACACAGACCATACACGGACCGTGTATGGCGATCAAGCCACGATTCAGCCCACCCGCACCGGCACGAAGATCCGCGCCTCGCCGCGCTGGATGAGGAGCGCGACGTGACCCTTCGAGCTCTCGACGGCGCTCTTCAGTGCCGCGGCGCTCGACACCGGGGCGCCGTTGGCCGAGAGCACGATGTCGCCGGGCTGAATGCCGGCCTCGGCCGCGGGACCCGAGGACTGCTCCACCAGCAGCCCGCCCTGCACGTTCCCCTGGCGCTGCTCATCGCCGGTGAGCGGGCGCACGGCGAGGCCGAGCTTGCCGCCCCCGTGCTGCGACTCGCCGCGCGCGGCGGTGCGCTGCTCGTCGAGGGCGCCGAGCTTCACGCTCACGGTGCGCGCGGCGTGGTTGCGCCAGATCTCGAGGCTGACGCTGGTCCCGGGGCTCAAGGATGCGACCTTCACCGGCAGCTCGTTCGAGCTCGCGATCGGCTCGCCGTTGAGCTTCAGGATCACGTCTCCCGGCTCGACCCCGGCGTGCGCCGACGGGCCGTCCTTCTCGACGCTCGACACCAGTGCGCCCTCGGGCTGCGGCAGGCCGAACGAGTCGGCGAGCCCCTGGGTGACGTTCTGGATCACCACCCCGAGCTTGCCGCGCGTGACGTGGCCGGTGGCCTGCAGCTGCTGCTCGACCTGCATGGCGACGTCGATCGGGATGGAGAACGACACTCCCTGGTAGCCGCCGCTGCGGCTGTAGATCTGCGAGTTGATGCCGACCACCTCGCCGCGCATGTTGAAGAGCGGTCCGCCGGAGTTGCCCGGATTGATCGGCACGTCGGTCTGGATGAACGGCACGTAGCCGGAATCGAGCGAGCGGCCCTTGGCGCTGACGATGCCGGCGGTGGCGCTGTTCTCGAAGCCGAAGGGCGCGCCGATGGCGAGCACCCATTCGCCCACCTTGAGCGAGCGCGAGTCGCCGAGCTTCACGGTCGGCAGATCCTTGGCCTCTATCTTGATGACCGCGATGTCGGACTTGCTGTCGACACCGAGCACCTTGGCGGTGTACTCGCGGCGGTCGGTGAGGCGCACCGTGACCTCGCTCGCGCCCTTCACGACGTGCGCGTTGGTGAGGATCACGCCGTCGCCGCGGATGATGAAGCCGGAGCCCTCGCCGTGCATCGGCTGCGGGTGCGGCATCTGGAAGCCGAAGCCGCGGAAGAAGGGAGCGAACGGGCTCCCGGGCCCAAAGGGGTTCTGATTGCCGCCGCCCTTACCGCCCTGGCCGCCGCTGTCGCCGTCACCCTCGTCGTTCTCGTCGCTGTCATCGCCCTGCGGGTTGTAGGACGCCGACACCTTGGTCGTGACGCTGATGTTCACCACCGCGGGGCCGTACTTCTGCACCATGGCGCTGAAGTCCGGGAGGGTGATGGTCGGGCCGCTGGCGGCAGCCGTGTTCGCAGCGGGCGCCGGCGCGACCTGCGCCGAGGCGACCGGCGCCGAGGCGGCCGGCGCTGCGTGCGCGGCGCCCGAGTAATAGAGCGCGCCGACCGGCACGGCGATGGTCGCGGCTGCGAGCATCGCGACGACCAGCGGCTTGCGGAGGAAGGAAACGAAACTCATGGACGGCTCCTCAAAGGGGTAGGACTGCTCCAGCGTCGAACCATAGACAGGCCGGCTTAACGCAGTCTTAAGGCCGGTCATGGCTTGCAATCGCTGCAGGAGCGCCGGGTTGGAAAGCCCGGACGGAGCGAAAGTTCCGGCCCGGCTGGCGGGGCGGTCGAAATCGGATCAGTCGGCGCTGAGGCGCGTATAGGGCCGCGGCTCGGTGCCGAGCGAGGGGGTGAGCTTGCTGAAGTAGGCGGCGATTTGCGCAATGTCCTCGTCCTTGAGATTGGCGGCAAACTGCTTCATGACCGCATTCTTGCGGCCGCCGTGCTTGTACTCATCGAGCGCCCGCACGATGTAGTCCTCGTGCTGCCCGGCGAGCGAGGGGTAGATCGGCGCCACCGCGATGCCGTCCTGGCCGTGGCACGAGACGCACAGCTGTGCGGCCTGCGGCACGGGGCCTCCCTTGCCGCTCGGCACGAGCGGCTTGCCTGCGAGAAACGCGGCGACGTCCGTCATATCCTTAGGCGAGAGCGACTCGGCCTGCGAGTGCATGGTGATCTGCGAGCGGTCCCCGTCGCGGTAGCCCTGCAGCGCGATCACCAGGTACTCGGGGTTCTGGCCGCGCAGCTCCGGCACGCTGTACATGGGATAGGCGTTCTTGTAGCCCTCGATCCCGTGGCAGCCGAGGCAGGTGTAGGAGACTTCCTTGCCGTGGTGGGCGTCGGGGGCGGGCGCGGGTGCCGCAGGGCTCGTGGCGGCGGGCTGTGCCAGCGTGGCGCCCGCGGCGCCGAGCGCCGTGGCAGCGAGCAGCGCGAGCGCTAGCGCACCTACTCGAGAGCTAACTCCCCGCTCCATTCAGCCGCTCCCCGCCTGACTTAGAAAAGCGCCTCAAAAACGGCCCCGAATCTTACGGACTCGCCGCGCCAAATGCCACTGCGACTCCCGGGCGGTACACTCCGGCGGCATCGTGCTCAAAGCGGTCGCTGTGAAATGATCGGCCTCATCCAACGAGTCGCGAGCGCCGAGGTGCGCGTCGCTGGGGAGCGGGTCGGCGCGATCTCCCGCGGCGTCCTCGCCTTCATCGCGGTGCGGCGCGCGGACACCGAGGCTACGGCCGAGCGCTTGCTCGAGCGGCTGCTCGACTACCGCGTCTTCCCGGACGCCGAGGGCCGCATGAATCTTTCGACGCGCGAGGTGGGCGGGGGACTCCTCCTGGTGCCGCAGTTCACCCTCGCCGCCGACACCCGCAAAGGCACGCGCGCCGGCTTCTCGAGCGCGGCGGACCCGGGGCAGGCGCGGCAGCTCTTCGAGCATCTCCTCGAGCGCGCGCGCAGCACATATCCCCATGTTTCCGCTGGTGTATTTGGGGCCCACATGGAGGTGTCGCTGATCAATGACGGCCCGGTGACGTTCTGGCTCGAGTCGGCCGCTCCCTGAGCGTGAAATGCCTAGCGATTTCAGCGAACTTCTGCGGCCCGGGGGGCTCATTTGACCTATGATTCCCTTCTCTTCGCCGCGCCGGCGGACTCACGTGGAGTGTTGACGTATGGGTATTGGAATGCGCGAGCTGCTGATCATCCTGCTCGTGGTGCTCGTGGTGTTCGGCGCCAAGAAGCTGCGCACCGTGGGTTCGGATCTCGGCGCGGCGGTGCGTGGATTCAAGAAGGCGATGAACGAGGGCGAGGAGGAGCAGAGCGCGCCGAAGCAGATCCGCTCCGACAAGCCCGACGCCGAGTTCGACGAGGTCGCGAGGAAGAGCGAGGCCGCCGCCCAGCCCAAGAGCGACCGGAGCGTGTGACCTGTTCGAGGGACGTTTCCTTGAGGTCCTCATCATCTTCGTCCTGGCGCTCGTCGTGCTGGGGCCCGAAAAGCTGCCGCGCGTAGTCGGCGAGGTGGGGCGCTGGGTGGGACGCGCGCGCGCCATGGCGCGCCAGTTCCGCGAACAGCTCGAGGAAGAGGTCGAGATCGAGCGGGCCCGTCGGGCGCAGAGCGCGCCGGTGCCGCCGCCGACGCACAACGAGCCACCGATCCCGGCGCCGACGCACAACGAGCCACCGATCCCGCCGCCGACGCACAATCCGTCCCCGCCGGCCCCCGAGCCGCCAGTCTCCGCCGCGAGCCCCACCGCCAATGAGCGAGGAACCTGAGAAGCTCGCCGAAGGCACGCTGATCTCGCATCTGCTCGAGCTGCGGGACCGGCTGCTGCGCTCGATGGTGGCGGTGGGAATCGCGTTCCTGCCGTGCGTCTTCTACTCGAACGACATCTTCAGCTTCGTCGCGCAGCCGCTGCTCGCCAAGCTCCCGGCCGGCAGCAACCTGATCGCGACCGGCGTGATGTCGCCGTTCACGACACCCTTCAAGCTGTCCTTCTTCGTCGCGCTGCTGGCGGCGATGCCCTACGTCATCTACCAGCTGTGGGCATTCGTCGCGCCGGGGCTGTACCGCAACGAGCGGCGCTTCGCGGTGCCGCTGCTCGTGTCCTCGATCGTGCTCTTCTACGTCGGCGTCGGCTTCGCCTACTACTTCGTCTTTCCGGTGATGTTCCAGTTCTTCGCGGCCACGACGCCCAAGGGCGTGGCCATGATGACCGACATCAACAACTACCTCGACTTCGTGCTGACCATGTGTTTCTGCTTCGGCGTGGCCTTCGAGGTGCCGGTCGCGGTGGTGCTGCTGGTGGTGATGGGCATCGTGCGCATCGAGAAACTCCAGCAGCATCGCGGCTACGTGCTGATCGGCATCTTCGTCCTGGCCGCTCTCCTCACCCCGCCGGATGCGATCTCGCAGTGCTCGCTCGCGATCCCCATGTACCTGCTCTACGAGGGCGGCATCCTCATGGCGCGGCTGCTGTCGCGCGCGCGCAATGCCGAGCAGAGCGAGAAGGTCGGCGAGAGTTAGCGAGCGCCCTTCCCATTTGCGCCTGCGCCCGGCGGTGCGTCAGACTCCGCGGTAAGAGGCGCGCCGCAGAAAGCGCGTTGGGGGTTGCGCATGAACCAGTCCGCCGACGCCGCTGCCGCTCCGCGCGCTCCCGCGCGCACCCTGCTCGGCCAGCCGCTCGGGCTGGCCACGCTGTTCCTCACCGAGGTCTGGGAGCGCTTCACCTACTACGGCATCCAGTCGCTCCTCATCCTCTTCATGGTGGCGCCGGCGGCCGAGGGGGGCCTCGGCCTCGACGACAGGTCCTCGGCCTCGATCTACGGCCTGTACGTGGCGAGCACCTATCTCCTCGGGCTGCTCGGCGGCTGGATTGCCGACCGGCTGATCGGCGCGCAGCGCGCGGTGCTCGCCGGCGCGATCCTGATCGCGCTCGGCAACACGCTGCTCGCCCTCGGCTCGACGGCGGTCTTCTTCGTCGGGCTGCTCGTGATCGCGATGGGCGTCGGGATGCTCAAGCCCAACGTGAGCGCACTGGTGGCCGCCCTGTACCCGGAGGGCGGAGCGCGGCGCGACGCCGGCTTCTCGATCTTCTACATGGGCATCAATACCGGCGCGTTTTTCGGCCCGGTGCTGGTCCCGGTGGTCGCCCGCGCCTTCGGCTGGCGCTGCGGCTTCGCAGTGTCGGCGCTCGGCATGGCGGTCGGCGTCGCCTGGTTCCTGTGGGCGCGGCGCTTCCTCGGCGGCGCCGGCCGTGGCGTCGCGCCCGCCCAGCGCGCCTCATGGACGCCGATCGTGCTGCTGCTCACACTGCTCGCCGGTGCGGTGCTCCTCAGCCTGAGCGGAGTCGTGCAGGTCGACAGTACCCTGATCGCTTCCTGCGCCTCGTGGGCGATCTCGCTGCTCGCCGTGGGCTATTTCGCCTACCTGCTCTTCTTCGCGGGGCTGGATGCGACCGAGCGCAAGCGCGTGCTGGTGATGATGGCGCTGTTCGCCGGCTCGGTGACCTTCTGGGCCGGCTACTTCCAGCAGGGCGCTTCCTTCAACCTGTTCGCGGCGCGCTACACCGACATGCACATGTTCGGCTGGAACGCGCCGCCCGGGATACTGCAGTCGGTGGACGCCCTGTTCGTGATCGTCCTGGCCGGAGCGTTCGCGGCGTTGTGGCTGGCGCTCGGCAGGCGCGACCGCGACCCGCCGGCGTCCGCCAAGTTCGGTGCGGCGCTGATCCTTCTCGGGCTAGGCTTCCTCGTCATGTACTTCGCCGCGCAGCGCGTGCTCGCCGGGCATCTGGTGCTGTCCACCTGGCTCATCGGCACCTACTTCCTGCACGTCTGCGGAGAGATGTGTCTCTCACCGGTGGGCCTGTCCAACATGAGCAAGCTCGTCCCGCCGCGCTTCGTCGGCCAGGCGATGGGCATGTGGTTCCTGTCGCTGTCGCTCGGCGGCAATCTCGCCGGGCAGCTCACGGGCGAGTACGACGCGAGTCACCTCGAATCGCTGCCGGCGCTGTTCCTCAAGATCTTCTGGTACGGCGTCATCGCCGGGGTGGTGATGCTGGCACTGACGCCGCCCGTGAAGCGCCTGATGGCGGGCGTCAGGTAGCAGGCACGGCGCGCGGCGCGCGCCCTCACTCCATGACGCGCACCTCGTCCACGAAGTACTCGGTCTCGCCGAAGCAGGAGGTTGGAATCCAGCGGTGCTGCTCATAGTGCAGCGCCATACGCTTGCCGACGCTGGCATTGATCTTCGCGGCCACCGCCTCGCCCGGCACCGTGAAGTAGAACTTCTCCGCCACCGTTCCCGGCATGGTCACCATGGCCATCTCGCCTTCCCAGGTCTTGCAGACGAAACCCTTCTTCGAGAGCTTCTGCACGTACCCGGCGCGCTCGCCTTCCGAGTACGCCCAGTGGAGCGTGATCCAGGTGAAGCCCGCGAGACCGAGCAGCACGATGACGACGAGCACCAACAGCACCTTCATGAGCCCACCTCCCGCGACAAGCATAGCGCGCGCGCGCAGCCCGAGGCTAAGATGCCCGCAGCAGCAGCGGCCGCCTCAGGGTGGCCGCGCATAACAGCAACAATTCGGGGGTCGTTTCATGGCGACTGAAGCGCGCAGGGAGCTGACGCTGCGGGGACTCGTCCTCGGCGGGGTGCTCACGGTGGTGTTCACGGCTGCCAACGTCTACTTCGGGCTGAAGGCGGGTCTCACCTTCTCCACTTCGATCCCCGCGGTAGTGCTCTCCATGGCGATGTTGCGCTGGCTCGGCAACACCACCGCCCAGGAGAACAACATCGTGCAGACGGTGGCCTCCACCGCCGGCACGCTCTCCTCCATCATCTTCGTGCTGCCCGGCTTCATCATGATCGGCTGGTGGACCGGCTTCCCCTACTGGCAGTCGGTAGCGATCTGCGCCGCGGGCGGCATCCTCGGAGTCATGTACTCCATCCCGCTGCGGCGCGCCCTGGTGACGATGTCGGACCTGCCCTATCCCGAAGGCACCGCCTGCGCCGAGGTCATCAAGGTCGGCTCGGGTGACGGGGCGGGCGGGGACTCGGTGGAGTCCGGCGGCAAGGGCCTGAAGGCCGTACTGGTCGGCTCGCTCGTCTCGGCGCTCTTCCTGGTGATGATCCACCTGCGGCTGTTCCTGGGCGATGTGGCCCACAGCTTTCGCCTGGGGAGCGACCCGCAGGCGCCGGTCACCGGCTTCGACTTCCAGCTGTCGCTCGCGCTGTTCGGCATCGGCCACCTGGTGGGCATCTGCGTCGGTGTGGCCATGTTCGTCGGCGCCGTCATCGGCTGGGGCTGGGGGGTGCCGCACTTCAGCGCGCTGCATCCGGCCGCGGGCGATGCGGGCGAGTTTGCGCACGCCATCTGGAGCCACTACGTGCGCTACGTGGGCGCGGGCGCGATCGCGGTGTCGGCGATCTGGACGCTGATGAAGCTCGTGAAGCCGGTGATCGGCGGCTTGCAGAGCGCGATCGCTTCCTCGCGGGCGCGCAAGGAAGGCAGGGGCGACACCCTGGCGCGCACCGAGCACGACATTCCCGTCGATCAGGTGGGGCTCGTGTCGTTGCTGTGCATCGTGCCGATCTGCTGGCTGCTGTGGAATTTCGCCACCGGCGCGGGACTCGGCGAGCACGCGCTGCTCCTCACCGTCGGCGGCATCGTCATCGTGGTGGTCCTCGGGTTCCTGGTGTCGACGGTCTGCGGCTACATGGCGGGCCTGATCGGCGCCTCCAACAGCCCGCTGTCCGGCATCGGGATCCTGGTGGTCGCCACCACCGCGCTGTTCCTGGTGGTGAGTGTGAAGTCGTCGCTCCCGCCGGATATGGGCAAGGCGCTGGTGGCCTACGCGCTGTTCGTCACGGCGGTGGTGTTCTGCGTCGCGGCGATCGCGAACAACAACCTGCAGGACCTGAAGACCGGCCAGCTGGTGGGGTCCACGCCCTCGAAGCAACAGTGGGCGCTGGTGTTCGGCGTGGTGGTGAGCGCGCTCGTGATCCCGCCGGTGCTCGACCTGGTCAACAAGGCCTACGGCTTCGCGGGCGCTCCCGGTGCGGGCGTGCACGCCCTGCCCGCTCCCCAGGCGGGCCTGATCTCCGCCCTCGGTCAGGCGGTGATCGAGAACGACCCGGAGAAATGGCAGCTGATGGCTCTGGGTGGCCTCATCGGGGCCGGCATCATCGCGGTCGACTTTCTGCTCTCCAAGGCGACGCGCACGCTGCGTCTGCCGCCGCTCGCGGTCGGCCTCGGCATCTATCTGCCGACCGCGGCCACGCTGATGGTCACCGTGGGCGCAGTGGTCGGCTGGTGGTATGACCGGCGTGCCGAGCGGACGGCCAAACCGGAGGCCACCAGGCAGCTCGGGGTGCTGCTCGCTTCGGGTCTGATCGTCGGCGAGAGCGTGCTCGCGGTCATCTTCACGGCGCTGGTCGCCTTCACCAACAAACCGTTCCCGATCGGCATCGTGGGTGACTCGTTCGAGACTCGCTCGGAGATCCTCGGCGGTGTCGCCTTCCTGCTGGTGATCTACTGCGTGTACCGCTGGGCGGGGAGGCTCGCTCAGCCGCGATAGAGCTCATCCTCGGCGCGGGTAACGCTCGAAGCCCTGCTGGCCGATGAGGGCGGTGCCGAGCCAGCCCGTGAGCCACACGATGATCCAGGTGAGCAGCGCGGCGCGGAAGCCCCCGTAGAGATGAAAGCCCGGGAGGAGCCAGGAGACCAGCGCTACCATCGCGGCGTTCAGCACCAGGAGGAACAGCCCGAGCGTCACGATGGTAATCGGCAGCGTGAGGATGAAGGCGATCGGCCGCACGATCGCGTTCACCACGCCGAGCAGCAGCCCCGCGAACAGCAGCGTCGGCACGCTATCGAAAGCCACGCCCGGAACCCACTGGCTCGCGAGCCACAGGCCGAACGCGCTGAGCAGCGCGCGCAGCAGAAACCCGGTCATTGCGCCGCGCCCGTGCGCTGCTGCGCCTCGACGAAGACTTTCAGACGATTGAGCGCCGCCAGCCACGAGGTCCGCAGCCGCCAGTACTGCGTATCCCACTCCGGCTCGCCAGGGACGCCGGAGCCCAGGAGCCGCACCACGGTGCCCCCGGGCACAGCCTCGACGATGAGATCGTCGGTCAGCACCGAGTCGGCCCGCGGCAGAGAGGGGTTCGGCAGATAGATGAGCCGCAGCCGCCGGCCGGCATCGAACACATCGATGTGCGCCTCGAGCTCGGTGACCCGGTCGACGCACGCGCGGAAGAGTCCGCCCTGGCGCGGCTGCAGCTCGGCCTCGGGCGAGCACCAGCGCACCAGGCTCTGTGGCTCGGTGAGCGCCCGCCACACCTGCGCGGAGTCGGCGGCGATGTCGACGCGGTGGGCATAGCCCCTGACCTTCTCGCCCATCGGCTTATTCTGCCACCGCTCAGGACGGTCCGGGGACTGCGGCGCCCGATCGACTATGCTAGGCGGCGAGGGGGAGTCATGGCCTACGTTCACATCGTGCTCGCGCTGGCGCTCATCGAGTTCTTCGCCTTCGGGCTGGCGGTCGCGCGCGCGCGCGCCACCTACAAGGTGCCGCCGCCCGCCACCACCGGCCATGAGGTCTTCGAGCGCTACTTCCGGGTGCAGATGAATACGCTCGAGCAGCTGGTGATCTTCGTACCTTCGATCGTGCTGTTCGGGTGGTACGTGAGCGCCTGGCTGGCGGCGATCCTCGGCCTCACCTTCATCGTCGGGCGCGCCCTCTACTTCCGCGGTTACGTGCGCGCGGCCGAGGGACGCCACTTCGGCTTCATGCTGAGCGTGGTGCCCAACGTGACGCTGCTCGTGGGCGGGCTGCTCGGCGCACTGTGGTCGCTGCTGCGCCCCATGTGGGGCTGACGGCTCAGGGCGGCGCCGGCGCGCGCCGCGAGAAGGCAATGGCGATCGGCACCAGCGAGGCGACGATGATCCCGATCGTGACCAGCCCGAAATGCTGCTTCACGAGCGGAATGTTGCCGAAGAGATATCCGCCCCAGACGAACAGCAGCACCCAGCTGGTCCCGCCCGCGAGGGTGTAGGCGAGGAATCTCCCGAAGGGCATGCGGCCGATGCCGGCGACGAACGGCGCGCAGGTGCGGATGATCGGCATGAAGCGCGACAGGAAGATCGCGAGTCCGCCGTAGCGCACGAAGAACGCCTCGGTACGCCGCAGGTACTCCACCCGCAGCAGCCGATAGCGCCCCGAGAAGGCGGGCGGTCCGATCGCGCGCCCGATGCCGTAGTTCACCGTGTTGCCGAGCACCGCCGCCAGCGCGAGCGTCACGCTCGCGAGCGGCGCGGTGAGCGTGCCGCTGGTGTCGACTGCGGCGAGCGCGCCCACGGCAAACAGCAGCGAGTCCCCGGGGAGGAAAGGAGTCACGACGAGACCGGTCTCGGCGAAGATCACGCCGAAGAGGATCGGGTAGATCAAGGCGTGATAGGCCGAGAGCAGCTCGACCAGATGACGGTCGAGGTGCAGGACGAGATCGAGGAGCCAGGCCAGCATGGCGGCCTAGGATAGCGGCAAGAGCCGGCGCGCCGCGCGCTCGAGACGAGCTACGGTACGAGTGCGCCCGTGCCGGGCGAAGCGGGAGATGCGCGCGCCGCGAGGGCGCCGCGCGTCTTGAGCGTCACGAGCCCGGTGCGGACGTCGACATCGCGCGCGGCGAGCGGCGCTGCGCTCTGGTCGTAGTCGGCGGCGGCGGTGTCGCTCGGCCCCTCCTCGACGATGTCGGGGACCAGCCCGACGCCCTGGATCGAGGCGCCCGAGGGGGTGAAGTAGCGCGAGGTGGTGAGCTTGAGCGCCCCGCCGTGCGCGAGCGGCATGACCGTCTGCACCGAGCCCTTGCCGTAGGTCTTGCGCCCGATGAGCAGCGCCCGGCCGTGGTCCTTGAGCGCTCCGGCGACGATCTCCGAGGCGGACGCGGTCCCCCCGTTCACGAGCACGACGAGCGGGGCGCCCTTGAGGAGATCCCCGTGGTGGGTCGCGTCCATTCTGAAGCGAGCCTCGGGCGTGCGGCCGTCGGCGCTGACGATGACACCCTGCTCGAGGAAATCATCGGCGACGGCGACGCCGGCCTCGAGCACGCCGCCCGGATTGTCTCTCAGATCGAGCACTAGGCCTTTAATCCCCGACTCATTGTCTCTTTTGAGGCGCAATATGGCGTGGCTGACGTCGTCCGCCGTGGTCTCGGTGAAGCTGGTGATCCGCAGATACCCGAAGCCCGGCTCGAGCGTCTGCGCGAGGACGCTCGGGACCTCGACCTGGGTGCGCCTCAGGTCGAACTCGAGCAGGGCGGGGCTGCCCGCGCGGCGAATGCTGAGCCTCACGCTGCTGCCCGTGGCACCGCGCATGCGCGCCGAGGCAGCGGCCAGGTCGGCGCCCACCTCGACGCCGTCGATCTTCACGATCTCATCGCCGCTCTTGAGGCCCGCGCGCTGTGCGGGCGAGCCGTCGATCGGATGCAGCACCTTTACCGCCCCGTCCCCGGGGGCGATCTCGATACCGACCCCCGGATAGGAGCCCATGGTGCTGAGGCGTATCGCCTCGAACTCCTCGCTGTCGAGGTAGGCCGAGTGCGGATCGAGCGCCGCCACCATGCCGCGCACCGCGCGCTCGATGAGCTGATGGTCGTCGACGTCCTCGACGTAATCGCGCTTGATGCGCTCGTAGACTTCCGCGAACAGGCTCGCCTCCTCCCACGAGAGCGTGCCGCGCGGGGCCGCGTGCGCGGGCTCGCTCGAGCGCTCGGCCAGTACGCCGCTCGCGAGCGCGCCGCAGAAGCCGAACAGGGCTCCGGCGATGAGCGCGATCAGGGTGCGCGAGCGGCTCGACATGCGCAAGTAACTCCGTTCACGGCGTCGCTCCTGCGTACCACATGATGTCGCTCGGCTGGCGCTCCCCGCCCGCATCGTTCGGCAGCGGCAGCTCGTTCAGGAGCTCCGCGAGCGCGATCGGCTTGCCGATCGCAAAGCCCTGGCCGTAGTCGACCCCGAGCCCGGCGACGTGATTGCTGATCGCCTCGGTCTCGATGTACTCGGCCACGGTGATCACCGACATGCTGCGGGCGAGGTCGGCGATGGCGCGCACCATGGACTCGGCGCGCTTGTCCCTGAGGACGTCGCGGATGAAGCTGCCGTCGATCTTGAGCATCGTGATCGGCAGCTGCCGCAGGCACGAGAGCGAGGACAGTCCCGTGCCGAAGTCATCGAGCGCCACGCCGCAGCCGAGCTTGCGCAGGCGGCGCATCAGCTCCTCGGCGCGCGCCAGGTGCGCCACGGTGGCGTTCTCGGTGAGCTCGAAGCAGAAGAGGTCGGGATCGAGTCCGCTCCCGCCGATCGACTTGATGAGGAAGTCGGCGAACGAATCGTCATCGAGCGATTGCCCGGAGAAATTGATGGTGAAGCCGAGTGCCTTGCCCTCGAGCACGGTGGCGCGCGGCTTCAGGGCCTCGATCACGTGGTTGACCACCCAGCGGTCGATCACCGGCATCAGCTGGTAGCGCGCCGCGGCCGCGAGGAAGCTGTCCGGGCCCATGGTGAGCCCGTCGTCGTTGATCATGCGCAGCAGCAGCTCGTAGTGCGGCCGGGCGCTCTCGCCGGCGGAGAACGGCAGGATCAGCTGCGCGTCGAGCCGCAGCCGGTCGTTGTCGATGGCATCGCGCAGCTGCGCGGCCACGCTGATGTCGGCAAAGCGGCGCACGATGCTGGTATCGCTCGACTGGTAGACCTCGACGCGGTTGCGGCCGCGGTCCTTGGCGGCCTTGCAGGCGCTCTCGGCGGCCGCGAGCACGTGGCCGAGCTCGCCGCCCTCGTTGTCGAGCAGCGCCACGCCGACGCTGATCGAGACCGGCGGACGCGACTCACCCGGACCCGGCACCAGCTGCTCGGCCCCGGCGCGCAGCGCCTGGGCGAACTTCTCGGCGTCGTCGACCGAAGCCGGCAGCAGCACCGCGAAGCGGTCGCCCGAGATGCGCGCGCCGAAGGCGCCGGGCGGCAGGCGCTTCCTGAACAGCTCCCCGAGCTGCCCGAGCACCGAGTCGCCGACATGCATGCCGGCCTTCTCGTTGATGGCGTGCAGCTGATCGACGTCGATGTAGAGCGCGCTCCACTGCTGATTGCCCTTGCCGTCGGTGACGACCGCGGCCAGGCGCCGCTCGAAGGCGGGACGGGTGTAGAGGCCGCTCAACGCGTCGTAGCTCGACTCGACGATGTCGAGTGCCTTGCGGGCGATGATGTGCGCGATGTGCGCATCGCGCTGGCTGAAGTGCTCGCCGGACTCGTCGCGCAGCAGCGCCAGCATGCCGATGCAGCGGCCGGCGCGCGAGCGCAGCGCGCAGGCGAGCACGCGATAGGGGTAGGTATCGGCGTTCGCCACCTCGATGTCGTTGATCATGAGGGGCTCGGTCTGCGCCTGGGCGAGGGCGAGGAGCTTGCGGTGCGACTTCATCATGAAGCGCGCATCGGGCGCGCCATCACCGATGGAGCGCAGCAGCGTCAGGTTCTTCTCCGGCACCAGGAGCGCCCCGGTGGCCGCGCGCAGGTGCTCGATGGTCTGCTGCAGGAGCAGCTGCAGGTCGTTGGCGCCGTCGGGAGCGGGCGCATCGGCCGCGCCGTGCGACAGCACCAGCTCGAGATCGCGGTTGAGAGCGGCCAGCGTCCCGTTCAGCTCGTCGATGTTGGCGTAAGCGATGAAGTCGCGCCGCAGGCACTCGAGCGCCGGGGCGAGCAGCGAATTTGCGAAGGAGAACTCCTGATGCTTGCGCTCGCCGCCCTCGTTGGGGCGGCAGACCACCGCGACGATCGCCAGCAGTCCCCCGGCGTGGTCGCGCAGCGAGCACAGATACACCGGCAGGTTGCCGGCGAGGGTGCGCAGCTGCCCCGCGCCGCCATCGCTCACCCGGGCGCTGGCGAGCGCGTCCTCGACCACGTTCATGAGGTCGGGGCCCGTCATGGTCTCCGAGGACCAGAGGAGCTCCCCGGCATCGTTGAAGATCGCCAGGCTCGAGGCGCGCGGCAGGAGCGAGCGGACCAGGCGGAAATAGGGCTCGAAGCGGGCGGCAGACTGCCCGGCCGGGTCGCTCAGTTGGGGGACGCTCATGGGTCGCTGGTATCGCCAACGGACTGTGGGGGCCAGGCGACACGATTGCGCTTATGTCCCCGGGGGTCCTTGCGCGAGTTGGCGAATCGGGCGCCTCGGGGCCCGGGCAGTACCCAAAAGGTTGACGTTAGTCACATCCCCGGGGTCCCCGGCCTCAGGGGTCCCCGGCCTCAGGGATCCGCGGCCCTGAACCAGGGGCGGGGATCGACCGGCTTGCCGGCCTTGCGGATCTCGAAATAGAGCTCGGTGCGTCCGCTCCCGCCGCTGTCGCCGGCGGCCGCGATGGGCTCACCCGCGGCGACGTGCTCGCCGGCCGCCTTGTAGAGCCGCTCGTTATGCCCGTAGAGGCTGAGATAGCCGTCGCCGTGATCGACGATGGCGAGAAGCCCCAGGCCCGGGAGCCAGTCGGCGTAGATCACCCGGCCGTCGCACACCGCCTTGACCGGCGTGCCGCGCTCGGTCGCCACCAGCACCCCGTCCCAGTGCACGCCGCCGGCGCGCGCATCGCCGAAGCGCGCGACCAGATGTCCGCTCACCGGCCACGCGAGCTTGCCGCGCAGGCGGCTGAAGGCGTCGTTGGACTCGAGCGGGAAGCGCTCCATGGCTGCGCGCAACTCGCGCAGCAGCTGCTCGAGGCCGGCCTGCTGGCTCTTCAGCCGCTCGAGGTTCTGTGCGCGGGTGCGCGATTCGGCCTCGAGACCCGCGAGCACCTGCGAGCGCTGCGTGCGGGCCTGCTCGAGCTGCGCGAGCTCGGCGCGCTGCTCGCGCTCGAGCCGGGCGAGCTCGGCGTCCTCGGCGTCGACCTGAGTGGCAAGCTCGGCGATGCGCGCGAGATCATCCTCGATCAGCTTGATCTGTCCGGCCCGCGCACGGCCGAAGTAGCCGTAGTAGACGAACATGCGCCCGGCGAGCGCCGGATCCTCCTGGTTGAGGAGGAGCTTCAAGGGCTCCTGGCGGCCGATGGTGTAGGCGGCGCGTATCTGGCCGGCGAGATCGGCGCGATTGCGGGCGAGCTCGCTCTCGCGGTCGTGTTGCTCGGCCGCGAGCGCTGCGCGGTGCGCGGCGTGCTCGGCCCGCTGGCGCTTGAGATCGCCGAGGCTCTCGCGCGCATGACCCACCGAGAGCTCGGCGCTCCTCAGGTCCCGCGTCAGCCGGTCGCGCTCGACCTGGGCGGAGCTCACCGCCCGGGTGACACGCTCGATCTCGGACTTGACCGCCTGCAGCTCGGCTTCGGCCTTCCTGGCATCCGCCTCGGGCTTAGGAGCGGCAGCGGCGGCGGCGAGACCCGTCGCAAATCCCGCGGCGAGCATGAGCAGGGCGGGACCGAGCAGCCGGGCCGGGGAGCGCAGCCCGCCGGGGCGCGTCCCGGCGAAAGGCTCAGGCGCCCGGATGGGGGCGCTATAATGCGCGGCCTTTTTAGCCCCGAGTCCGTCTTTCCGCCCCATGGATCGCCTGCTCGAATTCGTCAGTCATCACCAGTGGTTAGCCGCCGGGACCGCGCTGGTCGTGGCGCTGATCCTTGTATACGAGATGCGGGCGCGCGCGGAAAGCCAATTTTCCGTTTCACCCCAGGAGCTGATCCGCCTCATGAACCAGGGGGCTCTGGTGCTCGACCTGCGGCCCCAGGATCAGTTCGCGGCCGGGCACCTCGCGGGCGCCCGGCAGATGAGCGGCGAGGCGCTGCTCGCCGCCGGCGATACGCTGAAGAGGCACAAGGAAAAGACCGTCGTGGTCTACGACGACTCGGGCTCGCTGAGCGCCTCGGCGGTGCGGCAGCTCGCGGCGCAAGGCTTCACGCGCGCCTTCACACTCAAGGGGGGACTCGCCGCGTGGCGCGCCGACAACCTGCCGCTGTCGCGGGCCTGACGCCCCGCGCGCGCCCGTGAGCCCGCCCGAGGTCGTCATGTATGCCACCGACTGGTGCGGGTACTGCGCCCGGGCACGGAGACTCCTCGAGTCGAAGGGCGTTGCGTTCACCGAGATCGACGTGGAGGCGGTCGCCGGGGCGCGTGAGGAGATGATGGCGCGCGGCGGCGGCGACACCGTCCCGCAGGTTTTCATCGCGGGTACGCCGGTCGGCGGATGCGATGAGCTGCAGGCGCTCGATGCAACCGGGCGCCTCGATTCCATGTTGAAGAACGGAGCTGAGAAATGGTGAATGAGACTGCCGGCGCATCGCCGGCCAATGACCTGCCCGCGGACGCCCCGGTGCTCGCACTGCAGACCGTATACCTCAAGGACTGCTCCTACGAGGCGCCGAACGGGCCGCGCGTCGATGGCACGTGGAATCCGCAGGTGAATCTCGACCTGCAGACCGGCACGGCGGTGGTGACTCCGGACCTGCGCGAGGTGGTGCTCACGGTGACCGTGTCCGCCAAGCAGAACGACGTCACCGTGTTCCTGGTCGAGGTGAAGCAGGCGGGGCTCTTCCTGGTGCGCAACCTCGGCGAGACGGACCTGAAGCGTGCCGTGAGCACCGTGTGCCCCGGCGTGCTGTTCCCGTACGCCCGCAGCGCCGTTTCGCAGCTCGTGAGTGCGGGCGGCTTTCCGCAGTTCCTGCTGCCACCGGTGAATTTCGACGCCCTGTATGCGGCTAACCAGGGGCAACAGGCGCCTCCGGCGCAGACCAACTGAGGCCGGCGCGAGCCGACCCAGGGCCGGCGGAGCCGGCTCGTGACGGCACGCGCGCCGCCGAGCTCGATCGCGGTGCTCGGCGCGGGCTCGTGGGGCACGGCGCTCGCCATCCAGTTCGCGCGCGGCGGACGCACGGTGCGGCTCTGGGGCCGCGACCGCGAACGGCTCGCGGCGATGGCGCGCGCGCGCTGCAACGAGCGCTATCTGCCGAGCGCGCCGTTTCCGCCGGGGCTCGCCGTCGAGGCCGACCTGCCGACCGCACTTGCGGCGGCGCGCGACGTGCTCGTGGTCGTGCCGAGCCCCGCCTTCCGGGGAATGCTCATGCAGCTCGCGCCGCACCTCACGAGCGCGATGCACGTGGCGTGGGCCACCAAGGGATTTGAGCACCCGAGCGGCCTCCTGCCGCACCAGGTGGCGCGCGAGGTCCTGGGGGCCGAGCGGGGCATCGCGGTGCTCTCGGGTCCGACCTTCGCGCGCGAGGTCGGCGCGGGGCTGCCGACCGCCATGACCGTCGCCTCGCCCGATGCGGCCTATGCCGAGGCGCTGGCCGCCGAGCTGAGCTCGGCGAACTTCCGTGCCTACACCTCGACCGACATCATCGGCGTCGAGATCGGCGGCGCGGTGAAGAACACCCTCGCGGTCGGGGCCGGACTCTCGGATGGCTTGGGGTTCGGCGCCAACACCCGCATCGCGCTCATCACCCGGGGACTGAAGGAGATGACGCGTCTGGGCGTGGCGCTCGGGGCCGAAGCTCACACCTTCATGGGACTCGCCGGGCTCGGCGACCTGGTGCTCAGCTGCACCGACGACCAGTCGCGTAACCGGCGCTTTGGACTGGCGCTCGCCACCGGCGCGACCCCGGAGGCGGCGCTCGCCGCGATCGGCCAGTCGGTCGAGGGTTACGCGGCGGCGCGCGCCGTCCGTACCGTCGCCGCCCGTACCGGGGTCGAGATGCCGATCTGCGATGCGGTGTATCGCGTCCTGCATGAGCGTCTGCCGGCGCGGGATGCGGTGCGCGAGCTCATGAGCCGGCCGCTCAAGGCGGAGATTGCCTGAAGGCAGCCGCCGGGGACGGGGACAGGATCATCGGGAAGGACTCCGGGCGGCCTGGCTGGGAGCAGCCGCGGTGTTGCGGCTCGCCGTAACCTGCGCCGTCCAGCGCGCAATCTCGCCGAGCGAGGCAGCCGGCGCGCCCAGGTGACTACTGTCCGGCTCGTAGAGCCGGGTGAGCGGGTGCGGCGGGAGCGCCGCGAACATCGCCTGCTTGGCCGCTTGCAGCGGC
Organism: Steroidobacteraceae bacterium; assembly: GCA_035542535.1. GTDB lineage: Bacteria > Pseudomonadota > Gammaproteobacteria > Steroidobacterales > Steroidobacteraceae > 13-2-20CM-66-19. Next base: position 22,183 of record DATKLG010000063.1, read on the forward strand.
GGGTAGTCGCCCCGCGGGACGATGAAGAGCACCGGCACCTGCGGGTCCATGCTCCGGACGGCCGCGAGCTCGTTCATCGCCCCGTCGGGATCGAACCAGCTGAGGTAGCTCGCGGCCGTGCAGCTCACGCGGTAAGTGCCCCTCGAGCCCTCGAAGTCGAGGAACTCGGTTCGCTCGTCGCCCTTGCCGGCGGCGATGAGCTCGCGCGCGCGTGCCACCGAGCCGCCGAGCTTCTGCCGGAAGGCCTGGGCCGCGACGTTGCCGCCGGGGGCGATGGCGATGACCCCATCGACCGGGTGCCGGCCGCCGAAGTAGAGCGCAAAGAGGCCCCCCTGGCTGTGACCGGCGACGAACAGATGCTGCGCCCCGTGCGTGCGCAGCTGCTCGAGTGCGGCTACGACCTCGGATTCCGCGGCGGGGACCGGGGTGTCGTAGCTGCGACGTCCCGACCAGGGCATTTCGAGGTTCGCGACGAGGTACCCCTGCTCCTCGAGCCCGGCTGCGAGCGCGGCGACGTGCTGCCCGGGCGCGCCGCCTTTACCGTGCATGACGACGATGCCGATGCGGCCGGGCGATGGCTGCGCGGCGAGCGGCGCCGCGGGCGCGGCCATCAGAATCGGTATGAGGAGTGCGAGGCCGGCGCTGCCGGCGGGGCGGAGGTCGCGCCTGGCATACGGCACTTCAGTCACCGGTCCGGACCAGGAGCCATCCGAGGGCGAGCACCGCCAGCACCGCGACTACCTGGTCGAGCCGCTGCCAGGCGAAGAAGCGCCCGCTCAGAACTACCACGCCGATGATGGTCATCGCGAACCAGACGGCGGTCTGCATCTCGGCCGAGGTGACGCCGGCCGTCGACATGGGCCGCAGCGCAACGACGTAGAGCGAGATGCCGACGGCCCATCCCAGGCCGCTCTTCGCGAGATTCGTCCACGACGGCACCCCGCTCTGCCAGATCTTCGCGGCGTAGAAAAAGCCGAGCGAGTCCGCGAAGCCCGAGAGCGCCAGTAGCACGAGGATCAGCAAGGACGTTGCGAGTGTCATGAGGGTCGGCACGCTCGTTCGAGGAACGAGGAGGCGAGGCGCAAGACCTCCTCACGTCTTTCACGGTGCGGAACATGGCCGCAATCGGCGAGGATCGCAAGCTCGGCGCAACCCCCGACCCCGTGCGCGATGCGGCGCGGGAACTCGAGCGACCCATACTCGTCCCGGTCGCCGTGAATCGCGAGCACGGGGCAGCGAACCTCGGCAAGCTGCGGATCGAGACTCCAGGAGCTGAACTCTGGCGAGAGCCAAACCTCCGACCAGGCGTCGAGCACCCAGCGTGCCTTCGCGCCGTGCCAGCGCGTGAGCCGGGCTAACTGCTCGGGACGGTCGAACTGCGCTTTGGCGGCGCGGATCCCGGCCAGCGTGCGCGGCTCCACGAACGCCTGCGCGGCCTCCGTGATGACCGCCTCGCAGGCTGCGCGCTGCGAGGCGGCGATCGCGAGCGCCATCGCTCCCCCAACGCTGTGGCCAAAGAGCGCACAGCGCGCGAAGCCGAGGGCACGCTGCAGGGATGGAAAGAAGCTCGCGGCCTCGTCGGTGACGAAATCCACGCTCGGCCTCGCCGCGCGCGGCGTCGATTGCCCGAAGCCGAGGCGGTCGTAAGCGATGACCTGCCGGCTGGTGGCGCGCGCCAGCGCCTCCGGGAAATCGCGCCATTGGTCGACGGATCCGAGGGAGTCATGCAGCAGGATGATGGGTGGGCGATCGCCCGGCGCCGTGAGCCAGCGGCGCACGAAAACGCTTCCACCGGGAACGGGTACCCAGGAGTCGCGCGCCTCGCTGCTCATGGCTGCGGCCCGCGAGGGGCACGGGCGCCTGCCCTAGGCGGCGCCCTCGACGATACGCAGGTCGCGATCGGTGGCGTCCCCGAGCACACGCAGTGCTTCCTGATACGCGGGGCTGTCATGCGCGGCGACGGCCTGCGACACGCTGTCGAACTCGATCAGGACGGTGCGCTGCTCGAGTCCTCCCTCGTAGACGCGCGCCGGCATCCCGCGCGCCAGGAAGCGGCCGCCGGCCGCCTGCAGTGCGGGAAACGCCAGCTTGGCGTAGGCCGCGAGAGCCTGCGGGTCGCGCACCGAGCGGTACGCGCTGATCCAATATGCTTTGGCCATGGAGTCTCCGTTACTGGTCGTCGTCGTCGGTGTCGGCATTCACGACGTGCTCGTGCGAGATGGCATCGAGCTGCGCCGCGGACAGAGTCATCAGTGCGCTGAGGAAAAACCCGACGCTGAGGCCCAGCATGACGACGATCAGCTGGCGCATCTGGTAATCCCAGTCGAGGCGGTCCAGGTACGCAGACACGGCGGCCAGCAGGTAAATGTATCCGACCACCGCGGCCGGAATCAGCGCCAGCAGGAGCACCGCATGGAAGTGGCCGGAGAGCGGCGGGCGCAGCAGCGCGAACCAGCCGATCTCCGCAATGGCGAGACCCCCGAACCAGTAGCGCCATCTGCGGAGTGCCGGGACCTGAGGAGTAAAGAGCATGTGTTTCACCCGATAGATACGCCGCGCGCAGCTTTGCCGCTCGCCAGCCAGGAGACGCCTCGATAGGTATCGGCCACCAGCCAGGCGCCGCTCGCGATCGTCCAGGAGATGAGCAGCTCGGACCAGGTTCCCTGATCGGGGTGACCGGCGGCGATTCGCGGTACCCAGACGAGCAGCGTGAAGATCCAGAGCATGGCCGCCTCGAGACTCGCCGCGAGCCGCGGACAGATGGCGAACAGCATGCCCGCGGCGGCCGCGATACTCGCAGCGCCCGTCAGGTAGGTCCAGCCGAGCGGGAAACCCAGCCATTTGGGCACGAGGCTCGCGGTCAGATCGTGGTAGGCGAAATGGCTCACGCCGATCATGGGCAGAGCAGCGATCATGAGCAGCCGCGCGGCAGCGACCCCGCTCTTGCCGGTGGCGAAGGCGAGGTACCGTTTCTCCCAGGCCCCCGCGTGCGCGGCCAACAGGCACCAGGCCCCCGCCGAGAGAACCGCAGTCTCGGCGAACGACTCCCAGTTCACGGCACTCCCCGGGGTGCGAAGCAGTGGCGGCAGCTTCAGCAACGCCAACCACAGCAGCATGAAGGGCAGGAGCACCCGGCAGGCGGCCGTGACGGAGGAACGGCCGAGCAGGCTGACGCCGGCCCCGATCTCTATGACACCGCACAGATAGATGATGAAGAGACGGCCCTCGAGAGTCTTCGGAATCGGCTGCCAGATCTCGGACGAATTTCCGTAGACGAGACTCAGGATGCCGAGGCCGATCAGCCCGGCTGCGAAGGCCACACGGCCCGGTCGAATGCTCGTGTCCACGGGTTGCCTGGTGCAGGACGCGCAAGTAGAACCCCATCATGCAGAGCACGGCGTGGATGATCAATGCGCGCGAGGGCGAACGGGAGCCATGAGGCTCTCAGGGGCTTGCGGTCGGCACGTATAGCCCGTCCTCCCCGAAGAAGATGTACCCGCGCGGCGAGCCGAGCAACCGGTGCCACCAGCGCAGCAGGCCGACGCGGCTGATGGTGAGGTAGGGCGCCCCCCCGAGATTGCGGCCTGCGTAAGCGCTCGAAGCCCAGTCGGACTGGACGAGCTCGACGGCGCGGGCCTGCGCTTCGAGCGGGTCCCCGGCGCGAAGCTGCACGAGACGCAGGAAGCCGATGGCGACGGAGTCATCGAGCGGCAGGGCGATGCCGCGACCCTGAACCGTTACCTCATATCGCGGCACACTCGCAGCCTCAGCCGTCGCAACCGCGCTCAGCGCCGGGCTCGCGGACGGCCTCCGCCACGAGCTCGATGCGGTTTCCGTCAGGGTCCAGGACGACGCCCTCATAATAGCCGTCGCCCGTGCGGCGAGGACCCTCGAGGACCCGGAAGCCGCCTTGCCGCAACGACGCCGTGAGCTCATCGACCTGGCGCTCCGTTCCCACGGTGATCGCGATGTGGGTGAGCCCCATGCGCTGCGTAGGCTAAAGCGAGCGCCCGTCGACGAACTTGCGCTTCACCGAGCTCAGCTCCACGCCCTCGAGGCAGCGGACGTTGACCGCGGCCATTTCCACCCCCTTGGACGCACCGAAACCGAACGGTGCGCAACCGCACTTCGGGCAGAAATGATGCTTGATCGCGTGCTTGTTGAACGTGTAGGTGCTCAGCGACTCGGGGGGCGATTGCAGAGTGAAATCCGGGCGCGGGACGAACCACATCAGGTAGCCCTTGCGGCTGCAATGGGAGCAATTGCACTCCATCGCGGTATCGAACTGGCCCTGCACTTCGAACCTGATCTGGCCACAGTGGCAACTACCCCGGTAGCTCACGATACACCTCCGTCCGGTGCACTCTAGGAAGCGGGCTTGTAAGTCAGCCCAATCACGATTCCAACCACGCACCATTCGGAAAAATACGCCACCGCGGACATCGTGGTGAGCCTCAATCCGATGTTGAGATTTGCGTAGTTATGAAAGACGAACCAGCCGACGACAAATAGGCCGGCGAGCACTCCAAGACTCAGGCCCTGCGCCAATGCCGAGCCGGCTCGGTAGCCCCTGGCGTACAGAATCGTCAACACCACTATGGACAGGACTGTCGCCGCGATTGCGATCGGCAGGTGGCTCATCTGTCCTTCATGGGAGCGGTATACGCCCGGATACCTCGAGAATTCCTGCTTGAGGGACGGCATCAGCGTGAACACGAGCCCGCGGCGGTGGGCCGAAGGTGCGTCATCGACTCGACTCCGAGCCAAGGAAGTCCGAGATCAGCGCCCGAGCTTCGTCGGCGCGCTCCTCCGGGACCATGATGGCGCGAGCGCTCAGCGATCCCACCTGCATCGGTCCCGGGAACAGCGAGCCGACGCCCGCGCCGCGCACGAAGAAGGGGACTCCGCGTGCCTCCAGCATGGAGCAAACGGTCAGAAGCTCCAGGTCGGAGTCGGGCGTCAAAACGCTGATGAGCCCCATCGGCGGCACCTACCGGTCAGCAGGCAGCAGCAGCGCCGGATTGGTGAATAAGACGTAAAGCATGACCGCCAGCAACAGCAAGCCGAAAACCAGCGCCGTGCGAACCAGCGTGCCTAGGAATCTGGAGCGCGAGTTATAGGCACACCGCCACAGAACGATACTCTGCAAGATGCCGAGCACAGCACCGACCAGCACGTAAACGGCGACACTCCGCAGGTTTTCCAGGTCGATGAACAGGCCGACGAGCGAATACGCAACGGATAAGCCGAGTCCGTAAACCCAGAAGGCTCGCGACAGCGATACCTTGCCACTGAGGGCATCTGCTAACCATTGGGGCCGCACGGTTGGCTCCTCGAACGACCGTCAGCTGACAGCTAATGCACACAGCTCCGCTAACGACGGCAGCAGGAAGAGCATTAGCACGCCTGAGAGCACGAGTATGCCGCGGCGCCATCGGCGGGTCGAAAGAAAATAGTAGGGAAGGTACAACGGGAACAAGACGAGGACGAACCACCCCTGGTCGAAGGAAGCCTCCGCTCGCCCCGATTCCTTCGCGTCGGCAACCACCCACGTCGTCAGCAGCATCACGATCACGAGATGGTAAAAGCGAAACAGGTGTTCAGCCGGCGCGCGAGCGTGCGACACCAGCCAGCCATCGTACGCCGCGAATACCACGGCGGTGCCCAACGCAGCGACCATGCTGAACCGCTTGACGTCCGTGAGAATCACGTCAGTTGGTCGGGCGCCGACGACGCGCACGCACGATGTCTTCCTGCGTCCAGGACGTCAACCCGCCCAAGCCTCACGGCCCCCTCCCATTGTTGTTAGTCAGACACGCACTGCCGCGGCTGCCGTTCACTCGTGCTTGGACCGAATCAAGATCCAGGTCCTGGACCTGGTGACTGCCTGACAGGTCGTTCCAATTCAGACGGACCTTACCCCCGGGAACCGTCCATGAACACTGTCGTCCGCTCGAGGGCAGCAAAGAGGCCCCCAAATGACACTCCGTCAGTCATCGAACGTCGTTGCCTCGTACCAAATCTCGATCTCATAACCGTCAGGGTCTCGAACGAACGCGTAGGGCAACCCGGCAGCGAACTCGCCCCGAGACGTGATCGTTCCGCCCGCGGCCTCTATAGCCGCGACGGCCGCGTCGATGTCTTCAGGACGGGTGAGACGAAACCCGAAGTGAATGATACCGCCTGATTTTCCGGCATCACCGGGACGTCGCTCAAACGCCAGCACGTCGAAGCGCCCGGGACCGAGGACCTGAATGGACGTGCTGTCGCGGAAGTACTCGCGGACGCCAAAAACGGCGCGATAAAACGCGAGCGAGCGCTCCGGATCGGCGACCGCCAGTGCGATGTGGCTAAGCCCGTGAGTGTTAACCATGGCAAGGCTCCGAGGTTCGATGCTTCATCAGAGCAGGCTGCGCGCCCAACCCAAGACGGTTTGCACGCCCACCCGAGACGCCTGGCGTCTCTCGCTGAATTCATGTGCCGCTGCTTCGTAGCCGTTTGACGGATCGGCGGCGAGTCGACTGGGTTCGGTAGTCATTACCGCACCCTACCGGTGTCGCTCCCAAGGCTCGACGCTTCCCTGCACGATCTCGAACAGCGGGTGCGGTTGCGGACGCGCGTCCCTGCGCCATCGGGAGTACAGTTTCGGGTTGCGAGCGCGCAGTTTGCGCAGCAGATGCCTCCATTCATAAAGAAGCTGTCCGTGCGTTGCGCTCAGCGTGACGTCTCGACGAGCCGGACCGATCTTCCGTCGATCAAATGAGTACCCGCGCTCTCGCGCCTCAACTGCCACCGCCCTTAGATAGGTATTGATTGCAGTCAGCGGCGATGCATGCGCCCGGAAGCGCTCGAGCTGCGGGTGATGCCGATATCCTTTCGTGGCGCCCTTGAGCACGGCGCGCGCGAGCAGGCCTTCGCGCCAGAGCGCAACCAGACCTCTGGCATCGAGGTACCTGGGATGAAGCGTCCAGAGGCGCACCGCGGGCCCCTAGCGGTGAAGTCGCAGGACCGCACGAGAGTGCCCGATGGCGATCAGGGCGCACGCTGTCTCGGCGCACCAGGCGCCAGTCCGCAAGCGCATCACGGCTTCCTCCAACGATTGCTAGGTTGTGCTTCCCGGCTACGCCTCGCGGATGAGCTCGACGGCCAGGCACGCCCACAGTACAAACAGCAGCACCGTACTGGCGAAGTAGACAGAAAAGCGGTGCATAACCTTATTGTAAGTGCACTGAATGGTGCTGTGCACCGCTCGCAGGGCCGCAAAGAGCCAACACCCGCCAAGCAGGAACCAACCGCCGCGATGAGTTGCATATAGAGTCAGGCTCAGCGCGTAGAAGAGCACCGGAACTTCGAACAGGTTGCGGAAGTTGTCGGCGGCACTGGTGTCATGCAGCGTGCTCGCCGCCTGCCGCGACGTGGCGAGCTGCTCGGGAGCAATGCGGCGACGGCGCATCTCGCG
>DATKLG010000064.1:0-29643 GCA_035542535.1 Steroidobacteraceae bacterium
GGCCGAATGCCGGCATGTATCGAGATTGACCTGAGGCGCGTCACTCCTAGGGAGAAGGTTGGAGCGTCGAACCGGTGTCGTCCCCGGTTACGCTTCGCACATACGCTCGGGCCACGACGGCCGCCGGCAGACCCTGGGACACGTCCATCTTCAACGTCTGCAGGGTTTCGGCTACCCACGGTGGGCTGACAGCGTTAACACGGATGTTGCGCGGCGCTTCCAGCGCGGCCGCTCTGACGAACCCCTCGAGGCCAGCATTCACGAGACTGATGGCTGCACTGCCAGGCATCGGTGCCTGCGCGAGGATGCCGGTTGTTAGCGTGAACGATCCACCGTCTTCCATGTTGCCGAACCCGAGTCGCACAACGTTCACCTGACCCATCAGCTTGTTCTCAAGGCAAAAGCGAAAGTCGGCGTCGCTCAGCTGGGCGAGGGGAGCAAACTTGGCTTGCCCGGCGGTACAGACGACGGCGTGTAGTTTTCCGAGCGAACGATACATTCGCCGAATACTCTCTGGGTCGGCCATATCGACCTTGACGGTCGAGCTCCGCAGGCTAGCGGAGATGATTTCGTTGCCGGCGGATAAAGCAGCGACCACGGCGCGGCCGATAGTCCCGTTCGCACCAATGACCAGAATACGCATGGACGGCCTCCTTAATGTTACCAATCGATGAGCTCGCGGTCCCGAAAGAACCCTCCTGAAGGTGAGCCGTCTGGGAGTGTCGCGAGCCACACGATCGTGTCAGCGCCTTTTTGTATCGTTCGAGGTGCTCGCGGTCCGCCCATCTCGGTACGCACCCAGCCCGGGCAGACGGAGTTGACCAACACGTTGGTTCCCCGGCACTCGGCCGCGAACATGCGCGTCACGGCGTTGAGCGCAGTCTTTGAGATGCGGTAGCCGGGGTCGCCACTTCCCATATCAGCGAGCTGTCCCATGCCGCTCGACACGTTGACCACTCGCCCATGGCCGCGGGTAAGCATCTGCGGTATCAGGGCCTGGCAGAGAAGAAATGGGCCGAGAGTATTCGTGCGAAAGGTGGTCTCGATAGTCTGCGCGTAGTCAGTGAGCGTCCGAGAGGGCTGGTCATCGTCAATCATGATGCCTGCATTGTTGACGAGCACATCTACATGACCGAACTGGCCAAGGACCGCCTCGGTGAATCGCTCGATGCTCCGTGTGTCAGCCACATCAAGCGTAGAGAAGACCACCCGCCAGTTCTTGTCGGCAAGGCTCGCTTGGACCTGTCTCCCTCTGACCTCGTCTCTGCCGCCAACCACGACTCGGTGCCCGCGCCGGGCGAGCTCAATGGCGGTCTCAAGGCCAAGTCCGCGTACGCCGCCCGTGACCACGGCGACCTTGTGCTGATTCGCCATTGACAGCCCTCGATAGGTTTCGAACGCCCTCAGCTGAATCTGGCGTCGAGCTTCGATCTAGGCGTCCTGGTCGTACATCCAAGCCTGCACCGGCCCTCCGCAGACTACGCTATCGGACAGGATAGTCCTCTGAACGAGGGTATGTCCGTATATGGACCCCTCCCCACTTGCTAGCACTCCGTTCTCCGGCGACGAGGTACGACTGCTCACGTATATCCGGCCTCAGGGTGACCTCGATCAACCGAGGTCGGGCCACGATGGGCTATTCGCGCGTCGGCTCCTCATTGCTTTGTCGGGCTTCGCGCCCATGGACATACCCAGGGTATTCCGACGCCGGTTCGACCTGTTCGCCATCGTTCGGATGCTCGCAACCGCGGTGGATGACCTCCTCGAGTCAGTCGGGTCGCGCGGCGTTCAAGCCGCCATGCGTTCCGGTTCGTAGTTCGTTCCGTGTCTCAGCATCGCCCAGGCGACCCGCGCCATCTTGTTGGCGAGTGCGGTGGCCGCGACGTTGGGGTGGGAGCGTTCCGCCAAGGCCAACGCCCAACGACTGAGTCGATCGGTCTTACCGGGCGCCGTACGCAGCGCCGAGCGCGCTCCATGGATCAGCAGCGTCCGGATGTACTTGTCGCCGCGCTTGCTGATCCCGAGCAGCTTCTCCTTACCGCCGGAGCTGTGCTGGCGCGGTGTCAGACCGAGCGCAACCGCCAGCTGCCGGCCATTCTTGAACTGCCGTCCGTCACCGACCATCGCAACCAGCGCTGATGCGCTCAGCGGGCCGATACCACGCAACTGCTCGATGCGCCTCACAGCTTCGTTCTCCCGCGCGAGCGCCGCGATCTCCCGATCAAGCTCACCCACGCGCTCGTCGAGCCATTGCAGGTCGCGATAGAGCGCCGCCAGCAGCGCTCTGAAGCGAGCACTCAGCCCGTTCGTCGCGTCCTCCAGCCAAGCAGGCACGGCACGCCGCAGTGAGCTGAGCTCCCTGGGTGCCACCAGTCCGTACTCATAGACCAAGCCGCGCAACTGGTTCGCCTTCGCCGTCCGCTCACCGATCAGGCTCGCCCGAACCCGGTGCACTGCCTGGATGTCCTGCTGCTCGACTGTCTTCACCGCCACGTAGCGCATGCTTGGCCGGCTCATCGCCTCGCAGATCGCCTGCGCATCGGTGGCGTCGGTCTTGTTGCTCTTCACGTACGGCTTCACGAACTGCGGCGCGATCAGCTTCACCAGGTATCCCTTCGACTGCAGCAACCGCGCCCAGTGGTGCGCACCACCGCAGGCCTCCATACCGATCTCACAGCCTGGCTCGACGTTGCGCTCGAGCTCCGTGATCCAGCGGCCCCGCTTCAGGCGCTGGCACCACGCCGGCCGCTCGGCGCGATCCACACCGTGTACCTGAAAGACCTGCTTGGCCAAGTCCACACCCACGCGAGTAAGCTTCATGACGACCCCTCCTCATTCCGTGACTGGTACTACACACGTCCAGTCTGGCACTCGATGCCGTTAGGAGTGAGGAGGGGTCCATCCCATTGCTCTGGGGGAACTTAGACCGGCTTCGCGGACGACCGCTTCTGGCCCGACTGCTGACGGATTGGCCTCTGCTTCCGGTTCTGACCCATTGCTGCCTGTCGCGACCGCCCCTTTGCGGAATGAGAAACTGCCGCCGGAGTTGGATGCGGAGTGCACGGACGTCCTTACCGTGCGTCTGTCCGGCAGGCCCGGCGCAAGAGGGGGCGGCAGGTCAACCCTTGAATGATGATGGAGAACGCGACCACGGCAAACGTCACGACGACGATCGGGTGGCGCCACGGGTAGCTCTCTGGAATGTTGAGTACGAGCGCAAGCGCGAGTGCGCCGCGCAGGCCACCCCAGACGAGGGTGTGCTGTTGCACGGCACTGACGCGATTGGGTCCGAGGGAGAACAGGGCACACACGGGGTAGACGGCTGCTGCGCGACCTGCGAGTACGGCTACTACGGCGGCACTCGCAGTCCACCAGAGACCTCGAAAGTCCTCGTGCCCCTCGGCGAGGCCAATCAGCAGGAAGACGAGGGAGTTCGCGAGGAACGTAATGAACTCCCAGGTTGACCGTACGGCACGATCGCCGGCCTCCGAAATGAAGCCCCAACGCGGGGCGAGATTGCCGAGCAGCATGCCACTGGTGAGCGTGGCCAGAATCCCGGAGCCTCCGAACTGCTCCGCCAGCAGGAATGATCCATACGCCGCAACCGTCGTCAGCGATACCTCGATCAGGTGGTCATCGGTGCGCCCTGTTATCGCGAGAACGATGCCGGCCACGATGGTCCCTGCCAGCAGGCCGATCGCGAGGCTCGCCCAGAGCGTGACGGCCACCGCCTTATACGTCAGCGGTTCCCCGGTAACGACGCCAATCGCAATTGCGAACAGGATCGCCGCGGTCCCGTCATTGAGCAGGCTCTCAGCCTCGATTATCAGGGCGAGCCGGCCGCGGGCCCCGATCTCCCTGAGTGTGGCGAGGACAGACACTGGATCCGTGGCCGCCGTCACGACACCGAAGAGGAGGCCTGCGGACAGCGGCCAGTGAACGAGGCCGGTCATCAGCGCGCCGGCTGCTAGTGCGGACAGCACCACACCAACAGTCGCGAGCATGACCACCAGCGTGAGATTCCGTTTGAGGGAATCCCAGCGGAGCTCAAACGCGGCTTCGAAGATCAGCGGAGGAAGGATGCCGGTGTAGACGAGATCGCGGCTCAAAGTGACCGACGGATGCCAGGGCAGCAGCGCCAGTCCGATCCCGGCGACCACCAGTCCGACGCTGTACGGGACGTGCAAGCGGCGCGCGATTACGCCTACCACGCTGGCGACGAGGAGCAGAACGGTCCATAGCGCGATGCTGCTTGTCACGGGAACGTGGCGCTCCTCGGCTGGCGGCCCGACCAGCACGAAGATCCTGTTGCCACGGCACGGCCCAGCTCCGCAGCAACACCCGCAGCCATGATAGCGGACATCTCCAAGTCAACAAGCCCCGCGATCACCGGTAGGCTTTGACGACCAGCCAGCCCCAATCTCGGCGCCTTGCCGTGCCGCGAATGTCTGCTCTCCTGATGCAGTTTGCGCAAACGAGAGACCGCTATTGGCCGATCAGCGACTGTTTGCGCTTACGCAGGGTCGCCGAGCGGAAAGCGACCCATCGGCGCTCGTGGGCGCCCTCCGAAGAGGTCACTCAAAGCAGCCGCAGCGGACGTTCACGACGGTTCAAATCGCCGTTACTCGGTCGGCTGCGACCTGATCGATTGGAGCCGGCCCGCTATTGCGGAACCCAGGGCCTGACAGGCCTCGTGCTCCGTCCGCTGCTCCATGAACGGCAGTATCATCAACGGAATCGGCAGTATCACTGCCGGAACCACGAACCTAACCTCTCGCCGGGCATTCACCTCTGTGGTAGCGATGTCAGCAAGGTCGCCGATCGCGGCGTTCAACACTTCCTTGTGAGCGCCCCACGTGACCCCATTCGGCCGCTCGCAGGCACGCCGCTTCACGTCGGGCACCATTGACTGGCATTTCTTCGGCCCCTTCCCCCGTCGCGTTGATGGGCGTTACCAACCCGGAAGCCGGCGCTCGTGACGAAGCCGGGGCCTACGTGCTTGAGCCGGGATGCGCAAACCAGGCGCGAAGCTGGGGATAAACCTCAGGTCGTTGCAGCAGCTCCAGATGTCCCATTTGGTAGCCAACCCACTGGTGCGTCTTCGGAAAGCGTAGCGAGCGACCGCGATGCGCGTGCTTGCCGAGGGCGCTGTTGAGTGGGACGAGACCATCGCCGATGAGGTGGTCCGACAGCAGGTTCCGGCGCGCCCCCATGGTGGCCGCGATTGCATAGCAGTCGACCCCCTTCGGTAGCGGAACGAAGCGGTGTTCCCCGAGTGTGATCGTGCCGTGCCGCAAATCCTGAATACCGGCGCTGCGTGCCTTGCCAAGCCAGGTGAGTGGTGCCGAGTACGGGCTCAACTCCATCAGGTAGTCGAGGCCGCGACCTCCGCGCTCGAGCGGAACACCCTGGTGCGGCGTCCCGAGGAATACCAGCTTGCGAAGCCGCCGCAGCCAGTCGTGACGAAGTTCTTCGCCGGCCAGGCAGGCGCTGCGTGCGAGGAGCCCGCCCATGCTGTGGCCGACGATTGCCAGCTCCTCAACGGGTCGCGGCCAGTGCCGAACGAGAAGCTCGAGGAGCTCCGCCAACAGCTTGCCGTTCTCCCCAACGTGCAGGCCGCTGTTATAACGCAGGTAGAGCGGGGTCCAGCCCAGTTCTTCGGCAAGAGCCGCCCCGTGGCTGTAACCGTCGTGGCTCCACTGCTGGACGCTCATGCACAATCCATGCGCCAGCACCAGCAGCCGCCCCGCAGGCGCAGATTCCCCCGCTGGGAAACGGGCGGCGGGGTTGGCCGGGTCGATGGCTGACCCCTCGTGATGCAGCTGCATTTCGATCGCCAGCGGATTGCCGGCACGTGCAAGGTAGTCACCGCACACACCGTTGACGATGGAGATGAAGACGTCTCGGCCGGGGGTCGTCTCGCCTGCCGGCAAGCTCCTTTCAAGGCGTGCGAGGGCCGAATCCAGTCCGTGGCCAATGAACCCCATGCTGCCCCGGATGCTCCGGTACACCAGGCCGGTGATTCCCCGGGTAGCTTCCACGATTGGCTGACCGATGGCCCCAGGTCGCCGCTGAATCGTGCGATGCATCCGTTCGACTATGTCGACCAACCGGGCGGAGGCATCGGATAACAACCGGCCTGCACCTCGAACGTCCGATACATTCATGCGTGTCACGCCCGACATGGGGAAACACCCTCCATTCAGCCGCTCAAGGCCTTGATGACCCCGAGGGGATTGTTGCGGATCGCGCGCAGCAGCGCCCGGGCGGGGCCGGTCGGCTGTCGACGGCCCTGTTCCCAGTTGCGCACCGTGGAGAGATCGATGTCGAGCATCTCGGCGAACTTCGCCTGGGACAGCCCCGTCAACCGCCTGATCGCCGGTACGTCGACATCGTCGGCAAGCGCTGAGCGCGCTACGGGCTTGCCGAGTCCCAACAACCTGGCGACGCGCTCACGGCGCTTGCGCCGCAGGATTCGAACGGTCTCGAGCAGCGTCTCAAAAGCCTCGTGATCGATCGTCATCGCGCGAGTAGCCGCCGCGGCCTGAATGCCCTTACCGTACGCCAATGGCGTAGGTACGTCAATGACGTACGGAGGCGTGAGGCAGCGCGCCGCGCCTAGAGCTTGGTGTGCGGCCGCGAGGCGAGATCGGGACTCGTGCGCGACAAATAGTCTGCGACGCCTCTGATCTGCGCCGGGGTGAGATCCCGCAGCCTCTTGACGTGCGCCGCGTCCATGCCCGGACGACCGCCTGCTGCGGTCTCGGTAAGTTGCCGCAGCAGGTACGCATATCGCTGGCCCGCGAGACGCGGCCGAAGATGCAGCGCATCGCCCTCGCCGAGAGGGCCGTGACACGCATCGCATACGCGGAAGTACACGCTTGCGCCTTCGCGCAATGAAGAGCCATCGCCAACGTTGTCCAGCGGCATGGGAGATCGGGGGAGGCTCGATGCATATGCGGCAACGTCGGCAAGCTCCTGCGTCGTTGCAAGATGGTGTTGATCGGTGAAATGCTGCATGCGCTCGTCCCAGCGCTGATCGTGGCGGAAATCGACGAGCTGTTTGAGCAGCACGGAATCGTGTTGAGCGGCGATGGCCGGGACGCTGCCATCGGAAGTACCGCGACCGTCCGATCCGTGGCACGCGGCGCAGGTCTCGAAGAGCTGCGCGCCATGCTCGGCGTTCGGAGTCAGCCGCGCGGCGGCCAGCAACTCCTGCCGCGCCGCCAGCGCGCCCGGCTCGGGTCCGGCAGCGCACACGGCGGCGAATACGCAACCGAACACACCGGCCGCCATCCGCATGTTTCCGCTCCAGCTCGCTGAGCTACGCATGCCAGTTACTCTGCTTTTCGGCGTCGTGAAGCGTCAGCACGCAGCTTATCTCGCTCCGAACATCCGCTGCCAGAGCAGTTGACAGGTCACCGGGGTATCATGAGTGCGATTCTCACCACCCGCTCCATCGTCGCGTCGCGATGAACCAACGGAGGGAGTGCTCATGCTCGGCCCCATTGCGCACGTCGCGCTGATCGTCCGGGACGCAGCCCGCACCGCAGGGTTCCTGCGGGAGTTGTTCGATGCCCCGCTCCTCAGGCGCACGGACGACGAAGGACACGACGAAACCTTCATCCGCCTCGGAGTCACCTGGTTTGCCCTGATCAGCGCCGACGTCGAGCGTGAGCGAACCGGCGACCACATCGCGTTTCGCGTCGCGCGCGCGAGCATCCCGCTGCTCGCCGACAAGCTCGAGTCGCAGGGCTGCGAGTTCATCCTGTCCAAGTCGGGGACATCGCTGTACTTCTTCGACTTCGACAACCACGTGTTCGAGCTCGACAGCTCCGATCAGGATGAGGAGCTCGACCGGCTGGCCGCGTCTCGAGGCGGATGAGCCACCGGGACGGATCCGTACCGTCTTCACACTTCTTGCGCCGCCCGCCCGGGTCCGTGACCATTCGGTGACATTCATAGCCACTTTGCGCAGGTAAGCTGCCGGAATGCACCAGATCGGCGTCGTGGGCCTGTCCTATCGGCATGCCGGGGTCGACGAGGTGGCGCGCTTCGCCGTGCCGCGGGCCGAGATCGCCGCCCGCCTGCCGGAGCTGCGCGTTCGGCTGCGCGCCGCCGAGATCCTGTACGTCGGCACCTGTAACCGCGTCGAGGTCGTGTACGCGACCGAGGACGGGAGCCCGGCGCGCGACGCACGGCAGGACGCGTTTCGTCTGCTCTCCGGGCGCGACCCGCAGCCGGGCGAGGCGGCGCGCACCTTGCGTGCCTGGACGGGGGAGGCGGCGGTCGAGCACCTGTTTCTGCTCGCCTGCGGCCTCGACTCGGCACAGACCGGTGAGCAGGAGATCGCCGCCCAGCTGCGCGACGCCTGGGAAGAGTCACGCGCCGCCCGTACCTGCGGCCCTACCCTCGATCGCCTGGTCGGCGAGGCGCTGGGCATGGCGCGGCGCGTGCGGCGCATGACCGCCCGGGTGCGGGCACCCTCGCTCGGGGATCTGGCCGCGGAGCGGGTGCTCAGGCACCTGGCCGACGCCCCCGGCACCACGGCGCTGCTCGGGGTCTCGCCCATGACGCGCCGCTGCGCGGCGCTGCTGCAGCAGGCCGGCGTGCCGCTCCTCATCGTCAACCGCACGCTCGCGAGCGCGCGCGAGCTCGCGCGGTCGGTGTCCGCGACGGCCTCATCGCTCGATGAGTTCCGCGCCGCGCCGCCGCCAGTGAGCGCCCTGGTGCTGGCGGCCGGCGGCAGCGGACCGGTGCTCGACGGCGAGGCGCTCGAGCGGCTGCGCGGCGCTGCTGCTGCAGGCACGCTGCTCATCGATTTCGGCGTGCCGCCGAACGTCGACGCCGCGGCGGCACGGCGCGCCGGGCTCAAGCGCATCGGCATGAGCGATCTGATCGAGAGCGCGCAGGGGCAGCGCCTCGCACAGCTGCTGCGGCTCGCGCCGGTGCGCGCGACCATCGACGAGCGCCTCACGCACCTGCGCACCGAGCTCGCCACGCGCGCACTCGGCCCGCGCCTGCACGATCTGCGCGAGCGGTTCGAGGCGATCGCCGCCGAGGAGGTGGCGCGGGCGCTGCGGCACGAGCTGCGCACCCTCGATGAGCAGCAGCGGGCACAGCTCGAGCGGCTGGGGTACGCGGTTGCGCATCGCCTCGCACATCTGCCGCTCGCGGGGCTGCGGGCCGCCGCAGTGCACGCCAGCCCCGATGCCGTCGACGCCTTCTTCGATGCTGCCCGGCCGGGCCGCGCGGCCGGCGAGGCCGTGAAGGACGAGCCATGACGCCAGGCGATCGCTCCGTCGAGCTCTATCGGCGTGCCTGCCGTGCGATCCCCGGCGGGGTGAGCTCCCCGGTGCGCGCCTTCCGCGCCGTCGGCGGGACGCCGCTGTTCATCGCACGCGGCGCCGGTGCGCGCATCACGGACGCCGACGGCCGCAGCTACCTCGACCTGGTCTGCTCGTGGGGGCCGCTCATCGCCGGTCACGCTCACCCGGCGGTGGTGGCCGCCGTGCGGGCGGCGCTCGAGCGCGGCACCACCTTCGGCGCTCCCTGCGAGGCGGAAGTCGAGCTCGCCGAGCGTGTCTCGGCCGCCTATCCCGCCGCGCAGCAGGTGCGCTTCGTGTCCTCGGGAACCGAGGCGGTCATGAGCGCGATCCGCGTGGCGCGCGCCTTCACCGGTCGCGACCTGATCGTCAAGTTCGCCGGCTGCTACCACGGACACGCGGACCATCTGCTGGTCGCGGCCGGCTCGGGCCTCGCGACCCTCGGCAAGCCCTCGTCCGCCGGGGTGCCGCAGGCCTTCACCGCCTGCACGCGGGTGCTGCCGCTCGATGACGAGGCGGCGCTCGCGGCGCTGTTCGAGCGCGACGGGGAGCGCATCGCCGCGGTCATCATCGAGCCGGTGCCCGCCAACCACGGGCTGCTGCCGCAGCGGCGCGAATTCCTCGCGGCGTTGCGCCGCGTGACGCGCGCGCACGGCACGCTCTTGATTTTCGACGAGGTGATCTGCGGGTTTCGCCTGGCGCGCGGCGGCGCCGCCGAGCTCCTCGGGATTACTCCCGACCTCGCGACCTTCGGCAAGGTCATCGGCGGGGGGATGCCGGTCGGGGCCTTCGGCGGCGAGCGGCGCATCATGGCGCGCCTCGCACCCGATGGCGACACCTATCAGGCCGGGACACTCTCGGGGAACCCGGTCGCCATGGCGGCCGGGCTCGCGACCCTCGAGGTGCTCGAGCGCGAGTCCGGGTGGCAGCGGCTCGAGGAGACGGGCGCTGCGCTCGAGCGGCTCCTGAAGCCGGTGCTCGCGCGCGCACCCTTCCCGCTCACCCTGGTGCGGGTGGGATCGCTCCTGTGGCTGTCGCTGCACGAGGAGGGCGCGCCGCGCACCGCGGCGCCGCTTACCGAGCGCGCTACGCAGCGCTTCGCGGCGCTGTTCCACGCCATGCTCGCGCGCGGCATTTACCTGCCGCCCTCGGCCTACGAGGCCTGCTTCCTGTCGCTGGCGCACTCGAGCGCGGATCTCGAGGAGTTCAGCGCCGCGCTCGCTGCCTCGCTCGCGGGCCTCGCGTGAGGCGCCCGATGAAGGCCGCGCGGGTCTTTCAGCTCACGGCGCTCGCGCTGGTGGTGATCTCCGCGGCGACGGTCGGCTGGTGGCTGTACGACGCGCATACCTACGCCGTCGAGAAGATGCAGGCGGCACGGGCGCTGTACGCGGGCCAGGCGCGCGCCGCCGAGGCGCTGCTCGCCGCGGGCGTGCCCGAGACGCGGGTGCACGAGCTCCTGCCCGACATCACCGTTGCGCAGGGGCACGCCGCGCTTTCCGCGCAGGCGGACGGCGAGCTGCGCGCCGAGCACGCGCGCCGCCATCGGCAGTACGCCTGGGAAGGCGGGTTCTTTCTGCTGGCGCTCGCCGCGTGCATCGCGGTCATCGCGCGCGCGCTGCGCGCCGAGGCCCGGGTGCTCGAGGAGCAGGACGACTTCCTCGCGCTCGTGTCCCACCAGTTCAAGACGCCGCTCGCGAGTCTGCAGCTGTCGCTCGAGACGATGGCACTGCGGCCGCTCGAGCCCGAGCAGGCCCGCGTCCTGATCGAGCGCATGCTGGCGGACCTCGCACGCATGGAGCTGATGGTCACGCAGATCCTCGAGAGCGTGCGGCTCGAGCGCGGCCGCGTGGATCTTCGCTCCGAGCCGGTCGAGCTCGCCGGCGCGGTGGCGCGCGTGCTGGCAGCGCTCGCCGAGCGCGTTCAAGGGCAGCGCATCACGCTCGAGAGCGACGTCGCGCCGGGACTGTACGTGCGCGCCGACCCGCTGGCGCTCGACGTCATCGTACGCAACATCCTCGAGAACGCCCTCGCCGCGGTCGCCGCCGTGGGCGGCGGCAGCGTCGCGGTGAGCGCGCGCGCCCGCGACGGCGAGATCGAGCTCACGGTGCGCGACAGCGGCGTCGGCTTCCGGCCGGCCGACGGGGCGCGACTGTTCGAGAAATTCACTCGCCTGCATCCGGGCCGCGGCAGCAGCGCCTACGGCACCGGCCTTGGGCTCTACATCGTGCGGCGTCTGATGCAGCTCGCCGAGGGCCGGGTTACGGCCGAGAGCTCCGGTGTCGGCCAGGGAGCCCGCTTCGTGCTCACCTGGCCCGCCGCCGCGGTGCCGGGCACGTGAGCACTTCCGCGGAAAGCGCCCGCCGCGTGCTGGTGGTCGAGGACGACCCCCACCTGGCCGCCGGCGTCCTGGAGAATCTGCGCGCCGAGGGCTACGAGGTCGCACACCTTGCCGACGGGCAGGCGGCGCTCGAGTGGCTGCAGAGCGAGCGCTGCGCGCTCATCGTGCTGGATGTGATGCTGCCGGGCCTCGACGGCTTCGCCCTGTGCCATACGCTGCGCGATCAGGGTAACAACACGCCGGTGCTGTTCCTCACCGCCCGCGGCGATCCGGCCGACCGCGTGCGCGGGCTCGAGGCGGGGGGAGATGACTACCTCGCCAAGCCCTTTCACCTGAAGGAGTTCCTGCTGCGCGTGCGCGCCATCCTCAAGCGCTGGGACTGGTACCGCAGCGCCTCGGCGAGCGCTGCGACCGCGCAGCTCACCTTCGGCGGCAACGAGGTCGACTTCCGCGCCTTCCGCGCCCGCGCCTGGAACGGCGAGGCGCAGGAGCTCACCGAGAAGGAGGCCATGATCCTCAAGGTGCTGGCCGAGCATGCCGGCGAGATCGTCTCGCGCGAGGACCTGCTCGAGCGGGTATGGGGCTACGACGTGTACCCGTCGACGCGCACCGTCGACAACTTCATCCTCAGGCTGCGCAAGCGCTTCGAGCGCGATCCGGCGAACCCGCGCCACTTTCTCACGGTGTGGGGAGTCGGCTATCGCTTCCTGGTGGAGGGCGAGCCGTGAGCGCGCGTGAGCTGCGCATCGGCACGCGCGCCTCGGCGCTGGCGCTGTGGCAGGCGCGGCACGTCGAGGCGCTGCTCGCGGCGCAGCCCGGGGCGCCGCCCGTGGCGCTGGTGCACATCCGCACGAGCGGGGATCAGCAGCGCGACACGCCGCTCTGGCAGAGCGCGGGCCGCGCCTTCTTTACCCGCGAGATCGACGAGGCGCTCGCGGCAGGCACGATCGACGTGGCAGTCCACAGTCTGAAGGACCTGCCGACGGAGCTCTCGCCGACACTCACGCTCGCGGCGACCCTGAAGCGCGCCGACCCGCGCGATGCCTTGCTGTCGCGCACCGGCACCTCGCTCACGGCGCTGCCGCCGCGTGCGCGCATCGGCACGAGCAGCCTGCGGCGCCGCGCCTTTCTCGCGCGTCTGCGTCCCGACGCCGTGGCGATGGAGCTGCGCGGCAACGTCCCGACGCGCATCGAGCGGCTGCGCGCCGGCGACTATGACGCGATCGTGCTCGCCGCCGCCGGGCTCGACCGACTCGGACTCGGACAGCACGTGACGCAGCGTCTGTCCCCGCGGGAGTTTCCACCGGCGGTCTCCCAGGGAGTGATCGGCGTGTGTGCGCGCGCCGACGATGCCGCGACGCTCGCATGGCTGCGCGTGCTCGATGACCGGGAGGCACGGCTCTCGGTCACCGCCGAGCGCGCGCTGCTCGCACGCCTCGAGGGCGGTTGCCAGGTGCCGCTCGGAGCGCTGGCGCAGCTGCGCGACCACACCCTCGAGCTCGAGGCGGCCGTGTGCGCGCTCGACGGCTCGCGCGAGCTCAGAGCGCGCGGCGCGGCGCGCGCCGCCAGGGGCGGCACCCCGAGCCCGGCCGAGGCCGCCGCGCTCGGGGAGCGCATCGCCGAGGAGCTCCTGGCCGCGGGCGCCGCCCAACTCATCGCAGGCGAACGCGCGGCGCTCACGGTGAGCGCGCCATGAGCGAGAGCACAGGTGCGCGGGCCGTCGTCGTCACCCGCGCCGAGCCCAGCGACGGACCCCTGAGCCGCGAGCTGAAGCGTCTCGGGCTCGAGGTGCTCGCGTGGCCGGCCATCAGCGTTGCGCCAGGCGATGCGCGCTCGCTCGATGAGGCCCTCGAGCGCCTCCCGTCCTTCGCCTGGATCGTGTTCGCGAGCCGCCATGCGGTGGCGGCGGTGCTCGAGCGGGTACCGCAGCCGCCGGCGCAGCTGCGCGTCGCGGCGATCGGCCGCGCCACCGCGCTCACGCTGACGCAGCGTGGCTGGCCGGTGCACCTCGAGCCCGAGGAGGCGAGCGCCGCGGCGCTGATCGCCGCCTTCGCCGCGCAGTGGCGGCCCCAAGACGCCGGCACGCAGGTGCTGTATCCGGCCAGCTCGCGGGCGCTGCCCACCATCGCCGCGGGCCTGAAGGAGCTCGGCCTCGATGTGACCCAGGTCGAGGCCTATCGAACCGAAGGAGCGAAGCTCGATGTGGCCGAATGCCGTGCCTGGATCGAGAGGGACGCACTCGGCGCGGTGACCTTCGCGAGCCCGTCCGCCGTGGCCGAGCTCGCCCGGGCGCTCGGCGAGAAGGACTTCGGCCGTTTGCTCGACCAGGCGCCGCCGGTGGCGATCGGCCGCACCACCGCGCGCGAGCTCGCCGCTCACGGCCGCAGTGCGACTCTGGCCGAGACCGCGACGCTGCACGGACTTGCCCTCACCACCTATCGCCTGATGCAAACGAGAGCCTGACATGCCATTTCCCGAGGAGAGAGCGCGGCGTACCCGGCAGTCGGATGCCTGGCGCCGCATGGTGCGCGAGACGCGCCTGACGCCCGATGCGCTCGTCTATCCGCTGTTCGTCGTGCCGGGACGCGCGGTGCGCCACCCGGTCGAGAGCATGCCCGGCATCTTTCAGCTGTCGGTGGACGAGGCGGTAAAGGAGGCGAAGGCCACCGCCGCCGCCGGCGTTCCGGCGCTGCTCATGTTTGCCGCGCCCGGCGAGAAGGACGCGCGCGCCAGCGCGGCGCGCGACCCGCAGGGACTTGCCGCCCAGGCGATCCGCGCCGTCAAGGATGCCTGTCCGCAGCTCATCGTATGGGCGGACGTGTGCCTGTGCGGAGCGACCGATCACGGGCACTGCGGCCACGTGGCGGACGGCGGCCGCATCGACAACGACTCATCCATCGCGACGCTCGCCGAGGTGGCACTCAACTATGCCCGCGCCGGGGCCGATGCCGTGGCGCCGAGCGACATGATGGACGGCCGCGTAGGGGCGATCCGCTCGCTCCTCGACCGCGAAGGTCTCGCGATGACTCCGATCGTCTCTTACGCCGCCAAGTACGCCTCGGCCTTCTACGGCCCGTTCCGGGAGGCAGCGGAGTCCGCGCCGGCATTCGGCGACCGGCGCTCCTATCAGATGGATCCGGCCAATGCGCGCGAGGCGCTGCGCGAGGTGCTCGCCGATGTGGCCGAGGGCGCGGACCTCGTCATGGTGAAGCCCGCCGGCCCGTACCTCGATGTCATCCGCCAGGTGCGCGATGCGGTCCGGGTGCCGGTGGTGGCTTACCAGGTATCGGGGGAGTACAGCCTCATCAAGGCTGCCGCCGAGCGCGGCTGGGTGGACGAGCGCGCCGCCGCGCTCGAGACCCTCACCGGGATCGCGCGCGCCGGCGCCGATCTCATCGTCAGCTACTTTGCGCCTCAGGTCGCGCGGTGGCTGCGCGCATGAGCGAGCCTGCAGCCGAGCGGTCCGTGGCGAGCGCCTTTCTCGCGGCCTGCCGCCGCCAGCGCGCCAGCCATCGTCCCATCTGGATCATGCGTCAGGCCGGGCGCTACCTGCCGGAGTACCGCGAGCTGCGCTCGAAGGTCGACTTCGAGACGCTCACCCGCACACCGGCGCTCGCGGCCGAGGTGACCCTGCAACCTTTGCGGCGCTTTCCGCTCGATGCCGCGATCCTCTTCAGCGACATCATGACGCCGCTGCAGGGCATGGGGGTCGAGCTTTCGTTCGAGCCCGCGCCGGTGGTGCGCGAGCCGATCCGGACCCGCCCGCAGATCGATGCGCTTCCCGCGCTCGAGCCGGCGCGCGACGTGCCTTTCGTGCTCGATACGATCCGTCTGGTACGCGCGGGATTGCCAGGCACCACGCCGCTCATCGGCTTTGCCGGCGCGCCCTTCACGCTCCTGTGCTATCTGGTGTGCGGCCGTCCGTCCAAGGAATTTGGGCCGGCACGAGCCTTCCTCTATGCGCACCCCGACGATGCCGAGCAACTGCTGACGCGCCTCGCCGATGCGATGGCGGCCTACCTCGCGGCACAGGCCGCAGCCGGCGCGCAGGCCCTCATGCTGTTCGAGTCGTGGGCGGGGCTGCTCGGCGTGCGCGAGTACGAGCGCCTGGCGCTGCCGGCGGTGCGGCGTACGCTCGCGGCTCTCAAGCCGCTCGGGGTACCACTCATTTATTATCTGAACCAGGGCAGCGCCCTCATGGGGGCGGTCGCCGGCCTCGATGTGGATGTCGTCGGGGTCGACTGGCGCTCCCCGCTCAGCGACGTGCGGCGCGTGCTCGGACCCGGCAAGGCAGTGCAGGGCAACCTCGATCCGGCGGCATTGTTCGCGCCTCCCGCGGAGCTCACGCGGGCGGCGGCAGCCGTGCTCAGCGAAGCCGGCAGCGCCCCGGGACACATTTTCAACCTCGGGCACGGCATCTGGCCCGATACCGATCCCGATGCCGTGGCGCGCCTGGTGGATTTCGTGCATGAGCACCCCTAGCGAGCCGGGCTCCGGCCTCGCACACGCGGACGAGTTCGCAGCGACCGCGGCCGCTTACTTCCGCGACCTGCAGGGGCGCTTCTGCGCGGCTTTCGAGGCCTTCGAGCCCGCGAGCCGCTTCGCGGCGCGCGCCTGGAGCAAGCCCGCCGGCCACCGGCTGCTCGGCGGCGGTGAGTCGCGCCTCTTGCGCGGCGCGGTGTTCGAGAAGGTCGGCGTGAACGTGAGTCACGTGTCCGGCGTGCTCGCCCCCGAGGCCCACGGGCAGGTGGCGGGCGCCGCGGAATCCGCCGGCCGCTTCGTCGCCTGCGGCCTCTCGCTGGTCGCGCACATGACGAATCCCTACGTGCCGGCAATGCACCTCAACCTGCGCTATCTCGCCACCAGCCGTGCCTGGTTCGGCGGGGGATCGGACCTGACGCCCACCTTTCCGTTCGCCGAGGACACCGCGGAGTTCCATGCGGCGCTCGCGGCGGCGTGCGCGGGCTATCGGCCGGGGGCCTACGAGGAATACAAGGCGTGGTGCGATCGCTACTTCTACCTGCCGCACCGCCACGAGCCGCGAGGCGTCGGAGGGATTTTCTTCGACGATCTCGCCGCGGGCGCGGCCGGCACGGAATTCGCCTTCGTACGCGCGGTCGGCGAGGCGGTGCTCGCGGTCTATCCGCGCATCGTCGCGCGCCGCAAGGACACCCCCTACGATGATGCAGCGCGGGAGCGGCTGCTGGTGAAGCGCGGGCGTTACGTCGAGTTCAACCTGGTCTACGACCGGGGCACCCGCTTCGGATTCGCTACCGACGCGGATCCGGAGGCGTACCTGATGTCTCTGCCGCCGATCGTGAGGTGGTGACCGGTGCAGGCAGCGCAGCTCGCAGCCAGCTCGCCGGAGTCGACCAGAGCATCTCCGCCGTGCGCGCGCGGGCTGCGCGCCAGTGCTCGCTGAGCACCGTCGCGAATGCATCGAGAGCCTGCCCCGGGGGCTTCAGCAGCTGCCCGAGCGTCGGTCGCCTGGTCACGGTAACCTCCTTCCCATTCAAGTCGTTGGAGACGGGAAGTGAGGGCGGAGTTCCGCCAGAAAAGTGTTGTCTGCCGGCGACGCCCGGCTTTAAACGGCGAGCGGCGGCAATGTCTCTAACTGACCGATGATACCTGCGCAGGTCGAGGACTCACGGATCGACTGGGAGGGGGCGCTGGTCGAACGGGCCCGTGCCGGGGACACCCGCGCCTTCGAGCGGCTGTACCGCGAGCACGCCGGACGGGTCTACGGCCTGTGCCTGCGCATGACGCGGGAGCCGCATACGGCGGAGGACTGTACTCAGGAGACCTTCATCAACGCCTGGCGCGCGCTCGCGCAGTTCGAGACGCGCAGCTCGCTCGGCACCTGGTTGCACCGCATCGCGGTCAACGTGGCGCTGGCCAGGCGCCGCAAGGCGGCGCGCGACGAGCCGGTCCCCGATGTGAACGTCGAGGAGGAAGGAGCGGAGGCCGAGTGGACCCTGGAGACGCCCGTGGAAGTCGAGGAGATCGAGGCCGCGATCGGCGCGCTTCCGGAAGGAGCGCGGGATGCACTCGTGCTGCACGCGCTCTATGGCTACTCGCACACGGAGGCGGCGCAAATGCTCGGCGTGGCCGAGGGCACCTGCAAGGCTCAGCTGCACCGCGCCAGAAAGCTGCTGCGCGAGCGCTTGAACGTGGAGGTTGGCTGACATGACGACGCGAGGCCCGAAGGACGGCGTGACTACGCTGCGGGAGCTCCCGCGGGCCATCGAGCCCGGACGGGACCTGTGGCCGCAGATCGAGAGCGAGATATCCGGGCGGGGCGCCACGGCGCCCGCCGCGCAGGCGACGGTAAGCACGCGCCGCGGGCACGGCACGCCGCTGCGCTGGCTGGCAGCCGCGGCCATGGTGGGCGCACTCGCCGTCGGCGTATGGATCGGACGGAGCGTCCTGCCGGGTGCGGGACCGGCGCCGCTCGCGCAGGCTGCGCGGCCCGCGGGCGCGACGCTGCCGGCCGCGTGGGTGAGCGACCCGCGCTACCAGCGCCAGCACGAGGAGCTGATGCGCTCGCTCGGCGCGCAGCTCGCCGCGCTCCCGCCGGCGAGCCGCGTCAAGGTCATGGCGAGCCTCACGACGATTCGCCAGGCGAAGCAGCAGCTCGAGGAAGCACTCGGCAAGGACCCGGGCAACGCGCTCCTGCAGGAGCTGCTCGTGAACACGTACCAGGATGAGATGCGCGTCCTCACCGACGTGCGCGAAGCCAGTGACGCTGGCAAGGGGATCTGACATGCGGATGACTCATCGGTTGCTGCCCGCCGTGATTGCGCTCATCGCGAGCGCCTGGGCCTGGGGCAGCGACACTTCCGGGACCTTCGAGCGCGAGGTGGCCGCGGACGCACACGGCGTCGTGGAAATCTCCAACACCAACGGCACCGTCGACGTGACCGGCTGGGACCGCGCCGCCGTGAGCGTCAAGGCCGAGCTCGGCGCCGACGTCGATCGCGTGGAGGTCACGACCTCGGGGAACCACACCATGATCCGCGTGGTGCAGCGGCACTCGCCGGCGTCGTTCAACTTCGGTCACGGCGAGACGCACCTGCGCGTGCAGGTGCCCAAGGACAGCGAGCTCGACGTTTCCGCGGTGAGTGCGAATGCGACCTCCGCCGGCGTGCTCGGCACGCAGCGCCTGAAGACGGTGAGCGGCGACATTACCGCCGAGATCGGGCCTTCCGACATCGAAGTGAAGTCGGTGAGCGGCAGCCTGAAGCTCCGCGGCAAGGGGGAGCCGGCGAAGCTGCACCTGAGCACCGTGAGCGGCGACCTCGAGCTCAAGCACGCGGCCGGCGACCTCGAGGCGACCACGGTGAGCGGGGAGCTCACGGTCGAGGTCGATCCCGCGGGCTCGGTGCGGCTGCGCAGCACCTCGGGCGACATCAGGTTCGAGGGGCGTCTCAGGCACGGCGCGGATTTCGATGCGCAATCGGTCAGCGGCGATCTCAACGTGCGTGCCGGCACCGAGGATGGCTTCGCATTCGAGGCAGCGAGCGTGACCGGCGACATCCGCGACTGCTTCAACGTCGAGGCGCAACGCACCGGCGAGTATGGGCCCGGCACGAAGATGAACGGCACGCGCGGCGCGGGCAGCGCGCACGTGCGCCTGAAGACCATGAGCGGTGAGATCGATCTGTGCGATCGCCGCTGAGGGCATCCTGCCGGTGAGCTGAACGCGCCGGGGTAGAATCCGGCGTGTGCCCATCGAAAGCGCCCCGGCCCACGCCGACGAGTCCCCGATCGCCGCGCAGCTCCTTGAGTGGCACGGGCGCGGTGGACGACACGACCTCCCGTGGCAGACCGACCCGAGCCCCTACCGGGTGTGGGTGTCGGAGATCATGCTGCAGCAGACCCAGGTTGCCACCGTGAAGCCGTACTACCAGCGCTTCATGCAGCGCTTCCCCGACGTGCGCACGCTCGCGGCGGCCAGCACGGATGAGGTGCTGCACCTCTGGTCCGGACTCGGTTACTACGCGCGGGCGCGCAACCTGCACCGCGCGGCCGGAGTGATCTGCGCCGAGCTCGGCGGCGAGCTGCCGCGCGACTTCGCCGCGCTCGCGCGCTTGCCGGGCGTCGGTCGCTCGACCGCCGGTGCCATTCTCGCCCTGAGCTGCGGCGCGCGCTTCCCGATCCTCGACGGTAACGTGAGGCGGGTGCTGGCACGCTACTTCGGCGAGCCGGGCGGGGCCGCTACGTCCGCCGGCATGCGGCGCCTGTGGGAGCTGTCCGAGCGCTGCACGCCGCCCATGCGGGTCGCCGAGTACACCCAGGCGATCATGGATCTCGGCGCCACGGTATGCGTGCGATCCCGACCCTTGTGCACGCGCTGCCCGCTCGCGGCAGGGTGCAGCGCCCGCCGCACGGGACGCCAGCAGGAACTGCCGGCCCCGCGCGCCTCGCGGGTGCGGCGCACGCGGCGCGTCCACATGGTGCTGGCGCTCGATGGCAGCGGCGGAGTGCTGCTCGAGCGGCGGCCCGAGAGCGGCGTGTGGGGCGGGCTTTGGTGCCCGCCCCAGTTCGAGACCGCGCCGGCCGCGCGGATCTTCATCCGCGACTCGCTCGTGCGCGCGGGCGAGCCGCGCGCGCTTGGCACCGTGGAGCATGCCTTTACCCACTTCAGCCTCTGCATCCGCCCGTTGCTGGTCGAGTGCGCCGCGGCGGCGTTCGTCATGGAGGAGGGTGCGAACCTTTGGTATAACATCCGCGCGCCGGCGCGCATCGGCCTGCCCGCGCCGATCAGGGCGCTGCTCGAGCGAGTGGCGCAGGGAGCGATGTTCGAGGGGACGGAAGCGGCGGCCCGGAGTTCTCAGTGTCCCGAGTAGTCCAGTGTGTGCTCCTTAAGCGCGAGGCGCCGGGACTCGATCGTCCGCCTTATCCCGGCGACCTCGGCCGGCGCATCTACGAGAGCGTGTCGCGCGAAGCCTGGGCACACTGGCTCAAGCACCAGACCATGCTCATCAACGAGTACCGCCTGACGCCGATCGAGCCCAAGGCGCGCAAGTTCCTCGAGGGCGAGATGGAGAAGTTCTTCTTCGGCGCGGGCTCGAAGCCTCCGGAAGGCTACCAGCCCCAAAGCTGAGTGGGCCGCTAGAGGTGAATCAGGCCGCGCTTGTGCGCGACCGCGACCGCTTCCGTGCGGCTGATGGCATCGAGCTTGGTGAGGATCGCCTTGACGTGCGTCTTGGCGGTGCCCTCGGTGATCGACAGCCGCCGGGCGATGTCCTTGTTGCTGCGGCCCTGCGCGACGAGCTGCAGCACGTCGAGCTCGCGCTGGGTCAGGCTCGGCTTTGCCATGCGCTGCAGCGCCTTGGCGGCGACCGTGGTCGAGGTGTAGGGCCGGTCCTCGCTCACTGCGCGGATGGCCGACAGGATCTCCTGCCGCGGCGCGTCCTTCAGCAGGTAGCCCTTCGCGCCCTGCGACAGGCACTGGAAGATGTCCTCATCGCCATCGTAGGTGGTCATGATGAGGATGCGCGCCTTGGGATTGATCTCGAGCACGCGCTGCACCACCGAGACACCGTCGCGCTTGGGCATGCGCAGGTCGAGCACCAGCACGTCGGGCCGGTACTGCTCGTAGCAGGCGATCGCCGCATCGCCGTCGCCCGCCTCGGCCACCACTTCCATGTCCGCCTGCTGATTGACCATGGCGGCGAGTCCGTCGCGCACCACCGGATGGTCGTCCGCCAGCACGACGCTGATTCCCTTCTTCAGGACCGCGGCCATCAGGAGACCCGCTTCGCCATGCGCACGCTCACGCGGGTGCCGCTGCCCGGCTGGCTGTCGATCTGCCATTCCCCGCCGATCGCCCCGGCGCGCTGGCGCATGCTCGACAGGCCGAAGCCCTGCCGCGCGTAGAGCTCCGGGGACTGCTCCATGCCGACGCCGTCATCGGCGATCGACATGATCCAATGGGTCGATTCCTCGGCCGTGGTGATGCGCACGTTCTGCGGATGCGCGTGGCGCACCGCGTTGCTCACCGCCTCCTGTGCGATACGCAGCAGCTCGTGCTCGTGCTCGGGCTTGAGCCCCGTGATCACGCCGCCGCCGTCGAAGGTGCAGGTGACGCCGCCCGGTACCGTGGAGCGCTCCGCCAGCTGCCGCAGCGCCAGCTCGAGGCCGGCGCGCCGGGTCTGATCGAGACGCAGCGCCATGACCGAGCGGCGCGCCTCGGCGAGCCCGTCGCGCGCCAGGTCGCGGATGCGGGTCAGGGTGATGGCGAGCTCGGAGTTGCGCTTCTTGCAGGAGGGAAACTCCTCGACGGCGCCGAGCTGCATGAGGATCCCGGTGAAGGCCTGCGCCAGCCCGTCGTGGATCTCCTGCCCGATGCGGGTGCGCTCCATGAGCACCGCGGCCTCCTTGGCGGAGTAGGCGAGCCGCGTCAGCTGCACCGCGAGCGTCGCCTGCTGGGCGAGCGCCACCAGCAGGCCGCTGCGCTGCACGTCGCGGGCGTCGCGCTTGAAAGTGAGGGTGAGGAAGCCGACGCTGCGTGCGCCGAACAGGAGCGGATAGAGCACCACGCCGACCGCGCCCTCACTGCGGTGGAAGTCCCGCAGTCCGGGCCAGAACTCCTCCGTCTGGGTGGCGTAGTCGACGTAGTGCGGCTCGCGCAGCTGGCCGAATCTCTCGGTGAAGGCCGAGCCTGCGACCGGCACCTTGCCGGCGTAGGGCGGCTCGGCGAGGTGACCGTCGCGGACGTGCGCGACGACGCGCCACTCCTGCAGCGAATCCTTGAGGACGACCACGGCTCCCGAGACCGCATCGAACTGGCGAGTGGCCTCGAGGAGCATGTGACCCATGAAGCTGTGCAGGTCGGTCTCGCCAGCGAGGCGTTCGAGGTTGCCGCGGATCACGGCGTTGGCCTTGGCGAGCTCCGTAAAGCGCTCCTCGACGGCGTGCTCGCGCTCGTGGCGCACGTCGTCGACCAGCCGCTCGCGATAAAGCGCCGCGCCGATCACGCCCGCTGCCGTCTCGAGCGCGGCGAGCTCCGCGGCGTCGATCGCGCGGCACTGGCGCGTGTTGTCAAAGCCCACGACGCCGATGAATTCCCCGGCGACGAAGATGGGAACGACTGCCTTCGACTGGGTGCCGACGCCCCGGAGGCCGGTAGCATGGCCGGCGGGGGTTTCGCCATCGCTGAAGCATACGCTGCGCCCGGAGCGCAGCTCCGAGCACAGGTCGGAGAGGTTGCGCTCGTCGCAGGCGCAGTTCTGCGGATCGTGCAGGCTCGGCGCCACGCCTTCGGCGGTCCACTCGCTGACTACGACCAGCAGCGGCTCTCCCTGCGGACCGGTACGCGTCTCCATGAGGTTGACCCGATCGACGCGCGCGGCCTCGCCGATCAGGCCAAGCACGCCCGGGATCGCCGCGCGTACGTCGGCCGCCTCGAGCAGCAGGCGGCTCGCGCGGGCGGTGGCGGTGAGCAGACGCTCCCGCCCCTGCAGCGACTCGTTGATCCGGGTCAGCTCCTGCGCGCAGGGGAAGTCGTTGATCGGTTCGAGCTGGGACGGATTGGCGGCCATGTACCTGAGCGTTCCTTGGGGTAGTTAGAGAGTTTAGCGCGCCGCATGGGGTTCCCCTGCGCCGCTGCCCCACCGGCGGGCGGGCAGGTCACTCTTTAGAGAGAGCGGTCCCGGTCCCGGGCGTATCCTCGCGGACACCTCGTCCTCGGCCCCCGCTGCGAACACGCCAAAGAATCAACGGCTTAGCGCCACGATTGCTTGACGACCCGGCCGCAGGCCGGTCTAATACGCGGCCTTCCCAAGCCGGCGGCCAGGTAGCTCAGTTGGTAGAGCAGCGGACTGAAAATCCGCGTGTCGGTGGTTCGATTCCGCCCCTGGCCACCATTAAAATCGATATCTCGCGGCGCAGGTCGCATATCCCTTGTGCGGAGCCTGGGCCAGTTTGCAGAAACCGTGTCGCCGCGTTCGAACATGAGGTCGATCGCGGGCTGCTGCGAGCTGATTGTCGACTACGAGCGGGCCCCAGGCGTTCCTGGAACGCTCTAGGGCCCCGATATTTAGCGAGCGTCTGTCAACCGTTAGAACGCTGAAACAGTCTGTGGCCTTCGCTCGTGATCATCGCGGGAACCGGTCCAGGTGCGCCGGGAGGCTGGGCGGAGTAAACGACCGTATGGATGGCTTCGCCGTCGCGGCTCAGCACGAACCGAGCCTTGATCACCGCGCCGCCAGCGCCCACGGGCGGGAAATCGATCTCCATCTCCCCGGTGCAGTTCGCGAACACCTGATAACTGCCCTGCTCGCCGGTGTTGAACTGAGTCACGCCATCCGGCTCGCCCGGCACCGGCGAAGACCCGCCGCCCATGTCCGGATACTGCATGACGAAGTCGGTTTGCGTGAGCGTGCCGTCGCCATTGAAGTGAGTCATGGCCACGCCCTGGCGGGTGATCGCGGGCTTGCCGGGAGGAAAGATCTGGCCGGTGATCGTGAAAGCGTAGTCCCCGTGGAGCAGCGCCTTGGAGCAGGCTGCGTCGCCATCGTGGGCTCGGGCTGCTCCGCCGAGAGCCAGAGCGAGCACCGGGGCCGCAAGAAATGAGCGCATTTGCCATATTTTCATGAATGTTCTCCTGCAGGGAATGCTTGTGTCACGACGGGGCGAGACGCTACGCCCCAAGCGCACGGGAGTCCTGCATTCGAGCTGAAGGATTTCTGATTTTTCCTTGTCCGGGCGAGCGGTCGAGCGCCTACACTCTCCCTCGGTTCCCCCGCGGAGAGGACGGCCGCCGATGGCCGCAGGGAAGTTCTATTTCGATCCCTTCGAGCTCGATAGCGAGAATTTCGAGCTGCGTCGGGCAGGCCAGCGCATCAAACTCGACCGCAAACCGTTCGAGCTGCTGTGCCTGCTTGTGAAGAGGGCTGGCAGACTGGTCAGCCACGAGGATGCGGTCCGGGAAATCTGGGGACGCCGCGTGGTTATAGAAGCAGACTCGGCGCTGTACACAGCCATTCGAAAGGTCCGCCGCGCCCTCGGGGATCAGCCGTCAAAGCCCAGCGGGATCGAGACCGTGCCTCGCAAGGGGTATCGCTTCCTCGCGCGTCCCGAGGCTCGATCGGCGGATGCGATGCCGGCCGCGAGTGCGGATTGGCCCGCTCGCTCAGTGCTCGCCGTGCTGCCTCTGGAGAACCTGAGCGGTGATCCGCGGCGCAGCTACTTCAGTGACGGACTCACCGAGCAACTCATCGCCGAGCTCGGGCGCTGCTCACCGCAGGAACTAGGCGTGATCGCGCGCACCTCCGTTCTGCGCTACGGGGGTACGCGAAAGAGCATTGCCGAGATCGGAATGGAGCTCGGCGCGGACTATCTGATCGAGGGAAGTGTCCGGCACGAGCGCCGCCGCGTGCGGATCACACTGCAACTGATCCGGGCAAGTGATCAAATGCATGTCTGGTCGGAAAGCTTCGATCGGCCGCTCGACCACATCCTGCAGGTTCAGGCCGAGATCGGCCAGGCGGTCGCGGAGCAGATCCGTCTGAAGCTCGCGGTTCCGCACACGCCGGCCGCTGCCGTGGATCCGGACGTATACGATCGATTCCTTCGGGGACGTCAGCTGCGAGATCAGCGCACGGCCCCGGCGATCCACCGTGCCATTCAGCATTTTGAAGGTGCACTGGCAGGCGATGCACGCTATGCGCCGGCCTGGGCCGGGTTGGCGATGTGCTACGCGACCCTGGCAATCACGAGCGATGCGCGTCCGAAAGATTGCTTCAGGCAGGCACGCGAGGCCGCACAGCGGGCCCTCGCACTGGATGCCGCGTTGCCTGAGGCACACGTTGCACATGGAGTCGTGCAATTCTGGCACGACTGGAGCTGGCGCGGCGCCGAGCAGGCCTTTCGCAGGGCCGTGGCCCTGAACCCCAGCGACTCGAGCGCCCGCATGTTCCTCGCGCACTTGCATTCCAATCTCGCCCGCCACAACGAGGCGATCGCCGAGATTCGCGCGGCACGGCGCCTCGATCCGGTCTCACCCATCCTCAACACCCACGAGGGGCAATTTCTCTACAACGCCCGGCGCTACGACGAAGCGATG
The DNA here is from genome assembly GCA_035542535.1 of Steroidobacteraceae bacterium. Taxonomy (GTDB): domain Bacteria; phylum Pseudomonadota; class Gammaproteobacteria; order Steroidobacterales; family Steroidobacteraceae; genus 13-2-20CM-66-19. Next base: position 25,736 of record DATKLG010000064.1, read on the forward strand.
ATGCCGCTCGAGCGCGTGCTGGAGCTGATGCCACGATTCTGGGTGGCACGCATCGTGCTCGGCAAGCTCCTCGGAGTGCGCGGTCGCACACGGCGCGCGCTCGGGGAATTTCTCAAGGCGCAGCGCTATTCGTTCGGCAACACGGAGGCCACGGCTCTGCGCGGCTACACGCTCGGCGCATGAGGCGATGCCGCTCGGGCCCAAGCCGTCCTGCGCTCGCTCGAGAATCGATCCCGACGCCGCTACGTGCCCCCCGTGCATCGCGCCCTCGTGCACCTTGGGCTTGGCGAACACGCCCTCGCGCTCGAGACCCTGGAGGAGGCGACGCAGGAGCACGACGTGCGACTCACGTTTCTTGCGATCGAGCCGCGTTGGGATCCGCTGCGCGCGCAGCAAGCGTTCGATCGCATCCGCGAACGCATCGGCCTGCCGCCCCCGCCGTCCGAATCCTGCGCGGTTTCCGTGACGCCGAGCTAGTGTGCCATGCCGGTGTCCGATTGCTCGAGAAACTCGCGTATCGCGAGATTGACCAGATCGGGCCGGCTGTTGAATGTTCCATGATTGCTCGCCGGCACAATGATGAGTTGCCCATGCGGCAGATCCCGAAATATCTCAGCATTCTCTTCGATCGACGTGAAGTCGTGGTCCCCAGCCATTACGAGCACTGGTATTGAAATTTTCTTGAGGTCGGCGGGCTCGATCACGATGGGCTGTAGCCACATGTCGTAGCACTTCGCCAGTAGTGACATCCAGTGATCCGGACCGTCGGGACTGACTTTCGCATAGTCAGGCAAGAACCACGGCGGAAGCACGGCGGCCATCTTCCGGAGATGAGTATCCAATTGCTCCTGCGACCACTGGGTACGCAGCTTTTCTTCCGGAGATAAGTCCACCCGAATGTTTGCGCCTGAAATAACCAATCGACGCACCAAGTTTGGGTGATCTCGCACGAGGATGAGGGCGAGATCGGCGCCGTCACTGTGGCCCACGATATCCACGGGGCCGAGGCCGAGCTGCTCGATGATCGAAGCGGTGTCATCGGCCATCATCTTATAGGAGAGAGACCACGGGCCGTCCGGGCTATGGCCATGCCCACGCTGATCGATTCCGATGACCGTGCGAAAGGAAGAGAAATAATCCCGCTGCTTGGGAAAGCTATTGTCAAAGAAGGCCATCCCACCGTGCAGAAATACGATCGGCCGGCCGTGGCCGTAGATCTGCGTGTAGAGCTTGGCCCCTCTCACCTCATAGTAGCGGTGAGTGCTACTGGAGCTGTCCGCACTCGTAGTCATGGGGGCGAGCACGGGGGCCACACCGAGAATGGAACCTGCGAAGAGACTTACGATCTTTGACTGGGCGGTTTGCATAATCGTGACGCAGGATACGCCATGTCCATCGCGGCCGATCGCGCGTGCCGCTCGCGCGTGCCGCTCGCGGTCAATCTCCGGCAACAGGGCTCGAGCGACCACCCCAAGCGGTCCTCCGCGAACGGCAGATATCCGCCCTTCCAATGAGCTCAGTTTCCGCCGTTTTGGCGCAGGTACAATCGGGGGTGCGTATCTACACCGTGAGACTGATGTGAAAATGTGGAGTTCTGCACGCTGTATTGCTGTCGTCTGCGTCGCCCTCTACGCCGGGACCACATTTGCCGTGGAAAGACCTGAGTGGGCATTCTTTTTGCCATCCACCGAAACGGCAAAGGTGAACGCAATGCCTCGTTCTGACAGCCCGGCTGAATGGAGTGCGCCGGGCAGCAGAAAATCCTACACGCGTAGCCAATTGCAGGATGTACTGAACCCTCCGGACTGGTATCCAGACGAACACCCACCAATGCCGGATATCGTAGCGCGTGGCCAGCGCACAGGGGCGGACAATCCAGCGGCATTACCCTGCGCCCTCTGTCATCTTCCGAACGGATCTGGACACGTTGAATCCGCATCGCTCGCCGGACTTTCCGCTTCATACATTGTGCAGCAGTTCGCGGATTTTCGAAGTGGCTCGAGACGCATTCTGGTCGGCAACTCAAACACTATCGGGTTTCTCACAGCCTTGAAAAAAAGATACACCGACGATCAGGTATCGGCCGCCGCGCAGTATTTTGCGTCGTTGAAACCACGTCCTTGGATTCGCGTGGTTGAGACGACTGCTGTGGCCAAATCGGTCGTAAACCCCGAAACTCTGATGAGAACTGCTATTCCCAATGGCGGCACAGAGCCGATAGGAGATCGTATCGTCGAACTGCCCGAGAGCACCATCGGCCTTCTAAATCGTGATTCGCACTCAGGATTCATTGCTTATGTACCTCGCGGCAGTGTGGCCGCTGGCGAGACATTAGTCACAACAATGGCCGCAGACGGCACGCCTTCCTGCAGCAGTTGCCATGGCACCAGATTGACTGGCATTGGTGATGTTCCTCCTATCGCGGGCCGCCCGCCAAGCTATTTGGTCCGGCAGCTTTGGGACTTCCAGAGCGGCGAACGTCGCGGGACATCAGCGGCAATAATGCAGTCAGTAACGTCGAAATTAACAAGCCATGAGATGCTGGCGATCGCGGCCTACCTCGCGTCTCGCCCGCCAAACTGACACCACAGGCGACGCGCGGAATGACAGCTTTTAGGCACGCCGGTCAACTGTCGCTACGCCTGCTCCTGGCCGCCTGCTGCCCCACGTGCCCTCCCGAACCGGATGTTTGGCGCCGTCGAATATGCGCCGCTCTCACGGTCTGAGATAAGCTAGATCGCCATGAGTACTCCAGTCGAGCTTGCAATCGTTTATGTCCGTCGCTTCGCAGATTTAGCGGAGCGCCTGGCAAAGCAAAATATCGTGGTGCGAAGACTCGATTGCAATTGGCAATCATTTGGTTCTTTTACTGTCGATGCGTCGGACGGCGACGAGGAAGCGAAGCGAGCATTGGCAGTCCAGCGCGGAGCATTTGGCGAGCCAGGCCCAGATGTCTACAGCATGTCTTGGGACGGAAAAGAGCGCCACCTTTCTGCCGGATCGATGCGAACGACTGCTTCCACGATGATAGGTCCTAGGCGAGCACTTGATAGTCGACCCTGCGATTCATATGAGGATGCCATTAGCGTGGTATACGAATGGCTCACTGATCGTCTTGGTTCGTCGCGGCGTCGCTCGATTTAAGGAGGCATCTCCGCACGAATCATCACCGAACCAACGACCGCTTTACCGACGCCGACCTTACTGCACGAGCGGCCGGTGTTGGGCCGGAAGCGGACGGCACTGGGATCCTCAACCGCCACCCTCTAGTGCGCGGGGGAAGTTCACTTTCCCAAATTCGAGTGAATCAGTCTGAGGGAAGTGCTGGAAGTTTTTGTTCTAATTGGTGGGCGATACTGGGCTCGAACCAGTGACCTCTGCCGTGTCGCGACGCAGAACTGGGGCCTCCAGCCAATCACGATGATCACCGCGGCCCGCTGCCATTTGCGCCGAATTGATTGAACCAGTCAATGATCCTCCGATTGCGGTCCTCCAGATTACGAGGCAAAAGATGCCCATCACTGTCGTAAATGTGCAGCGCGTACACCTTGTTCGCCTCCTGCAATGCCATCGCCATTCGCAAGGATTGCATGACCGGGACCAGCCTGTCGGTTCGGCTGTGCATAACTAATACCGGGACGTTGATCTGATCGGCCCACGATGCCGCAGAGCGCGCCCGGTAATACTCGTCAGCCCGGTGCTCATAGTCCGGCCAGACTTTCGCGGCGCCATCGAACCATTCATTGCCGTTTACAAACCAATCGCCATGGATGAACGCCTTCGTGTCCCTTGAAAGTTCTGACGGACCTGCAATCACGGCGGCAGCTTTGACGGGCGCCCCACGCTTGAGTGCGATGTAGGTCATGGTGCCCCCGCGCGACTGGCCGAACATATAGAGTCGCTCTGGA
>DATKLG010000065.1:0-9776 GCA_035542535.1 Steroidobacteraceae bacterium
GGTCGAGGCGGGCCACGACCGCTTCTCTTACGCGCTCGTGCGCCGGCTCTTCAGCAGCGTCACCTACGGCGGCACCGCCGCCCGCGGCGCGCCCGGCGCCGCCGCGCCCGCCGCACCCGGCGCGGCTGGCGGGCCGATCGACTACGCGCTCCTCGAGCAACTCGGCGGCCGCGACGCGCTCAACATGACCGCGCTCGCGCTTGCGCTCAGCGATTTCGTCAACGGCGTCGCCCAGCGCCACGCCGAGGTCTCCGCGCAGATGTACCCGGGCTACCAGGTCCGCGCGATCACCAACGGCGTGCACCCGTACACGTGGACGGCGCCGGGCCTGCGGGTGCTGTACGACCGCCACGTCCCGGGGTGGTGCCACGAGCCGGAACGGCTGGTACGTGCGGACACGCTGCCGGCGGAGGAACTGCGTGCCGCGCACCGGGCCGCCAAGCTCGAACTGCTCGGCGAGGTGCGTGCGCGCACCGGCGTGACGCTCGGGGAAGGGGTGGCGACGCTCGGGTTCGCGCGGCGCATGACGGCCTACAAGCGGCCGGACCTGCTGTTCGCGGACATCGAGCGCCTGCGCGCCCTCGGTCGCGGCGGGCGGGTCCAGATCGTCCTCGCCGGCAAGGCGCACCCGCACGACGCGGAGGGCAAGCACCTGATCGGGCTGCTGCACGAGCGGGCGCGCGCGCTCGCCGGCGACGTGGCCGTGGTCTACCTGCCCGACTACGACATGGCGCTCGCCCGCCTGCTCGTCGCCGGGTGCGACGTGTGGGTCAACACGCCGCTGCCGCCGCTCGAGGCCTCGGGCACCAGCGGTATGAAGGCGGCCTTCAACGGGGTGCCGAGCCTGTCGGTGCTCGATGGCTGGTGGATCGAGGGCTGCATCGAGAACGTCACCGGCTGGTCGATCGATGGTGCGGCGACGCTCTACGACAAGCTGGCAAACACGGTGCTGCCCCTGTTCTACGACGACCGCGCCGGTTGGGCGCGGCTGATGAAAGGAGCGATCAGCAGGAACGCCGTCTACTTCAACAGCCACCGCATGATGCGCCGCTACGCGGCCGAGGCCTATCTGCGTTGATGAGGTAGGCGAAGATGCGTACTGACGCCGCATGCGCGCCGACGCTAGCATTCTCGAGGAGTCGCCATGAGCGCCAACCCGGGCAGTTTTGGGGGCCAGCCGGCTTTCGTGGTGCTGCACGTCGAGGACGATGAGCAGCTGGCCGCGAGCATGGCGCAGCTGCTGCGCGCCGAGGGATTCGAGGCCATGACGGCGCCCGACGGCGCGAGCGCGCTCGAGCTGATAGGGCAGGGTGCCAGCATTCCCGACGTGCTCATCGTCGACGTGAACCTCCCCGGCGAGATGGATGGCGCCGATGTCGCTCAGGAGATCTGCCATGCGCTCGGGCACGTGGTCCCGACGATATTCCTGAGCGCGCAGCTGTCGAACGTCGGGCTGCCCTGGCTGCCGGGCGCGCCGCTGCTGTTCGCGTCGAAGCCGATGGACGCCGAGGTGCTGGTGAGACTCGTGCAGTCATTCGCCGCGCTCGGGCGCTTCATGCGCGCGCACGCGAGCGCGCGCCGCGCGGCGCCCTGACTGCCGCGGCTCAGCCGAGCGCCTGCGCCAGATCCTCGACGAGATCCTCGGGTTCCTCGATGCCGATGGACAGGCGCAGCAGATTCTCGGGCGTCCGCGTTCCCGGTCCTTCGATGGACGCGCGGTGCTCGATCAGGCTCTCGACTCCGCCGAGGCTGGTGGCGCGCGTGAAGAGGTGAGTACGGCTCGCGGTCCGCAGCGCCGCGTCCGCGCCGCCCGCGATGCACACCGACAGCATTGCCCCGAATCCGCCGGGCATCTGTGTCGCCGCGAGCGCATGGCCGGGGTGCGCGGGCAGCCCGGGGTAGAAGACCCGTTCCACGGCGGCATGTCCGGCGAGGAACTCCGCGACCCTGAGCGCCCCCTGACACTGCGCGCGCACCCGCAGGGCGAGCGTCGCGATGCTCCGGCGCAGCAGCCAGCAGTCGAACGGCGCGAGCGGCGCGCCGGCCATCCGCTGCCAGCTCTGCAGGCGCTCGAGCAGCGTTGCGTCCTCACGTACCACGACCGCACCGCTCAGCACGTCGCTGTGTCCGCCGAGATATTTGCTGCCGCTGTGCACCACCAGGTCGACGCCGAACCGGAAGGGATGCTGACACACCGGCGTGGCGAAGGTGTTGTCGCATACGACCAGAGCGCCGGCGCCGTGGCCGATCTCGGCGGCGCGCTTCAGATCCGTGATGTTGAGCAATGGGTTCGTGGGAGTCTCGATCCACAGGAGGCGAGCTCCGCCGGCGACCGCCGCCTCGACCGCGGACAGATCGCGGAAATCGACCAGCTGCAGCTGCGCACCCCGGTGCCGCGCGACCTCGCCGAATTGCTTCAGCGAGCCGTAGTAGGCCTCGCGCTGCGCCACCAGCCGCTCACCCTTGCCGAGCAGGTCGAGCACCGCCATGTTGGCCGCGAGCCCGGAGGCGAAGGCGACGGCACCGATGCCGCCCTCGAGAGCCGCCAGGCAGGATTCGACCGCGGCACGGTTGGGGGTGCCTTCGCGGCCGTAGCGATAGCCTCTCGGGTAGGCGCCAGCGGCGTCGCGCTCGAAGGTGGTGCTGAGGTAGATGGGCTCAGCGATCGCACCCACGGCCGTATCGGGCGCGTGCGCGGCATGCACGCACAGCGTATTGAGGCCGGATCGCTGCACGGGGCCGATGGGCGCGCGAATCGATCAGGCGGTGCGGCTCAGGTCTTCTTGGTCCAGGAGCTGCACCAGCCACCCGCCTTGACGGCTTTGCCCGGGAACAGGAGACAGGCTCCCTGCGCGGAGCCCGCGGCTCCCTGGTAGAGCGCACAGGTGGCGCACTTGCTGCCCGGTTTCGCGTCGCTGGCTTTGGCAGCGTCCTCGACATACTTGAGGGCCTTGGCGGTCGGATCGTCGCTGCCGACCAGCGGCAGATCGGCGGCGCCCGCCGTCGTGAAGGCAGCCCCGGCGATCGGGATCAGCACCGTGCCGAGCGCAACTTTCTTCAGCAACCGGCGGCGGGACTCATCAAATACCTGCCTCATACGCTTCTCCTCGACGGCCTTGAGCACACGGCGGATCAGACTACGCAAAAGGCGCGCGGCTGGGAAGTAGCCGAAAGTACCGATGCGCTGCCCCTGCCCCCCCGCGCTAGCGTAGAACTACGTATGCCGGGCGCAACCCGCTTTCGGCATGCTGAAAGCTCACGGAGGAGCAAGCGCGTGATGCCAGCATCCGAGCCAGAGCGAGGCCGCCGAGCCGCTTACCGCCGGGCCGCAGCGGGATTACTTGCCGCGACGCTGGCGGCTGCGGCACTCACGGCCTGCGAGTCGATGCGCGTCGCGAGCGACTACGACCGCAGCGCGAGCTTCGCGGGTTACCACTCGTTTGCCTGGCTGCCGCGCCAGCAGCCCACTACGTCCACTGGCAACCCGCTGGTCCGGCAGCGGGCTCATGATGCAACCCAGGCGGAGCTGGTGCGCAAGGGTTACACCTACACTGAGGATGCGGCCTCGGCCGACTTTGTGGTCGACATTACCCTGGGCTCGCGCGAGCGCATCGACGTGCAGTCTTACCCGGCGACCTACATGGGCCCTGGGTGGGGCTACAACGGCGGGTGGGGCAGTCCCTATTGGGGATCCACGGTGGATGTGCGTCAGTACCGCGAGGGCACGCTGTCGATCGACATCTTCGACGGACGCAGCCACCGGCCGGTGTGGCACGGCTGGGCGTCGAAGGAGCTGACGCGCGCCGACATCGAGAATTCCGCGGCCTCGATTCAAACGGCCGTGGCCGAAGTACTGGCCAGGTTCCCGCCGTCGTAATCCCCTCGCTCAGGAGCGCCGGCCGCGGCGCGCCGGGCGCTGCTCCGGCGGATTCCACGGCCGGCCGGTGCGCTCCTCGATGTAGCGCCGGATCAGCCGCCGCACCACCTGCGACGGGGTCGCGTCTTCCTCCGTGCACAGGCGCTCGAACAGCGTCTTCTTACGCGGGTCGATGAGGACGGTCAGGCGTGCGGTGCGAACTTCGACGGGCAAGGGCGCCACTCCGATGGATGCGACGCGGCATCTAATACCATTATAATCCAGCGCGACTTCAGTGGTAACCCGCCGTGACGCCCGCGCAGTACTCGCCCCTCAACGCCTGCCTGGTGCTCCTGGTTCTCTGGGGCGTCATCGGCGTGGCGGGCCTGCTGCGCCCGACCAGCCTGCGGTTCGTGGGCCGCACGCTGTTTCCGCTCAGTGCGCTCGTGAGCGTCGCGCTGGCCGCGGTCGCCGGCTGGAGTCTGGGAGTGGCCCCCGAGCGCGCCATTCTCGCCATCGGACTGCCCGACCTCCCGGTGCACCTGCGGCGCGACGGGCTGAGCAGCGTGTTTCTGTTCCTGCTCGGGGCGGCCTCGGCGGGCGTCTCGATATTCGCCGCGGGCTATTTCCGCCGCGGCCACGGCACCTCCGCCGGGCTGCAGTGCCTGCAGTACCACCTGTTTCTGGCGAGCATGGGCGTCGTGCTGCTGGCCGACGACGCCTACGCGTTCATGGTGGCCTGGGAGACGATGGCGCTGTCGTCGTACTTTCTCGTGACCACGCAGCACGGCTTGCCCGAGATCCGGCGCGCCGGGTTCCTGTACCTGCTGATCGCGCACGTCGGCGCAATCTCCATCCTGCTCTCCTTCGGCGTGATGCAGGGCGGCAGCTGGCAGTTCACTTTCGAGGCAATGCGTGGTGCACGACTGCCGGCACCCTGGGCGGCCGCCGCGTTCCTGCTGGCGCTGTTCGGCTTCGGCGCCAAGGCGGGACTCGTGCCGCTGCACGTGTGGCTGCCCGAGGCCCATCCGGCCGCGCCCTCGCCGGTCTCGGCTCTGATGAGCGGCGTGATGCTGAAGACCGCCGTGTACGGGATGCTGCGCGTCACCTTCGACCTTCTCGGACAGCCGGTATGGTGGTGGGGCCTGGTGGCGCTCGCCGTCGGGCTGTTCACGGCGCTGTATGGCGTGGTGTTCGCCGCGGCGCAGAGCGACATGAAGCGGCTGCTGGCGTACTCCTCGATCGAGAACGTCGGCATCATCTTCACCGCATTCGGGCTCGCGATCGTCTTCGACGGCGTCGGCATGCCGATGCTGGCGGCGCTCGCCCTGATCGCGCTCCTCTACCACTGCCTCAACCACGCCTTCATGAAGAGCCTGCTGTTCGTGGGCACCGGGGCGGTGTTGCATTCGACCGGCGAGCGCAACCTCGGGCGCCTCGGCGGCCTCATCCATCGCATGCCATGGGTGGCCTGGCTCACGCTGATCGGTGCGCTCGCGCTCGCGGGCCTGCCACCGCTCAACGGCTTCGTGTCGGAGTGGCTGCTGCTGCAATCCTTCCTGTTCGCCCACGAGGTGCCGCATACCTTCGTCAACATGCTGCTGCCGCTCGGCGCGGCGGTGGTGGTGCTGGCGGCGGCCCTGGCAGCCTACGTGATGGTCAAGTTCTTCGGCGTGATCTTCCTCGGACAGCCGCGGGAAGCCGCGCTGGCGCGCGCCCATGACGCCGGAGTCCTGCAGCGTCTCGGGCTGGTGTGGCTCGCAGCCGGGTGCATCGCGCTCGCGCTGTTTCCCACCCAGGTCATCCACTACCTGCGCGGCGTCGTGAGACAGCTGAGCGGCGCCGATCTGCCGGCACAGACTGCTCCCTGGTGGCTGCTCGAGCCGATACCCGGCCGCCAGGCCTCCTACTCGGCGCTCGTGTTCCTGCTCGCGGTGACGGCCGTCGTATTGCTCACGATCCTCGGCGTGCGGCTCTTCTATCACCAGCGCGTCCGCCGCGCGGATCCCTGGGATTGCGGCTTCGCGCGACTCGATGCCCGCATGCAGGATACGGCCGAAGGCTTCGGCCAGCCGATCCGGCATATCTTTGCGCAGTTCTTCGTGCTGCGGCGTGAGCTGCCTGAGCCGTTCGATCGGGCTCCGCGCTACCGGGTGCTGATCAGCGATCGTATCTGGCTGCGGCTCTACCAGCCGCTCGCCGGACTGGTGCAGCGCATTGCCGACGGCTTCGCCTGGCTGCAGCAGGGACGCATCGCGACCTATCTGCTCTACAGTTTCGTGACGCTGGTCGCGCTGCTCGCGCTGGTGCTATGAGACCGATCGAGCTCCTCACGCAGTTGCTCGAGCTCGCGGCGGCGCTGGCCGTGGCGCCGCTGTTTCTCGGCTGGATCAATCAGTGCCGCGCGTGGCTGCAGAACCGCGGCGCACCCAGCATCTGGCTGCCGTACCGCGGCATCCGCAAGCTCTTTCACAAGGACGCCGTGATTGCCGGCAACGCCTCGCAGCTCTTTCGGCTCGCGCCCTACATCACCTTCGGCGCGATGGTGGTCGCCGCCGGCATCATTCCCTCGATGGGTACCCGGCTGCCCTTCACGCGCGTCGCCGATGCGATCGCGCTGGTCGGGCTGCTCGCCACGGCGCGCGTCTTCATATCGCTCGCGGCCATGGACGTCGGCACCGCCTTCGGCACCCTGGGCGCGCGGCGCGAGATGATGATCGGGTTCCTCGCCGAGCCGGCGCTGCTCATGATCATCTTCGTCGCCTCGCTCATCTCCTCGACCACCGCGCTGCCGGCGATCACCGAGCACCTCGCGACGCAGACGCTCGGCCTGTACCCGAGCCTGGCCTTCACTGCGGTCGCCTTCACCATGGTGCTGCTCGCCGAGAATGCGCGCATCCCGATCGACAATCCCGCCACTCATCTCGAGCTCACCATGATCCATGAGGCGCTGCTGCTCGAGTATTCGGCGCGTCATCTGGCCCTGATGGAATGGGCGGCGGCGCTCAAGCTCTTCAACTACGCCTGCATCGGCTTCGCCCTCTTCATCCCCTGGGGGGTGTCGACCGGGCAGGGCGGCCCGCTCGCGCTGGCCGCCTCCATCCCGGTGCTCGCCGCCAAACTTCTCGCCGCCGGCGGCGTGCTCGCCCTGATCGAGACCGTGTCAGCCAAGCTGCGGGTGTTCCGCGCCCCGGAGTTCCTCGCTACGGCGTTCTTGTTTGCGGTGCTGGGGCTCCTCGTGCACCTGCTGCTGGGAGCCTAGCAGCCGTGAGCGCCGTTCCCCTCACCCTGCAGCTGCTGAACTTCTGTGCCGCGCTGTTGCTGCTGCTGTCGTTCGCGATGCTGTCGCAGCGGCGCGTGGTGAATCTCGTCAATCTGCTCGCCGTGCAGGGCGGCGTGCTGCTGCTCGCGACGCTGCTGCTGGCCGCGCGCACCGGACAGCATCACCTGTACCTGTCTGCAGCCCTGACGCTCGGCCTCAAGGTGATCCTCCTGCCGTGGCTGCTGCATCGCCTGATCCGCCGGCTCGGGGTCTACTGGGACGCCGAGCCGCTGCTCAACATCTCCGGGACGATGCTGGTCGGCGTGCTGATCGTGGTATTCGCCTTCGGCCTCGCCCAGCCGATCTCGCAGCTCGCGAGCACCGCGACGCGCAACGCCATCGGCATCGCGGTCGCGGTCGTGTTGCTGTCCTTCCTGATGATGATCACGCGCCGCAAGGCCATGTCGCAGGTGGTGGGATTCCTGTCGATGGAGAACGGGCTGTTCTTCGGCGCCATGAGCGCGACCTACGGCATGCCGATGGTGGTGGAGTTTGGCGTGGCCCTCGACGTGCTGGTGGCGGTGCTGGTGCTCGGTATCTTCTTCTTCCAGATCCGCGAGCAGTTCGACAGCCTCGACCTGCATCACCTCGAGGCGCTCAGGGAGGAAGCCGCGGAGAGGGGGGAGGATTGAGTCTGGAGCTGCTCATCCTGCTGGCAACGCCGCTGACCGGCGCGCTGACGCTCGGGGTGCTGGGGGCGCGGCGTTTCGCGCCCGAGCTCAACGTCGGCTTCAGCCTGCTCACCTTCCTCGCCGCCGGCGCGCTGGCCGTGCGCGTCGTCGCCGCCGGCCAGCTGCTCGTGGCTCACGAGCAGTTCTTCATCGATGCCTTCAACGTGTTCCTCGTGACGCTCACCGCGCTCGTCGGGCTCACGACCGCGATCTTCTCGCGGCCCTACATGCGCGTCGAACTGGAGCACGGCCGCGTCCGTCCGCTGCAGCTGCGCCTCTACCACAGCATGTATCAGCTCTTCATGACGACCATGCTGGTCGCGCTGACGACCAACAACATGGGGCTGCTGTGGGTGGCGATGGAAGCCGCCACGCTCTCGACGGTGCTGCTGGTGACGCTGTATCGGACCGCCGCAAGCCTCGAGGCAGGGTGGAAGTACTTCATCCTCTGTGGCGTCGGCATCGCCCAGGCGCTGTTCGGCACCATCCTCCTGTACTTCGCGGCCGAGCACGCCATCGGCGGGGAGGGTGTGAGCGCCCTGCTGTGGACGCACCTGAACGGTGTCAAAGGCCAGCTCGAGCCCGCGGTGCTGAGCCTCGCGTTCGTATTCCTGCTGGTGGGCTACGGGACCAAGGCCGGGCTCGCGCCGCTGCACAACTGGCTGCCGGATGCACACGCCGAGGGCCCGACGCCCATCTCGGCCGTGCTCTCGGGCCTGCTGTTGAACGTGGCCATCTATGCGGTCGTGCGCTGCAAGATACTGGTCGAGGGCTCGCTGCACTCCGCGCTCCCCTCGCAGATGCTGATGGGCTTCGGGCTGCTGTCGGTGGTGGTCGCGGTGTTCCTGCTGTGGCGCCAGCGTGACATCAAACGCCTGTTCGCCTACTCCTCGATCGAGCACATGGGCCTGATGACCTTCGCCTTCGGCCTCGGCGGACCGATTGCCACCTTCGCCGGCCTGCTGCACATGACGGTGCATTCGCTGATCAAGTCCGCCATCTTCTTCGCCGTCGGCCACGCCGCGCAGAAGGCCGGCACCCAGCTGATGGAGGACATCCGCGGGCTGATCAAGGTCAGCCCCACCGTGGCCTGGGGCCTGATGCTGGGCTCGCTCGCGATCCTCGGCATGCCGCCCTTCGGCGTCTTCGCGAGCGAGTTCCTGATCCTCACCACCGCAATGCGCGAGCAGCCCTGGGCCACGCCCTTCCTCCTGCTCGCCCTGGGCGTGGCCTTCGCCTCGGTCTTCGGCCGGGTCCAGCCGATGGTCTTCGGCGAGACCTCGGTCAAGCCGCTCGCCCATCCGCCGGCCCTGGTGCCGGTCTTCGTGCATCTGGGGCTGGGCCTGATGCTGGGCCTCTACATCCCGCCCTACCTCGACCAGTGGTTCCGCCAAGCGGCGCGGATGATTGGAGGCTAGCGCGATGTCCAGCCCCGAACTGAAGCTCGCTTTCACGACGCTGCCCGCGCCGCTGCCGATCCGCCGCGGCGTGACGGATGCCGAGGACTGGCTCGCCGCAGCCCTCTCGGTGGCCGAGAACGGCGGGCGGCTGGTCTCGCTGTGGGGCGCCGACCGCGGCGCCGCGGGCTTCGCGATCTGCGCGGCCTACGCGCTCGCCGAAGGGCTCGTCTGGCTGGAACTGCCGCTCGCGGACGCGCAGAACCGCTATCCCGACCTCGCCGGCATCTTCCCCTATGCCAACCGGATGCAGCGCGCGACGGCCGACCTGCTCGGCATCCGCGCCGAGGGCGCCGAGGACGAACGCCCCTGGTTCAACCACGGCGCCTGGCCCGCCGACCACCATCCGCTGCGCGGCGACGCCTCCGGCGCGGCGGACTTCGCCGAACGCGAAGTCGCCGACTATCCCTTCCTGCGGGTCGAAGGCGACGGGGTGCACGAGATCCCGGTCGGCCCGGTCCATGCCGGCA
>DATKLG010000066.1:0-16596 GCA_035542535.1 Steroidobacteraceae bacterium
GCGTCTGCCCGTGAAAATCCTCGGCACGACGGACGCGGTAGTGGATCGAGCGTCCCTCGAGGGGCTCCGCGCCGTCGACGACCAGGCGGCGCGGCTGAAACGAGCCGACGCCCCCGGCGATGATCAGCGCACCGGCGTCGAATTCGGTGCCCGCCGACGTGCGCACGTGAAAGCGGCGACCGTCGGCCTGCCGGCGGACCTCGAGCACTTCCTCGCCGAGGTGCATCTGTGCGCCGAACGGCTTGATCTGCTGCAGCAGCCGGTCGACGAGCTCCTGCGCGCCGCACACCGGCAGCGCCGGAATGTCGTAGATCGGCTTGTCGGGATAGAGCTCTGCGCACTGCCCGCCGGGGTGCTTGAGCGAGTCGATCACGTGAGCGCCGATGCCGAGCAGACCCAGCTCGAATACCTGAAACAGGCCGCAGGGACCGGCGCCGATGATGACGACCTCGGTGTTGATCGCCTCGCCGGCGGCGTTGGACGGAGTCTCGCTCAAGATGGCGCCATTCTAGAGGGTCTTGCCGGCGCTCGCGACCGATCGGGGTATAGTAGCCGCCTGCCTCCGTTGATCCGCGACCCTCACGCAGCTGAAAGGGCTCACCCCTTGACCACCAATGCCGAACTTCATGCGCGCCGCGAGCAGGCCGTGCCGCGCGGTGTGACCAACTCGCTCGCGGTATACGCCGAGCGCGCTGCCAACGCCGAGCTGTGGGATGTCGAGGGCCGGCGCTACATCGACTTCGCGAGCGGCATCTCGGTCCTCAACACCGGACACGTGCACCCGAGGGTGAGCGCGGCCATCGCGGCCCAGCTCGCCAAGCTCACGCACACCTGCTTTCAGGTGACGCCCACCGAGAGCTACGTGGCGCTCGCCGAGGCGCTCAATGCGCTCGCGCCCGGAACGGGACCCAAGAAGACCATCTTCCTCACCACCGGGGCCGAGGCGGTCGAGAACGCCATCAAGATCGCGCGCTTCCACACCAAGCGCTCGGCCGTGATCTCCTTCTCCGGCGGCTTCCACGGACGCACGCTCGCCTGCATCGCCCTCACCGGCAAGGTGCAGCCCTACAAGGCCGGCTTCGGACCGATGCTGCCCGAGATCTATCACCTGCCCTTCCCGATGCCGTACCACGGCGTCACCGTCGAGCACACGCTGGATGCGCTCGAGCAGCTGTTCAAGGCGGACGTCGACCCGACGCGGGTCGCCGCCATCATCATCGAGCCGGTGCTCGGCGAAGGGGGCTTCTACGCCGCGCCGCCCGAGCTGCTGCGGCGGCTGCGCGCCGTTTGCGACACGCACGGGATCGTGCTGATCGCGGATGAGATCCAGTCGGGCTTCGGGCGCACCGGGCGCATGTTCGCGATCGAGCACGCCGGCGTCGAGCCCGACCTCATCACGATCGCCAAGAGCGTCGCCGGCGGCGTGCCGCTCTCGGCCGTCACCGGCAAAGCCGAGATCATGGATGCGCCGGGCCCGGGCGGGCTCGGCGGAACCTTCGCCGGGTCGCCGCTCGCCTGCGCCGCGGGACTTGCCGTGCTGGAAGTGATGCGCGAGGAGCAGCTGCTGAAGCGCGCCCAGGAGATCGGGCGCTTCCTGAGCTCGCGTCTCAAGGGCCTGCAGGTGCGCTTCCCCTGCGTTGGTGAAGTACGCAACCTCGGCGCCATGGTCGCGCTCGAGCTCGTGAAGAACGCGCGCGCGGACGCCCCGGATGCCGAGCTGACCCGCGCCGTGGTGCAGGCCGCCGGCCGCCGGGGACTCATCATCCTCTCGTGCGGCGTCTACTCGAACGTGATCCGCTTCCTCGCACCGCTCACGATACCGGATGCGCTTCTCAAGGAGGGCTGTCACCTCTTCGAGCAGGCGCTCGAGGAAGTCGCTGGCAAGGGCCTCGAGAGGCGCGCCGCCGGCTGAGACGCCCGCGCGCGCTCAAGCGCGCCCGGCGTTGGCGTCCGTCGGCGTGTGGAAGTACTCGCTCTCCGAGGCGAGCTGCTCGATCAGTCGCTTGAGCTCGGCCATACGTCCCTGCGCCGTGCTGATCGGCAGGCAATCCTGGCAACGCGGGTCGCCGCACGGCTGACGCGAGTACAGCCAGTACTGCAGCGCGCCGGCCAGCAACCCGTCGGCGATATCCCACAGATCCGCGTCCTTGTCCTTGTCCGCGATGCGGTTGCCCAGGTCGACGGCCTTGGAGAAGGCCGCATCGAACGTGTCGGCGAGTTGTTCGGTCATGCGTCGCAGTCGCCCTTCATCTTGGCCGCTAGTATAGGGCAAAGGACTATCCGTCCCTCAACGCCTTATGTCACATGCGCCCAGCGAGCCCTGAAGCTGACCGCTCCGAAGCGCCGCGTCCCGCGGCCGGGCGCCGCACCCGGCGCTGGCGCGTGCCGCGCCTCGGCGTGGGCTCACGGCTCGCACTCGGACTCGCGGCGGTCGCAGCCGTGCTGGTGGCGGGTGAGCTGCTCGCGACGCGCACGTCACGCGAGGCGCTCGCCGCCGTACGCAGCATGCAGAATGAGCACGAGCCGCTCGCGAGCCGCGCGAGCGCCGTGCTGGTGCGCCTCGTCGACTACGACCGCGCGGTGGGCGCCTTCGTGCAGGCGCGTAACGGCGCCGACTTCGCCGCCATCAGCAGCGCGGGCGCCATGCTCGAGGATGCGCTCGGCAGCTACTTCGACGGCACACCCGGCGCGCCGGCTACGCCGGCGGCGCGCGAGCTGCGCGCAGCGCTCAGCCGCCACATCGCCAACGGCCGCCTGTTTGCGAGCCGCGCCGCGCAGCGGGCCGAGTGGGTGGAAGAGCGCCGCGCGGCCCTCGACGACGTCTACCAGCGCATCACCGTCGCCGGTGGCTCCGGGCTCGCGATCAACGGCACCGAGGTGATCGCACGACGCTCGCTCGCGGAGCTGCAGTCAGCCATCGACGATATCCGCGGCAACGCGGACTCGAGCTCGGTCGCGCGCCGCGAGCGCGACTTCAGCGCGCTGCTGCGGGCGCACGCGGCGGATCTGCAGAGCTCCCCGGGCAGCGCCTGGCTGACGCTCATGCAGCAGGACTTCGCCGACGCGGTACGCCTGCGCCGGGCGGTCGAACGCTACGACCAGACGAGCGACGGCGAGTGGCGCCGCCTGATCGATGAGAGCGCCACGCTGGCCAACCAGGTGCAGGAGCTGCTGCAGAAGCCGGCGCGCCGCGGTCTGCTGCAGGCGGCGCAGCACGCGCAAACCGCGGCCGAGCTCGCCGAGCGCACGCTGGCGATGTCTGGAGCGGCAGTGCTCGCGCTGCTGCTGCTCGTCTCGGTGCTGCTGACCGCCAGCATCAGTCTGCCGGTACGGCGGCTCACGGCTGCCACCCGTCGGCTGGCCGGGGGCGACCGCGCTGCGCGTGCCCCACGCGGCGGCTCGGCCGAGATCGATGAGCTGGCGGAGTCGTTCAACACGATGGCGGTGGCGCTGGCGCGCGCCGAGGAGGAGCTGCGTGCCCATCACACCGAGCTCGAGCGGCACGTCGACGAGCGCACTCGCGCCCTGCATCACCTCGCGCACCACGACCCGCTGACACAGCTGCCGAATCGGCGGCAGCTGTCGGCGCGACTCGACCTGGCGCTCGCCGCGGCCGGCGCGCGCCATAAGCTGGGGCTGCTGTTCGTCGACGTCGACAATTTCAAGTCAATCAACGACACCCTCGGACACAACTTCGGCGACCGCGTGCTGCAGCACATCGCCGGCGCGCTGCGCTCCGCCATCGGCGGCGCGGGGCTGCTGGCGCGGCTCGGCGGCGATGAATTCACGGTACTGCTCGAGGACGTGAGCTCGGGCGAGGAAGTCGCGCTGTGCGCCAACCGTATCGTGAGCACGCTGCATCAGCCGCTGACCGTCGACGGACGGATGCTCACCACCAGCGCGAGCGTCGGTGGCAGCCTCTATCCGGATCACGCTGCCGACGCCGACGGCCTGCTGCGCGCCGCCGACGTGGCGCTGTTCCGCGCCAAGGAGCTCGGGCGCAATCGCTTCGTACCCTACAGTCCGGAGCTGTACGCTGCCGCCGCCCAGGGCTTCCGGCTCGAGCAGGCGCTGCGCCGTGCGGTCGAGGGCGGCGAGCTGCTGCTGCTGTTCCAGCCGATGGTGACGCTGCTGAGCTTCGAGACCATGGGACTCGAGGCGCTGCTGCGCTGGCGGCGGCCCGACGGTCGCATCGCGGCCGCCAACGAATTCATCCCGGCAGCGGAGAAGTCCGGCCTCATCCGCGAGCTCACCGGCTGGGTGCTGCGCTCGGCGGCCGCAACCGCGGCGGGGTGGCGTGCGCAGGGCTGGCAGCACGCCTGCGTGTCGGTCAACGTCTCGCCGCCGCAGTTCTTCGAGAGCGACTTCGTCGAGCAGGTGGCCCGTACGCTCGAGGTGACCGGGCTGCCGGCGAGCGCACTCGAGCTCGAGATCACCGAAACGGTCGTGCAGACCGGCAACGCCACGATCGAATCGCTGAAGCAGCTGCGCGCGCTCGGCGTGTCGATTGCGCTGGATGATTTCGGCATGGGCTATTCGTCCCTGACCTCGCTCGAGCAGCTGCCGATCGCGCGGGTGAAGCTCGACCGCTTGCTGGTCGCCGGCGTCGACAGCAATCCGCGCTCGGCGGCCATCGTGCGCTCGATCGTCGCGCTCTGTCAGAGCCTGGGGCTTCAGGTGGTCGCCGAAGGAGTGGAGCGCGCCGCGCAGCTCGAATTCCTCGCCCAGTGCGGACCGGTCGGTGTGCAGGGCTACCTGCTCGGCCAGCCGGTCGAGGCCCTGGCCGCCGCTGCCGAGGCGCGGGCGGCCGCCGAGCGGACGCGCCGCGCGCTCGAGTCCACCCGCGCCAGCCGTCTCGAAGCCGACGACGATCGCCAGGTGTTGATAGGGGGCTCGGGCCGCTGGCGAGTGCCGTAAACTCGCCCAATGCTTCTCACCGAGCACGACATCTACCACTTCCGCGAGGGCACCTACTTCCGCGCCTACGAGCGCCTCGGGGCTCACCCGAGCGGGGACGAGGCCGCTCGCACGACCCACTTCGCCGTCTGGGCTCCCAATGCCTCGGCGGTCTCGGTGGTCGGCGACTTCAACGGCTGGCAGCGCGGCCGCCACCCGCTTGCGCCGCGCCATGACTCCTCCGGCATCTGGGAGGGGAGTGTCGCAGGTGTCGGTGCCGGCACGCTCTACAAGTACCACGTCGTCGGGCGGGACGGACAGACCGCGATCGACAAGGCCGACCCGTACGCCTTTCGCACCGAGGTCCCGCCGCGCACCGCGTCGGTCGTATGGGAGCTCGGTTACGACTGGGCGGACGAGAGCTGGCTGCGCGAGCGCAACCGCGCCAACGCCCTGGCCGCTCCCTGGTCGATCTACGAGGTGCACGTCGGCTCGTGGCGGCGCGTGCCCGAGCAGGGCAACCGCTCGCTCGGCTACCGGGAGCTCGCCCACGCGCTCGCCGATTACGTCACCGAGCTCGGCTTCACGCACGTCGAGCTGCTGCCGGTGATGGAGCACCCGTTCTTCGGCTCGTGGGGCTACCAGGTCACCGGCTACTTCGCCCCGAGCGCGCGCTACGGAACGCCGCAGGACTTCATGTACCTCGTCGATCACCTGCATCAGCGCGGCATCGGCGTAGTGCTCGACTGGGTGCCCTCGCATTTCCCGACGGACGAGCACGGACTCGCGCGCTTCGACGGCACGCATCTCTACGAGCACGCCGACCCGCGTCAGGGTTTCCACCCGGAGTGGAGCAGCTCGATCTTCAACTACGGGCGCGCCGAAGTGCGCAACTTTCTCGCGAGCAACGCCCTGTTCTGGCTCGAGAAGTACCACATCGACGCGCTGCGCGTGGACGCGGTGGCGTCCATGCTCTATCTCGACTACGCCCGGCGCGCCGGCGAGTGGATTCCCAACCGCTTCGGAGGCCGTGAGAACCTCGACGCCGTCGAGTTCCTGCGGCAGCTGAACACCGCCGTGTACCGCGATCACCCGGACACGCAGACGATCGCCGAGGAATCGACCGCCTGGCCCATGGTGTCGCGTCCGACCTACCTCGGCGGCCTGGGCTTCGGGCTGAAGTGGAACATGGGCTGGATGCACGACACCCTGGCTTACTTCCGCCAGGATCCGGTGCACCGCAAGTACCACCACAGCCGCCTGACATTCAGCCTCTGGTACGCCTTCACCGAGAACTTCGTGCTGCCGCTGTCGCATGACGAGGTCGTACACGGCAAGGGTGCGCTGATCGGCAAGATGCCCGGCGACGAGTGGCAGCAGTTCGCGAGCCTGCGCCTCCTCTACGGCTACCAGTGGATGCACCCGGGGAAGAAGCTCCTCTTCATGGGTGGAGAATTCGGCCAGCGGCGCGAATGGCAGCACGACGAGAGCCTCGAGTGGCACGTGCTCCAATACCCGCTGCACGCGGGCGTGCAGCGCTGGGTTCGCGACCTCAACCGCCTCTACCGCGATACGCCCGCGCTCCACGAACTGGATTTCAGCGACGCGGGCTTCAGCTGGATCGACTGCGACGATGCCGACGTGAGCGTGATCTCGTTCCTGCGCCGGGACCGCTCCGGCGGTGTGGCCGTCGTGGCCTGTAATTTCACCCCGGTGCCGCGCGAGCGCTACCGCATCGGCGTGCCGCACGGCGGCCGCTGGCGCGAGCGGTTGAACAGCGATGCCGCCGACTACGGCGGCAGCGGCCAGGGAAATCTCGGCGCGCTCGATGCCGCGCAGATTCCCGCGCACGGACATGGGTTCTCGCTCCACGTGCGTCTGCCGCCGCTCGCGGTGGTGGTGCTGACGCCGAGCTAGAGTCGCTTGCGGAGAGTGACCTGCGCCATCGCGGATCGACTCTCAGCGCTAGCCGCGCGCTGCGGCCCCTTTAGCCGTCATCTGTAGCCCCGCGCCTGCAGCGTGAAGAGCTGCGCGTAGCGTCCGTTGAGGCGCATCAACTCCTCGTGCGTGCCGCTCTCGACGATGCGACCCCCGGCGAGGACTGCGATCTGATCCGCCATGCGCACCGTCGAGAAGCGGTGCGAGATGAGTATCGTGATGCGATCGTGGGCGAGCTGGCGGAAGTGCTCGAACACCTCGGCCTCGGCCTGCGCGTCCATCGCCGCGGTGGGTTCATCGAGCACCAGGATGTCGGCAGCGGTGCGCATGAAGGCGCGCGACAGCGCGATCTTCTGCCATTGGCCGCCCGAGAGCTCGCGCCCGTCGCGGAACCATTTGCCGAGCTGCGTGTGGTAGCCCGCCGGCAGGGCCGCGATGAACTCGCTCGCGCGGCCCTTGTCGGCGGCGGTGCGCCAGCGCTCTTCGTCCTCGAAGTAGCGCTCGTCCCCGGCGCCGACGTTCTCGCCCACCAGCATCTGGTAGCGGGCAAAATCCTGGAAGATGACGCCGATGCGCGCCCGCAGCGCCGGCTCGTCCCACTCGGCGAGATCGCGCCCATCGAGAAGGATGCGCCCGGAGGTCGGCGCGTAGAGGCGCGTCAGCAGCTTGATGAGCGTGGTCTTGCCCGAGCCGTTCTCCCCGACGAGCGCCAGGCTCGCGCCGGGCTTCAGGTGCAGCGTGACGTGCTCGAGCGCCGGCTGCTCGGCGCCGGGGTAGGAGAAGCAGACATCCTCGAAGCGGATGCCGTCCTCGGGCTCCGGTCCCCGCGGCGCGCTGCCCAGGGACCCCGGCACCGGGGTCTCCAGGTACTCGTACAGCGTCGACAGGTACAGGTTGTCCTCGTACATGCCGCCGACCGCCGAGAGCATCGCGGAGACGGCCGACTGGCCCTGGCGAAAGAGCGCCAGATACATGGTCATCTGGCCGAGCGTGATGAGCTGTCGCACCGTGCTCACCGCGATCCAGGCATAGGCGCCATAGAGTGCCGCGGTGGCGATGAGCCCGAGCGCGAAGCCCCAGACGTCGCGCCGCAGCGCCAGCGCCCGGTCCTCCCCGTACAGGCGCCGGAAGATGGCGCGGTAGCGCTCGAGGAGGCGCGGGCCTAAGCCAAAGAGCTTGACCTCCTTGGCGTGGTCCTCGCGCGCGAGCACGGTCTCGAGATAGAGCTGCATGCGCGAATCCGGCGAGCGCCAGCGGAACAGCCGAAAGGCGTCGCCCGAGAACTTGACCTCGGCGACGAAGCCCGGCACGCCGGCGAGCAGCAGCACCGCGACCGCCCAGGGCGAGAAGTGCGCGAGCAGTGCCGCGTAGCTCGCCAGCGAGATGCCGTTCTGCACCAGCCCGAAGGTGCGTGTCACGAGGCTCAGGGGGCGGGTCGAGGCCTCGCGGCGCGCGCGCGTCAGCTTGTCGTAGAACTCCGAGTCCTCGAAGTGCGACAGCTCGAGCGTGAGGGCCTTCTCGAGGATCATGACGTTGACGCGCTGCCCGAGCTGCGCGCGCAGCAGCGCCTGGCACAGCGACAGCGCCCGCTGCGCCGCCGCGATCGCGGCCACCAGCGCGCCCTCGAGGACGACCAGCTCCACCACGCGCGCAGCCGAGCCGCCCGAGCGCATGGCGGTGACGACGGCATCGACGATGAGCGAACCGACGTAGGCCACCGAGGCCGGCAGCACGCCCGCGATGAGCGTCACCGCCGCGAGAGCGGCCGTCAGCGGCCGACTCGTGCTCCACACCAGCTCGAGCGCGCGGCGGCTGTAGCGGAAGACCCCGAAGAAGCCGCGCAGGCTCACAGCCTCGGGGGTGCCGGGGATTCCGGCTGCGAGGCGAGAGGCGCGTGGTGGATGAGCCGGGGTGGCCACTGCCTCAGGGATGTGGGGTCGCTTGGAGCGAATTCCAGGCGACGAGCGTCGCGCGCCGCTGCTGCGGGAGCTGCCGAGGGAACCGTGGGCGCCTGCCCTCCCCGTTGGCAGCGACCCGTAGGCGCGGCCCCCTCAAGCGATCCGCCGCAGTCGCCCGTGGCGGAAGTCGGCGAGGACCTCGCGCGCCGCGTTGTGGCCCGGCGCCCCGGTGACGCCGCCGCCGGGGTGGGTCCCGGCGCTGCACATATAGAGTCCGATGAGCGGCCCACGATAGTTACCGTAGCCGAGCAGCGGGCGGGCGGAGAACAGCTGATCGAGAGAGAGCGCCCCGTGCGAGATGTCGCCGCCCACGAGGCCGAAGGTCCGCTCGAGGTCGAGCGGGCTGAAGATCTGGCGCCCGAGCACCGCGGCCTTGAAGTTGGGAGCACAGGCGTTCACGGTGTCGATCATCAGGTCCGCCACCGCCTCGCGGTGCGCATCCCAGGAGGCGCCGTCCGGCAGGCGTGGTGCCACGTGCTGACAGAAGAGGCTGGCGACGTGCTGACCCCGCGGCGCGAGGCTGTCGTCCACCGTCGAGGGGATCACGAGCTCGACGATCGGCGCACGCGACCAGCCGTGTGTGCGCGCGTCGAAATAGGCGCGCTCCATGTAGGCGAGCGTCGGAGCGATGATGATGCCGGCGGTGTGATGATCGCCGACCTCGCGCCCGGGCAGGCAGGTGAAATCGGGCAGCTCGCTCAGCGCGACGTTCATGCGGAACGTTCCCGAGCCGCAGCGGTAGTGGCCGATGCGCTCGCGGAACTCACCGGGGAGCGAGTGCGGCTCGATCATGTCGAGGTAGAGGAGCTTCGGGTTGAGGTTGGAGATCACCGCGGCGGCGCGCAGCGTCGCGCCCGAGTCGGTGACGGCGCCGACCGCACGATCGCCCTCGACCAGGACCCGGCGCACCGTGGTATTGAGGCGGATCACGGCGCCGCGCGCGCTCGCCGACTGCGCCATCGCCTGGGTGATCGCCCCCATGCCGCCGATGGCGTGCCCCCAGGCACCCTTCTTGCCGTTCACTTCGCCAAAGACGTGATGCAGCAGCACGTAGCCCGAGCCGCCCGAGTAAGGGCTCGCGTAGTTGCCGACCACCCCGTCGAAGCCGAACACCGCTTTAATCGGGTCGCTCTCGAACCAGCGGTCGAGATAGTCACCCGCCGACATCGCAAACAACGCCAGCAGCTCGCGGCGCAGAGCCATGTCGAGGCGGCGCAGTCGCCCGCCCACCCGCGCGGCGCGCACCAGCTCCGGGAGCGCCGTGCGCCAGCCGCCCTCGACGGCGTTGGGCGGCGTCACCAGCACCAGATCCCGCAGCACGTCGGCGATCCGATCCAGCCGCTCGCCGTACTCGGGAATGCGCGCCGCATCGCGCGCCGAGAAGCGCGCCACCTCGCTCTGAGTGCGGCCCTCGCCCGTCATGAGATAGCGCCCGTCGGCGGTAGGGAGGAAGTTGGCGCAGCGGCGCTCCACCACCTTCAGGCCATGGCGCGCGAGCTCCAGGTCGCGGATGACCTTCGGGTTCAGGAGCGAGACCGTGTAGGCGGCGACCGAGTTGCGAAAGCCCGGATGGAATTCCTCGGTGACGGCGGCACCGCCTGCCACCGCACGGCGCTCGAGCACGATCACCTTGAGTCCCGCAGCCGCGAGATACGCGGCACACACGAGCCCGTTGTGGCCCCCGCCGATGATCAGGGCGTCGCAGCGCTCATCGCCCGTGTTGCTGCTCGCCGCCATGCCGCAGTCACCCTGTCCACTCGTCGAACGATCGTACGAGAGCGGCGCCGCGCGTCGCAACCGCGGCAGGGTTTATGATGGACGCCGCGCGGCGCTGTGCGCCGCTCGTGACACGCCCGGGGGCTGAATGGATATCGCGCATGTGGTCCAGTCGTCGGTCGCGCCGGTGTTCCTGCTCACCGGCGTCGCCTCCACGCTCGCCGTGCTCACCAACCGCCTCTCGCGGGTGGTCGATCGGGCGCGCGCGCTCGAGGATCGGCTCGAGAAGGAGCCGGCGCGCCGCGGCGCGCTGCTCGCCGACTTGAGGGTGCTCGCCCGCCGTGCACGGTATATCAACGGGGCTATATCGATGTGCGCGGTCGCGGCGCTGCTCGTGGCGCTGGTCGTGGTCTCCCTGTTTGCCGATGCGTTCCTCGGCCTCGAGCTCGCCGCGGCGATTGCGCTGCTGTTCGTCGCCGCCATGGTGAGTCTTGCCGTCGCCTACGTAGCCTTCTTCGTCGAGGTGCGCATCGCGATCTCCGCCCTGCGCATCGGAATTCCGGTAAAATAGACAGTAAAATCAGACATTTAAGTTTGAAACCGGCGCCTGTTTAGGCGTTCTGCTACCCTGCGCACCCTTTTTTCGACGCCGCCCCCCGTGGGCGGGCCGCTCAACGATGCATCGTCCGATCCGCAACATCGCCATCATCGCGCACGTCGACCACGGCAAGACCACGCTGGTCGACTGCCTGCTGAAGCAGTCCGGCACCTTCGCCGAGCACGAGAGGCTCGGCGAGCGGATCATGGATTCGAATGACCTCGAGCGCGAACGCGGCATCACCATCCTCGCCAAGAACTGCGCCATCGAGTACGGCGGGACGCGCATCAACATCGTCGACACGCCGGGTCACGCCGACTTCGGCGGCGAGGTCGAGCGCGTGCTGTCGATGGTCGACGGGGTGCTGCTGCTCGTCGATGCGGTCGAAGGGCCGATGCCGCAGACGCGCTTCGTGACCCGTAAGGCGCTCGCACAGGGCCTCAAGGCCATCGTGGTCGTCAACAAGATCGACCGTCCCGGAAGCCGCCCGGCGTGGGTCATCGACCAGACCTTCGACCTGTTCGACAAGCTCGGCGCGACGGACGCGCAGCTCGACTTCCCGGTGATCTATGCATCCGCCCTCCAGGGCTGGGCGAGCACCGACTACACCGAGCGGCGGCCGGACATGTCGGCACTCTTCGAGGCGATCCTCGCGTACGTGCCGCCGCCGGCGGCGCAGGAGGAGCGCCCGCTGCAGCTGCAGATCTCGACGCTCGACTACAACTCCTACGTGGGCCGGATCGGCATCGGCCGCATCCGCTGCGGCTCGGTGCGTCCGGGTGAGACGGTGGCGCTGCGCTACGGCAACGAGGAGCGCGGCGAGGCCAGGATCGGCCAGGTGCTGACCTTCACCGGCCTCGAGCGGCTGCCGGTCGAGGAAGCGAGCGCCGGGGATATCGTAGCCGTCACCGGCATCGAGGACGTCAACATCGGTCTCACGGTCTGCGACCGCGAGCACCCCGAGGGCCTGCCGCCGATCGCCGTGGACGAGCCGACGCTGCAGATGAACTTCCAGGTCAACACTTCACCGCTCGCGGGGCGCGAGGGTAAGTTCGTGACCAGCCGGCAGCTGCGCGAGCGGCTCTACCGCGAGCTGCAGTCGAACGTGGCGCTGCGCGTCGAGGACACCGACGAGCCGGACGTGCTGCGCGTTTCCGGGCGCGGCGAGCTGCACCTCACCATCCTCATCGAGAACATGCGCCGCGAGGGCTACGAGCTCGCGGTGTCGCGCCCGCACGTGCTCACCAAGGTGGTCGACGGCACGGTGCACGAGCCCTACGAAGCGCTCACGGTGGACATCGAGGAGGCGCACCAGGGAGCGGTGATGGAGGCGCTCGGCGTGCGGCGCGCCGAGCTCGCCGATATGACGGTCGACGCCCAGGGGCGCGTGCGGCTCGAGTACCGCGTCCCGGCGCGCGGCCTCATCGGCTTTCAGGGCGAGTTCCTGACGCTCACGCGCGGCACCGGGCTCATGAGCCACATCTTCGACGGCTTCGCGCCCGTCAAGGGCGAGATTCCCGACCGTCACAACGGCGTGCTGGTGAGCAACGAGAACGGCGAGGCGGTGGCCTACGCGCTCTTCAACCTGCAGGAGCGCGGGCGCCTCTTCGTGAGCCCCGGCGAGAAGCTCTACGAGGGCATGATCATCGGCATCCACAGCCGCGACAACGACCTGGTGGTGAACCCGATCAAGACCAAGAAGCTCACCAACATCCGGGCCGCCGGCAAGGACGATGCCATCCTGCTCACCCCGCCGATCGCGCTCACGCTCGAATACGCGGTGGAATTCATCGCCGACGACGAGCTGGTGGAGGTGACGCCGGTCTCGATCCGCATCCGCAAGCGCTTCCTCAAGGAGACCGACCGCAAGCGCGCCTCGCGCAGCGAGGCCGCCCTGAGCGCCTGAGCGCCGCTACGGCTCGCGGCTGCCCGTCATGTCGATGAAGCGCAGGAACTCAGCGCGCGTGCGCGCGTCGCTCCTGAACACCCCGGTCATGCGGCTGGTCACCATGGAGACGTTGCGCTTGTGCACGCCGCGGGTGGTCATGCACTGGTGCACCGCCGCCACCACCACGCCGACGCCGCGCGGCTTCAGGACCTCGGTGATGCAGTTGGCGATCTGCGCGGTGAGCTTCTCCTGCACCTGGAAGCGCCGCGCGTAGCCGTCCACCACGCGCGCGAGCTTGCTGATGCCGACCACCTTGCTGTCGGGCAGGTAGCCGACGTGCACGCGCCCGATGATGGGCGCCATGTGGTGCTCGCAGTGCGACTCGAAGGCGATGTCGCGCAGCACGATCAGCTCGTCGTAACCGCCGACCTCCTCGAAGGTGCGCCGCAGATACGCGGCCGGGTCGATGGCGTAGCCGGAGAACCAGTCGCGGTAGGCATCCACCACGCGCTGCGGGGTGTCGCGGAGCCCCTCGCGCCGCGGGTCATCGCCCGCCCAGCGCAGCAGCGTGCGCACCGCCGCCTCCGCGGCCCGCCGTGAAACCCTCGCCCGTGCGCCTGCCATCCGCATGCCTCCCGCTGCGGCGCCCCGTCCGGAGGCGCCTCAGGTGTCAGTGCGCGCGGAGTGTAGCGTGCGCGGCGGGCGGGCGCGCGCCGCGGCTCAGCCGACGTAGCGCCACAGGGCGAGGTTGAGGGCGAGGCTGGTGATGCCGACCAGGACCGCCAGCACGAAGCCGGAGGCGAGCGGCCGCCAGCCGATGTGCCACATGTCGCGGAACGAGACCGAGAGGCCCACCGCCGTCATGCCACAGGTGAGGAACAGGTCCGAGCCCTGGTAGCCGGTGTTGACGAGCGCCTGCCAGGCGGCGCCGCTGCCGCAGGCGGCATCGCCGAGGGTGCGCACCACGATGAAGCCGAGGAAGGCGAGCACGAACAGCGGCACCAGCGGCGGGCGGGCGGCGCCGGCCGCGGGCGCTGCGGCAGGACCGTCCGCGCGCTGCGCGAGCCAGGCCCCGAGCGGCACCAGCAGCGCGATCGAGAGGTTGCGCAGGAGCTTGGCGACGCTCGCCGCCGCGAGCGCCTGCGGGGCGCCCGCCTGCTGCGAGTAAATGAGTGCGGCGCCCATCACCTGCGAGGTGTCGTGGATCGCGGTGCCGAGGAAGACGCCGGCGTGCAGCGGCGAGCCGGCGAAGAAATGGCCCGCGAGGCTCGGGTAGAGCAGCATCGCCACGCAGCCGAACAGCACGACGCAGGTGACCGCGAAGGCGGTCTCCGCGTGCCGCGCGCGCAGCACCGGCGACATCGCCACCACCGCGGTGCAGCCGCACACTGCCGTGCCGATCGCGAGCAGCTGCCCGAGGCGCCGCGGCACACCGAAGGCGCGCGCCACCGCGACACCGCCGCCGAGCGCGACCAGCAGGCACAGCAGTGCGACCGGGAGTGCGCTCACGGCGATCGCGCCCGCCCCGGCGAGCGTCAGGCGCAGCCCGACCAGCGCGATGCCGACGCGCAGCAGCCGGTGCATGGTCCAGTTGAGTCCCGCCGTGGCCCAGGCGGGCACCCCGATGCTGTTGCGCCAGAGCATGCCGAGCACGACCGCGCACATGACCGGGCTCAGGGGGAACTTGGGCAGCCCGGCCGTGCCCTGGGCGAGCTGCTGGGCCACGGTGCGCGCGACCACCGCGATCAGGATCGCGACCAGGACGCCCGGGATCGCCTGGCGGGCCCAGAGCAGCCCCGGAGAGAGCGCGCGTGCCAGCGCCCGCACGGGGCTACAGCGGCAGTCGGGCTTCGCCCGTGAGCGCCGGCGCGCGCGTGACGCGCCGGTTGACGACCATGCGGTCGTTGAGGTCGCTGATGGTGCGGCTGCCGGTCTTCACGAAGAGGAAGGGCAGAAATCCGTGGACGAGGCAGGCGAGCCCTGCGCCCACCATGCGCAGCCCAAACCCCGTCGCACGCCCCAGGTGCTCGAGGTAACTCTCCCCGACCGAGGCGGGATGTTCGGTGAAGGCTCGCAGCGGCGCCATAGGTGAAAATGTTAGCCCCGACAAGGCGCTACGCGGTTGCTAATGCCGGCAGTCCGCCCGGCTGCAGCGCAACAATGTTGCGTATTGTGGCCCGCTGGAGAAACAATGTTCCATGGATAAGCTCGATGCCAAAATCCTGGACCTGCTGCAGAGCAACGCGGAACTGACGGCGGCGGAGATCGCCGACCGGATCGGGCTCTCCAAGGCGCCCTGCTGGCGGCGCATCCAGAAGCTCGAGGCCGACGGGGTGATCCGCCGCCGGGTGGTGCTGCTCGATGCGCACGCGCTCAACGTCGGCACGACGGTGTTCGTGACGCTGAAGACCGGCAACCACAGCGAGGCGTGGTTCGAGCGCTTCGTGCGCGCGGTGCGCGACATCCCGGAGGTCACCGAGATCCACCGCATGAGCGGCGACGTCGACTACCTGATCCGCATCGTGGTGCCGGACATCGACGCCTACGACGTGGTGTACAAGCGGCTCATCGCGGCGGTGGAGTTCCAGGACGTGAGCGCGAGCTTCGTGCTCGAGACCATCAAGTACACCACGGCGCTGCCGCTGTGCTACCTCAAGCTCGCGTGAGCGCGGCCGTGACGCCCGGGCACCGCATCTCCTCGCGCGCGACGGTCTACTACAAGCGCATCCTGCCGCTCGTGTTCCTGGTCGCGATCGTCGGCTTCCCCTTGATCGCGTTCCAGGCCGCGAGCCGCACCGGCCGTCCCCTGCCCTGGCCGGCGCTGCTGGCGCCGCTGCTGATGGGCGCGATCGTCCTCACCCTGCTGCGGCGGCTGGTCTTCGACCTCGCCGACGAGGTGACGGACACCGGCGACGCGCTGCGCGTGCGCTTCGGCCAGGACGAGGAGCGCATCGCGCTCGGCGAGATCGTCAACGTCAGCTACAGCCCGTTCATCAACCCGCCGCGCGTGACGCTCACGTTGCGCCATCCCGGGCGCTTCGGCCGCGAGGTGAGCTTCATGCTGCCGCTGCGATTCCTCGGCGCTTTCGCGGGCCGCAACCCGACCGTCGACGAACTCATCGCGCGGGTGGACGCCGCGCGGCGGCGGTGAACACGTCGGGCCCGAAGACGTGCACCCCCTCCCCGCCGGCATGGCCGAGCGGCGGCAGTCCGAACAGTGCCTCGATCGTGCGCAGCAGTGCATAGTGGTTGTAGGGCACGTCGGAGACGGTCCCGGGCCGCACGAACGGCGAGAGCACCACCGCGCCGATGCGGCCGCCGCCCGGGCCGTTGATACCCGGCCGGTAGCGCGCGCCAGGCAGCCGCTGCTCCCCGCAGCAGGCGCTCGAGCCGTCAGGCCCCTCGCCGTCCGACTCGTCGAAGGTGATCACCAGCAGGCCGTCGGCGCGGAACGCGGGCGCGGCGAGGAGGATCGGCACCCACGCCTTGAGGAACGCGTCGATCGAGCGCAGGCCGCCGGGACGGCCGTCGACGCAGGGTTCGTCGTGGCCGTCGTTGCACAGGTTCGGCGTGATGAACACGAAGTTGGGGGTCGTCGCGAC
>DATKLG010000067.1:0-57233 GCA_035542535.1 Steroidobacteraceae bacterium
GTCGTGGCGCTGGTGGCGCTGTTTCGTCCGGGACCGCTGCAGTCCGGCATGGTCGACGACTTCATCAACCGCAAGCACGGACGGAGCGACGGGCCGATCGACTATCTGCATCCGAGCCTCGAGCCGATCCTGAAGCCGACCTACGGAGTCATCCTCTATCAGGAGCAGGTGATGCAGATCGCCCAGACGCTCGCCGGGTATACGCTCGGCGGTGCCGACCTGCTGCGGCGCGCGATGGGCAAGAAGAAGCCCGAGGAGATGGCGCAGCAGCGCTCGGTATTCATCGCCGGCGCCGTGGCACGCGGCGTGCGCGAACGCCTGGCGGAGCACATCTTCGACCTGATGGAGAAGTTCGCCGGCTACGGCTTCAACAAGTCGCACTCGGCCGCCTATGCGCTGCTTGCGTACCAGACCGCGTACCTGAAGGCGCATTACCCGGCGGCCTTCATGGCCGCGGTGCTGTCGGCGGACATGGACCACACGGACAAGGTCGTGACACTCATCAAGGAGTGCAGCGACATGGGGCTCGAGGTGCTCCCGCCCGACGTCAACACCTCGCGCTACGAGTTCGCCGCCGACGGCGAGCGCCGCATCCGCTATGGGCTCGGGGCAGTGCGCGGCGTCGGCGCGGGCGCGGTCGAGGGCCTGATCGAGGAGCGCAGCGCGCACGGTGCGTTCGCGAGCCTCGAGGATCTGTGCCGGCGTCTCGATCTCACCAAGGTCAACCGGCGGGTGCTGGAGGCGTTGCTGCGCTCCGGGAGCCTCGATGGCCTCGGCGCCAACCGCGCCACCCTCATGGACCGGCTGGCGGGGGCCATGCAGCTCGGCGACCAGAACACACGGGCTCACGAGGCCGGACAGGACGACCTGTTTGGCGGCCTCACCGCCGTAGAGCGTGCACCGCAGCGCGAGCGCGCGGCGCTGCCCGAGTGGAACGAGTCGGTGCGGCTCGCCGGCGAGCGCGAGACGCTCGGCCTCTACCTCACGGGACATCCCCTGCGGCGCTTCGAGGCGAGTCTCGCGCGGCTGGTGTCGCACCGCATCGGCGACCTCGTCACGGACCGGCCGGTGGCGGGACTCGAGCCGGGGCGCTTCGGCGCCGGTCGGCCGGTCACGGTCGCCGGGCTCATCGATGAGGTGAAGAAGCGCGGCCCGCGCGTGATCCTGACACTCGACGACCGCACCGGGCGGCTCGAGGTGATGTTGTTCGAGGAGACCTGGCAGCGGCATCGCGATCTCATCGTCAAGGACGCGCTGGTGATCATCGAGGGCACGCTGCGGTTCGATGAGTTCAGCGACTCGTGGCGGCTCGCGGCGCGGCGCATCGCCGAGTTCGACGAGCTGCGCTCGCGCTGCGCGCAGCGCATCGTGCTGCGCTGCTCGCACGCCGAGCTGCCGCGCCTCACCGAGCGCCTGGCCGAGATCCTCGGGCCGTGGCGTCCGGGTCCCTGTCCGGTCACCATCGAGTACACGGCCGCCTCGGCCAGCGGTGCGCTGAATCTGGGGGCGGAGTGGAGCGTGCGCGCGAGCCGGGAGCTGCTCGAGCAGCTCGAGGGCCTGGTGGGGAGCGGCGCACTCGAGGTGCTCTATGCGGCACCGGCCGCGAGCCCGGGCGGAGTCTCCTCGGCCGACGGCCGCTGACGGCTCAACTTGCGCATCGGTCCGCTCCTTACGTAACCTCGCCGCTCCGCCGGCAAGCGGCCTTTTGAGTTGCGGTCCGCGCCCGACAGCTTCATGGCAGTCTCCTTCCTGGACTTTGAACAGCCGATCGCCGAGCTCGAAGCGAAGATCGAGGAGCTGAAGCACGTCACCTCGGAGTCGGAGTCGGGGGTCAACCTGCAGGACGAGATCGGGCGCCTCCAGGCCAAGAGCCGCCAGCTCACGCAGAGCATCTTTGCCAACCTGACGCCGTGGCAGATCACGCAGCTGGCGCGCCACCCGCACCGGCCCTACACGCTCGACTACGTGAGCGCCGTCTGCAGCGAGTTCCATGAGCTGCACGGCGATCGCATGTATGCGGACGACCTGGCGATCGTGGGCGGGCTCGGGCGCATCGATGAGCGCGCCGTGGTCCTGATCGGACACCAGAAGGGGCGCGACACCAAGGAGCGCGTGCGGCGCAACTACGGCATGCCGAAACCCGAGGGCTATCGCAAGGCGCTCCGTCTCATGCATCTGGCCGAGCGCTTCGGCCTGCCGCTGGTGACCCTGATCGACACCCAGGGTGCCTATCCCGGCGTCGGCGCCGAGGAGCGCGGCCAGAGCGAGGCGATCGCCCGCAACCTGTTCGAGATGTCGGTGCTGCGCGTGCCGATCGTCACCGTCGTCACCGGTGAGGGCGGCTCGGGGGGCGCGCTGGCGATCGGCGTGTGCGATCGGCTGCTCATGCTCCAGTACAGCACCTACTCGGTAATCTCTCCCGAGGGCTGCGCCTCCATCCTGTGGAAGAGCCAGGACAAGAAGGAGGTGGCGGCCGAGTCGCTCAACCTCACCGCCGACCGGCTGCTGAAGCTCGGCCTCGTCGACGAGGTCATCGAGGAGCCCCTGGGCGGCGCACACCGCGATCCGGCGGTCACCGCGGCGCGCCTCAAGGCCGCGCTCATCCGCTACCTGGACGAGCTCGATGCGTTGCCGCGCGATCAGCTGCGGGCGGCGCGCGCCGCCAAGATCGCCGGCTTCGGCGTGTTCTCCGAAAACGCCGCCTGAGCCGCGGCGCGCTGCTCCGATGGCCCGGGGGCCGCAGAACTTCGGCGCACGCTGGCTCGCCCGGCGCCTCAAGGAGCTGCTGCCCGCCTTTCCCGACCTCGCGCTGTGTGTCGCATTCTCCGGCGGAGCCGACTCCACCGCGCTGCTCGCGGCGCTCGCGCAGCTCAAGCGCCGGCTGCGCGCGCTGCGTGCCCTGCACGTCGATCACGGCCTGCACCCGGACTCAGCGCTCTGGGCGGCGCGCGCCGGCGAGCTCGCGCGCGCTCTCGGCGTACCGTGCAAGGTGCTCGTGGCGAAAGTGCCGCGGGTGCGTGGTGAGTCTCCGGAGGCACGGGCGCGCGCGGCGCGCTACCGGCTGCTGGCTGGCGAGCTCGCGGCGGGCGAGGTGCTCCTGACCGCTCACCACGAGGACGATCAGCTCGAGACGGTACTGCTGCAGCTGCTGCGGGGGACCGGCGTGGCCGGGCTCGCCGCGATGCCTGAGGTGGCACCCTTTGCGTGCGGCTTTCTGGTGCGCCCGCTCCTCACGCGCTCGCGTGCGGCGCTGCTCGCCTGGGTGCGCGCCTCGCAGCTTCCGTACCTGGAGGACCCGAGCAACGCCGATGAGCGCCTCGACCGCAACTTCCTGCGACTGCGCGTCCTGCCGGTCGTGCGCGAGCGCTGGCCGGCGGCGGCGGCGACCGTGGGAAGGAGCGCGCGCCACGCGGCCGAGGCGCAGCGCCTGCTCGAGGAGCTGGCCCGGGCGGACCTCGGAGCCGCCCGCCACGGCGCGGCGCTCGCCGCGAGCGCCCTGCGGGCGCTCCCTGAGGACCGCAGGCGCAACGCGCTCAGGTTCTGGATCGCCGCGCGCGGCTTTCCGGCTCCCCCGACCGCGCGCCTCAACGAGATCGCCGGCCCCTTGCTCGCCGCCCGCCCCGACGCGCAGCCCGCCGTGCAATGGCCGGGCGCGAGGCTCGAGCGACAGAGGGACCTGCTGACGCTGCGGGCGCCGGCAGCTGCGCGCAGCGCCACGGGCGAGGGCGCCGCCGTGCCCCGCGAGATCCACTGGCGATGGCGCACGGAGCCCGTGTGCACGCTGCCGGGCGACCTCGGTCAGATCGAGCTCAGGGCCGATGCCCACGGGACGCTCGATCCCGGGACGCTCGCCGCCCGGCTCACGATCCGCGGGCGGCGCGGCGGCGAGCGGCTCTCCCTCGGCCCCGGCCGGCCCCGGCGTGCGCTGAAGAGCCTGCTGCGCGAGTCGCAGCTGCCGCCCGCCGAGCGCGCCCGTGTGCCGCTCATCTTCAGCGGCTCGAAGCTGGTCGCGGTCGCGGACCTCTGGCTCGATGAATCGGTGCAGGCGCGCCCCCGGACGCGCCGCCGTGCGCGTCTCGTCTGGACCGCCGCGCCCCGGTAAGCACCTCGCCCCCGCGAGGCCGAGATGTGCTAACCTGCTGGCCCGTCGTCGATCGGCCCTTTCTGCGGCAGCGACCACACAACGACGGGTAATCCTGCAGGAAATATGACGCGATTCGTATTCGTCACCGGCGGCGTCGTGTCCTCTCTGGGCAAGGGCATCGCCTCCGCCTCGCTCGGCGCCATTCTCGAGGCCCGCGGTCTCAAGATCGCCATGGTGAAGCTCGACCCCTACATCAACGTGGATCCGGGCACCATGAGCCCGTTCCAGCACGGTGAGGTGTTCGTCACCGGAGACGGCACGGAGACCGACCTCGATCTCGGGCACTACGAGCGCTTCGTGCGCACCACGACGGGCCGCAACAGCAATTTCACTACCGGGCGCATCTACGAGCGGGTGATCGCCAAGGAGCGGCGCGGCGACTATCTCGGGGCTACCGTACAGGTCATTCCCCACATCACCGACGAGATCAAGCGCTCGATCAAGCTCGGCGCCGACGGCGCCGATGTCTGCATGGTCGAGATCGGCGGCACGGTGGGCGACATCGAGTCGCTGCCCTTTCTCGAGGCCATCCGCCAGCTCGGAGTTGAGCTCGGCCGCAGCAACTGCGTGTACATGCATCTCACCCTGGTGCCGGTGGTGGGCGGCTCGGGGGAGATCAAGACCAAGCCGACCCAGCACTCGGTCAAGGAGCTGCGTGGCATCGGCATACAGCCGGACGTGCTGCTGTGCCGTTGCCGGCACCCGCTGCCGGAGGAGCAGCGGCGCAAGATCGCGCTGTTCACGAACGTGGAGGAGCGCGCGGTGATCTCCGCGGTGGACGCCGACGACATCTACCGCATCCCGATCCTGCTGCACGAGCAGGGGCTCGATGACATCGTGGTCGAGAAGCTCCGCCTCACGGTCCCGCCCACCGACCTCGCCGAGTGGCGCCACGTGGTGAGCGCCAGGGCGAATCCCGACGGCCAGGTCGACATCGCCATGGTCGGCAAGTACGTGCAGATCCGCGATTCCTACCTGTCGCTGCACGAGGCGCTGATGCACGGCGGCCTGAAGAGCCGCACGCGCGTCAACATCCACTACATCGAGTCGACCGACATCGAGCAGCACGGCACCCACGCCCTGAAGGGAATGGATGCGATCCTGGTGCCGGGAGGCTTCGGCGAGCGCGGCATCGAGGGCAAGATCCAGGCGGTGCGCTTCGCGCGCGAGCACGGGGTGCCGTACCTCGGGATCTGCCTCGGGATGCAGGTGGCGATCGTCGAGTACGGCCGCCACGTGCAGGGCCTCGCCGAGGCGAACAGCACCGAATTCAACCGTGCCACGCCGCATCCGGTCATCGCCCTGATCTCCGAGTGGCAGGACCAGGTGCACGGTGCGCAGCTGCGCACCGAGGACTCCGGGAAGGGCGGCACCATGCGTCTCGGCGCCCAGGAGGTGCTGCTCGGCGCGGGCACGCGCGCCCGCGAGCTGTACGGGCGCGATGTGATCCTCGAGCGCCACCGTCACCGCTACGAGTTCAACAACCGCTACCTGGAGCGCTACCGGCAGGCGGGGATGCGTTTCTCCGGCTTCTCGCGCGACGGCCTGGTCGAGGTGATCGAGCTGCCGAATCATCCGTGGTTCCTCGCGACGCAGTTCCACCCGGAATTCACCTCGACCCCGCGCGATGGGCATCCGCTCTTCACCGGCTTCATCCGTGCCGCGCGCGCCCAGCGCGCCGCGCAGCTGCCGCAGGCCGCCGGCGCGTAGTTTGCAGCTCGCATCGGACGCCTGACGCCATGCAGCTGGCAGGACACGAAGTCGGAGTCGCGCGGCCGCTGTTCCTCATCGCCGGGCCCTGTGTCATCGAGGGCCAGACGCTCACCGAGGAAATCGCCGGGCGCCTGAAGGAGATCACCGGCCGCCTCGGCGTGCCGTTCATCTTCAAGGCCTCCTACGACAAGGCCAACCGCTCCGCGCGCGGCTCCTTCCGCGGTCCCGGGATCGACGCCGGACTCAAGGTGCTCGAGGACGTGCGGCGCAAGCTCGGAGTGCCGGTGCTCACCGACGTGCACGAGGACACCCCGCTCGCCGAGGTGGCGGCCGTGGTCGACGTGCTGCAGACCCCGGCGTTCCTGTGCCGGCAGACGAACTTCATCGTCAACACCGCCTCTCAGGGCAAGCCCGTCAACATCAAGAAGGGCCAGTTCCTCTCGCCCTGGGAGATGCAAAACGTGGTCGACAAGGCCCGCTCGACCGGAAATGACTCGATCCTGGTGTGCGAGCGCGGCTTCTCCTTCG
Organism: Steroidobacteraceae bacterium; assembly: GCA_035542535.1. GTDB lineage: Bacteria > Pseudomonadota > Gammaproteobacteria > Steroidobacterales > Steroidobacteraceae > 13-2-20CM-66-19. Next base: position 6,386 of record DATKLG010000067.1, read on the forward strand.
GCTACAACAACCTGGTCACCGACATGCGCTCGCTGTCGATCATGCGCGCCACAGGCTGCCCGGTGGTGTTCGATGCCACCCACTCGGTGCAGCTGCCGGGCGGCAAAGGCACCGCCTCCGGCGGGCAGCGCGAGTTCATCCCGGTGCTGGCGCGGGCGGCGGTCGCCGCCGGCGTCGCCGGACTCTTCATGGAGACACACCCCAAACCCGAGGAGGCGCTCTCCGACGGTCCCAATGCCTGGCCGCTCGGCCGCATGGAACCGCTCCTCACAACCCTTATGGAGCTCGACCGGGCCGTCAAGGCGGCGCCGTTCGAGGAATCACTGCTATGAGCCGTATCCGCGCTGTCACTGGCCGCGAGATCCTCGATTCGCGCGGCAACCCCACGGTCGAAGTCGACGTCGTGCTCGATTCGGGCACCCTCGGGCGGGCCGCGGTGCCCTCAGGAGCCTCGACCGGTACGCGCGAGGCGGTCGAGCTGCGCGACGGCGACCAGCGCCGCTACGGCGGCAAGGGGGTGCTGAAGGCGGTCGAGCACGTGAATACCGTGCTCGAGAGCGCCGTAGTCGGTGCCGACCCGCGCGACCAGGCCGCGATCGATGCACGCATGATCGAGCTCGACGGTACCGACAACAAGGGACGCCTGGGGGCGAATGCCATTCTCGGCGTCTCGCTCGCGGTGGCGCGGGCCGCGGCGAGCGATGCGCGCACGCCGCTCTACCGCCACCTCGCCGGGCTGAGTGCGGCGAAGCACGAGCCGGTGATGCCGGTGCCGCAGATGAACATCGTCAACGGCGGTGCGCACGCCGACAACAGTCTCGACATCCAGGAGTTCATGATCCTTCCGGTCGGGGCGCCGAGCTTTCGCGAGGCGCTGCGCTACGGCGCCGAGGTGTTCCACACGCTCAAGAAATTGCTCGCCGCGCGCGGCCTCTCGACCGCGGTGGGAGACGAGGGCGGCTACGCGCCGAATCTCGCTTCCAACGAGGCGGCGTTGCAGCTCATCCTCGAGGCGATCGAGAAGGCCGGCTACCGGCCGGGGCAGGACGTGTACCTCGGCCTCGATGTCGCGAGCTCGGAGTTCTTCAGCGACGGCCGTTACCAGCTCGAGTCCGAGAACCGGGCCTTCACGGCCGCCGAGTTCGCCCGCTACCTCGCGGATCTTGCCGCGAGGTACCCGATCGTCACGATCGAGGACGGCATGAGCGAGGCCGACTGGGATGGCTGGGCGGAGCTGACGCGCGTGCTCGGAGGTAAGATCCAGCTGGTGGGCGATGACGTGTTCGTCACCAACACGAAGATCCTGAGCGCCGGCATCGAGAAGCACATCGCCAACGCGATCCTCATCAAGCCAAACCAGATCGGCACCCTCACCGAGACGCTCGCCTGCATCGACATGGCGACCAGGGCGCGCTATGCCGCGGTGATCTCGCACCGCTCGGGCGAGACGGAGGACAGCACGATCGCCGACATCGCGGTCGCGACACCGGCAACCCAGATCAAGACCGGCTCGCTGTCGCGCTCCGACCGCATCGCCAAGTACAACCAGCTGCTGCGCATCGAGGCGGAGCTCGGCCCGGTGCGCTACGCGGGACGGGACGCCTTCCCCGCGCGCACGTGACACCCTTCGCGCATCGTTCGCCGTCTGCTACGCTCTCGTTCCCATGAAGTGGCTCGCCGCCGCGTTGGCCGTCGTCCTCGTGCTGCTGCAATACCGGATCTGGGTCTCCGACAGCGGCGTGCGCCAGGTGGAGCGGCTGCGTCAGGCCGTGGCCGCCCAGCAGGCCGAGGATGCCCAGCTCGCCGAGCGCAACCGTCAGCTCGCCGCCGAAGTGCGCAACCTGAAGACCGGGATGGACGCGCTCGAGGAGCGCGCCCGCAGCGACCTCGGCATGATCGCCCGCAACGAGACCTTCTACCAGGTAGTGCCCGCACGCGCGGCCGCGGCCAGCGCGCCGCCGACGCGGACCGCGGCGCGTTGAGCGGCGCCCTCCGCTGAAGGGGCCGCGGGCGTCTTTCGGCCAATGAACTACTTTCTGGTCATGCCGGCCGCAGGCTCGGGCAGGCGCTTCCAGGGCGACGTTCCCAAGCAGTATGCGCCCCTCATGGGACGCACGGTCATCGAATGGGCGCTGGCGCCATTTCTCGGCGATGAGCGCTGCGCGCACGCCGTGGTGGTGATCGCCGAAGCCGACTCCATCTGGCCGCGGGTCGCCGCGCGGCTCGCGCCGGAGCGGGTGTCGGCGACGCCCGGCGGCGTCGAGCGCAGCGACTCGGTGCGCCGCGGTCTCGGCAAGCTCGCGGGCCGCGCGGCTGCGCTCGACTGGGTGCTGGTGCACGACGCCGCGCGGCCGTGTCTCGAACCGGCAGACCTCGCCCGCCTGATCAGCCGCGTCACCGATGCGGACCGGGGCGGGCTGCTCGCAGCTCCTGCCGCCGACACTCTCAAGCAGGCGCGCGAGGCGAGCGAGCGGGCGGAGAGCCCGGCCGTGGCCCGCACCATCGACCGCAGCGGGCTGTGGCGCGCGCTCACGCCGCAGATGTTCCGTTATGGCGAGCTGTGCGCCGCGCTGCAGGAGGCGTACGCCGCGCACCGCAACCCGAGCGACGAAGCCCAGGCACTCGAGTGGCGCGGCGAGCATCCGTTGCTCGTCGAAGGCGCGCCGACCAACCTCAAAGTCACCACGAGTGGGGACCTGAAGCTCGCCGAGGCGGTGCTGCGCTCGCGGAGGCTGTCGTGAGAATCGGATCGGGGATCGACGTGCATGCTTTCGGGCCGGGCGATCATGTGCTGCTCGGTGGGGTGCGTATTGCGCACAGCCGGGGCGTGGTCGCGCATTCCGATGGCGACGTGCTGCTCCATGCCTTGTGCGACGCGCTGCTCGGCGCCGCCGGGCTCGGCGACATCGGCCAGCATTTTCCCGACAGCGATCCGCGCTGGAAGGGCGCGGCGAGCGGGCGCTTCGTGGCGGCGGTGCTCGAGATGCTGCGCGCCCGGCGGCTCTCGGTCGTGAATGCCGACCTCACGGTCATCGCCGAGGTGCCTCGGGTCGCGCCGCATCGCGAGGCCATCCGGCAGGAAGTGGCGCGGCTCCTCGAGCTGCCTGCCGGGCGCGTCAACCTCAAGGCGACCACCACCGAGCACCTGGGCTTTCTCGGGCGCGCCGAGGGCATCGCGGCGCAGGCCGTCGTGCTGCTCACCGAGGCCTGAGGCCGTGTCGGAGGCTGCCGCCGAGGCGGTACTCGCCGCAGCGTTCAGGCCGCCGCGTGCGCACGGGGCCCCGGTGGCCGAGGCCGTGATGCGCGCCAGCGCCGAGGACTTCGTGGTCGAGGAGGAGCTCGGTTTCGCGCCGGCCGGCAGCGGGGCGCACCTGCTGCTTCGGGTGCGCAAGCGCGACGCCAACACGCCCTGGGTGGCGCGCGAGCTCGCGCGCCTCGCCGGCTGCCGGCCGCACGATGTCGGCTACGCCGGGCTCAAGGACCGCCGCGCCCTTGCCATCCAGTGGTTCTCGGTGCCGCGGCCACGCACATCGGTCGATCTCGCTGCGGCGCGCGGCGAGGGCTTCGAGGTGCTGGAGGCGCATCCGCATGCCCGCAAGCTCCCGCGCGGTGCGCTCGCCGGCAACCGCTTCACGGTGAGGCTGCGGGCCCGGGCTGGCGACGGCCGGCAGCTCGCCGAGCGTCTCAGGTCCCGGCTGGCCGCGGTGGCCGCGCGCGGGGTACCGAACTATTTCGGGCCACAACGCTTCGGCCGCTCCGGCGGGAATCTTCGCGGCGAGACGGAGGAAGTGGCGCGACTGCCGGCTACGGAGCGGGGCCTCAGGCTCTCGGCCGCGCGCAGCGTGGTATTCAATGCGCTGCTTGCCGCCCGCGTCGAGGACGGCAGCTGGGAGCGACTGCTCGGCGGCGACCTGGCCGGGCTCGACGGCCGCGGCAGCATCTTCCCCGTCGAGGCACCGGACGAGACGCTCGCCGGGCGCTGCGCCCGGCTCGAGATTCATCCGACGGGTCCCTTGTGGGGCGCGGGCGAGCCGCGCAGCGGGGCGCTCGTGCGCGAGCTCGAGATGCGCATCGGCGCAAGCCTCGAGGCCCAGTGCGCGCTGTGCGCCGCCGCCGGCATGGCGCAGGAGCGTCGGAGCCTGCGGGTGCGTGTGGTCGAGCTCGAATGCCGGGCCGAGCCCGTCGCCGTGACGCTGCGCTTTCGCCTCACGCGCGGCAGCTTCGCGACCGCGGTGCTGCGCGAGCTGGTAGATGCCGCGCCCGATGCCGCGGACGACTGAAACACCGCCGGCAACTGCACTATGGCGGGGACAGCAGCACGTAGAGCGCGCCAGTTCCGCCGTCCGCCGGGCGTGCGGATACGTAGGCCAGCACCGCTCCGGTGCGTCGCAGAACCGCGCTCACCGCGGCCTTCAGTACCGGCCCGCGGTGACCGGAGCGCAGGCCCTTGCCGTGCACGATGCGCACGCAGCGCACGCCCCGCTCGAGCGCTTCGATGAGGAAGTGCCGCAGCGCCTGCTTGGCCTCGGCGACGGTGAGGCCGTGGAGATCGATCTCGCGCTCGATCGCGTACGCGCCGCGGCGGAGCCGGCGAACGACCTGCCTCTGCACGCCGGGCCGTTGATATACCAACTCCTCGCCACCCGCGAGCGCCGGATCCGCAGGCAAGACGGCGAGGCTCTCCTTGAGCACCGCCGCGCGGTCGGCCCGCGTGAAGCGGGCGCGCGGGCGAGGCTTGGGGCGACGCAGCGCGTGGCCGCCGCCGGCGAGCGGCTTGACGCCACGCACCGCGGCGCGAAACAGCGCCGCCTCGTCAGCATCGTCAGGATCGTCGTCGCCGCCCGGGTGAGCCACGCTACCTCCGCCGCGAGTCATTAAAAGTATATAGTCACGCGCTGCCGCGGCTCGACGATCCCGATCCCCGCCCAGTGAAGATCCTGGTCAGCAACGATGACGGCTTTCGCGCGCAAGGCATCCGCCGCCTGCGCGAGGCGCTCGCCACCCTGGCCGAGGTGACCGTGGTCGCCCCGGACCGCAACAAGAGCGGCGCCAGCAACTCGCTCACGCTCGACGTGCCGCTTCGGGTCTATGAGTCCGAGCCCGGCGTGTACTTCGTTCCGGGCACACCCACCGACTGCGTGCACCTGGCGATCTCGGGCCTGTTCGACTTCGAGCACGACATGGTGGTCTCGGGCGTCAACGACGGCCCCAATCTCGGCGACGACGTGCTGTACTCGGGCACGGTGGCCGCGGCGCTCGAGGGGCGCTTTCTCGGGCTGCCCGCCATCGCGGTGTCGCTGTGCACCGGGGCCGGAGGCGGTGGTCACTTCGAGACGGGCGCCGAGGTGGCGCGCCTCCTGGTCGCGCGGCTGCTGAAAAGACCGCTCGAGCCGGCGCTCATCCTCAATGTCAACGTGCCGGACCTGCCGCTCGCGGAATTGCGCGGCTTCCGCGCCGGCCGCCTCGGCTACCGGCACCGCTCGGAGCCCGTGATGCGCGCGCAGGATCCGCGCGGGCGCCCGGTGTACTGGATCGGGCCGGCTGGAGCCGAGCAGGACGCGGGTCCCGGCACGGATTTCGATGCAGTCGCGCGCGGCTACGTATCGGTGACTCCGTTGCAGGTCGATCTCACGCGTCACGGCGCACTGCCGGGTGTCGCGAGCTGGCTGGAAGGCCTCGATGACTGACCTGCGCCTCGCGGGCATCGGCATGACCTCCGCGCGCACCCGCGACCGGCTGGTGCAGCGGCTGCGCGAGCAGGGGATCGCGAACCTCGCGGTTCTCGATCGTATCCGCAACGTGCCGCGCCATATCTTCGTCGACGAGGCGCTCGGCAGCCGCGCCTACGAGGACACGGCGCTGCCGATCGGCTTCGGGCAGACGATCTCGCAGCCGTACATCGTGGCGCGCATGACCGAGGCGCTGCTCGAGGGAGGTGCGCTCGACAAAGTGCTCGAGGTTGGCACCGGCTGCGGCTACCAGACGGCGGTGCTGGCGCCGCTCGTCGCGCACCTCTACACGATCGAGCGTATCGAGCCGCTGCTCGCGCGTGCCCGCGAGCGGCTGAAGGAGCTCGGCATCAGGAACGTGCGCTTCCGGCACGGCGACGGCTCCCTCGGCTGGAAGGCACACGCGCCCTTCGACGGCATCCTGGTGGCCGCGGCGCCGCTCACCGTGCCCGATGCGCTTCTCAGCCAGCTGAAGGTCGGCGGCCGGCTGATCGTCCCCCTCGGTCCCGAAGGGGAGCAGGAGCTGGTGCGCTTCACGCGCCGCGAGCCGCGCATCGAGCGGGAGTCCCTCGGAGCCGTCGCCTTCGTGCCGCTGCTCGGCGGCACCGCCTAGAGAGACTGGACCCAGTCTGATTCCCGCAGCGAGCGGGCCGCGGATGGCCCGCAGAGTGACTTCAGCAAATCACTTGAGATGTTTATTATAAGATATTGTTATTTATCGCAATAAATGAGTTGAATCGAGAGCTATCGTGCGTCTGGTCCGCAGATTTCTCGCATCGGGGCGCAGGCCGCGTGTGGCAGCGGTGTCCGGCGCCCGGGAAAAATCCTTGTGCCTCAAGCAGCTTGCGCAGGTTCCTGCGACGTGTTTACCATGCACGCCCCTGTCTCTCGATGACGACAGGCTAACGGGGAGGGCGATCAGCAGAAGGCACAGGGTGGAGGGAGTCGCAACAACAACAACAAGGTTCCCAAGAACAACAAGAACAGTGCAATTGTTCGAGTCTGTCAGCTTCGAATGATTGTTTGGTTGGTTGAGCCTCCCCCTGTGTCTTCTGCCGATCGTCCTGCCCGTCAGCGCAGAAACAATCCCGCGGCCACTCGCCGCTCTTCCTGAACCAGCACGTTGAAGGTCCGGCACGCGGCGCCGAGCTGCATCGCCTCGAGTCCTACGCCGCGCCGCGCGAGCAGTGCGCGAATCTCCGCCGGCGGGAACTGCTGGATCGGGCCGGTGCCGAGCAGCACGAGCTCCGGGGCCAATTCGAGAATCGCCTCGAGGTGGGCGGGCGTGAGCTCGGCGAAGCTCTGCGGCTCCCATTGCGTGATGAGCGTGTCGGCCGTGACGATGCAGCTGCGGCGCACGCTGTGCTCGCCGATGCGTATCTCCGCCTCCGAGTAGCCGCGGATCAGCCTGGCGGGGATGCCGGGTTCGAGCGTGAACTTCACGGGGCGGTACGATACTGCCGGTGGACGAGGCCGTCATAGTCATCCCAGACCTTTACCTGCACGGGGCGGAGCAAGCCGAAGCCGGGGGGGCCGCCGCGCTCGAGTATGCCGGGCGGTTCGGCGCGCGGACGAGGCTCACGGGCGGCTGGCGCAGCTGGCTCGCGGTGTGGCTCGGGCGCGGCGATCTCGCCGGGGTATCCGTGGCGGCGATTGCCGCGGCGGCCCGCCCGGCCGGCGGCCTTGCCGCCACGCACTGGATGGCGACGCCGGTCACCCTCGTCGCAGGCCTCACGCGGGCGTATCTCGAGCGCGGCGGCATCCTGCGCCTCCTTCCGGAGGAGCAGACTTGGCTCGTGTCGGACTTCCAGCGCACCTTCGGCGGCTCGGACCTGGTGCTCGAGCCCCTGCGCGACGGACAACTCCTCCTGACCACGCCCGCGATGGCAGCGATCGCGAGCGCCGAGCCGGCACGCTGTGCCGGCGGGGAGCTCACGCTGCCGCGGGGCCCGGCAGCGGCACCGCTCCTGCGCCTCACCGCGGAGGTCGAGATGTGGCTGCACGGTGCCTCGCTGAATGACGCCCGCGCGGCGCGCGGTGCGCCGCGTGTGACATCGCTCTGGCTATGGGGTGCCGGGGGCGGCGCTCTGCCTGCGGCGGCCTCGCCGCGCGCGGCCGTGACCAACGGGCCGGGGCGCGGCGCCACGCTCGCCTGCGGCGCGGACGCCTTTCTCGACGGGCTCGCCCCGCTTGCGGGAGCGCTGCTCGAGGCACTGCCGGAGAGTCCGGCGGCGCTCTTCGCCGAGCGGCGTGCGGTGCGCGCGGTGCTGCTCGCGGGGCTTGCCGATGCCGCGCCCGGGGCGCATCCGTGGAGCCTGAGCGCAGCGGTCTCGGCGCTGGATCGGCGCCTGATCAGACCAGCGCTGGATGCCCTCATGGCCGGCCGGCTCGGCCGACTCACGCTGATCGCGAACGACACGCGCATCACCCTCGGCAGGCACAGTGCCTTGAAGCGCTGGCGGCGGCCGCGCCCCGGTCTTGGAGCGTTCGCATGGGCCTGACGGTCGTGCGGCGCGAGCCGGCCGCGCATGCGCAGCTCGACCCGGGCCTGCACCCGGTGCTGGCGCGCGCCTATGCGGCGCGCGGGGCGCTGTCGGCGGCCGACCTCGACACCTCGCTCGCGCGGCTGCTGCCGGTCGGCACGCTCGAGGGCACGCAGGCGGCGGTCGAGCTCCTCGATGCGCACCGCACCGGCGGCCGCGTGCTCATCGTCGGCGACTTCGACGCCGACGGCGCGACCAGCAGCGCGCTCATGGTGCGGGCGCTGCGCGGCCTGCGCTTTTCAGCCGCGGATTTTCTCGTGCCCAACCGCTTCGAGTTCGGCTACGGCCTGACGCCGGAGATCGTGGCGCTCGCGGCGGAGCGCTCGCCGACGCTCATCGTGACGGTCGACAACGGCGTCTCGAGCCACGCCGGAGTGACGGCGGCCCGCACCCGCGGCATCGACGTGCTGATCACCGACCATCACCTGCCGGCCGAGACCCTCCCTGACGCCAACGTGATCGTGAATCCGAACCTCGCCGGCAGCCGCTTCGGCAGCCGCGCGCTCGCCGGGGTCGGGGTGGCGTTTTACGTCATGGCGGCCCTGGAGCGGCACCTCGGGCAGCGCCCGGGCGGCGCACCGGTCGTCGCGCAGCTGCTCGACCTGGTGGCGCTCGGCACCGTCGCCGACGTGGTGCCGTTCGATGTCAACAACCGGGTGCTGGTCGCGCAGGGCCTGAGGCGTATCCGCGCGGGACGCTGCGTCGAGGGCATCAAGGCGCTGCTCGCCATCGCAGATCGCAGCGCCGCCGATCTCACCGCCGCCGATCTCGCCTTCGGGGTGGCGCCGCGGCTCAACGCCGCCGGCCGCATCGACGACATGACGATCGGCATCCAATGCCTGCTCGCCGATGATCCGGCCGAGGCGCAGCGCCTCGCCGTGCGGCTCGACGAGCTCAACGAGGAGCGCCGCGCGATCGAGGCGCGCATGCAGCAGGAGGCGCTGGCGGCGGTGCGCCGCCTGACGCAGAGCGGAGCGGGCGCATTGGAGCGCAGCGGCGTCTGTCTCTTCGACGCCGACTGGCATCAGGGCGTCGTGGGGCTGGTCGCGAGCCGCGTCAGGGAGCGCGTGCGCCGGCCGGTGATCGCCTTCGCGGCGGCCGATCCCGCCACGCTGCGCGGCTCGGCACGCTCAATCGCCGGCGTGCACATCCGCGACGTGCTCGAGGCGGTTGCCACGCGCCATCCGGGACTCATCAGCCGCTTCGGCGGGCACGCGATGGCGGCCGGTCTCACGCTCGAGCGCGCGCGGCTCGATGAGTTTGCACGCGCCTTCGACGCGGAAGCGGCCCGCTGCATGGGCGGCCGCGCGGCGCCCGAGACGATCGAGACCGACGGCGAGCTCGGCGTGGCGGAGATCGCGCTCGAGACCGCGGAGGCGCTGCGCTCCGGGGGACCCTGGGGGCAGGCTTTCCCCGAGCCGTCCTTCGACGGGATCTTCAGCGTGCGCAGCGCGCGCGTCATCGGCGAGCGGCACGTGAAGATGTGGGTCGAGCCCGAGGCGAGCGGCCGTGCCTTCGATGCCGTCGCCTTCAATCACTTCGCGGAGGGCACGCCCGCGGCGCTGCCTGAAGGGCGGGTACAGCTCGTCTACCGGCTGGATGTCAATCAGTACCAGGGCGAGCGGCGCCTGCAGCTGCTCGTCGATCACCTGCGGCCGCTCGCTCGCTGAACCGGCCGCCCGGGTGTTAGCATCCTACGCTCCAGCCGCGCAGGAAACCCATGGAAGTCAATCAGCTCAAGCGCCATCTCAAGGATCTCGGCGAGCGTCTCGGCTCGCTTCGGGGGTTTCTTTGAGTACGACCGCAAGCTCGAGCGGCTCGAGGAGGTGGCCCGGGAGCTCGAGGACCCGGCGGTGTGGTCCGATCCGGCGCGCGCCCAGGAGCTCGGGCGCGAGCGTGCGCGGCTGACGGCCGACACCGGCGCGATCGACCGCACCGGCCGCGGGATCGCCGAGGCCGCCGAGCTCCTCGAGCTCGCCGAGGCCGAGGGCGATGCGAGCACCGTGCCGGATCTCGAGCGCGACGCCGAGCGCCTCGAGGGCGAGGTGCGCCACCTCGAGCTCAAGCGCATGTTCCGCGGCGAGATGGACTCCCACAGCGCATTCCTCGACATCCAGGCGGGGGCGGGCGGCACCGAGGCCCAGGACTGGGCGCAGATGCTGCTGCGCATGTATCTGCGCTGGGGCGCGGCGCGCGGCTTCCGCTGCGAGGTGATCGACTCGAGCCCCGGCGAGGTGGCCGGCATCAAGAGCGCGAGCGTCGAGGTACAGGGGGAGTATGCCTACGGCTGGCTGCGCACCGAGACCGGCGTGCACCGCCTGGTGCGCAAGTCGCCGTTCGATTCCGGCAACCGCCGCCACACTTCCTTCGCCTCGGTGTTCGTCTCGCCCGAAGTCGACGACGACATCGAGATCGAGATAAATCCGGCGGACCTGAAGACCGACGTGTACCGCTCCTCGGGCGCCGGGGGCCAGCACGTCAACAAGACCGAGTCGGCGGTGCGCATCACCCACATGCCGACCGGCATCGTGGTCGCCTGCCAGAACGAGCGCAGCCAGCACAAGAACCGCTCCACCGCGATGAAGATGCTCAAGGCGAAGCTCTACGAGCTGGAAGTCAACAAGCGCAACGCCGCCGCGCGCGTGCTCGAGGACTCGAAATCGGACGTCAGCTGGGGCAACCAGATCCGCTCTTACGTGCTCGACCAGTCGCGCATCAAGGATCTGCGTACCGGGGTCGAGGTGGGCAATACCCAGGCGGTACTCGACGGCGATCTCGATCAGTTCATGGAGGCATCGCTCAAGGCGGGCGTGTAACGGCATGCAGAAAGAGCAGGGCAACCCGCCGGGCGGCGGCGACGATGGCGGCGACCAGAACAAGCTGATCGCCGAGCGGCGCGCGAAGCTCGCCGAGCTCAGGCGCACGGCGCTCGCCGGCGGGGCCTTCCCCAACACGTTCCGGCGCGACGCGCTCGCCGGCGAGCTGCTGGCCGCCTACGGCGAGAAGAGCGGTGAGTGGCTCGAGGCCAACCCGACGCGCGTCAGCGTCGGCGGCCGCCTCATGTTCAAGCGCGTCATGGGCAAGGCGAGCTTCGCCAAGATCGCCGATCGTACCGGGCAGCTGCAGCTCTATCTGCAGCAGGAGGCGCTCGGGCCGGTCTACGAGGCCTTCAAGGGCTGGGACGTGGGCGACATCATCGGCGGGAGCGGCGTGCTGTTCCGCACGCGCACGGGCGAGCTGTCGGTGCGCGCCGATGCCCTCTCCCTGCTGGTGAAGTCGCTGCGGCCGCTGCCCGACAAGTGGCACGGGCTCGCCGACACCGAGACCCGCTACCGCCGCCGCTACCTCGATCTGATCATGAGCGAGAAGAGCCGCGAGGTATTCCGCACCCGCGCCCGCATCGTGCGCTATCTGCGCGACTTCCTCGACGCACTCGGCTTCCTCGAGGTCGAGACGCCGATGATGCAGCCGATCCCGGGCGGCGCCGCGGCGCGCCCGTTCCGCACTCATCACAACGCGCTCGATCTCGACATGTATCTGCGCATCGCTCCCGAGCTGTACCTGAAGCGCCTCATCGTCGGAGGACTGGATCGCGTCTACGAGATCAACCGCAACTTCCGCAATGAAGGACTCTCGACCCAGCACAACCCGGAATTCACCATGCTGGAGCTGTACCTCGCCTGGTCCGACTACCGGGACATCATGGACTGGGTCGAGAAGGCGACGCGCGGGCTCGCCGCCACCCTCAACGGCAGCCTCGAGCTCACCTATCAGGGCAGGCGCTACGATCTGGCCCGCCCCTTCCCGCGCGTGACCGTCGAGCAGGCGCTCATCGACAACAATCCCGGCATCGATCCGCTCTCGCTGCGCGACCTCACCTATCTGCGCAAGCGCTGCGCTGAGCTCGGCATCCCCTACCAGCGCGAAGACGGCCCGGGCAAGCTGCAGATCGAGCTGTTCGAGAAGACCGCGGAAGCGCAGCTCCTCGATCCGACCTTCGTGTACGCCTACCCCGTGGAGGTCTCACCGCTGTCGCGGCCGAACGATGTCGATCCCTTCGTCGCCGACCGTTTCGAGTTCTTCATCGCGGGCCGCGAGATCGCCAACGGCTTCTCCGAGCTCAACGATCCGGAAGAGCAGGCGGCGCGGTTCCGCGCCCAGGCGGCCCGCAAGGAACGGGGCGACGAGGAGGCGATGTTCTACGACGCCGACTACGTGCGCGCCCTCGAATATGGCATGCCGCCGACCGGGGGCCTGGGGGTCGGCATCGATCGGCTGGTCATGTTCTTCACCGACTCTGCCTCGATCCGCGACGTGATCCTCTTTCCGCACATGCGGCCGGAGGCATAGGCGCTCATCCGCACGCCGGAATCGCCACGGAGAAATTGCCGTCGGCACTCTGTGGCAGACCGTCTTCGATCGAATAGTAATCGCCCTTGTCGGCGACATGGATGTGGCAGGCGCTCGAGAGGCCGGCGGCGCCGTCGAGCGTGCCGGCGGCAATCGAAATGTAGTCGCGGCCCACGGCCTGCCAGAAAAGCGTCGAGCCGCAGCGGCCGCAGAAGCCGCGGCGCGCCGCGTCCGAGGAGTCGTACCAGCGCAGCTCTTCGCTCGCGAGCAGCCTGAACGCGCGATGCCGTGCCGCGGTCGCCGCCATGAAGTGGCCGGTGTTGCGGCGGCACTGCGTGCAGTGGCAGAAGACGACCGGACGCAGCGGACCTGCAACCTGATAGCGGACCGCGCCGCACAGGCAGCCGCCTGAGTGGGTGTTGTCAGTCATTCGGGCAGCTCGTAGGGCAGGGGCAGTTGGCTGGCATCCAGCCGCAGTGTATCCGAGGCCGGCCTGGCCTCCCCGGTCGTCGCGCCGGCGACGAGCGGCGCCACCGCGAGGAACTCGCACGCCCCATCGCCGGCGCGCAGCGCCTCGACCACGCGGAACGGGCGCCCGTCGGCGAGCTCGCCGGCGTCGCCGGGCTTGAGTGGCGGCGCTCCGGCCGAGCGAAAGCGCTGCATGCGGCGCTTGACGCGACCGCGGTAGTGAGCACGCGCGATCACTTCCTGTCCGGTATAGCAGCCCTTGTCGAAGGAGATCGCGCCGAGCGCATCGAGATTCAGCATCTGCGCCACGAACTCTCCGGCGGTTGCGGCGTAGACCTGCGGCTCGCCGTTCTCGATCGCGAGACGCTGCCACAGCTCAGGCGGCGCGGGCGCGCAGCGCGCGAGGCCCGGCTCGCCGTTCGCGCCGGCCGCCGGTGAGACGAGGAGCCAGCGAGCCGGATGCTCGCCGACCTGTAGCGCGACGCAGTCGCCGAGGCGCGCGACCGTGCCCGGCGCGCGCGGCAGGCGTGCCACAAAGGGGGGCGCGAGCGGCGTGACGCCGGCGGCGGAAGACGGCGCCGGCCCGGGCGCCGAGGGGCCGACGAGCCCCTCGATGCGCCAGTCGGCCGATGCGTCCGCGAGCTCGACCTTCGAGCGCAGGATGAAGGTCTTGAGCCGGCTCATGACCGGCGTCAGGAGCTCGCGCGGCAGCAGGGCGAGCACTTCGCCCGGGGCAGGCTCGAGCAGCCGCAGCAGCGCCAGCACGCGGCCCTGCGGGCTGTGATAACCGGCGAGCAGCGATCGCCCGGCGTCGAGCCGCGTCAGGTCGTTGGAGAGCTGTCCCTGCAGAAACGCCCTGGCATCGCGGCCGCGCACACGCAGCGCGCCGAGGAAGTCGAGCGGCAGCAGATTCCATTGTGCGCACATGGAGTTGAGCGTTGTTTTTCCTTGGCTTTCCATGGCCCGGTTACGCGAATTCTGGCAGACTAAGTCAATATGTCGACGCCGCAACGCAAGAGGCCGGGACGGCCTCCGTCCAACCCTTCCATTCCTCCCCCACCCGCTGATCCAGCCATCCCGGGAGCCGCTTCGGCGCGCACGCCTGCGGCCGCGCGCCCGCGCGAGCTCGGCGGCCCGCCCGGACCGGATCCGACGCGTTTCGGCGATTGGGAGAAGAACGGCCGCTGCATCGATTTCTAGCCTATGCCGGTCCGGCCATTATCGCCTCACCTCTCGGTGTACAAGCTCAAGTACACCATGCTCACCTCCGGCCTCAACCGCATCACCGGCATGGGACTCTCGGTAGGGCTCGTGCTGCTCGTCTACTGGCTCGTCGCGGTAGCAGGCGGCGCGCAGACCCTGGCGCGCGCCGAGCGGGTGCTGGCGCACCCGCTGATGAAGCTCGTCTATGCGGGGTTCATCATCGCCTCCTGTTATCACCTGGTCGCCGGCATCCGCCACCTGGTCTGGGACACCGGCCGCGGGCTCGAGCGAGCGCAGTCGGAGCGTTCCGCCTGGCTCGTGACGATCATCAGCGTCGTGCTGATGCTGCTGGTCGGTTACGGCGCGTGGCTCGCGATGGCGCGCGCGCCGTGAGCCTGCGCACTCCCATGCGGCGGGTACTCGGCGCCGGCTCGGCCAAATCCGGTGTGCATCACTGGTGGCTGCAGCGGCTCACCGCCGTGGCGCTCGTGCCGCTCTCGGTGTGGTTCGCGGTGTCGCTGCTCGCGCTGCCGTCGTTCGCTCATGCGACGGTGGCCGCCTGGATGGGCCAGGGCACGACCGCGCTGCTCCTCATGCTCCTGGTGGTGGTCGCGGCCTGGCACTCGCGGCTCGGGCTGCAGGTGGTGGTGGAGGACTACGTGCCCCGGCCTGGCGCGCGCACCGTGACGCTGGTGGTCGTCAACTTCGTGCACATATTGCTCGCGGCGGCCGGCGTGTTGGCGGTGCTCAGGGTGGCGCTCGGGGGCGCGGCGTGAGCGCCCAGCGGTTCATCGATCATACCTACGACGTGGTGGTGGTCGGCGCCGGCGGCGCGGGGCTGCGCGCCACGCTCGGGCTCGCCGAGCGCGGCCTGTCGACGGCCTGCATCACCAAGCTCTTCCCGACGCGCAGCCACACGGTCGCCGCCCAGGGCGGCATCTCGGCCGCGCTCGGCAACATGGGCGAGGACGACTGGCGCTGGCATATGTATGACACCGTCAAGGGATCCGACTGGCTCGGCGACCAGGACGCCATCGAGCTCATGTGCAAGGAGGCGCCGGCGGCGGTGATCGAGCTCGAGCACTACGGCGTGCCGTTCTCGCGCACCGACAGCGGGCGCATCTACCAGCGGCCGTTCGGCGGCATGACCACGCACTTCGGCGCTGGGATAGCACAGCGCACCTGCGCTGCCGCCGACCGCACCGGGCACGCGATGCTGCACACGCTCTACCAGCAGTCGATCCGCCATGCCGCGACCTTCTTCGTCGAGTACTTCGCCATCGATCTCATCATGCAGGACGGTGCCTGCCGCGGCGTCGTGGCGCTCGATCTGGCGGACGGGACGCTGCATCGCTTCCGCTCGCACGTGACCATCCTCGCGACCGGCGGCTACGGCCGCACCTACTTCTCCTGCACCTCGGCCCACTCCTGCACCGGAGACGGCAACGCGATGGTGTTGCGTGCCGGGCTGCCGCTGCAGGACATGGAGTTCGTGCAGTTCCATCCCACCGGCATCTACGGCGCCGGCTGCCTGATCACCGAAGGCGCGCGCGGCGAGGGCGGCTACCTCACCAACTCGAAGGGTGAGCGCTTCATGGCACGGTACGCGCCCAACGCCAAGGATCTCGCCTCGCGCGACGTCGTGAGTCGCGCGATGACGGTCGAGATTCGCGAGGGCCGCGGCGCCGGCCCCGAGCACGACTACATCGAGCTGCATCTCGAGCACCTTGGCGCCGACGTGATCCACGAGCGGTTGCCGGGAATTGCGGAGACGGCGCGCATCTTTGCCGGCGTGGACGTGACGCGCGCGCCGATCCCTGTGCAGCCCACGGTGCACTACAACATGGGCGGGATTCCCACCAACCATCGCGGCGAGGTCGTGTGCCCGAAGGGGGGCGATCCCGACTGCGTGGTCCCCGGACTGATGGCGGTGGGCGAGGCCGCGTGCGTGTCGGTGCATGGCGCCAACCGCCTGGGGAGCAACTCGCTTCTCGACCTGGTGGTCTTCGGCCGCGAGGCGGCCCGGCGTTGCGGCGAGACCGTCGGGGCCGGGAGCTCGCACCGGCCGCTGGCCGCGGATGCCGGCGATGCGGCCGTGGCGCGCCTCGAGCGCCTGCGCCTCGCCGGTGGCTCGCGCAGCACGGCGGCGATCCGCGTCGAGATGCAGAAGACCATGCAGCTCGATGCCGCGGTGTTCCGCACCGGCGAGACGCTGGCGAAGGGCATCGAGCGCATCCGCCAGACCTTCGACTCTTTCGACGACGTGCGCATCAGCGACCGCTCGCTCATCTGGAATACGGATCTCATCGAGACGCTCGAGCTCGAGAACCTGCTGCTGCAGTCGACCGCCACGATTCATTCGGCGGCCAACCGCACCGAGAGCCGCGGCGCGCACGCGCGCGAGGACTTTCCGCAGCGTGACGACCAGAACTGGATGAAGCACACGCTGATATGGGTCGACGGGCCGGGGCGCACGCGCTTCGATTACCGGCCGGTGCATCTCAACACGCTCTCCGGGGAGGTGGAGTCGATACCGCCCCGGGCGCGCACCTACTGAGGATCGCGATGGTCCAGTTCCGGCTGCCTGTCAACTCACGCCCGGTGGCGGGTGTCACGCACCGCGCCGCCGCGGGGGTGCGCGAGCGGCGCACCTTCCGTATCTACCGCTTCGACCCCGACCGCGGGGGCAATCCGCGCATCGACACCTTCGAGATCGACGCCAGGACGCTCGGTCCGATGGTGCTCGATGCGCTGATCCAGATCAAAGCGACGGTCGATTCCTCGCTCACTTTCCGCCGCTCGTGCCGCGAGGGCATCTGCGGCTCGTGTGCCATGAATATCAACGGCCTGAACCGGCTCGCCTGCACCACTTCGATGCAGGACCTCGGCGCCGAGGTGCGCATCTATCCGCTGCCGCACATGCCGGTGGTCAAGGATCTGGTGCCGGACCTCAGCAACTTCTACGCGCAGTACGCGGCGGTCAAACCCTGGCTGCAGGCGCGCACTCCGGCGCCGCCGGACAGCGAGCGGCTGCAGAGCAAGGAGGAGCAGGAACAGATCGACCGGCCCGCGGCCTGCATCCTGTGTGCCTGCTGCTCAACCTCCTGCCCGAGCTACTGGTGGAACGGCGAGCGCTTCCTCGGCCCCGCGGCACTGCTCGCCGCCTACCGCTGGATCATCGACAGCCGGGACGAGGCGACCGGCGAGCGGCTCGACGAGCTCGAGGATCCCTTCCGGCTGTATCGCTGCCACACCATAATGAACTGCACCGACGTCTGCCCCAAGGATCTCAATCCCGCCAAGGCGATCGCGGAGCTCAAGAAGATGCTCGCCGAGCGCCAGGGATGACGCCCGCGGGGACACCGGGGCGGCTGCTGTGGCGCTGCCGGCGTGGCATGAAGGAGCTCGACGTGATCCTCGAGCGCTTCGCGCGCGAGGGGCTTGCCGGGGCTTCCCCGGCGGAGCGGGGGGCATTCGAGCGGTTGCTCAACCTGCCCGATCCCCTGCTGGCGGGGTATTTTCTCGGAAACCAGCGTCCCGCTGACCCGCAGCTGCGCTCGCTGGCGGCCCGCATCCGCGACTTATGTCACGGTTCTCCCGTATGCTGAACTTTTACAGAGGGTCACAGTCTATTCAGCGCGTGGCGTGGCGGCCCTCCCCGGCGGTCTAGAGGGCGCCGATGAGCGCCGACGCGACCGATCTGAGCTTGGTGCGCCGCGTACAACGCGGAGATAAGGGGGCATTCGATGCGCTGGTCCTCAAGTACCAGCACAAACTCGTCAAGCTGGTCATGCGCTATGTCCGCAACCCGGCCGAAGCCGAGGACGTTGCCCAGGAAGCCTTCATCAAGGCCTATCGAGCCCTGCCGCAGTTCCGCGGCGACAGCGCCTTCTACACCTGGCTGTACCGCATCGCGATCAACACCGCCAAGAATGCCGTAGTGTCGCGCGACCGCAGCCCCATCGATTACAACATCGACCGCAACCCGGAAGAGTCCTACGACATGCAAGGCCGGATGAAGGATTCCGAAACCCCCGAGGCGTTGGTGCTCACGGACGAGATTCGCTCGATCGTCAACGCCGCCATCGAGGCGCTGCCCGAGGATCTGCGCACCGCCATCGTGCTGCGCGAGCTCGAGGGCCTGTCGTACGAGGAGATCGCCGCCGCCATGGACTGTCCGGTGGGGACGGTGCGCTCGCGCATCTTCCGCGCGCGCGAGGCGATCGACCGGCGCCTGCGCGAAGTGTTCGAGGGGGGGCTGGGCCGCACCGAGGAGCTGGGATGAACAACGAAGAGCTCGATAGCCAGTTGTCCGCCATGTTCGATGAGGAGCTGGCGGGCGCCGAGTGCGAGCTGCTCGCCCGCCGCCTGTCGCGCGACAGCGAGCTCAAGGCGCGCTGGGGCCGCTATGCGGTGATCGCGGCGGCGATCCGCGCCGAGCGTGGCGTGCGTCTCAATGCCCGGGTGGCGCGCCGCGTGAGCCTGCTGATCGGCTCGGAGCCTCCACTGAGTGCACACACCGCGCCACGCCGCGGCGAGCGACGCTGGTGGCGGCCGGTGGCGGGAGCCGCCCTGGCCGCGAGTGTCGCCGCGGCCTCCATTCTGTGGCTGCGGGCGCAGGCACCCGGCACGGCCGGGAGCGGCGTGCCGCTCGCCGCGGCCGTCGCCCCGAGCCGGGTCGCCTCTCCCGCAGCGGTCTCCGTGCCGCCGGGCACCGCAGCCACCCAGGTCGCCTCCGACCGGTACGTCGTGCCGCCCCCGGCGCGCGGAGCCGCGGCGGTGGTGCCGGCGACCGAGCTCGCCAACTATGTGGTGGCCCACAGCGTATTCACGCCGCCCGTTGCCCACGGGAACTTTCTGTCCTCGTTCATGACGAGCGAGTCCGGGGGCGCGGTAGCCGTGTCCGCTGACAGCGCACAGGATCCGCCGCGCGATGCCCAGAGCGACCCGCGCTAGCGAGGCTCTGCGGGCGCCGATGCTCGCCTGGGCGGTGGCAGCCGCCGCGGGCGCCTGTGCGGCAGGCGCGCAGCCTGCAGCGAGCGCCGCGCCTGCGGCCGCCGCGGGCCAGAAGTCCATGGCGCCGGCGACCCCGGCGCAGTGGCTCGAGCGCATGAACACGGCGCTCACCACGGGCAGCTACGAGGGTACCTTCTCGCACTGGCACGGCGGTACGGTGGAGATGCTGCGCATCGTTCACCGCCTGCAGGACGGACAGGTGGCCGAGCGGCTCGTGTCCCTCGATGGCTCCGGGCGCGAGTTCATCCGCACCGGCTCGAGTCTCGCCTGCTATCTGCCGGACCGCCGTACGGTACTGGTGGAGCAACGCTCGGCGCAGGAGTCGCTCGTGGGCTTTCCGGCCATCAACGCCCAGACCGCGACCTTCTACGACATCCGCGAGGTCGCGCGCATGCGCTTGAACCGCCGCGCCACGCACGTCATCGCCGTCGCGCCCCGGGACGAGTTCCGCTACGGTTACCGGCTGTGGATCGACGATTCCACCGCCATGCCGCTCAAGACGCAGCTGTGCGATACGGATGGCCGCGTGGTCGAGCAGCTGGTGTTCGCGGATCTCAGGATGGCTGCGCACATTCCCGACTCCGAGTTCCAGCCGGAGGTCTCGACCGCGGGCTTCCAGTGGCTGCGGAACGAGGCGACCCAGCCCGCCCCGGCGCCGGCGGCGGCGACGATATGGAGCGCGCTCAAGCTCCCGCCTGGATTCAGGATGATGCTGCACGGGGCGCAGACGCTGCCCGGCTCCAGCGCGCCCGTCGACCATCTGGTATTCAGCGACGGGCTCGCTTCGGTATCGGTTTTCGTCGAGGTTCGCCCCGCGGGCGACGCCGCCACGACCACCGAAGTGCGCTCGGCGCGCCTCGGCTCCTCCTCGGCCTTCTCGACCACGGCCAACGGCTACAAGATCACCGCGGTGGGCGAGGTTCCGCCGGCCACCGTGCAGCTCATCGCGAGTGAGGTGAGGGCCGGGGAGACGGCGACTCCCGCGGCAACTCCTGCGGCCAACAACCACTGACGCCATGTCCTCGTCGCCGGCGCCGGCTGCACGCCTGAGGGTGGTGCAGCGCCACGACTGCGAGCTGTGCGAGCGGATGCTGAGCGAGCTCGCGGCTCTCGGCCGCAGCGTGACTCTGCCGCCGATCGAGGTGGTGGATGTCGACGCCGATTCCGAGCTCCTGCGCCGCCACGGCCTCGACGTTCCGGTGCTGCTGCTCGACGGCACGGTCGTGTGCCGACACCGGCTCGACGCCGCCGAGCTCGTGCGGCTGCTGCGCCCGCCGCCGGCATCCCGCGCCTGATCCTGAGCCGGGCCCCCTGGGCGGGCGGGCCAGATCCGGCAAACTTCCCTATAATCCAGCCCGCCGCTGGACTTGGCCACGGCGTTGGTCCTGACCGGCAGCGGCTCTCCCGATTCATGCGGCACATACGCAACTTCTCCATCATCGCGCACGTAGATCACGGCAAATCGACGCTCGCCGATCGGTTCATCCAGCTCTGCGGGGGACTCGCGGACCGCGAGATGCAGGAGCAGGTGCTCGACTCCATGGACCTGGAGCGCGAGCGCGGAATCACCATCAAGGCGCAGAGCGTCACGCTCTACTACAGCGCCCGCGACGGCGAACGCTATCAGCTCAACATGATCGATACCCCGGGGCACGTCGACTTCTCCTACGAGGTGTCGCGCTCGCTCGCGGCTTGCGACGGGGCGCTGCTGGTCGTCGACGCCTCCCAGGGTGTCGAGGCCCAGAGCGTCGCCAACTGCTACACGGCCCTCGAGCAGGGGATCGAGGTGCTGCCGGTCATCAACAAGATCGACCTGCCGTCCGCGGATCCCGAGCGCGTCAAGCGCGAGATCGAGGAGATCATCGGCATCGAGGCTGCGGACGCGGTGCAGGTGAGCGCCAAGACGGGTGACGGGGTGGCGGAGCTGCTCGAGGTCCTGATCCGGCGCATTCCCGCCCCGCGCGGCGATGGTGCGGCGCCGCTGCAGGCGCTCATCATCGATTCCTGGTTCGACAACTACGTCGGTGTCGTATCGCTGGTGCGCGTAGTGAACGGCAGCTTGAAGAGCGGCGACAAGATCCGCGTGGTCTCGACCGGGCGCAGCCACCACGTCGACCGGCTCGGCCGCTTCACGCCGAAGGCGGTGGTCCAGGAGGAGCTCGCCACCGGCGACGTCGGTTTCGTGGTCGCCGGCATCAAGGAGATCGACGGCGCTCCGGTCGGCGACACGATCACGCTGGAGAACCGCCCGGCAACGGCGCCGCTGCCGGGCTTCAAGCAGATCAAGCCGCGGGTGTTCGCCGGGCTCTTTCCGGTGAACTCGGAGGACTACGAAAAATTCCGCGACGCGCTCGCCAAGCTGCGCCTGAACGACTCCGCGCTCCACTACGAGCCGGAAGTCTCCGGCGCGCTCGGCTTCGGCTTCCGCTGCGGTTTCCTGGGACTCCTGCACATGGACATCGTGCAGGAGCGGCTCGAGCGTGAGTACGAGCTGACGCTGGTCACCAGCGCGCCGACCGTGGTGTACGAGGTGGCGCGCACCGACGGCGAGGTCGAGTACGTCGACAACCCGGCCAAGCTGCCGCCGTCGGACGAGATCGAGGAGCTGCGCGAGCCGATCATCATTGCCAACATCCTGGTGCCGCCGGAGCACGTCGGCGCGGTCCTCAAGCTCTGCAACGACAAGCGGGGTACGCAGAGCAAGATGCTCTACCTCGGCACCCAGGTGTCGCTCCAGTACCAGCTGCCGCTCGCGGAGGTGGTGCTGGACTTCTTCGACCGTCTCAAGTCCGCCAGCCGCGGCTACGCCTCCTTCGACTACGAGTTCAGCCATTTCCAGGCGGCGCCGCTCGTCAAGCTCGACATCCTCATCAACGGCGACAAGGTCGACGCCCTGTCGATCATCGTGCACAGGGACAGTGCCTATCAGCGCGGCCGGGAGCTGGTCGATAAGATGCAGGAGCTCATCCCGCGGCAGATGTTCGAGGTGGCGGTGCAGGCCGCCATCGGCAGCGCCGTGATCGCGCGCGCCACCGTCAAGGCGCTGCGCAAGAACGTGCTCGCCAAGTGCTATGGCGGCGATGTCACGCGCAAGAGGAAGCTCCTCGAGAAACAGAAGGAAGGCAAGAAACGCATGAAACAGCTCGGACACGTCGAGATCCCGCAGGAGGCTTTCCTCGCGGTGCTGCAAGTCGGGCGCAAGCACTGATGACCAACCTGATGCCGCTGATCGTGCTGCTCGCCTGGCTCGCCGTGCCGGTGGGCCTCATTTGCATCGTCGACGACTGGCTGCTGCGCCCGCGGCGCGCACCCGGGGCGCCGGACGCGCCGCTCATGTGGGTCCTGTACCGCGTGCTGCCGTTCCTGATCGGCAGCGGGGTGCTGAAGCTCCTGGTGGCCGAGCGGATCGACTTCAGCGCCGTGCTGCTCGCCATTACCGTCATCACCGGGCTCGTGTGGGCGTTCGACAGCGCGGTGCTGCGCCCGCAGCGCGCCGCCGCGGCGCGCGCCGCCGGCCGCGACCCGGCGGCCGTACCCGAGCCGGGTACCGTCGACTATGCGCGCAGCTTCTTCCCGGTGGCCCTGGCGGTGCTGGTGCTGCGCTCCTTCGTGTTCGAGCCGTTCCGCATTCCGTCGGACTCGATGATGCCGACGCTGCTCGACGGCGACTTCATCATCGTCAACAAGTTCGCCTATGGGCTGCGCCTGCCGGTGCTCAATCGCAAGATCGTCGCGACCGGGGAGCCACAGCGGGGCGACGTGGTGGTGTTCCGCTATCCGCTCGACCCGAGCACCAATTTCATCAAGCGCCTGGTGGGGCTGCCCGGCGACCACGTCGAGGTGCGCGACAACCGCATCCTCGTCAACGGCCAGCCGGTGCCCGTCACGCTCGATGGCAGGTACAACGATGGCTGTTACGTCAACCTGGTGCAGGCGACCGAGCGGCTTGGCGCGCACGAGCACCAGGCGATATTCTGCCCGGTGGCCATCGACCGCTCGCCGCTCCTGCCGGGGTGCAATCGCAGCGGGCTGCGCGGCTACGTGTGCGGCGACGAGGACGCGCCGGGGTTCCTGCGTACCGCGCCATGGTCCGGGGAGGTGCCTGCGGGACAGTACCTGATGATGGGCGACAACCGCGACAACAGCGACGACGGCCGCTCCTGGGGCTACGTGCCCGAGGAGAACCTGGTCGGCAAGGCGACCCGGATCTGGTTCAATTGGGACCCGCACCGCGCCGGGGGTCCCCTCTGGGGCCGAATCGGCGCGGCGATTCACTGACGGGAGTGCTTCGATGCGCTTTAGACAACGGGGTGTGACTCTGCTCGGCTGGCTGTTCCTGCTCGCGCCGCTGGTGGTGGTCGGCTATGCGGGTGTCCGCCTGCTGCCCGTCTACCTCAATTACATGAAGGTGGTGCGGGCGCTCAATCTGGTGGCGAGCGATGCCGCCGGCAACTCCGATCCGCGCGCGATACGCACCACCATCGACAAGCACTTCGAGATCGACATGGTCGACTATCCCACCGCCAAGGACATCAAGGTCACCCGCTCGGGTAGCGGCTGGGATGTCGAAGCCTCGTACGACGACGAAGCGCCGCTGTTCGGCAACATCTCGCTGCACGTGACCTTCGACAAGACGGTACATGCCGGCGGGAGCGCCCCTTAGCGGTGCCGGAGGCCGCGCGCCGGACATGACCGCAGCCGACGGCGAGCAGGCGCGCTGGCTGCGCGGGACGCTCGGTTACCAGCCGCGCGATACGGCACTGTTCAGCGCGGCGCTCACCCACCGCAGCGCCGCCGGCCCCAACAACGAGCGGCTGGAGTTTCTCGGCGACGCGGTCCTCAACCTGGTGGTCGCCGCCCATCTGTATCGCAGCTACCCGCGCGCCGACGAGGGCGACCTGAGCCGCTTGCGCGCGCGCGTGGTGAGCCGCGAGCCGTTGGCGCAGGTGGCAGCGGAGCTCAGGCTCGGCGAGGTGCTGCAGCTCGGCTCGGGGGAGCTCAAGAGCGGCGGCTTTCGCCGCCAGTCGATCCTCGCGGACGCGCTCGAGGCGCTGTGCGGCGCCCTGTTCCTCGATGGCGGCCTGGCTGCGGCCGAGGAGGTGATCACGCGCCTCCTCGGGCCGCGCATGGCGGCGCTCCCGGATCCGGCGCTGCTCAAGGACGCCAAGACCCGCCTGCAGGAGTATCTGCAGGCCCGCAGCCTCACTCTGCCGCGCTACGCGGTGCAGCACGTCGAGGGCGAGGCGCACGCGCAGAGCTTTCGCGTGAGCTGCGAGGTGCCCGCGCTCGGGCGGTGCGTGCACGGTGGCGGCTCGAGCCGCCGCCGCGCCGAGCAGGAGGCCGCCGAGCGCATGCTGCGCGAGCTCGGCGCCGACGATCCCCGGCAGTGGCAGCCATGAGCGCTGCGGGGCCGGACAACTTCCGCAGCGGCTTCGCCGCGCTGGTCGGGCGGCCGAACGTCGGCAAGTCGACGCTTCTCAACGCGCTGGTCGGCGAGAAGCTGAGTATCGTCACGCCACGGCCGCAGACCACGCGCCACCGCATCCTCGGCATCGCCAATCTCCCCGAGGCGCAGATCGCCTTCGTCGATACGCCGGGTCTGCACCGCGAGGGACGCCGTGCGCTCAACAAGGCCATGAACCGCACGGCCGCCGCGGCGCTCGAGGATGCGGATCTCGTGGTACTGGTGGTGGAGGCGCCCAAGTGGCTCGAGGGTGATGATCTCACCCTGGCGCGCATCGCGCGTGCGCGCCGGCCGGCACTCGTCGCGGTGAACAAGATCGACCGGGTGCGCCCACGCGAGCGTCTGTTGCCGTACCTCGCCTCGCTTGCCGGCCGCTACGAATTCCTCGCCATCGTGCCGGTATCGGCGCTCAAGGCGGATAACATTGCGGACCTGCGCTCGACCATCGCGGCGCACCTGCCGGTATCGCCGGCGCTGTTTCCGGCCGGCGAGGTGACCGATCGCGGCACGGCGTTCCGCGTCGCGGAGCTGATCCGCGAGAAACTGACGCTCGAGCTCAACCAGGAGGTTCCCTACGGGATCGCCGTCGAGGTCGAGCGGGTCGCGGACGAAGAGGAGCGCACGGTGGTGGACGCGGCGATCTGGGTCGACCGCGAGGGGCAGAAGCCGATCGTCATCGGCGCCCGCGGCGAGCGGCTGAAGCGCGTCGGCCGCGCCGCGCGCCTGGCGATCAATGAGCTGCTCGGGCGGCGCGTGCACCTCAATCTGTGGGTGAAAGTGCGCGAGAACTGGGCCGACAACGCCCGCGCACTCAGGCAGCTGGGGGTCGAATGAGCCGCAGCCTCCGCCGCGTCGAGTTGACGCCCGCCTACCTGCTGCACCACCGCCCGTGGCGCGATACCAGCCGCATCCTCGAGGTGCTGAGCCGCGAGCACGGCCGCCTCACGCTGTTCGCGCGCGCGGTGCGCGGGCCCGCGGCCCGGCTCGCGCCGGTGCTGCAGCCGTTCCTGCCGCTGCTGGTATCCTGGAGCGGGCGGGGCGAAGCGGCGCAGCTCACGCACGCGGAGCGCGCCGACGGCTGCATGCCGCTGCCGCCCGCGAGCGTCATGGCGGCCTTCTACGTGAACGAGCTGCTGCTGAAGCTCACGACGCGTCACGACCCGCAGCCGGCGCTGTTCGATCATTACCACGAGACCCTCGCGAGCCTGCGCGCCGGGTCGCCGCTCGAGCCGGCGCTGCGGCTGTTCGAGAAGCGGCTGCTCGAGATCCTCGGCTACGGACTCGATCTGGCGGCCGAGGCCCAGAGCGGTGCACCGCTCGAGGCGCGTGACTACTATCAGTTCCGCCCCTCCCAGGGCCTGGTGCGCGCGGGCGCCCACGACGCCGGAGCGCTCGCCGGCGGATCGCTGATTGCGCTGCGGGAGGAGCGTCTCGCAGGCGCGCGCGCGCTCGAGGACGCGCGGCGGCTGCTGCACGCGGCTCTGGCCGCATGCCTGGAAGGACGGCCGCTCGCGACGCGCGCGGTGGCGCGATCCATGGTGCGAAAGGTGGCACAGCGATGACGAGCCCGATTGCTCTCGGTTTCAACATCGATCACGTGGCGACGCTGCGCCAGGCACGCCGCGCCCGCTCGCCCGACCCGGTGCACGCCGCGCTCGCCGCCGAGCAGGCCGGCGCCGACAGCATCACGCTGCATCTGCGCGAGGACCGGCGCCACATTCAGGACCGTGACGTGCGCGTGCTGCGCCCGCTGTTGCAGACGCACATGAATCTCGAGATGGCCGTGACCGAGGAGATGCTTGCCATCGCCGTCGAGGTGCGGCCCGCCGATTGTTGTCTGGTGCCGGAAAAGCGCGCCGAGCTCACCACCGAGGGGGGGCTCGACGTCGCGGCGCAGGCCGCGCGCGTGGCGACCGCGGCCGCGACCCTGGCCGCCGCGGGCATCCGGGTCGCGCTCTTCATCGACCCCGATCGGGCGCAGGTCGAGGCGGCGGCGCGCAGCGGCGCACCGGCCGTGGAGCTGCACACCGGAGCCTATGCCGAGGCGAGCGGGGCGCAGCGGGCCACCGAGCTCGAGCGGCTGCGTGCCGCTGCGCGCCTCGCGGCGCACCTCGGCCTCACGGTGCATGCCGGCCACGGCCTCGACTATCACAACGTGCAGCCGGTGGCTGCGGTCGCGGAGATCGTCGAGCTCAACATCGGTCATGCCATCGTGGCACGCGCCGTATTCGCAGGCGTCGCGGCGGCAGTGCGCGAGATGAAGGCGCTGATGCAGGCCGCACGCGCATGATCTTCGGCATCGGCGTCGACGTGCTCGAGGCGGCGCGCATCAAGCGCACTCTGGAGCGCTTCGGTAACCGCTTCGTCGAGCACCTGCTGATGCCGCAAGAGCAGGCGCAGCTCGCCGCCACGGCGCGCCGCGAGCGTTTCCTCGCCATGCGCTTCGCGGCCAAGGAGGCCATCGTGAAGGCGATGGGCACGGGCTTCGCGCACGGCATGTGGATCCGCGACGTGGGCGTGGTGCAGAACGCCTGGGGCAAGCCCGAGGTGCTGTTCTCGCCGCGCGGCGAGCAGGTGCGCCGCGCGCTCGGCGTGGGCGAGGCGCACGTCACCCTCACCGACGAGGCGGGCCTGGTGGTGGCGGTGGCGGTACTGCTGAGGGCCCCATGAGCACGCTCGTGTTCGACATCGAGACGGTCCCGGACGTGGCCTTCGGCCGCCGGCTCTATGATCTCGGCGATCTGCCCGACGAGCAGGTTGCCAAGGCGATGTTCGCCCTGCGCCGCCAGGACAGCGGCGCGGATTTCCTGCCGCTCGAGCAGCATCGGGTGGTGGCGATTTCCTGCGCACTGCGCAGCGGCGACGGGCTCACGGTCTGGAGTCTCGGAGAGCCGGACACGCCCGAGGGGGAGCTGGTGCAGCGCTTCTTCGACGGCCTCGCCAGGTTCTCCCCGGACCTGGTGTCGTGGAACGGCACGGGCTTCGACCTGCCGGTGCTGAACCTGCGGGCACTCCTGTGGGGAGTGCAGGCGCCGCGCTACTGGGAAACCGGCGAGGGCGATACGGACTTCCGCTACAACAATTATCTCGGTCGCTACCATTGGCGGCACACCGATGTCATGGACGTGCTCGCGGGCTTCAGCTCGCGCAATCGCGTTTCGCTCGCCAACATGGCGTGCTTGCTGGGGCTCCCCGGCAAGCTCGGCTTCGGCGGCGGTCAGGTGTGGGACGCCTATCGGCGCGGCGATCTGGTCGGTATTCGCCGTTATTGCGAGACCGACGTGCTCAACACCTACCTCATCTACCTGCGCTTCGAGCGGCTGCGCGGGCGCTTGACGCCCGAGGCCTATCGCGCCGAGGTCGAGCGCGTACGGGACTACCTGCGCGGCACACCCGAGCCGCATTTCGCCCAGTTCCTCGCCGCCTGGGGCGAAGCGCCGTGAGCACGGCCGCTCCATGAGATCGCCGGCGTCCGCCGCCGAGGAGGTCGCGGTCGTCGGCGGGCTCACGCACGAGGGGGAGGGCGTGGTGCGCGACGGCAAGACGGTGTTCGTGCCGGGGGCGCTCCCGGGTGAGCGCATTCGCCTCCGCCGCACCCGGCGTCACCGCCAGCACGACGACGGCGTGCTGCTCGAGGTGCTCACGCCGTCCCCGCAGCGGGTGAGCGCGCGCTGTGCGCATTTCGGCGTCTGCGGAGGGTGCGTACTGCAGCATCTCGCGCCGGCGGCGCAGCTCACCGCGAGACAGGCCGAGCTCGAGGTGACGCTCGAGCGCGTGGCGCGCGTGGCTCCCGAGCGCTGGCTGAGCCCGCTCGCCGGCCCGGTATGGGCTTACCGGCGCCGCGCCCGTCTCGGGGCGAAGTTCGTCTACCGCAAGGACCGCGTCGTCGTCGGCTTCCGCGAGCGCGCCGCGCCTTACGTGGCGGATCTCGCCGGCTGCGAGGTACTGGCAGCGCCGGCCGGAAGTCTCATCGCACCGCTCGCCGGGCTCCTCAACCGGCTCACGATCCGCGAGCACGTGCCGCAGGTCGAGGTCGCGGTGGCCGACAACGCGACCGCGCTCGTGCTGCGGGTGCTGGCGGAGCCCGCCGCGCCGGATCGCGCACTGCTCGAGGAGTTCGCCGCGGTGCACGGCGTACGGCTGTATCTGCAGCCCGCGGGGCTCGACTCGGTGCGCCTCCTCGGCGGCGGCGATCCACCCGAGCCGCTACGCTATCGCATCGCCCCCTTCGGCCTCGAGCTCGAGTTCGCTCCCACCGACTTCATCCAGGTGAACGGCGCGGTCAACGAGGCGCTGGTGGCGCGTGCGGTCGAGCTGCTGGAGCCGACCCCGAGCACGCGGGTGCTCGATCTGTACTCGGGGCTCGGCAACTTCACGCTCGCCCTGGGCCGGCGCTGCGGCACGGCCGTGGGCGTCGAGGGCGAGGCGGCCCTCATCGAGCGCGGACGCACCAATGCCATGCGCAACGGGCTCGCCAATGTCGAGTTTCATCAGGCGGATCTCTCGGCAGCGCCGGATCCCGGCGCGCCATGGCTGCGCCAGCCCTACAGCCACGTGCTGCTCGACCCGCCGCGGACCGGGGCGCGGGCGATGCTCGGCACGGTGGCGCGGATCGCACCGGCGCGGCTGCTGTATATTTCCTGCCATCCGGGCAGCCTCGCGCGCGACCTGATGACGCTGGTGCACGAATTTGGCTTCACGCTCGAGGCGGCCGGCGTGGTCGACATGTTTCCGCATACCGCGCACGTCGAGTCGCTGGCGCTTCTGAGGCGCGCGTGAGCCTCGGTCCCCTGATGATCGACCTCGAGGGCGGCGTCCTCAGCGCCGAGGAGCGCGAGCTGCTGCGTCACCCCCTGGTCGGCGGGGTGCTGCTCTTCACCCGCAACTATGTCGAGCCCGGGCAGCTCGCCGCGCTCGTGGCCGAGATCCACGCCGCGCGCACCCCCGCGCTGATCGTGGCGGTGGATCACGAGGGAGGGCGGGTGCAGCGCTTTCGCAGCGGGTTCTCGCGGCTGCCGTCGGCACGGCGCATCGGGCACGAGTTCGATGCGGATCCGCGCGCGGGCCTTTCCCTGGCGCGGCAGCTCGGCTGGCTGATGGCCGCGGAGCTGCGCGCCCACGGCGTCGACATCTCGTTCGCCCCCTGCGTGGACCTGGATCACGGGGTGAGCGAGGTGATCGGCGACCGGGCCTTCCACGCGCAGCCGGAGGCTGTGGCGCAGCTGGCGGTTGCCTATGTGCACGGCATGCGCGATGCGGGGATGGCGGCCACCGCCAAGCACTTCCCCGGGCACGGCGCGGTCGTCGCCGATTCGCACCTGACGCTGCCCGTCGACCGGCGCGCTCTCGCCGATCTCAGCGCGGACCTGGCCCCCTACCGGCGGCTGATCGCCAACGGGCTGCCCGCCGTGATGGTGGGCCATCTGCTCTTCCCGGCGGTCGATCCGGCCCCGGCGAGCCTCTCGGCGCGCTGGATTCGCGACGTGTTGCGCGGTCAGCTCGAGTTCCAGGGGGTAGTGTTCGCCGACGATCTCTCCATGGGAGGGGCGGCCGCCGCGTACGGAGACGTCGTTACGCGGGCCCGGCAGGCCCTCGCCGCGGGATGCGACATGCTTCCGGTCTGCAACAATCGCGCGAGCGTGACTGAGCTTCTCGACCGCCTGGACATCCGGGTACAACCCGCCTCGAGCCTGCGGCTGGTGCGCCTGCACGGGCGTGCGGCGCCGGAGCGGGCGGCGCTGCTCGCATCGCCCGAGTGGGCGGCTGCGGGCGCCGCCCTGGCGCGGATCGAGGCGGCCCCACCCCTGACACTGGTGGCCGGCAGGAATCCATGAACAACTGGACCAGCGAGGCGTGGCGCGGCCTGGTCGAGAGCGCCCCCGAGGGCATCGTGATCTGCGACGCCACGGCGCCCGACTGCCCGGTCGTGTTCGTGAACGCGGCGTTCGCGCAGATGTGCGGCTATCCGGCCGCGGCGCTGGTCGGCAGCAACCTGCGGATGCTCCAGGGCAGCGATCGGGATCAGGAGGCCCGTGCCCGGATTCACGAGGCGGTCGGCAAGGGCGAGGCCGCGCGGGTGCTGCTGCGCAATTACCGGCCCGACGGCTCGCTCTTCTGGAACGAGACGATCATCCAGCCGGTGCGCGACGCCGCCGGGCAGCTCACTCATTTCATCGGATTCCATCGCGATGCCAGCGAGCGGCTCAAGGCCCCGGAGCGCGCCCCGGGGGGGCTGCCCTCGTGGTTGCGCGAGGACCGGCTCACCGGGCTCTATTCGCGCGCCTACCTCGAGGAGCTGCTGCTGCGGGACTGGCAGCTGGCGCAGCGCGACTCGCACGAGATCGGTCTGACGCTCTTCGACATCGACGATCTCGGCGCCTACAACGAAAAATTCGATCGCGCCGCCGGCGATGCCTGCATCCGTCGCGTGGCGCGCGTCGTCGGCGCCTCCTACCGCCGAGGCGGTGACCTGGTGGGACGCTGGGAGGGCGGTACCTTCGTCGTGCTGACGCAGGGCGAGGCGGCCGACCGGGCGGCGGAGTACGCGCGCATCGTGGCACAGCGGGTGCGCGAGCTGCTGATGCATCATCCGACGGCGGGGGCCGGCCGCTACGTGACGATGAGCGCGGGCATCGCGAGCCTGGTGCCCCCGCGCGGCCTGCCGCTCGAGTCACTCTTCAAGGCGTGCCGCGCGGCGATGAAGCGCGCCAAGACCAACGGCAAGGACGGTGTCGCCACGGCCGAGGCCGGCGACTTTCAGTGATCCGGATCAGCGGAACAGGCGCGGCGCGAAGTCGTTGAGGTCTCGCCGCCAGGTCTGCCACTCGTGCGCGGTACCGGGCGACTCGAAATACACCAGGTTCACTCCCTCCGCCTTCAGAGCAGTCGCGGCGCCGCCGATGCTGTCGCGAAACATCGCCGGCTCGGCGGTACCGACCCCGAGCCACAGAAGCTTCATGCGCCTGTTGAATGCCTTCGCATCGGCGAAAGCCCCCTCGTAGGCCGTCCTGGGATCGAACCTCTCCGGCTCGTTGGCAGGTGCTTCCCCTCCGGTGTTGATGCCGGGAATGATGGGCCCGCTGAAAGAGCCGATGTACGCGAACATGTCCGGGTGATGCAGCGTCACGAACAACGTTTCCATCCCACCCATGGAGAGTCCCGCCATTGCCCGATGCTCGCGATCGGGAAGCGTCCTGTATTCGGCGTCGACCACGGGAATCAGTTCGTGAACGAGCACGTCCTCGAAGGCACTGAAGGCGCTCCTGATCACCTTCCGGGGCACGCCGGGCCCGAGCGCGAGCGGCGCGGTTCCTGCCCGGTTCGCATAGCCGCAGTCCATCACGACGATCATGGGAGTCGCCCGCCCCGCGGCAATCAGGTTGTCGAGGATGAAGCCCGCGCGTCCCTGCCGCGTCCAGCCGGTCTCGTCCTCGCCGGCCCCATGTTGCAGGATGAGCACCGGGTAGCGGCGCTTTGCTCCGCTGTCATAGCCAGGGGGCGTGTACACCATGGCGCGCCGCCAGAGGCCGGTCGTCTTCGAGAAATACCACTGGGCGCGCACCTGGCCATGGGAAACGTCGCGAATGTCGTAGAAATCCACGCCCGCCTCCGGCACTTCGATGCCACTGGTCTCTTTGCCATACCCGAAGTACGTGCGGCTCCCGGGGTCATTCACCGATACGCCATCGAGAACGAACCAGTAATAGTGGAAGCCGGGCACCGCAGGCGGGATGGTCACGGTCCAGATCCCGTCGGCTCCCTTGGTCATTGGAAACGGTCCGGCGCCCAGGCCGTCGCCGCCGGCGACCTGCACAGTGCCGGCCGCCGGCGCCATCAGGGCGAAGTGGATGCTGCGGTCCGCGCCGATGCTGGGGATGGCAGCGCCGCGTACCTTGGTTTCCGCGGGGGTTGCGGATCCGAGATCGTCCGCCGCAGACAGTGTCGCCCAGCAGGCCAGAATGGCGGCGAGTATCGCTCGAAACAAATGAGTTACCTTCCCGGAGCCCGCGGTCCCTGCGCCGGCGTCACCAGCGCGATGACGCCGAAGGCCGGATGGTCGTAGTAGTTACGGTCGTAGAAGCGCACACGGCGGGTCTCGTTGAGCGTGAAGGCGGTTCCGGGGCCGGCGCCGAGGCCATCCGGCGGGCTCTCCATCGCCCAGGTGAGCGACATGCCGAGGTGCAGAAACTGCCCGTGCTCGAGGTAGACGTTGCCGGAGAGTCCGGGGACGTCGATACCGAGGCGGCCGATGGCGAAGCCGGCGCGCGTCCCCCAGGAGCTCGCGGTCTGCGACCAGGCGACGTGCGCCACCGGCAGATAGCTGCCGCTCGCGCGCAGCCGGCTCTCGAGCTCGTTCAACTGGAAGGCGGCGGGCGGCAGCTGCGTCACGAAGTGGCCGATCTGCTGCGAGCCGCTCGCGGACTCATCCCCGGCGACGCTGCGCGCGCCGGCCTCCTCGCTCCAGTTCTCCGCACCACCCTCGGCCGCGTTGGCACGGAAGATGATGAGCTCGACGTTGTATACCGTGCCCGGGTTGTCCTCCGCGGCGGCGCCCGCGGCGAAGAGCAGCGCCGCCGCCAGGGCGAGCGGCAGTGTGGCGAGCACGGCAGGGCGGCAGTTCATGCGCGGCATTCTAACCGGGCCGCGCCGGGCGCGCCGCGCCGAGGCGCGCGAGCAGCTCGCCCGCGAACTCGAAGCGCGCCTCCTCGGTAGGGAGCGCGCGCACGACCCGCAGCTTCCGCGGCCCCTCCAGGCGGTACTCGTGCGCGCCGCGCTGGATGAGCCGCACCAGGGTCGCGGGATCCACCGCGGTTTGCTCCTCGAACGTCACCGAGCCTCCCTGCGGACCCAGGTCGAGACGGCGCACGCCGAGTGCGCGTGCGGCGAGCTTCAGCTTCGCGATGCGCACCAGGCTCGTGGCGGCCGTCGGCGGCGGCCCGAAGCGGTCGTGGATCTCGGCGGTCAGCTCATCGAGAGCGCTCTCGCCGTCGGCCGCGGCGATGCGCTTGTAGAGAGAGAGCCGCACGTGCACGTCACCGACGTAGGCTTCCGGCAGGAATGCCGGCAGGCGCAGCTCCACTTCGGTGGCGGCGGCGAGCGGCTGATCGAGCACCGGCTCGCGCCCGGACTTGAGGGCCTCGACCGCGTGTTCCAGCATGTCGAGGTAGAGCGACAGGCCGATCTCGGTCATGTTGCCGCTCTGCTGCTCCCCGAGCAGCTCGCCGGCGCCGCGGATCTCGAGGTCATGAGTGGCGAGCACGAAGCCTGCGCCGAGCTCCTCCATCGACTCGATGGCCTCGAGCCGCTTGGCTGCATCGCGCGGCAGTGCCTGGCGCGGTGGCGCGACGAGATACGCGTAGGCGCGGTGATGGGAGCGGCCCACACGTCCCCGCAGCTGGTGCAGCTGCGCGAGCCCCATGTGGTCCGCGCGGTTGATGATGATGGTGTTGGCGCTCGGCACGTCGATGCCGCTCTCGATGATCGTGGTGCAGACCAGCAGGCTGAAGCGCCGGTGATAGAAGTCCACCATCAGCTGCTCGAGGTCGCGCTCGCGCATCTGCCCGTGACCGACGCGCACGCTCGCTTCGGGCACCAGCGCCTGTACCTCCGCGGCGATCTTGCCGATCGAGCGTATCTCGTTGTGGACGAAATAGATCTGGCCGCCGCGGCGCAGCTCGCGCAGCGCCGCCTCGCGCAGCGTCGCCGCGTGCCACTCGATCAGGAAGGTCTTGATGGCGAGGCGCGCCGCCGGCGCGGTGGTGATGAGCGACAGGTCGCGCAGCCCCCCGAGCGCCATGTTGAGGGTGCGCGGGATGGGGGTCGCGGTGAGGGTGAGCACGTGCACGTTGGCGCGCAACGCCTGCAGGCGCTGCTTGTCGCGCACGCCGAAGCGCTGCTCCTCGTCGACGATGAGGAGGCCGAGGTCGCGAAAACGGGCGTGGGTGTGCAGCAGACGATGCGTCGCGATGACGATGTCGATCTTCCCCTGCTCGAGCCCGGCGAGCGTTGCCTGGGTCTCCCGGGAGGTGCCGAAGCGCGACAGCGCCTCGATGCGCACCGGCCAGTCCGCGAAGCGGTCGCGGAAGTTGGCGAGGTGCTGCTGCACCAGCAGCGTCGTCGGCGCGAGCACCGCCACCTGCTTGCCGGCCTGGGTGGCGACGAAGGCCGCGCGCATCGCCACCTCGGTCTTGCCGAAGCCGACGTCGCCGCAGACGATGCGGTCCATGGGGCGTTCGCTGCCGAGGTCGGCCAGCACCTGGCGGATCGCCTCGGCCTGGTCCGCGGTCTCCTCGAAGGGGAAGCCGTTGACGAAGGCCTGGTAGTCGAGCTCCGGCGCCGTCAGCACGAGTCCGCGCTGGGCCTTGCGCCGGGCGTACAGGTCGAGCAGCTCCGCGGCCACGTCGCGGATCTGCTCGGCGGCGCGCCGGCGTGCCCTGGCCCACTGGTCGGTGCCGAGCTTGTGCAGCGGGGCGCTCTCGGGAGCGGCGCCGGTGTAACGGCTCACCAGGTGGAGCGAGTGGACCGGGACGTACACCCGGTCGCCGTCGAGATACTCGAGCACCAGGAACTCGCCCGGCTGCCCGGCGATGTCCATGGCCATGAGGCCCGCGTAGCGGCCGACGCCGTACTCCTCGTGCACGACCGGGGCGCCGGGGTTGAGATCCTGCAGGTCGCGCAGGATCGCCTCGGGGTCCGAGGCGCGCTTGCGCCGCCGTTCCTGGCGGGCGCGCGCGCCGAACAGCTGGGCCTCGGCGATCAGTGCGATCGGCGGCTCGGTGAGGGTCAGTCCCTCGATATCGGGCGCGATCGCGAGCGCGAGGCGCGCCCCTGCGCCGGCAAAGGCTTCCCAGCCGGGCACGGTTGCGACCTCGTGCCCGTGCGCGCGCAGCATCTCGGCGAGCATCTCGCGCCGGCCCGGCGAGTCGGCGGCGATCAGCACCCGCCCGTGGAATTCGCGCACGAACGCATCGAGAGGCGCGAGCGGCCGTTCGGCGCGCATGTCCAGGCGCAGCTCGCGGGGCGCCGTGGTCGGGAAGTTGCGCCGCGCCGCGCTCGCGCCCGCGAGCTCGGTGTCGACCTTGAAGGCATCGAGCGTGATCGACTCGAAGCGCGCGAGCGCGGCTCCCAGCTCCGCGGGGTCGAGAAACAGCTCCTGCGGGCGCAGCACCGGACGCTCGAGGTCGTGCCTGCGATCCTCGTAGCGCGCCTCGATGTCGGCCCAGGCGCGGCCGAGCGTCTGGGGCAGGGCGGCATCGTGGACCAGGACCGCATCGGCGGGCAGGTACTCGATGAGGCTCGACAGCCGCTCGAAGAACAGCGGCTGATAGAACTCGATGCCCGCCGGCGCGAGGCCCTCGCTCACGCCACGGTAGATCGCGCTGCGGTTGGGATCGCCCTCGAAACGGGTGCGGTAGCGGCGGCGGAAATCGCGCAGCGCCTGGCTGTCGAGCGGTACCTCGCGCGCCGGCAGCAGCCGCACCTCCTCCAGCGCATCGAGCGAGCGCTGCGTCTCGGGATCGAAGCGGCGGATGGTCTCGATCTGCTCGTCGAACAGGTCGATGCGCAGCGGCGCCGCGGCGCCCATGGGAAAGACGTCGAGGAGCGACCCACGCACCGCGAACTCGCCCGGGCTCACGACCTGGCTGACGCTGGCGTAGCCGGCCTCCGTGAGCCGCTGCCGGAACGGCTCGAGCGCCAGCGACTGCCCGCGGGCGAGCTCGAAGGCGCGCCCCTGGACGTAGTCGCGCGGCGGCAGCCGCTGCATGAGCGTGTCGGCGGCGACGATCAGGCAGCCGCGCCTGAGGTAGGGCAGCTCGTAGAGCGTCTTCAGCCGCTCGGAGGTGATGTCGGGATGCGGCGAGAACAGGTCGTAGGGCAGCACCTCCCAGTCCGGCAGGCGCAGCAGCGTGAGCTCCCGCTCGCCAAAGAAGCGCAGCTCGGCGCTCGCGCGCTCGAGCTCGCGCGCCGCATCGGCGATCACCACGTACAGCCGCGCATCGCTACGGGCGGCTTCGGCGAGCGCGAGCGAACCGGCACTGCCGTACAGCTGGCGCCACTCGAGGTGCGGGTTCGCCGCGCCCGGCAGCGGGGGATGGAGGAGCGAGGTCATCGTACGGCAGCTTACCCCGCCGCGGCGGGCTTCAGGCGCCGGCCGGCTCCGTGGCAAGCTGGATGCGCGTCGCGCGCGGCACGCAGAAGATGTCGATCGGGTGCGAGCGGCCGCGCAGCTGCAGCGGCGGCAGCGCCGTCGCGCCGACGTCGAGCCCGTGCTGGTCGAGCGAGCGCTTGAGCGCGCTCGAGAACAGCATCTCGCCGGCGCGCGCCCGCTGGCAGAGCCGTGCGGCGATGTTCACGGTGTCGCCGATGATCGTGTAGTTCATGTAGGCGGACGAGCCGACGTTGCCGGCGACCACATCCCCCTCGTTGATGCCGATGCCGAGGCCCGCCTCGACCTGGTAGCGCTCCCGCCAGGAGCGCGACAGCTCGGCGAAGCTCGCGAGCATCTCGCCCGCCGCGCTCACCGCGCGCTGCGCGCTGTCGCGCTGCTCGTGCGGTACGCCGAAGCCGAGCATCAGGCAGTCGCCCGCCATGTGGAACACCGTGCCGTCGTACTTGAAGGTGATCTCGGTGAGGAGCGAGAAGAACTCGTTGAGCAGCGGCACGACGCGCTGCGGGTCGAGCTGCTCGGCGATGCCGGTGAAGCCGCGCAGGTCGGCGAACAGCACGACCGCGTGCGCGCGCGCTTCCGCCGGCGCTGCCGCGGGCGCGAGCAGCGTATCGCGCAGCTCCGTATCCTGGAGGATCTTGTCGGCGAGGCGCGGCGACACATAGCGCCGGAAGGTCTGCCGCAGGTGCTCCTCCCGACGCCGGATCTCCTCCTCGAGCTGTGCGGCCGCCTTCCTGGTGCGCACGCCGCGTGCGCGCAGCAGGGCCTCTATGCGGGCCCTGAGAGGCTCATCGATCGACACGGGTTCCCCGGAACTATTCTGGTTGGCGCGAGCCTATCATTGGCGCGTGGCGGGGTGCCAGCGCGCGGCGAGCGCTTAGCGCGGCGCGTTTTAGCCCGGGCGGACGGGGCCGGGTGCGGCCGCTGCCGCCGGTGAGGGTCAGCCGGTCGCCACCGCGTCGATCACGCGGTCACGCTCGAAGAACACCGAGAAGCCGTTGTAGTCCCAGCGCGTGATCGGCGGCTGGTGCTCGTTTGCGCCTCCGACCGCCGCGTGACGCGTCACCGGGGCGCCGAAATGCTTCTCCACTTCGCTCATGGTGAGGCCGCGCTTCGGGCGTTCGATCTGGGAGTTGCGCACCTGGACCTGGTCGTTGACGACGACCGTGTCGGCGAGCGCGCTGCCGGCGACTGCGCAACCGCACAGCAGCGCCGCGAGAATTCGTGTCTGCATACGAGGTCCTCCGGTCCGGGCCGACTATAGCACCGCCGGGAATCTGTCAAAGCGGCCGGTCGACCCACGGGCGTCAATCTGTGACGCAGGTCTGAAAAGGGCCCATCTGTGGTTAAATCGCCCCGATGTTTCATCCGCTGCCGCTCTACGTCGGCTTGCGCTACGTGCGCGCCCGGTCGCATAAGTTCTTCGTCTCCTTCATCACCTGGGCCTCGCTGGTCGGAGTGTGTGTCGGGGTGGCGGCGCTCATCGTCATACTGTCGGTGATGAACGGCTTCGAGGGCGAGCTGCGCGAGCGCCTCCTGTCGTTGAGCGCCCAGGTGCGCGTCATCCCGGCGGCGGCCGGCGGCGCGCCCGACTGGCAGGACGCAGCGCGCCGTGCGCGCAGCGTCCCGGGCGTCACGGATGTCGCTCCGTACGCCGAGCTGCAGGCGCTCGCGCTGCGCACGCCGGAGATGCTGCCGGTGGTGCTGCGGGGCGTCGATCCGGCGGCCGATGCCACGGTGAGCGAGCTCGGCAAGGCGATCACGCAGGGGCACCTCAAGGATCTGACTCCCGGCTCCGGACGCGTCATCGTCGGGGAGCTCATCGCCGAGCGCCTCGGTCTCGCGCTCGGCGATCGGCTCACCCTGCTGGTACCGTCGCTCGATGCAGGCAGCGCGCCGACGGCGAAGCTGCGCGAGCTCATGGTGGTGGGCGTGTTCGAGGTGGGGCTGCAGGATCACGACGGCACGCTGGTGTTCGCGCACCTCGACGACGTGCGCGCACTCAGCGCGCAGGCCCCCGCCGCGCAGGGGCTGCGCATCCGCGTCGCCGACGTGCTCGAGGCGCCGGGGGTCGCGCGGCGGCTGCGCGGCGCGCTGCCGGCGCGCTACGAGGTACGCGACTGGACCGAGGACAACGCCAACTACTTCCGCGCGATCCGCATCGAGAAGACCATGATGTCGCTCATCCTGCTGCTGATCGTCGCGGTCGCCGCTTTCAACATCGTCGCCATGCTGGTCATGGTGGTGACCGACAAGCGCACCGATATCGCGATCCTGCGCACCTTCGGCGCCGCGCCGCGCCGGGTGATGGGCATCTTCCTCACCCAGGGCCTGGTGATCGGCTGGCTGGGGGTCGCGCTCGGCGTCGTGCTGGGGCTCGCCCTGGCGCTCAATGTCGACACCATCGTGCCGTTCCTCGAGCACACCTTGCACTTTCAGATCATGGACGCCGACGTCTACTACGTCACCAGCATCCCCTCCGAGGTCCGCCCCCTCAACGTGGCGGCGATCGCGGCCGCGGCGCTGGCGCTCACCGCGCTCGCGACGCTCTACCCGGCGCTGCGGGCGGCCGGCACCGCCCCCGCCGAGGCGCTGCGCTACGAGTAGCCGCATGAGCGCCTACGAATGGCTGATCGGCACGCGCTACCTGCGCTCGACCCACCGTCGGGGCTTCGTATCGTTCGTGGCGCTGATGTCGGTGTGCGGGTTGATGCTCGGAGTGGCGACGCTGATCGTGGTGCTGTCGGTCATGAACGGCTTCGAGCGGGAGCTGCGCAGCCGCATCCTCGCGGTGACCTCCCACGCAACGCTCACCGGCATCTCCGGCACGCTCGGCGACTGGCAGACCCTCGCTGAGCGCGCCCGGCGTCAGAGCGGGGTGCAGGCGGCGGTGCCGTACGTGGAAAGCCAGGCGATGCTCGCCAACGGCGCAGCGATGGCGGGGGCCACGGTGCGCGGCGTGCTGCCCGAGGAGGAGCGCCTCGCGACCGGCCTCGCCCAGAGAGTGACTGCCGGCAGTCTCGCGGCTCTCAAGCCCGGCGCCTACGGCATCGTGCTCGGCACGGCGCTCGCGCGCGAGCTCGGTGTGGCCGTGGGCGGCACGGTGGTGGTGATCGCCCCGGAGGGCACCGCCACGCCGACCGGAGTGGTGGCACGCATGCGCCGCTTCCAGGTCGTCGGCCTGTTCGCCTCCGGCATGTACGAGTTCGACCGCGGCCTGGCCCTCACCCACATGGCGGACGCCGCGCGGCTGTTCCGCCTCGGCGATGAGGTGACGGGGCTGCGACTCGCGCTCACCGATCCGCTGCGCGCGCCGAAGATCGCCACGCGCGTGGCGCGCGCGCTCGGCGGACCCGGCTTCTACGTGAGCGACTGGACGCAGAACCATGCCAATTTCTTCCGCTCCATCGAGATCACCAAGTCGATGATGTTCGTCATCCTGCTCATGCTGGTGGCGGTCGCCGCCTTCAACATCGTGGCGACGCTGGTGATGATCGTTAAGGAGAAGCAGGCCGACATCGCCATCCTGCGCACCCTCGGCGCCGCCCCGCGCAACGTGCTCGCGACCTTTGCCGTACAGGGCGTGCTGATCGGGCTCGCCGGCACGGTGCTCGGTGCCGCCCTCGGCACGCTGCTGTCCGACAACCTGGAGACGCTGGTGGGTGGCCTCGAGCGCCTGCTCGGCACTCAATTCCTCGATGCACGCGTCTACTACATGAGCGATCTGCCGGCCTACGTCGAAGGGCTCGACGTGCTCAAGGTGTGCGGCGTGGCCTTCGTGCTGTGTGCGCTCGCGACCATCTATCCGGCGTGGCGCGCGGCACGCACGGCGCCGGCGCAGGCGCTGCGCCATGAGTGACTTCGTTCTCGAGGCACGCCAGGTCCACAAGAGCTTCCGCCAGGGGCCGGTGCTGCTGCCGGTGCTGCAGGGAGTGTCGCTCGGCGTGGCGGCGGGGGAGCGCGTGGCGATCGTCGGCGCCTCGGGCTCGGGCAAGACGACGCTGCTGCAGATCCTCGGGGGGCTCGACGCGCCGAGCGGCGGCGAGGTGCTGATTGCCGGCCGCGATATCCACGCGCTTACCGAGCGCGAGCGCGGGATCCTGCGCAACCGCGCGCTCGGCTTCGTCTACCAGTTCCATCACCTGCTGCCGGAATTCTCGGCGCTGGAGAACGTGGCGATGCCGCTGCTGGTGCGGCGTACGCCCGTGGCGGCGGCGCGCACGGCCGCCACGCGGCTGCTCGAGCGCGTCGGTCTCGGCGAGCGCCTCACACACCGCCCTCACCAGCTCTCCGGCGGCGAGCGGCAGCGCGCCGCGGTGGCGCGTGCGCTGGTCACGCAGCCGCAGCTGGTGCTCGCGGACGAGCCCACCGGCAACCTCGACGGAGTGAATGCCGCGAGCGTCCTCGCGCTGATGCTCGAGCTCAACCGCGAATGCGGCACGAGTCTGGTCGTGGTGACGCACGACCTGAAGCTGGCGCGCCGCATGGAGCGGGTGTACGAGCTCGAGGGCGGGACGCTGGCGGGCAGGTAATGTCCGCCGCAAACGCGCCGCAGGCGACTTTCCCCAATCAACCGACAGCCGCGTGCCTCGCCCGGTAACGGCTCGCCACGTGCCAGCGCCACACCAGCTCGAGCGCGAGCCAGCCGATCACGCCGCCGGCCACGCCGCACACCAGGCACCCGAGCGCGAACGGCTGCCACACCGGGGCGAACGCGTGCTGGAACCAGCGCCAGTCGGGGACGAAGCGGAAGTGCTGACGCGGCAGGTGCAGCACGGCGGCGCCCACGCGGTAGGCGAAATAGTAGAGCGGCACCATCGTGAAGGGGTTCGCGATCACCCAGGTGGTGCCATAGATCACCGGCAGGTTGATGCGCCACACGAGCGCGACGATGACGGCGAGCAGCAGGTGCACCGGCAGCGGCACGAAGGAGATGGCGATCCCGACTCCGAAGGCGTAGGTCACGGCCCGCCGATGCAGCGCCCACAGCTGCGGGTCCGCGATGCGCTCACCGCACAGCCGCACCGGCCAACGCGTGCGCAGCGTGTGGGGCGCCGGAACGATTTTTTTCAATAACGCCCGCGGCATCGAGGCTGACGACTCTACCAGAAGGGCCCGGGGCCGGAATGTGCCGCGGTTCCGGGAACGGGCCCCGGTTCCGGTATGATTGCCGCCAGGCGCAAGTTCGCCGTCGCGGTCGTGTGGGGTCGTTCAGGATGTGGGAAATAGTGCGGGCCGGCGGCCCGCTGATGTGGCCGATCATTCTGGCCTCGATCGTCGCGGCGGCCATCATTCTCGAGCGCCTGTGGACGCTGCAGGACAAGCGCGTGCTGCCGCGCGAGCTGCCGCAGCGCGTCTGGCAGCTCATCGAGGCCAACCAGGTCACCGACAAGGTGATCGCCGGCCTCGAGCAGAACTCCCCGCTCGGCAGGCTCCTCGCCACGGGTCTCGCCAACCGGCACCGGCCGCGCGAGATCCTCATGGAGCGCCTCGAGGACACCGGCCGTCACGTCGTGCACGAGCTCGAGCGCTTCATCAACACGCTCGGCACGATCGCCGGAGTGTCGCCGCTGCTCGGCCTCCTCGGCACCGTGACCGGCATCATCCGCTCCTTCAATGCCATCGAGGCGGGCGGCATGGGCGACCCGCGCGCGCTGTCGGGGGGCATCGCCGAGGCGCTCATCTGCACCGTGGCGGGGCTGTGCGTCGCCATTCCGGCGCTCATCTTCTATCGCTATCTGCGCGGCCGGGTGGAGGGTATCGTCGTCGAGATGGAGAAGCAGGCGATCCGCATGGCGGACGCGCTCGAGGCCGCTCGGCTGCGCGAGCGTGGCTCGGCGGCGGCGGCGTGAGGCATTACCTGCACGGGACGCCGACATGAACCTCAAGCCGGGCCGTCCACACGAGGAGCCCGAGATCAACGTGGTCTCGCTCATCGACGTAGTGCTGCTGCTGGTGGTGTTCTTCATCCTCTCCAGCCGCTTCACCGAGGAAGGGCGCCTGCGCGTGCACCTGCCGCACGCGAGCGCCGTGCCGACCGAGAGAGTCGGCGGCGAGCCGCTCGTGATCAGTGTCACCGAGGCGGGTGGCTATCTGGTCAACCAGCACGAGCTGATCAACTCGAGCCCGGAGACGCTGCGCGCGGCGCTGCTCAAGGAGGCCGGTACCAACCGCTCCATGCCGGTCACGCTGCGCGCCGATGCGCGCGCCACCCACCAGGCCGTCATCACCGCCATGGACGTGCTCGGCCGCCTCGGCTTCGCCGAGATCAGCGTCGCCACCGTCAAGGAAGAGCCGGCGGGCAAGCCTTGAACGACGGGCGCTCCCGCTCGAGTGCGCGCGCGGCGCAGTCTCCGTCCGCCGCCGATGGCGACCTCAGGACCTACCTGCGCCTGCTCGGCTACGTACGGCCCTACCGCGCGCAGTTCGCGATCGGCGTGCTGGGTGCGATCCTGTACGCGGCGACGCAGGCGAGCTTTGCGTGGCTCGCGAAGCTGTTCGGCGACCACACGCTCGCCGCCCGCGACCCCCGTAGCATCACCTGGGTGCCGCTCGCGTTAGTGGTGCTGTTTCTGCTGCGCGGCCTGGGCGATTTCACGCAGACCTACTTCATGGGCTACGTCGGACGGCGCGTGGTCACGCGGCTGCGCGGCCAGGTCTTCCGGCGCATCCTCGAGCTGCCGATCAGCTACTTTGATCGCAACTCCTCCGCGATGCTCCTGTCACGGCTTACCTACAACACCGAGCAGGTGGGCCAGGCGACCACCGACTCGGTGGTGGTGCTGGTGCGCACCACGCTCACGATCATCGGCTCCGTCGGGCTGGTGCTGTGGTACAACGCACGCCTGGGGCTCCTGGCGCTCACCGTGGGCCCACTGGTGGCGTGGCTGGTGTCGATCATCAACCGCAAGTTCCGCCGCTACAGCCGGCGCATCCAGGACTCCATGGGGGGCGTGACCCGCGTCGCCAAGGAGAGCTTCGAGGCACCGCGGCTCATCAAGGTCTACAACGCGCAGGAGCACCTCGACCGGCAGTTCGACGAGGTCAACGAGCACAACCGGCGCTCCAACATGAAGCTGATCCTCACCAAGGGACTGTCGAATCCGGTGGTGCAGCTGCTGAGCGCGATCGGGATCTCGGTCGTGCTCTACCTTGCCATCGCCGACGCGGTGCACGGCCGCACCTCGGTCGGATCGCTGCTGGGTTTCTTCGCCGCGCTGGTTGGTATCGCGCAGCCGCTGCGCGACCTCGTGGGGGTGGGCGGGCCGCTGCAGCAGGGGATCGCGGGCGGCCAGAGCCTGTTCGAGCTGCTGGACGAGCCGAGCGAGCCGCAGGGCGGAAGCTACCGCGCCGCGCGAGTGCGGGGAGCGGTGCGGTTCGAGCACGTGTCGTTCGCCTACCACGCCGCTGGCGATGCGGCACGGGACGACACCACCGA
The DNA here is from genome assembly GCA_035542535.1 of Steroidobacteraceae bacterium. Taxonomy (GTDB): domain Bacteria; phylum Pseudomonadota; class Gammaproteobacteria; order Steroidobacterales; family Steroidobacteraceae; genus 13-2-20CM-66-19. Next base: position 50,763 of record DATKLG010000067.1, read on the forward strand.
GGCTGCGCCGCCCGGCCGGCCGGCGGCCTTGAGCGACATCTCGCTCGAAGTCGGCGCCGGCGAGAGTCTGGCGATCGTCGGGCGCTCGGGCAGCGGCAAGTCGACGCTCGTCAATCTGTTACCCCGCTTCTACGACGTGCGCGCCGGCAATGTGCGCATCGACGGGCGCGACGTACGCGAGTATGAGCTGCGGTCGCTGCGCGAGCAGATCGCGGTCGTCAGCCAGGATGTGGTGCTGTTCGACGACACCATCCGCAACAACATCGCCTTCGGGCGCGAGGTGTCGGACGCCGCCATCGAGCGCGCCGCCGAAGCGGCCCATATTCTCGAGTTCGTGCGCAGCCAGCCGCAGGGGCTCGATGCGCTGGTGGGCGACCGCGGCATGCTGCTCTCCGGGGGCCAGCGCCAGCGCATCGCCATCGCGCGCGCGCTGCTCAAGGACGCGCCGATCCTGATCCTCGATGAGGCCACCTCGGCGCTCGACACCGAGTCCGAGCGCCACATCCAGGCGGCCATCGCCCAGCTGGTGCGCAACCGCACCACCTTCGTGATCGCGCACCGCCTGTCGACCGTGGAGCAGGCCGATCGCATCATCGTGCTCGAGGCCGGCGCGATCGTCGAGCACGGCACCCATGCCGAGCTCATCGCGCGCGGCGGTCTGTACAGCAAGCTGCACCAGCTGCAGTTCGCCGACTGAGCGGGCGCGCCGTGCAGGAGCGGCTCGAGCGCTTGTGGTACGAGGACGGTGCGGGCGCGCCGCTGCTCGCGCCGCTCGCGTGGGTCTACGGAGTGCTCGCCGGCGCCCGCCGCCGCGCCTATCGCTCGGGCTGGCTCAAGCCGCGACGCCTGGCGCGCCCGGTCGTGGTGGTCGGTAACCTCACGGTCGGCGGCACCGGCAAGACGCCGCTCACCATCTATCTGGCGCGCGAGCTCGGCGCCGCGAATCTCAAGGTAGGGATCGTATCGCGCGGCTACGGGCGGCGCGGCGCGCAGATGCGCAGCGTACAGCCGGACTCCGACTGGCGCGACGTGGGGGATGAGCCGGTGATCATCGCGCGCCGCACCGGCTTCCCGACCATGGTGGCCGCCGACCGGGTCGCCGCGGCGCGCACGCTCATCGCCCGCGGCGCGGAGGTGATCCTCGCCGACGATGGACTGCAGCACCTGCCGCTCGGGCGCGACTGCGAGATCGTCGTGATCGATGGCCGCCGTGGCTTCGGCAACGGCCGGCTGCTGCCGGCCGGTCCGCTGCGCGAGCCGATCGCGGCTCTCGGGCGCGTCGACCTCGTGGTGGTGAACGGGGAGCCTGCCCACCGTTCGCTCGCGCCCCCCGCCTTGCCCGCGGGCGCGCTGCGCATGCGGCTCGTGGCGCAGCCGGCCGTGCGGCTCGACGGACGCGGCCAGCCGTGCGAGCTCGCGGCGTTTCGCGACCGGCGCGTCCACGCGGTGGCCGGGATCGGCAATCCGCAGCGCTTCTTTGCCGAGCTTGCGGGCCAGGGCCTCGAGGTGATCGCGCACGCGTTCCCCGACCATCACCCCTTCACCGAGCGGGAGCTGTCCTTCGGCGACGAGCTGCCGGTCCTCATGACGGAGAAGGATGCCGTAAAATGCGCGGCGTTCGCCCACGCCCGGTGGTGGTACGTGCCGGTCAGCGCCGCGTTCAGCGAGGCCGATGCGCAGGCTCTGCGGGCACGGGTGCTCGGCAAGCTGCGCGCCGCGCCCGGAGGTTAGAGACCGATGGATGCCCGACTGCTCGAGATACTCGCCTGCCCGGTTTGCAAGGGAACCCTCAAGTACCAGCGCGAGGCGCAGCTGCTCGTGTGCCGCATGGACCGGCTCGCGTTTCCGATCCGCGACGACGTGCCGGTGATGCTGGAGGAGGAGGCCCGCCAGCTGCCCGCCGACGACCCGCTGCTCGAGCGCTGAAGCCTCGCCATGTTCCGAGTCGTTATTCCGGCGCGCTACGGCTCGCTGAGGCTGCCCGGCAAAGCGCTGCGCCCGCTCGCCGGCAAGCCCATGGTGCAGTGGGTGTACGAGCGCGCGCGTGCTGCCGGTGCGGCCGAAGTACTGATCGCCACCGACGATGCGCGCATCCTCGAGGCCGCGCGCGGCTTCGGCGCCGAGGCCGTCATGACGGCGGCGGATCACGCTTCGGGCACCGACCGGATCGCGGAGGTCGCCCGCGTGCGGCGCTGGGGCGCGAGCGACGTCGTCGTCAACCTCCAGGGCGATGAGCCGCTGATGCCGGCGGCCCTCGTGCGCCAGGTGGCGGCGCTGCTCGAGTCGAGTCCCGCAGCCGACATCGCTACGCTCGCGACACCCGTCGGCTCGGTGGAGGAGCTGCTCGATACCAACGCCGTGAAGGTCGTAGCCGACGCCGACGGTCGCGCGCTTTACTTCAGCCGCGCGCCGATCCCCTGGAACCGCGCGGGCGCGTCCGGAGCGCTCGCGAGCCAGCGGGATCCGGGCGGTGCCCGCCGGCACATCGGTATCTACGCCTACCGGGTCGGGGCGCTCGAGCGCCTGGCGATGCTGGCTCCGGGGGCGCTCGAGATGCGCGAGAAGCTCGAGCAGCTGCGCGCTCTCGAGAACGGCTTCCATATCCAGGTTGCCGACGCCAGCGAGGCGCCGGGGCCTGATGTCAACACGCCGCTCGATCTCGAGCGCGTGGCGGCGCACCTGGCGCGCGCATCGAGCTGAACGCCGGGTGAATACGCCGCCCGCTGCGCCGGGGTGGATTAACAATCCCTCACAGTCGTCGTGCGGCCGCCCCCCGGGGCTGCCGGAACTTGCGGCCGCGCCGGGGCCTCTAATTGCCGCCGGAGCCGCGCAGACTTGACTGTCAACCGGCGGCCCGCACATAACGTTTTGGGAGAAGCGATCCCCGCTTCGGACAAGGGAATTTCCCGATGATCAACCGAACCTTCGAGTATCGGCGCGCGGCGCTTGCGGCGTTCGCGGCGCTCGCGGCGGCGCTCCTGGCCGGTTGCTATACCGTGCCGCCGCCGCGACCGGTGTACGACCCGCCGCCGCCGCCGATGCAGCCCGTGGTGCAGGTGGCTGCCTATCCGCTCAGGGGACAGAGCGCCGAGCAGCAGGATCGCGATCACTATGAGTGCAGCACCTGGGCGACCCAGCAGACGGGCTTCGACCCGAGCGCGCCGGGCGTCGCGCCGCACCAACGCGTGCAGGTGGTGTCCGCCGGGCCGCCGCCCGGAACCAACACGGCCATCGGCGCCGTGACGGGCGCTCTCTTAGGGGCAGCGATTGGCGGTCCCTACAACGCAGGGGGGGCGGCGCTGGCCGGGGCTGTGGTCGGCGGCGCGATCGGCAGCACTGCCGATGCGGCCAATGCCCAGGCCACCCGCACGGTGGTGGTGACCGATCAGCGCGCCGCCGCGGCGCAGGAGCAGCGCGCGGCGAACTACCGGCGCGCGCTGGCCGCGTGCCTCGATGCGCGCGGCTACAGCGTAAGGTGAGCGACGTGAGAGCGGCTGAGAGGATGAGACGGGCAGGCGCCTGCGGCGCCGTGCTGCTGGCGCTGATGCTGGGTGCCGCGGCGGTGGGCGCGCAACAGCCCGAGCATTTTCACCCGGGTGGGCGGCCACCCGAGCACCTGGACACGCGCTACGCGCACTACGCACCACATGGTCAGCCTCACTACTACCCGAATCGCGGCGTCGCAGTCGGCACGCTGCCGGCGCATGCGGTCGTGATCAGCCGGCCGACGGGCCACTACTACTATGCGGGCGGTGTCTGGTATGCGCCGTACGGGTCGCACTATGTCGTCGTCGCCCCGCCGATCGGCGTGTTCGTGCCGGTGCTGCCGCCCTTCTACACCACGCTCTGGGTCGGCGGCATGCCCTACTACTACGCCAACGACACCTATTACACCTGGAGTCAGGCGCAGAACGCCTACCAGGTCGTCGATCCGCCGAACGACCAGGGCGCGAGCACACAAGCCCCGCAGCCGCCGCCGCCGGAGGGCGACAATCTGTTCATTTATCCCCAGAACGGTCAGAGCGCGGACCAACAGGCACAGGACAAGTACGAGTGCCATGCCTGGGCCTCCTCGCAGTCGGGCTTCGATCCGACTCAGCCGGGCGGGAATGTTCCCCCGGAGCAACTCGATCAGAGACGCGCCGACTATCGGCGGGCGATGATTGCCTGCCTCCAGGGACGCGGGTACAGCGCGCGTTGAGCCCGAGGCGGCCGCTCAGCGGCCGTAGATCAGAGAGATCGTGTTGACTACCGTTGTCACGCCGGGGGCCTGCCGGGCGGCCGTCTCGGCCTCCTGACGCTGCAGGTCGGTCGAGACCTGGCCCGAGAGGTACACGGTCCCGTTGCGGGTGCTCACGTAGACATGATTGGGCGCGGCCAGGGCGGGGTGCTGCTTGATCTGCGCCTGTACGGCGGCCGTGAGCTGGTCATCTCCGCTGCGATCCCCGCCTTGAGTCGAGGCACACCCGCCCAGAGCGAGCGCGAGGCCGAGCGCTGCAATTCCACACGAGCTGCGTCGGCGCATATCGGTCAACTCCCGGGAGATCAGCCGAGCGGATAGCCTACACCGGCATCTGCGCCGATGGCAGCGCTCCGCTTCGGCCTGACGGTGATGCTCATCAGGCGGTGATCCTGATGAGCGAATCTGTCGAAGTGGGGCGCTTACGCCCCCGGCGAGGCCGCAGCGCGCCGACTCTCAGGGCGAGCTGGGCGCTGATATCAGTGGCAACTCAGTCTGAATCTGCAGGTCGATGATGTTGAGCAGCAAGGCCTCGACCTGCACGAAGCGGGCTGCCGTCCCGGTCCCGAGCGCGGCGCGTATCTTGTCGTAATAGCTCGCGACCAGGTCGACGCGCTTCTTGTAGTAGGAAATCGCCTCATTGACCAGCAGATCCGCTTTGGCGTCGGTCATGCTGCCGTAGTTCGCCCCGTACTCGCGGATATTCGACACGCGCAGGTCATTGAGCTTGGTGAGCTCCTTATCGTAGGCCTTGTAGATCGGCAGGAACTTCTGCGTCTGATCGGCGTCGAGGTGCAGTGCGTTCAGCATCACGCGGGATTTCTCCGTCCGCACGTCCTGGCGCAGCAACTTGATGTCTTCGTCGACGCTCTGCTTCCTGGAGGGGGCAGTGGCGGCCTTGCCCGGAGCGGCGGGCGCCGTGGTCTGGGCCAGCGCGGCCGTGCCGCCTAGGAGGACCGTCACGGCAAACGCACTGATGAGAATCTTATGGGACATGGACATTCTCCCCGCGCAAACGGCCTGGGCGTGCCTGCGCCGGTGGTGACCGGCGCAGGGATCCGCCCCTGCCTCACGCGCGTTTGATGAGGCGCAAGATGAAAATCAACACCACCGCGCCGATCGTGGCCACGACGAGCGAGCCGATCAATCCACCCGAGGAGGAGACCCCGAGCAGCTTGAACAAGTACCCGCCGATCAGTGCGCCGATGACGCCGACGACGATATCCCCGACGATGCCGAAGCCACCACCCTTCATGATCTGCCCGGCAAGCCAGCCCGCCACGAGTCCAATCAGGATGAACCACACGATTTCCATACGATGCTCCCCTGCGGATGCAACCGCTGACGGCCTCCCTTATGCTGGCCGCGGGAGGATTAGTGGTTGATGGAACTTTGGCCATTCGGATAAATACGCATGTCCGTTGCGGCAGTGCACCAGAACCACCGCTGGAGAGCGCTGCTGGCGCGAGGGTCTGGGATACACCACCCCGAAGTCACTGCCTATGAGCGGTCTTGCCCTGACGCGCGCTTTATTTCTGCCCTTCCTCGTACTTGCGACTACCGCGGCAGTTGCCGGGGACGTGTTGCACGCCGTAAGTCCTGAGGGCAAGACCGAGCTTTCATTTGAGACGTCCGCGGCAAGGTGGTTCAGGTGACGGTGATACAGATGAAGCTGGATTCCTCCTACCCGTACAGGGGCGCGCTGCTCTGGGGTGGAGATGTAGGGGAGTTTCCGCAAACCGTCTTGACGTCAGCACAGGTACGATGCGCGCCTCGAGTTTGAGCGCGGCTACCTGAAGAGTCGGACTGTGCGCCTTCGGGAATTCCCCGCGGAGCGCTGGGATCGGACAACTTACTCATTTCCCCAGCGCTAGATCGAAGAAGCGGAGGCGCTCTCACCGATGACGGGGGGCGGCGCGACGGACCCTACGTTAGACAATCGCGCCATATCGGAGTGAGGCAGGATAGCGCTCGCGCTGCACTTGTCACACAAAACGTTCCCGACCTTTGATATCGCAGATTGCGATATCAAGTTGTTATTTCTCATCGAACTCGGCAGTGAAGCCGATGCCGCGACGTTTGGGCGGCGTCGGGTTCATCAGCTCGCGGATCGCGGAGAGGATCGCGGCGATCGCCTCATCGTGGGAGGCCAGCTTCTTCTCTAGCCGCGCCTCGAGCTGATCTAGTTTTTCGGCGAGCTCTCGGTTCGAGATGAGCAGCTCGCGCATCCG
>DATKLG010000068.1:0-53814 GCA_035542535.1 Steroidobacteraceae bacterium
CGCGCGAGGGAGTGCTCGACAATGTCGAAGAAGCGCTTGTCGTTGCGGCGCAGGCCGGCGCGCCAAAGATTTTCCAGCATCAGGCTCTGCGGAAATTTCGGCGCCCCGCGCAGCCCGCCGTTGACCGGGTCCATGAGGCGCGCGAGCGAGGCAGCGGCGGAATCAAGCTCGGCGAGGCCGACAACCACCTGGTTTTCCGGGCGTGCGGTTGCCGACAGGCGTTGCATCAATGACGCCCGGTTGCGCGCCACGCGCTCCGGGTCCTCGCGGAACAGCCGCGCCACCTCGCGCAACACATCGACGAAGGCCGGGCGGCCGAAGCGCGATTCCCTCGGGAAATAGGTGCCGCCCCACACCGGCTCGCCCGCGGGCGTCAGAAACATCGTCAGCGGCCACCCGCCCTGCTCGCCGAGCAGCGCCAGCGCATGCTGATAGATCGCGTCGAGATCGGGGCGCTCCTCGCGGTCGACCTTGATGTTGACGAAGTTCTCGTTGAGGAGGCGCGCGGTCGCCTCGTCCTCGAAACTCTCGTGCGCCATCACGTGACACCAGTGGCAGGCGGCGTAGCCGACGCTCAGGTGGATCGGCTTGCCCTCGCGGCGGGCACGCTCGAGCGCCTCGGCTCCCCAGGGATACCACTCCACCGGGTTGTGGGCGTGCTGCCTGAGATAGGGACTCGTCTCGTTGACGAGATGGTTGGTGTACCTGGCGCTTGCCATCGGACTTTCCATCGGGCCTTCCTACGGGACGATCGCCCTGGCTCCGCTCGCCTCGAGCTGTTGGTTGAGGCGCGGCAGGGTGCCGTCCTTGAACGTCGCCCACCTTGCCAGCGCCGTATCGAGCAGCGCCCGGTGGCTCAGGTAGCCGCGCTCCGCATCGACGCTCGGCGCCGAGTCGGCGCCGTCGACCGCGCGCTCGAGCTCGCGGAACGCCGCGGCGAGGTAGCGCAGGCCGGCGGTGCTCGTGGGCACCTGGCCGGTCGAATCCGGCGAGCGCTTCTGCGGCTCGAGATCGCTCACCGCGAGCAGCTCCCGGTCGGCGGCGGCCAGCGAGGCGGCCAGCGCGGCCCCGCTGCCCGGAAGTCGCTCGGCGACAGCAGAGTGAATGCGTCCGGCCGCGGCGAGTGCGGCGGCGATCTCGGCGCGCGCACGCTCGATGTCGCGCGCCAGTGCGAACTGGCGCGCATAGGCCGCGGCCGGCAGCGTGACGCGCGGGTCGGCGGCCACGTGCAGGGTCTGCCGGTACACGCTGCCACCCGCCTTGAGCTCCAGCGCGTAGTCGCCGGGCGGCGCCCACACGCCTTCCTCGGGCTCCTCCGCATCCTCCGCGGCGAGTCCCGGCCGGGGCGCGTAGTGCAGATCCCACGCGAAGCGATGCGCGCCGGCGCCCGTGGCCAGCACGGCCGGGGCGGCGACCCACTCGGGGGCGATCACCACCTTGGCGGGGTCGGGCTGTGGCGGCCGGTCGTCGCTTCTGAAGGTGCGCACGGTCGCCCCGCGCGCGTCGCGGATCGTGAGCTCGACGACCGCAGCCGCCGCGCTCGCCTCGAGCACGTAGTCGATGTACGCGCCAGGCTCCGGGTTCATCGCCATCGGCTCGTCCTTGGGCATGGGCGAGCCGATGAAGCCGGTGGGCCGCACGCGCAGCGCTACCGCGGGCGCGAGCAGCCGCGTGGCGCCGCCGGCATCGTCGGCCAGCGCGCGCAGCGGGGCGATGTCGTCCATGATCCACAAGCCGCGGCCATGAGTCGCGATGACGAGGTCGCCGCCGTGCACCTCGAGGTCGCGCACCGACGTGCGCGGCAGGTTGCGCTGCAACGGCTGCCAGTGCGCGCCGTCGTCGAGCGAGAGGTACACGCCGCGCTCGGTGCCGCAGTAGAGGAGTCCGCGGTGCACCGGATCCTCGCGCACCACGTTGACCGAGTTGTGCACGCCGCCGTCGGCGATGCCGTTCACGACCAATGTCCAGCTCGCGCCGCCGTCATGCGTGCGGTAGATGTACGGCCGCGGGTCGTCGAGGCGATGGCGGTCCACCGCAATGTAGGCACTGGCGCCGTCGAAGTGGGACGGCTCTACGCTCGCGACCTTCGACCAGTCGCTGAGCGCTGCCGGGGTGACGTTGTGCCAGTGGCCGCCGCCGTCGGCGGTCCGCCACACGAGCCCATCGTCGGTGCCCGCCCAGATGAGCGCCGCCTCGAGCGGCGAGGGTCCGATCGCGTACACCACGCCGCGGCGCGCCCCGATGCCGTCGAAGTCGGCGGCAGTGACGGCGTCGAGACCGGGGGGCGTCGCGGGGCTCTCACGGCTCAGGTCAGGGCTGATCGGCTGCCAGTGCCGGCCGCGGTCGCTGGTGCGGAAGATGCGCTGGTTGCCGAAGTAGAGCGCACGGGGGTCGGCCCGGGAGAACACCAGCGGCAGAGTCCAGGTGGCCCGGTACAGCCCGGGATACGCCAGCGTCGGGGCGACGCTCTGCTTCTCACCCGTGCGCAGGTCCAGCTTGTCGACGCGGCCGCCGAAGATCAGCTGTGGGTTGCGCGGGTCCGGCGCGATGCTGTCGCTCTCGCCTCCGACCGCGCTCTCGCGGAACTCGCTCAAGTTGATGCCGTCGATGTTGTCGGTGCGGCTCGGGACGCCGGCGGCCCCCGAATCCTGCTGCGCGCCGTACACCCAGTAGGGAAAACGGTCGTCGGTGATGACGTGATAGAACTGGCCGGTGGGCTGGTTGAACCACGAGCTCCAGGTGGCGCCGCCGTTGAGCGTCACCACCGCGCCCTGGTCCACACCGAGGATGCGGCGTTGCGGGTCGCGCGGATCGATCCACAGCTCGTGGTAATCGTCGCCTCCAGGCGCGCCTTTGACGGGGGAGAATTTCCGCCCGCCGTCGGTCGAGCGGTGCAGCGAGGTGTTGCAGACGTAGATCACGTCCGCATCGGCCGGATCGACCGTGACGCCGCCGAAGTACCAGCCGCGCTTCCAGATCCGCGGATCGTCGCTGACGCGGCTCCAGCTCGCGCCCGCATCGTCGGAGCGGTACAGCCCCCCGGCGTCTGCGTCGATCAGCGCATACACGCGCCGTGGTTGCGAGGGCGAGACGCCGATGCCGATGCGGCCCGGCGTCGTCGGCAGGCCGTGGCCCGCGAGCTCCAGCCACGTCTCGCCGCCATCGTGCGACTGATACAGGCCGCCGCCGGGCCCGCTCGCGGGCGGATACACGCTCCACGGCGGCCGCCGCGTTTGCCACAGCGCCGCGTATACCACGCGGGGATTGCCGGGCTCGAAGGCGAGGTCGATGGCGCCGGTGTCGGCGTTCTTGTGGAGCGTGCGGCGCCAGGTCGCGCCGCCGTCGGTCGAGCGATATACGCCGCGCGTCTCGTTGGCTCCGTAGGGGTGTCCGAGCGCTGCGACCAGCAGAGCGTCAGGGTTGTGGGGATCGACCAGGATGCGGCCGATCTGCTGCGAATCCTCCAGCCCGATCGCCTGCCAGCTGCGCCCGGCATCGCGCGAGCGGTAGAGCCCCGTGCCCTGCGCGATGTCCGAGCGCATGTCGGCTTCGCCCGTGCCGACGTAGATGACGCGGGGATCGGCGGGCGCCACGGCGAGCGCGCCTATCGAGCCGACCGGCGCGCCGTCGAAGATCGGCGCCCAGGTGCGCCCGGCATCGCGCGTTTCCCACACGCCGCCGTTCACGGCGCCGAAGTAGAAGTGGCTCGGCTCACCTGGGACGCCCGCGACCGTGAGCACGCGGCCGCCGCGAAACGGTCCGATGGAGCGCCAGTGCAGCCCCTCGAGCAGTGGTTCTAGGGGTGCGGGCGCGGCGCGCAGCGGCGGCGCGGCAAAGCACGACAGGGATAACAGGAGCGCCACGGCGCTGCGGAGTGACGACACGTTGCACCTCGGACAAAGAGGCCGCAATTGTATACTTGCGGCCCCCTGCGCCGCCGACCCGAAGGCCCTTGCAACCGAAGCTTGCCGAGTCCTCCCGCCCCGGACACGCCGCACGCACGTTGGTGCTCAAGCGCGGCGAGGAGCGGCGTCTTGCCGCCGGTCACCTGTGGGTGTTCAGCAATGAGATCGACACCGCGCGCAGCCCCCTGCGCGCGTTTGCACCGGGTGAGCTCGCGCAGCTGCGCACCCACCGGGACGCCTTCGTCGGCCATGTCTACGTCAACCCGAACGCGCTCATCTGCGCGCGCATTCTCTCGCGTGCGGAGGCGCAACCGGTCGACGGCGCGCTGCTCGAGCGGCGCCTGTCGATGGCGCTTGCGCTGCGCGAGCGGCTGCATCCCGAGCCTTACTACCGCTGGGTGTTCGGCGAGTCCGATGCGCTGCCGGGGCTGGTGCTCGATCGCTACGGCGACGTCGTCGTCGGCCAGATCGCCACCGCCGGCATCGAGGCGCTCAAGGACGAGGTGGCGGCGGCGGTGCGCGCCGTCGTCAGCCCGGCGGGGCTCTACTGGAAGAACGACAGCGCGGCGCGCGACCTCGAGCGGCTGCCGCAGGTGGCCGAGCTCGCCTTCGGGCACGTGCCGGAGGAGCTCACGGTGATCGAGTCAGGGCTCAGCTTCGCCGCGCCGCTCGCGCACGGCCAGAAGACCGGCTGGTTCTACGACCAGACGGCCAACCGCGCGCGCCTCGCGCGCTACCTGCCGCCGCACGCGCGCGTGCTCGACGTCTGCTCCTACGTCGGCGCCTGGGCACTCACCGCGTTGCACGCCGGTGCGGCGAGCGCCTGCTGCGTCGACTCCTCGCAGGTGGCGCTCGATCACGCCGCGGCGAACGCGGCGCGCAACGGCCTCACCGTCGAGCTGTTGCGTGCCGATGCGTTCGATGCGCTGAAGAGCCTCACCGAGTCCGGCGCACGCTTCGATGCGGTGATCCTCGACCCGCCGGCCTTCATCAAGCGCAAGAAGGACATTCCGCAGGGACAGGCCGCCTACCGCAAGTTGAATCAGCTCGCCCTCGGGGTGCTCGCCGACGAGGGCGTGCTGGTGTCGTGCTCCTGCTCGTACCATCTCGCCCCGGAGGAGCTCGCGGGCGCCATCCAGGGAGCCGCGCGCCACAGCGGGCGCTTCGTCCAGATCCTCGAGGCGGGCGGACAGTCGCCCGACCACCCGGTGCACCCGGCGATTCCCGAGACGCGTTATCTCAAGGCGTTCTTCTGCCGCGTGACGCGCGAGATCGCCTAAACCGCTAAACTAACGCGCCTCATGCTGAAGTTCCCCGGTTTCGATCCCATCGCATTCCAGCTCGGCCCGATCAGGGTGCACTGGTACGGGATCATGTATCTGCTCGGCTTCGCGAGCGCCTGGTGGCTCGCGCGGCGGCGGGCGGCGGCACCGCGCTCCACCTGGAAGGCGACCGACGTCGACGACCTGATCTTCTTCAGCATGCTGGGCGTGATCCTCGGCGGGCGCATCGGCTACGTGCTGTTCTACGGGCTGAAGTTCTGGGCCGGCGATCCGTGGTACCCGCTCAAGATCTGGGAGGGCGGCATGTCCTTCCACGGCGGCCTGCTCGGTGTGACGCTCGCGCTCGCGTTGTTCGCCTGGCGCCGCGGCCGCAACGTCGGCGACGTGTACGACTTCACCGCGCCGCTGCCGCCGCTGGGACTGTTCTTCGGGCGCATCGGCAACTTCATCAACGGCGAGCTGTGGGGCAAGACCACCACGGTGCCGTGGGGCTTCGAGGTGAACGGCCAGGTGCGCCATCCGTCGCAGCTCTACGAGGCGGCTCTCGAGGGACTGCTGCTGTTCGCCGTAATGTGGTGGTTCACCTCGCGCCCGCGGCCGCGCTGGGCGCCGTCGGGCCTCTTCCTCCTCATCTACGGCCTGGTGCGCTCGCTGGTCGAATTCGTGCGCGTGCCGGATGAGCACATCGGCTATCTCGCGGGCGGGTGGCTCACCGAGGGCCAGCTGCTGTCGCTGCCGATGATCGCGGCGGGACTCGGCATGCTGGCCTTCGCGTACCGCACCCGCACGCCGTCGGGGAATTTCACCGCGGCCGCCTCATGAGGCAGTATCTCGAGCTGCTGCAGCGCATCCGCACCACCGGCGTGCGCAAGGATGACCGCACCGGTACCGGCACGCTGTCGCTCTTCGGGCATCAGCTGCGCTGCGACCTGGCGCAGGGATTTCCGCTGCTGACGACCAAGAAGATCCATCTGCCGGCGGTTGTGTACGAGCTGTTGTGGTTCCTGCGCGGGGACACCAACGTCGCCTGGCTGCACGAGCACGGGGTCACCATCTGGGACGAGTGGGCGGACGAGCGCGGCGAGCTCGGGCCGGTGTACGGGCGGCAGTGGCGCGCCTGGAGCGCGGCCGACGGTCGCACCATCGACCAGATCGCGCAGGCGGTCGAGCGCCTCAGGCGCGATCCCAGCTCGCGCCGCAATCTGGTGAGCGCCTGGAACGTGGGCGAGCTCGAGCGCATGGCGCTCGCGCCCTGCCATCTGCTGTTTCAGCTGTACGTGGCGGCCGGGCGGCTGTCGCTGCAGGTGTACCAGCGCAGCTGCGATTTCTTCCTCGGCGTGCCCTTCAACATCGCCAGCTACGCGCTCCTCACCCACATGCTGGCGCAGCAGTGCGATCTCGAGCCCGGGGAGCTGGTGTGGACCGGGGGCGACTGCCACCTGTACCTGAATCACCTCGAGCAGGCCGACCTGCAGCTGTCGCGCACGCCGTACCCGCTGCCGCAGCTCAAGCTCCGGCGCCGTCCGCCGAGCATCTTCGACTACCGCTACGAGGACTTCGAGTTCATCGATTACCGCTGCCACCCCGGCATCCGCGCGCAGGTGGCGGTGTGAGCCGGCCGCGGCGCGCCAGCGGACCGCTCATCGAGGTGCGGGACTCGCCGCTGCACGGCCTCGGCGTGTTCGCCCTGCGCCGCATCGCGCGCGGCACCCGCGTGCTCGAGTACCTGGGCGAGCGCATCTCCCACGAGGAGGCCGACCGGCGCTACGAGCACAAGAACGCGCACGACAACCACACGTTCCTCTTCATCGCCGACGACGCCACGGTGATCGACGCCGGCGTCGACGGCAACGAGGCGCGTTTCGTCAATCACGCCTGCGACCCCAACTGCGAGTCGGTGATCGAGGACTCGCGGGTGTTCATCGACGCGATCCGCGCGATCGCGCCCGGGGAGGAGCTGACCTACGACTACCAGATTCAGCGCGAGGCCAGCGATCCGCCCGATATCGACGCCATCTTCGCCTGCCGCTGCGGCTTGCCGCGCTGCCGCGGCACCATGATGTGGCCGCCGCGCCGCACGCGCGCCGCGCGTCCGCGCACGCGGCGGCGCTGACCGCATGAACCAGCAGCGCCCGTTGCGCCTGGCGACCTTGGTCGCCGCCACCGGCATCGTCTACGGCGACATCGGCACGAGCCCTCTCTATACGATGGACGCGGCGCTCGGCGCCGCGGGAACCTTCGACGCCGAGGCGGTGCTCGGCGTGCTGTCGCTCATCTTCTGGGCGCTCACGATCTCGGTGAGCCTGAAGTACCTCACGGTGATCATGCGGGCCGACAACCAGGGGGAGGGCGGTATTCTCGCGCTGTTCGCGCTGGCGCAGCGGCGCCTCATCGCCGGCAGCACCTGGGCCAAGGTCGCGGTCGGACTCGCGCTCGCGGGCACCGCCTTCTTCTTCTGCGACGCGCTCATCACGCCGGCAATCTCGGTGCTGAGCGCGGTCGAGGGTCTCGAGGTGCTGAATCCGGGCTTCAAGAGCTACGTCATCCCGGTGACGCTCGCGATAATCACCGTGCTGTTCGCCTACCAGCACCGGGGGACCGCGGCGGTGGCGGCGCTGTTCGGTCCCATCATGGTGGTATGGTTCGTGGTGATCGCCGTGATCGGCGCGATTCCGGTCGCGCGCAACCCCGCGGTGCTGGTCGCGCTCAATCCCGCTTACGGGCTGACGCTGCTGTTTCACCGGCCGACGGCGGCGCTGGCGATCATTGGCGCGGCGTTCCTCGCCATCACCGGCGGCGAGGCGCTGTATGCCGACATGGGGCACCTCGGCAAGCAGCCGGTGCGCACCGCCTGGTTCGGCCTGGTGTTTCCGGCGCTGGTGCTCAACTACTTCGGCCAGGGTGCGCTGCTGCTCGAGCTCGGCAGGCCGGTCGAACATCCGCTCTTTCACCTGGTGCCGGCGGCGGTGCTGCCGTGGCTGGTAATCCTCGCGACGTTCGCCACCGTGATCGCCTCGCAGGCAACGATCTCGGGCGCATTCTCCATTGCGAGCCAGGCGGTGCACCTCGACCTGCTGCCGCGGCTCAAGGTGCTGCAGACCTCGGCGCTCGAGCAGGGCCAGATCTACGTGCCGATCGTCAACTGGCTGGTATTCCCTGCGGTGGTGCTGTTCGTCGTCGGCTTCGGCTCCTCCGACGCCCTCGGCGGCGCCTACGGGGCCGCGGTGGTCGGCACCATGGCGGTCACCACGGTGCTCGGCGCCTTCGTCGCCACTACGCAGTGGAACTGGCCCAAGTGGCAGGTGGCGGGGGTCTTCGGCGTGATCATGATCGTCGACCTCGCCTTCGTCGCGGGCAACATGACCAAGATCCCCCAGGGCGGCTGGATTCCGCTCACGCTCGGCGCGCTGCTGTGCTTCGTCTTCATGACCTGGCGCAGCGGGCGCCTCGAGCTGCGCGCCGCGCTCGCCAAGCTCGCCGTGCCGCGCAGCGAGCTGCCGAAGCTCGTGGCCGGCGTGCAGCGCGTGCCCGGCACCGGGGTGTTCCTCGCGAGCAACGCGACGCTGGTGCCCTCGGCGCTCATTCGCAACATCGAGCACAACGGCGTGGTGCACCAGCGTGTGATCATTCTCAACGTCGAGATCGTCGACACGCCGCGTCAGGACCCGGCCGGGCGGCTCAGCATCGAGGAGCCGCTGCCGGGGGTGTATTACATCAGCGCGCGCTTCGGCTTCATGGAGACCCCGGACGTCGCCGAGGCGCTCAAGGCGTGCCGTACCCGCGGGCTGCGCGTGTTCACCGAGGACAGCTCCTTCTTCGTCGGGCGCCACGTGGTGCGCGCCCGGCCACTGCCCGGCGTGCGCGGCCTGCAGCGGCGACTGTTTGCGCGCATGCAGCAATACAGCACTCAGGCGGCCGAGTTCTTCCGCATGCCGTTCCGCGACGTCGTGATCCTCAATACCGCGGTGGAGATCTGAAAGACGGCTTGTAATAATGCCGTCACATGAGCGCCGCGCCACAGCCGCTGATCTCGCTGATCGTCGCCATGGCGCAGAATGGCGTCATCGGCCGCGACAATGCGCTGCCCTGGCGGCTGCCTGCGGACTTGAAGCGCTTCAGGGAGTTCACGCTCGGCAAGCCCATCCTCATGGGGCGCAAGACCTTCGAGGCCATCGGCCGTCCGCTCCCCGGACGCGCCAACCTGGTGTTGACGCGCGACCGCGACTGGCGCGCCGCGGGTGTGATCCCCGTGCACTCGGTGGACGAGGCGCTGCTGCAGACCCGCACCTGCGAGGAGCTGGTGGCGATCGGCGGGGCGGAGGTCTACCGGCTGCTGCTGCCGCTGGCGCGGCGCATCTATCTCACGCACGTGCACGCCGACATTCCCGGGGATAGCTATTTTCCCGCCTTCGATGCGTCGCAGTGGGACGACCTCGAGTTTGAGACCCATCCCGCCGATGAGCGCCACGCGTATCCGGTCACCTTCGTGACCCTCGAGCGGCGCAACGCACCCGCCTCTGCGCGACCGCACTGATAGGTGCAAGCCCGGATGCCGTGCCGGCTGCGGCGGTGCTAGGGTGGCGCGGGTTTGCCCGCGCGACGAAGGAGGTCTGCGGTCATGAAGAAGCTCACCATCACGGCTATCGCCCTTGCCATGACTCTCAAGCTGCTCACCGGATGGGCGCAGTTCTCGCTGGCCTCGCTCGGCAGCGCGTATCAGATGCTCGGCGGGAGCCAGACCGTCTCGACCCTCGCCAGCAGTCTGGTGAGCTCGGCGCTCGCGGATCCGCGCCTCGCCTCGCTGGTGAAAGGCAAGAACGTCGATCCAACGGCAACCTCCGGCAAGATGTCGGACCAGTTGTGCGCCATGCTGGGCGGCAGCTGCAAGGCGCCGTTGACGAATTCGCAGGTGACCTCGGCCGCGAGCAAGCTCACGCCCACCCAGAAGCAGGCCATCACGGACAACTTCGAGTCCGCGCTCAGCAAGGTGGCCTCCGACCCGCTGGTGCGCGAGGCCGTCACCAAGGCCCTCGGCAACAAGGTTCCGGGCGTGCTGGCGGGACTTCTGTAGACCTCATTGGGTCGCTGCGGCCGCCAGAGCCGCGGCGGCCGCGAGCTTGTGCCGCGCCTGCCAGGGCGGTCCGATCGATCGGCCGATGGCTCGCAGCAGCGCATCGATATCCCGGCCGCCGAGCGCCGCCGCTGCGTCCCGAAAGACCCGCTCGCGTTCGTACCAGCACACGGACCAGCCGCGTGCCTGGGCGGCGCGCGCCAGCGCCTCGCGATACATGACCGAGTCGGCGACGTTGGCCGCGCGGCTGTCGCTGATGCGCTCGGCGGTCGTCGGCGGCAGCTGCGGGCAGGCCCGCAGCGCGATGGCCGCGATCGGCACCGCTACCGCGCCGGCCACGAGCCCGAGGCCGGCGTGCGCGCCGCGCGCGGCGGCCTCGTGCACGCGCTCGACGAGCGCGACGGCCTCGGGGAGCGAGATCCGGCGCGCCCACGGGCTATTCGCGTAGCGACCCACCGCCCACGAGCCCTCGTGGTGATAGGGGTGCGTCGGCAGACCGCGCGTGAGGTCGATGCGCCGGCGATCGAGGAGCTCGCCGCCGGGAGCGAGCGTGACCAGCACCGCCGAGTTACCGTGCTCGGCGACGCCGACCACCGCTCCGCGCACGCTCATGGCGTGAGCGGAGGCAGCCGCTCGCGTATCAGCCGCTCGGCGCGCCCGGCGTCGGACGCTTCAGCGCCGTCGAGCTCGTCCAGCAGCTGCGCCTGCACGGCACCGCGGCGCAGCGCCTCCGCGTAGGAGATCTCCGGGTGGAACATCACCATGGAGTAGCGCGGAATGAAGCGGTCCGGGAAGCGCCGCTCGAGCGTCATGGCGAGGCTCTTCAGGCGCACGAAGCGCGCATCGAGCACCGTATCGCGCATCTCGACGTAGTTCTCGAGCGCCATCTGCGCGATCGCCTCGGTGTTGGGACGGCGCGCGCGCTCGAACTCGGCGAAGAGAGTCTCCCAGCGATCGTGCCGGTCGAGGAGCTCATCGAGCACCCGGCAGTCCTCGAAGGCGGCATTCATTCCCTGGCCGTGAAACGGCACGATGGCGTGCGCTGCGTCGCCGAGCAGCAGCAGCTTCCCGCCGATGTGCCAGGGAGCTGCATGCACGGTGCCGAGCTGCCCCTGCGGGTGCTGGGCGAACTGCTCCGTCAGGCGCGGCAGGAAAGGCACCGCATCGGGGAACTGCTCGGCGAAGAATCTCGAGACCGCCGCCGCGTCATTCAGGGAGGCGAAGCCCGCGGTGCCCGTGCGCGCGAGGAACAGCGTCGCGGTGAAGCTCGCGTCCGTGTTGGGCAGAGCGATCAGCATGAAGCCGCCGCGCGGCCAGATGTGCAGCGCGTGGCTGTCGAGGGCCGGCTGACCGGCCAGCGCAGGGACGGTCAGCTCCTTGTAGTCGTGGTCGAGCCACTGCTCGCGCACCGTGACGAGGCCCGCGGCGGCGAGGCTGGCACGCACCGCCGACCCGGCGCCGTCGGTGGCGATCGCGGGAGCGAGCTCGAGATCGCGCTCAGCGCCGCTCGCCGTGTCGCGCATGCGCAGCCGGTTGGCGGCCGTATCCACCCCGATGCACTGCTGGTTGAAGCGCACCGTCACTTGGCGGTGACGCAGCGCCGCCTCGATCAGCACGCGATTCAGGTCCGCGCGACCCACCGAGTAGATGACTTCGTGCTCGCGCTGGCCGTAGAGCTGCAGCGAGCTCGTGCCCGAGCGCTCGTGGACCATGCGGCCGCGCATCGCGATCGTGAGCGGCCGCACGCGCTCCATGACTCCGGCGAGCTCGAGCGCGCGGATGCCGCGCGCGGCGAGCGCCAGGTTGATCGAGCGGCCGCGCTCGGGCCGTCCCTGGCGGGGATCGGGCCGGCGCTCGTAGAGTGTCACGGCGCAACCGCGCCGCGCCAGCAGCACCGCGAGCAGTGCGCCCGCGAGGCCCGCGCCGATGATGTTGACGGCCGCGCCCCTGATGTCCCTCACGTCGTGAGCAGCACGCGCGCGAGGCGGTGCGCGAAAGCGGCGACCTCCTCGAAGCGGTTGTAGAGCGGCACCGGCGCCACGCGGATGATGTCCGGCGTGCGCCAATCGCAGACCACGCCGGCCGCGCGCAGCCCCTCGAAGACGCGCCGTCCCGGGCCGGCCCCGCCGGCGATGCGCAGCGACAGCTGGCAGCCGCGCGCGTTCGGGTCGCGCGGCGTGATGAGCTGCACCCGCGGCTCAAGCGGCCGCAGCAGCTCCTCCATGAAAGCGGTGAGCGCGACCGATTTCGCGCGCAACTGGTCGATGCCGGCTTCGGTAAAGAGTGCGAGCGATGCGACCAGAGGTGCCGCGGCGAGGATCGGCGGGTTGCTCACCTGCCAGGCATCGGCGCCGGGGGCGGCGCGAAACCCGGGCTCCATGAGGAAGCGCGTCTCCTGCTCGTGGCCCCACCAGCCGGCGAGGCGCGCGCCGGGAAGCGCACCGCGGTGCGCGCCGCGCGGCAGCGCATCCGCGTGCCGCTCGTGCACGAAGCAGCCGCCGATCGCGCCCGGGCCGGCGTTCAGGTACTTGTAGCTGCACCACACCGCGAAGTCCGCCGCGTCGTCGTGCAGCGCGAGCGGCATGTTGCCGATGGAGTGCGCCAGATCGAAGCCGGCGAGGCAGCCGTGCGCGTGTGCCGCACGCGCGAGGCGCGCGATATCGAAGGCCTGGCCGGTGCGGAACTGCACCCCGGGCCACCAGAGGAGGGCGATCTCCCGGCCGCGCTCGCTGAGCAGCCGCTCGATGGCGCGCTCGTCGATGAGGTCGGCGCCGGCGGCCGGGCCGAGCTCGAGCAGATCCTCCTCGGGGTCGAGACCGTGCCAGGCGATCTGCGAGGCGACCGCGTGCCGATCGGACGAGAAGGCGCCGGCCTCGATCAGGATGCGGCGGCGCTCGCCCACGGGACGGTAGAAGCTCGCGAACATCAGGTGCAGGTTCACGGTGAGCGAGTTCATCGCCACGACTTCGTTCAGCTGCGCGCCGCACAGCTCGGCGAGCCCGTGGCGCAGCTGCTCGTGATACGGTATCCACGGGCGGCGCGCGTGCTCGTGCCCCTCGACGGCGCGCTGCGCCCACTCGTCCAGCTCCTCGAGCACGAGCTCGCGCGCGGCGAGCGGCTGCAGGCCGAGGGAGTGGCCGCACAGGTATACGAGCGGCGCGCCGCGCTCCCCCACCGGCAGCGCGAAGCGCTCGCGAAAACGCCACAACGGATCCTCGGCGTCGCGCTCGCGCGCCCGTGCCAGGATCCCGGCCTCGCCCGCGTCCGCGCTCATGGGAGCAGACGGTACAGCAGCGGGCGGCTCGGCACCGCATCCCCGCCGAGCGCCGGCACCTGGATCTCGAGCAGGCAGGCGCCGTCTGCCACCTCATCCGGCACGCAGGCGAGCTCGGTGATGGTGGCCGCGGGGCGCACCGCCTGCGCGAGCTCGCTCGAGCCCGCGGGCAGCCCGAAGAAGATCCGGTGCGCGGTCAGGCGCCCCTCGTCGTGCGTGCGGTCGACCGAGGGCAGATCGACGACCAGATGCGCGATGCCGCGCTCGAGGAGCAGCGCCGCCGCCTGCCGCGACAGGTACGCAGGCGCCGCGCCGGAGTCGTCGCGGGCGAGCTCGCCGGGGCGCCGCGGCCGCGTGCGCACGATGAGCGCCCGCGGCGCGAACGGCAGTGCGCCGGGCCAGGCGCGCTCGAGCGCCGCGCGCGTGACCAGCAGGTCCGCATCCTGCGGCTCGGGATCGCTGTCCTCGCCGACCGACCGGGCGCTCTGCGGCGCCACCGTCAGCAGCAGCGCCGGCAGGAGTCCCAGCGGGGCGACGCGGCTCGCATCGAGCCGCTCGCGCGTCAGGTGCCCGACGCACTCGGTGTGCGTGCCGTTGCAGTGGGGGATGAGCGAGATCACCTCGCAGTTGCAGCTCGCGCCGCGCAGCACCGTGCCCGCAAAGCCTTCGGCCTCGAAGGGCCGGGCGCTGGCGCGCGGCGCGCCGAAATGCCGCGGCTGCGGCCCGTCGAAGTCGAGCTGCAGGGCGAGGCTCACCGGGCGGTCGATGGCGACGCGCGCCTCGCGCTCGCCGAGGGCGACGCGTGCCTCCACCTAAGCGCGCTCCAGAACCGCGCCGCAGTGCGCACAGGTGCGCCGCTCGAGGCTCGAGTAGAAGCGCTCGAACACCGGAGGGAACTGCTTCTCGATGTCGGTGAGCTCGAAGAACTCCTCGTACAGGCGCTGGCCGCAGCGCTCGCAGTACCACTGGAAGCCGTCGCGCTCGCCCGCGCGGCGCGCACGCTCGATGACGAGGCCGATCGTGTTGGCGGGCCGCTGCGGGGAGTGCGGCAGGTGCGGCGGGATCAGCAGGATCTCTCCGGCGCGGATCGGCACGTCCAGCGCGCGCCCGTCCTGGATGGTCTTCAGCACCATGTCGCCCTCGAGCTGGTAGAAGAACTCCTCGCCCGGATCGACGTGGTAGTCCTTGCGCGCGTTGGGACCGCCGACCACCATGATGATGAAGTCGCCGTCGCGGAAGACGCGCTTGTTGCCTACGGGGGGCTTGAGTGCGGTCCGGTTGGCATCGATCCACTGTCGGAAGTTGAATGCTTGCAGGGAGTGCATGTGTCCTCCGTGTCTTTCGCGTATGGTACGCGCTGCGGCAAAATGAGGAGTATCCCATGCACTCGAGGCAGGCGGCGGGCACCCTGGCGCGCGGCAGCATGCTTGCCGTGCTGCTCGCGCTCGGCGCCTGCAGCCACCTGCACTGGCCGTGGCACAAGGCGCCGCCGGCGCCGCCCGCGCCGGTGCATGAGCTCACCATCAGCGGCGCGGCGACGCCCGCGCAGTACTGGAAGCGCAACACGCTGCTCATCGACCTGAGCGCCGCGAGCGGCGCGGGGCAGATCGTGCTCACGCCGGCGGCGGGCTCGACGTGGCCGGTGCGGCTCGCGTTTCGCGTGACGCCGGGCGCGTTCGGGGCGCTCGAGGTGCGCGGCGCGGCCCGCGAAGTGCTGCCGATCGCGCCTTCCGGGACCGCTCCCATCGATCTCGAGCTGACGCCGGGTGTCTACGGCGCCGCCACGCCGCAGATCACCGTGTCCTGGGGGCCGTTGGAGGCGGCGGCGCCCTAGTCCCCGGGCCGCTGGTAGCCGGCGCAGGGCACGCTGACCGGGACGCCGCCCGCGTCCAGGTCGAGCGCACTCAGCGCGCCGCCCCACACGCAGCCGCTGTCGAGTCCGACGACGCCGTGACTCAGCACCAGACCGAGCACCGACCAGTGGCCGAAGACGATGCGGGTACCGCGGGTGGCACGGTCCGTGAACGTGAACCAGGGCCGCAGCGGCGAGGGGGGCGGTGGCGGCTCGCCCTTGAGGGCGAGATCGATGCGCCCCTCCGCGCTGCACACCCGCAGCCGGGTCAGCACGTTGATCGCGAAGCGCAATCGATCCCAGCCTGAGAGCTGCGGGCTCCACTGATCGGGCTCATCACCGTACATGTGCTTGAACAGCCGGCGTGGATCGCGCTCGAGCGCCGCCTCGACCTCGCGGGCGAGCTCGAGTGTCAGGGCGACGGTCCACTGCGGCAGGACGGCCGCATGCACCATGAGGTCGCCCGCCTCGGCGTGCGCCAGCGGGCGCGCCAGCAGCCATTCGATGAGCGCGTCGCGGTCGGGAGCCGCGAGTACCGCATCGAGGGTGTCGGACCTGCGCTTGCGGTCGCTGCCGTAAACGAGCGCCAGCAGGTGCAGGTCGTGGTTGCCGAGCACGACCACGGCGTTGTCGCCGAGGGAGCGCACCAGGCGCAGCGTCTCGAGCGAGCGCGGCCCACGGTTGACGAGATCGCCGACGAACCAGAGGCGATCGCGATCCGGCGAGAACCTCAGCCGCGCGAGGAGGGTACGCAGTTCCTCGTGGCAGCCCTGGACGTCGCCGATCGCATAGCGCGTCACTGCACGATGCCGGGCATGGCCAGGCGAAACGGCTCGATCGGCGCGTCGAAATGCGCGCCGTCGTCGGCGAGCATCTGATAGCTGCCCTGCATGGCGCCGACCGGCGTCTCGAGCACGGCGCCGCTCGAGTAACGGAAGCCCTGTCCGGGCTTCAGGTAGGGTTGCTCGCCCACGACGCCGTCGCCGCGCACTTCCTCCACCTTGCCGTTGGCGTCCGTGATGACCCAGTGACGGGTCAGCAGGCGCGCCGGCACCTGGCCCTCGTTGCGTATGGTGATCGTGTAGGAGAACACGAAGCGGCTCTCACGCGGATCGGACTGCTCGTCGAGATAGCTGGTCTCGACGTCGACGCGGATCTTGTGGTCGTGCTGCGTCATGCCGCTCGATTCTAGCAACTCGGCCTCAGCTGCGGCCGACGCGCATGGCGAGCACGTCGCACGGGGCCGCGTGCAGCACCGTGTCCTCGGTGAGGTTGACCAGGATCGAGAGGCCGTGGCGCTCGCGGCTGCCCAACACGATGAGATCGCTGTGTCGCTCCCGTGCTACGCGCACGATCTCCGATTTGACATTGCCGCTCTCCACGCGGCAGGCGGCACCGGCGAGGCCGAGGTCGGCGGCGAGGGCGGTGAGGCGCGCCCGCGCCCGTTCGAGCAGCTCCTCCTCGATCGGCACCGACGGCATCAGGGTCTCGCCCATCGGCTCGACCGGCACGAACTCGACCACGTGCAGCAGCTCGATCTCGGCGGCGAGCGCCGCGGCGAGCGCCGCGGCGCGCCGCCCCAGGATCAGACTGTCCTCGGTCAGATCCACGACCAGCAGGATGCGACGGTAGACCGTCATCGGACTCTCCCCTGCAGCGCGCCCCTTACGCTCAAGCCTAGCCTCAGACGCGCGTCCGGTCGAGCGCCAATGCCAGGGTGTTGAAGTCCTCCGGCCTCAGGGTCTCGGGGCGGGAACCGGCATCGAGCCCGCAGGCGGCGATCTCCTCGCGGCTCATGAGAGGGGCCAGGGCGTTGCGCAGCGTCTTGCGGCGGTGCGCGAAGGCCGCCTGCACCACCTCGGCGTAGCGCGGGCTCACGGCAAAGCGCGGCCTGTCGAGGACCGTGAGGCGCACCAGCGCCGACCACACCCGGGGCGGGGGCTGAAAGGCGCCGGGACCCAGGTCGAAGAGCCGCGCGACGCTCATGCGCGGGGCGAGCATCACCGTGAGGCGCCCGTAATCGCCGCCGCCCGGCTTGGCCGCGAGGCGCGCCACCACCTCCCGCTGCAACATAACGTGGGCATCGACGATCGCGTCGGCATGCCTGGCCAGGTGGAACAGGAGCGGGGTCGAGATGTTGTAAGGCAGGTTGCCGACGATGCGCAGCGGCCCGCCGCGCTGCGCGGCGAGACGCGTGAAGTCGAACTCCAGGGCATCGCCTGTGTGCAGCGTGTGACGGGGTGAGCCGAAGGCGGCGGCGAGCGCCGCGGCGAGATCGCGGTCGATCTCGATCGCATCGAGCGTGCAATCCTCGTGGGCGAGCAGCTGCCGGGTGAGCGCGCCGCGCCCCGGACCGATCTCGACCAGGTGCTCGCCGGGACGCGGGTCGAGCGCGGCGAGGATGCGCTCGATGGCGCCCGGGTCGTGCAGGAAATGCTGGCCGAAGCGCTTGCGCCGCGGCGGCCGGCTCGAAGGTGCGGCACGCGCCACGAGCGCTTACCGCGCGGCGAGCTCGATCGCGAGCTGCACGGCGGCGGCGAGGCTGCCCGCGTCGGCTTTGCCGGTACCGGCCAGCTCGAGCGCGGTGCCGTGATCCACCGAGGTGCGCACGAACGGCAGTCCCAGGGTGACGTTCACGGCGCTCTCGAAGCCGGCATGCTTGACCACGGGCAGCCCCTGATCGTGATACATGGCGAGCACCGCATCGAAGCCCGCGAGCAGGCGCGGCACGAACACCGTGTCGGCCGGCAAGGGGCCCTCGGCGCGGATCCCTGCGCCCTGCATTCTCGCCACCGCGGGCCCGATCACCTCGAGCTCCTCCTCGCCGAGATAGCCGGCCTCGCCGGCGTGCGGATTCAGACCGCAGACGGCGATGCGCGGCGCGCGGATGCCCCACCAGCGCGTCAGGTCGCGCGCCAGGATGGCCGCGGTCTCGCACAGCGAGTCCACGCTGATGGCGGCGGGCACGGCGGCGAGCGGCAGGTGCGTGGTCGCGAGCGCCACGCGCAGCGCACCGGCGGTGAGCATCATGACCGGATGCGCGGCGTGGGCGCGCTGCGCGAAGTACTCGGTGTGGCCCGTGAAGGGCACACCGGCGTCGTTGATCGCGCCCTTGTGGACGGGAGCGGTCACCACGGCGTCGAACTCCCCGGCGAGCGCGCCGTCGATGGCGCGATCGAGCAGCGCGAGCACGTAGGGCGAGTTGCGCGGATCGAGCCGCCCGGGCGCGCTCGTCGTCCTGAGCGGCTCGTGCTCGACGAGCAGCGTCCCCGGGCGATGCGGCCGCCGCGCCGCGGGTCCCTGCGCGTGCGCCGCGTAGGGCAGCAATTCGATCGCGGCATGCGTGAGGCGCGCGCGCTCGCCGAGGAGCCCCTGGTCGGCGAGACAGACGAGCTCGCAGCCGAGCGGGCGCTCACTCAGCGCCAGGCACAGCTCCGGACCGATGCCGGCCGGCTCTCCCGAAGTGACCGCGATGCGGGGCAGCATGGGCGGGGCCCGCCCGTGCGGGCTTAGGACTTGTACTCCACGTACGCCTCATCGCGCAGACGCCGCAGCCAGATCTCGGTCTCCTCGTCCGCCTTGCTGGCGCGGATCGCTTCCATGGCCTTGCGCCGCTTGACCTCGTCGGTGTTGTCGAACTGGCGATGGCCGAGCATCTGCACGATGTGCCAGCCGTACTGCGTCTTGAACGGCTCGCTGATCTCGCCGTCCTTGAGGGCGTTCAGGTGCTGCTCGAACTCGGGCACGAAGGTGTTGGGTCCGGTCCAGCCGAGATCCCCGCCCTGGGCAGCCGAGCCCGGATCCTCGGAGTTGGTCTGGGCGAGGCCGCCGAAGTCCTCGCCCTTCAGGATGCGGTCGCGCAGCGTAGTGAGCTTCAGCCTCACGGTGGCATCGTCGGCGAGCTCGGTGGTCTTCATGAGGATGTGGCGCGCGTGCACCTGGTTCTCGATGGCCTTGGATCCGGCGCCGCGCACTTCGTTGAGCTTCACCAGGTGAAAGCCGGTCGGCGTGCGGATCGGCTGGCTCACCTCGCCCGGCTTGAGTTTCGCCACCACATCGGTGAGGAAGGTCGGCAGCTCCGTGTCCTTGCGCCAGCCGAGCGAGCCGCCCTCGAGGGCGGTCTGGCTGTTCGAGTAGGCGACCGCAAGGCGCGCGAAGTCCTCACCGCCGGTCGCCTTCTGGTAGACCTCGGCGGCGCGGCTGGCGGCGGCATCGAGCTGCGCCTGACTCGCCTCCTGCGGCACCGCGATCAGGATGTGGGAAACGTTGTATTCGTTGTTTCCCGAGGGCATCTTCGCCTGCTTGTCGAGGTACTGGTCGATCTCCTTCGGTGTGACGACGATGCGCTCGAGCACGTCCCGCTGGCGCAGCATCGACAGCGTGATCTCCTTGCGCAGATCCTCGCGATAGGCGGCGTACTCGATTCCCTGGGAGGCGAGCGCCTGCGGCAGCTGCGACAGCGTGAGGTTGTTGCGCCGCGCCACATCCTCGAGCGCGGCGTTGAGCGTGTCGTCGGTGACCTTGATGCCGTCGTGATGCGCGCGCTGCACCTGGATCTCCTGCACCACGAGGCGCTCGAGCACCTGCTGGCGCAGTACGTTCTGCGGCGGCAGCTCGAGCTTCTGCGCCCGCAGGCGCTCGCTCACCACCCCGAGCTGCGTCTCCAGATCGCTGTCGAGCACGACGCCCTCGTTGACGATGGCGGCGATGCGGTCGAGCAGTACACCGCGGGTGTCGAGCTCGCGGGTCTGAGCAAGCGCGCGCCCGCAGGCGCCGAGCGCCGTCAGGCTCACGGCGATGAACATAAGGGCCGGGGTCAACATCCGCCGCATCGCTTCGCTTCCTCGTGGGTTCTCGGCAAGGCCCTTCAGGGGACCTTGATCTTCTGCGCACTCGTATCCGCGGGAGTGTAGCCGCGGATCTCCTCGCTGAGCGAGGTATCGGACGCCGATCCGACACCCGCCAGCCCCGCAAGTTCCAGCTGCAGCCAGATTCCCGTGTCCCGGGAGCCGGTGAAGCTGCTGACATAGCGCCGGGCGCCGAGGCGCAGCCGCCAGCAGCAGGCACGGTACTCGAAGCCGGCGAAACGCTCCAGCTCCTCGTGGTTGTGCACATCGTAGACCTCGCGCGCGAACACGTTCCAGGAGCGGTGGATGGGCCAGGCCAGCGAGCCGTCCACCTGGTCGAAGCCCTGGGCATCGCACCCCGTGGCCACCCCGGGCACGGCCGTCGCCGGGTCGCAGGGCAGCTGCACCCCCTGCACGAACTCCGGTTGCTCGACGAAGCGCTGGTAGCGGTAGCTGAGATTGACCACCGCGTCGGGCGCCGGCTTGTACTGCAGGTTGAGCTGCGTGCGCTCGCTGCGCTGGTTCTGCGGGTCCCACTGGACGGCGGCGTCCGCGTTCCAGTGGGCGAAGGCCGTGACCGCCACCTGCGCGACGAAGTCCGAGTGCGGAGCGGTGCTGGGCGTCTCGCCCGGCAGCGTCACGCGCGGGGTCGTGAAGTAGTAGCTCTGGCCGATGGTTGCGCTGAGGAACTGCCGGCCGCTCTGCGCGTCGAGCAGCCGGCTGGTGAGTCCGGCGGTCAGCTGATTGGCATCGCTCATCCGGTCGGCGCCCACATAGCGGTTGATGCGGAACAGCTGCACCGTGTTGAGATCGGGGAGGCCGGTGTCGAATACCGGCAGCGCGTTCTGATCGCGGTAGGGAACGTAAAGATACTGAAGGCGCGGCTCGAGCGTGAGCGTGCGGCTCTGCTGCGAGCCGGACTCGCGCTCGAACACCAGGCCCGAGTCGACGCTCGCGATCGGCAGGGTGCGCGACAGCGAGGTGGCCGCGCCCGGCAGCACCTCCTCGAGCTGATAGAAGGTACCGCGCCAGGCGAGCTGTGGCCGCAGGAAGTAGCCGGGGCCGGAGAGCTCGAGCGCCGCCCGCGGCGTCACGTCCTCGCGCCAGCCGGTCGGCAGCGGCGGCAGTTGCGGCTGGCTGGGCGAGTGCTGGAAGTCGACGATCTCCGCGTCGAAGCCATAGTGCAGCACGCCGAGCAGCGAGTAGTCGCTGACCACCGCCAGCTGCGGCACGCGCGCGTAGGGCCGCTCGTCGTCGGGGAGCGTCGTGTCGATGGTCTGGTACTGCTGCGCCATGCCGTCGACGCGCCAGTGCTCGTCGCGGTAGGAGAGGGTGGCGCTGCGGTTGAGGAACGAGGTGCTGGTACCGGCCGGGCTCTGCGAGAAATCCTGGAAGTAGTAGACGTCGCTCACGGCCTGCGCATCGAGCGTCAGACGCAAGTCCGCCGGCAGCTGCGCGACGTCGTTCAGCTGCACGCGGCTGCGGCTGCCGCCATAGGTCGTATCGTTGGGCAGGTAGTTCCACTGCAGCTCGCCGTGCTGGCTCTCGGTGAGGAAGCGCAGATCGCCCCCGAGGTCGAAGCCGCGCTTGGTGTAGCCGACCGGCTGGAAGGTGAAGTCGGCGTTGGGCGCGATGTTCCAGTAGTAGGGCACTGCGAGCTGGAAGCCGCTGCTCGAAGTGCTGCCGATGCTCGGGAAGAGGAAGCCGCTCTTGCGCTCGCTGCTCAAGGGGAACGACACCCACGGCAGGTACACGAGCGGCACGTCGAAGAAATCCACGCGTGCGTCGCGCCCGTTGCCGAGCTGGCTGCGCGTGTCGAGGGTGATGCTGTCGGCCCTGAGCTCCCAGTCCGCGTGGCCGAGCGGGCAGCTGGTGAAGGTGACGCCCTTCAGGCGCAGCACGCCCTGCGGCGTCAGCTGCAGACTGCTCGCCGTGCCGCGTGCGCTGCGTTCGCGCAGCTCGAACTGGGCGTCCTTGAACTGCGCGCCCGCGGCCGCCGAATAGCTGCCGGACGCGCCGGTCACGCGCACCGCCGGGTCGCTGTATTCGATGGGCCCGTCGCTGCTGACATACTGGTTGGGCCTGTCGATCTGCATCGCGCCGGCGCGCAGCTCGACCTCGCCCTGGCGCACCACCACGTTCCCCGTGAGCGCCCCCTTGCCGTCGACGCCGACATCGGCGCTGTCGCTCGTAATGTCGATGTTGCCGACGCCGCGCGGGTTGTGGATCGGCGCGGGTGGCTTGGGCGTGCCCGGAGCGGCGATCTGTGACGGGCAGGGCGGATCGTCGGCCCGGGCGGCGTGCATCATGCCGCCGAGCGCGGCGCTGAGGAGCAGGAGTGGGCCCGGACGCAGCATTGAGGCCGGCATTATAATGAGAGCTACATGTCCCATAACGACGCGCGACTGGCGCTGATCCTCGCTTGGCTGTCGCGCGAGCTCAATCTGCCGGGGGCACGCCTCGTGCCGGCCTCGAGCGATGCCAGCTTCCGGCGCTACTTCCGGGTGTTCGCAGGCGGCGCCACCTACATCGTGATGGACGCGCCGCCGCTCAAGGAGGACGTGCACCCCTACCTCAAGGTGACGCAGCTGCTCGAGTCGCTCGGCGTGCACGTCCCGCACGTGCACGCGGCCGACGCGGGCCGCGGGCTGCTGCTGCTCGAGGACCTCGGCAGCACCCTGTACCTCGAGCGGCTGAGCGCGGGCGACGACCCGGAGCCGCTGTATCGCGACGCCCTGGCCGCACTGGCCGCGATCCAGGTGCGCGGCCGCGAAGCGAGCCGGGAGCTCCCGCCCTACGACCACGCGGCGCTCGAGCGCGAGCTGATGTTGATGCCCGAATGGCTGCTCACGCGTCATCTCGGGCTCACGCCCTCGGCCGCGGACGCCGCGACGCTCGCCGACAGTTTCGCCTTCCTGATCCGTGAGGCGCTGGCGCAGCCGGCGGTGTTCGTGCATCGCGACTACCACTCGCGCAATCTCATGGTGGTGAACGGGCGCAATCCGGGCGTGCTCGATTTCCAGGACGCGCTCTGCGGGCCGGTAGGCTACGACCTGGTGTCGCTGCTGAAGGACTGTTATATCGCCTGGCCGCGCGCGCGCGTGCTCGGCTGGGTGTCGGACTACCGCGCACAGCTCGCGCGCTCCGGGGGCCCGGCGGGCTCGAGCGAGGCGGAGTTCCTGCGCTGGTTCGACCTCATCGGCGTACAGCGTCACATCAAGGTGCTCGGCATCTTCTGTCGCCTCTGGTACCGCGACGGCAAGAGCGGCTATCTCGCCGATCTGCCGCGCGTGTTCGCCTATGTCCGCGAGACCTGCGGCGAATACCCGGAGCTCGAGCCGTTCGGACGCTTTCTCGAGCGCGCGGTGGCCGCTGCCTTGCCGCGCGCGAACGCCAGGGTTCTCGGCGCGCTGCCGACCACGGCGCCGCGCCCATGAAGGCCATGCTGCTCGCGGCCGGGCGAGGCGAGCGCATGCGCCCGCTCACCGACACGCTCCCCAAGCCTCTGGTGCCGGTGGCGGGCAAGCCCCTCATCGCCTGGCACCTCGCGGCGCTCGCGCGCGCCGGCTTCCGCGAGATCGTCGTCAACACCTCCTGGCTCGCGCCGGCGCTGCACGCAGCACTCGGTGACGGCAGCACCTGGGGCGTCTCGATCGCCTGGAGCGACGAGGGCCCGGTGCCGCTCGAGACCGGTGGCGGCATCTTCCGTGCGGTGTCTCTCCTCGGTCCCGGACCTTTCCTGGTGGTGAACGCCGATACCTGGACCGACGTCGATTTCGCCACTCTGGCGCTCGAGCCCGAGGCTCTCGCGCATCTCGTGCTGGTGCCGAACCCGCCGCACCACCCGCGCGGGGACTTCGGGCTCGACGGCGACTTGGTCGTGAGCCGCGACACCGACCGCTTCACCTACTCGGGCATCGGGCTCTTTCGTCCGGAGTTCTTCGCCGGCTCGAATGCCGAGCGTTTCCCGCTGCTGCCGCTCTTGAATCGCGCCATCGCGGCGCGGCGCGTGCGCGGGGAGCTGCATCGCGGCGCCTGGAGCGATGTGGGTACCGCGGAGCGCCTGGCGGCGCTGGAGGTGCGGCTGCGTGCGCTACAATGAGCGCATGCCGCAGCTGAAGGGAATTCCGCTCGTCACGGCCGACGCCGCGGCCCCGCGGAGTGGCGACAAATACCTTACGCCTCAAGGGTTTACGGCTATCCGTGACGGCATCAAGGCGCGCCCGTCGGGACCTGCCGCGCCGCCCTCCCGCAAGCCCCCGTGGCTCAAGGCCCGCGCCCCCACGGGAACGGGCTTTCAGGGGGTCAGGGCGATGGTGCGCGAGCACCGCCTTGCGACGGTGTGCGAAGAGGCCAAGTGTCCCAACATCGGCGAGTGCTGGAACGCGGGCACGGCGACGCTGATGCTGATGGGCGCGGTGTGCACGCGCGCCTGCCGCTTCTGCTCCGTCGATACCGGCAACCCCCGCGGCTGGCTCGATCCGGAGGAGCCCGAGAACGCCGCGCGCACCGTCGAGCTGATGAGGCTCAGGTATGTCGTGCTCACCTCGGTGAACCGTGACGATCTGCCCGACGGCGGTGCCGCCCACTACGCCGCCTGCGTGCGTGCCATCCGCTCGCGCAGCCCTCAGGTTGCGGTCGAGGCGCTCACGCCCGATTTTCAGGGAGTGCTGCGCGACGTGGCCACGGTGGTCGACTCCGGGGTCGCGGTGTTTGCGCAGAACATCGAGACCGTGCGGCGCCTGACGCATCCGGTGCGCGATCCGCGCGCCGGCTACGAGCAGACGCTCGCCGTGCTGGCGCACGCCAAGCGGCATCGTCCCGAGCTGCTCACCAAGAGCAGTCTGATGCTCGGGCTCGGCGAGAGCGACGAGGAGATCGCCGCCACGCTCGCCGACCTGCGCGCCGCCGCGGTCGACATCGTGACGCTCGGGCAGTACCTGCGGCCGACGGTGAACCACCTGCCCGTCGAGCGCTACGTCGCGCCCGCGCAGTTCGACCGCTACCGCGATGTGGCGCTCGCGCTCGGCTTCCTCGAGTGCGTGGCCGGGCCGCTGGTGCGCTCGAGCTACCGGGCCGAGCAGGCGCTCAATCGCAACAACGCCGGGCTCGACAACCGGAGCCTCGGGTCGTGAGCGCCGCGGCCCCGCTCACTGCCGGGTCGGCGCCGACCCGCGGCTCGGCTGCCATCCCGGCGGCCGTGAGCCGCCGCCTGGGGCTCGCCGACTACCTCTCCACCTGGCGCGCGATGCAGCGCTTCACCGCGGAGCGCACCGCGGCGACTCCCGACGAGATCTGGTACCTCGAGCATCCGCCGGTGTACACGCTCGGCGCCAACGCCAGCCGCGCGCATCTCATCGCGCCCGGCGACATCCCGGTGGTGCAGATCGACCGCGGCGGCCAGGTGACCTATCACGGCCCCGGGCAGCTGGTCGTCTATCCGCTCATCGACCTCGCGCGCCTCGGCCTCGGGGTGCGCGACTTCGTCGTGGCGCTCGAGCGCGCCGTGATCGCCCTCGCGGCGGACTTCGGTATCGCCGCCGAGTGCCGCCGCGGTGCACCGGGTGTGTACGTCGCCGGGGCGAAGCTCGCGAGCGTCGGGGTACGCGTGCGGCGCAACGGCAGCTATCACGGGCTCGCCCTCAATGTGGCGCTCGACCTCGAGCCTTTCACCCGCATCAACCCCTGCGGCTATCAGGGCCTCGAGATGACGCAGCTCGCCTCGCTCGGCGGCCCGCGCTCGGTCGGGCAGTGTGCGGAGGCGCTCGAGCCGCACCTCAAGCGCACCCTCGGGCTCGACTGATGCCGCAGCGACGGCCGCGGCTGCGGCGCGCGCTGCGCGGCGTCGCGCTGCTGTCGCTCGCCGCGCTCGCGGCGCTCGCGGCCTGCGACAGCCGGCATGCGTCCGCCGATCGCGTGACGCTCCTCAACGTCTCCTACGATCCGACGCGCGAGCTGTACATGGATTTCAACCGGGCCTTCGCCCATTACTGGCTGCAGAAGACCGGCCAGAGAGTGCGCGTCGAGCAGTCGCACGGCGGCTCCGGCAAGCAGGCGCGCTCGGTGATCGAGGGGCTGGCGGCGGATGTGGTCACGCTGGCGCTGGCGGCCGACATCGACGCCATCGCCGCTCAGGGCGGGCTACTGCCGGCCGACTGGCAGAGCCGCCTGCCGGACAACAGCTCCCCGTACACCTCGACGATCGTGCTGCTGGTGCGCGCCGGCAACCCCAGAGGAATCCACGACTGGGGCGACCTGGTGCGCCCCGGCGTCGCGGTCATCACTCCCAACCCGAAGACCTCCGGCGGTGCGCGCTGGAACTACCTGGCGGCCTGGGCCTTCGCGCTGGCGCAACCCGGCGCCACCGAGGCGAGCGCGCGCGAGTTCGTGCGGCACCTGTACCGGAACGTGCCGGTGCTCGATACCGGCGCGCGGGGCTCGGCCACGACCTTCGTGCAGCGCGGCCTCGGCGACGTGCTGATCGCCTGGGAGAACGAGGCGCAGCTCGCGCTGCGCGAGATCGGCCCCGGGCAGCTCGAGATCGTCGTCCCTTCCGTGAGCATTCTGGCCGAACCCCCCGTCGCAGTGGTCGAGGAGGTGGCGCAGCGCCACGGCACGCGCGCGGTGGCCCGGGCCTACCTCGAGTACCTCTACAGCGCGGAGGGTCAGGAGATCGTCGCCCGGCACTTCTACCGGCCGCGCGACCCCGAGGTGGCGGCACGTTACGCGGCGCGTTTCCCGCCGCTGAAGCTCGTCACGATCGCGGACTTCGGCGGCTGGGGAGAGGCGCAGCGCACCCACTTCGCCGACGGCGGCGTGTTCGACCAGATCTACGCGCCCTGAGCGGCGCGCGCACGCTCGACCAGGTTTTTCACCACCAGCGTCACGCCCGCCAGCAGCGTGAGGAGCGAGGCCACCGCGAAGGCGCCCACGAAGTTGTACTCGTTGTAGAGGATCTCGATCTGCAGCGGCATCGTGTCCGTGAGGCCGCGGATGTGCCCCGAGACCACCGACACGGCGCCGAACTCCCCCATGGCGCGCGCGTTGCAGAGGATCACCCCGTACAAGAGGCCCCAGCGGATCTTCGGCAGAGTCACCCGAAAGAAGGTCATCCATCCGCCCGCGCCGAGCGTGATGGCGGCCTCCTCCTCGTCGTTGCCGAGCTGCTGCATCAGCGGGATCAGCTCGCGCGCGACATAGGGAAAGGTGACGAACATGGTTGCGAGCATGATGCCGGGCAGCGCGAACACGATGTTGAGGTCGTGCCGCTGCAGCCACGCGCCGCACCAGCCGTGCAGGCCGAAGAGCAGCACGAAGACCATACCGGAGATCACGGGCGAGATCGCCAGCGGCAGGTCGATCAGAGTAATCAGCACGCTCTTGCCGCGGAACTCGAACTTGGCGATCGCCCAGGAGGCCGCCAGGCCGAACACGGTGTTGAGCGGCACCACCACGGCTGTCGTGAGCAGCGTCAGGCGGATGGCCGCGAGGGTATCGGGATCGGCGAAGCTCACCAGGTAGGCCTCGAAGCCGCGGGCGAGCGCCGTGGCGAACACCGTCGCGAGCGGCGCGATCAGCAGCGCCGCGACGAACGCCAGCGACAGCGTGATGAACAGCCAGCGCACGATGGCCGCCACCCAGGTGTTCTGCCCCGGGCGTGTCGCGGCATCGCCCTGCAGCGTCGGCAGCCCTGGCAGCTCGCCCGCCATCAGTGCGCCGCCTGCACCTGGCGCCGGCGGTTCCAGGCCTGCAGCAGGTTGATGGTCAAGAGCCCCAGGAACGACATGGCGAGCATCACCACGCCGAGCGCCGCCGCGCCGCGGTAGTCGAACTGCTCGAGGTGGATGACGATGAGCAGCGGGGTGATCTCGGTCTTCATCGGCAGGTTGCCGGCGATGAAGATCACCGAGCCGTACTCGCCCACCGCTCGCGCGAACGACAGGGTGAAGCCGGTGAGCAGCGCCGGCAGCACGGTCGGCAGGATGATGCGGCGGAAGGCGTAGAAGCGTCCCGCGCCGAGGGTCTCCGCGGCGTCCTCGAGGTCGCGCTGCACCTCGAGCAGCGCCGGCTGCAGCGTACGTACCGCGAAGGGCATGCTGATGAGAGTGAGAGCCAGCGTGACGCCGAGCCAGGTATAGGCCACCTCGATGCCGAGCGGCTCGAGGTAGCGGCCGATCCAGCCGTGCCGCGCGAACACCGTGGTGAGCGCGATACCCGATACGGCCGTGGGCAGCGCGAACGGCATGTCGATGAGCGCATCGAGGAGCTTGCGGCCGGGAAACTCGTAGCGCACCAGCGTCCAGGCGATGATGAAGCCGAACACCATGTTGATCGTCGCGGCGAGCGCCGAGGCGCCGAAGGACAGGCGGTAGGAGCCGAGCGCGCGCGGACTCGAGACCACGGCGACGAACTCGCTCCAGTGCATCGAGGCCGCCGCCAGCACCAGCGCCGCGAGCGGCAGCAGCACGATGGCGCTCAGGAAGAACGTGGTGAAGCCGAAGGTGAGGCCGAATCCGGGCAGCACGCTGGGTTTGCGGAAGCTCATGGGCGGCTTGCTGCCTCAGGAGGCGGCCCGGTGCACGATCAGCACCGGCCAGCGGCCGCCGTCGAGCAGCGGGCTGAAGCGCGCGCCGAAGCTCTCGAGATCGGCGACACCGACGATCAGCATCTGCGCGGGCGAGCGCGCCAGGCGGCGCGCCAGCTCCCGCGCGACCTCGCCGGAGCCCGGCCCGGCGTGCAGCACGCCGACATTCTCCGCCTCCGCCGCGGACAGGTGCCGCAGCACGCTCGCCGCCACTGCCAGGGTTGCGCCGCGCGCCGCCTCGTCCAGCCAGTGGATCAGTACCCGCTGCGGGGCGGCGGCCTGCGCCGGCAGCACCAGCACCTCGCTCGCCCCGTTCTGCAGCAGCCACTCGGCGCGTTGCGCCGCGCCGGCCGTGGCGGCGATGACGGTGGCGCCGACGAACGGTGCATCCGCCCCGGGCCGCGCCTCGCCCGCGCCGAGCTGCGGCTCGCAACGCACGCTGATGCGGGTCTTCATGCGGGTGGCGAGCTCGGTGAGCAGCGGCTGGCGTGCGAGCTCCTCGGCCTCCCCGAGACTCGTCGCGCAGGTGGCGAAGCTCGACAGCGGCGTCGGCAGTACGTGTACGCGCCGCACGCCGACGGCGACGCTCTGTCCGGGATGCAACTCGAAGGAGCGCTGCTCGTGCTGGGTGCGCGTCACCTCGAGGTACGGAGGCGCGTCGGGATCGGCGGTGGCGAGCAGCGGTGCCCCGCTGCCGCTCTCGAGCCGCACGCGCAGCCGCTCGAGCGCGCCGTTGAACACCAGCTCATCGACCACGCCCCGGGCGACGAAGCCGCGGCCGAGCTCGGCGGGGCTGGCGGCCACCGTGATCTCCTCGGGGCGCACTACCGCGACCACCTCGTGCCCGCGCGGCTGTGCAGGTTGCCCGGGAGCGGCGAGGGTGGCGGCGCCCACGTGGATGCCGTCGGTGCCGTGGCGTGCCAGGAACAGGTTGGCGGCGCCGAGAAAGGTGGCGACGAAGCGCGTCGCCGGGCGCGAGTACAGATCGTGTGGCACACCGATCTCGAGCAGCCGCCCGAGATTCATGATGCCGATGCGGTCCGCCATCGCGAACGCTTCCTCCTGGTCGTGCGTCACCAGCACGGTCGTGATGCCGAGCTCGCGCTGCACCTCGCGGATGGTGCGGCGCAGCTCCTCACGGATCTTCGCATCGAGCGCGCCGAAGGGCTCATCGAGCAGCAGCACCTCGGGCTTGTGGGCCAGCGCGCGCGCCACCGCCACCCGCTGCTGCTGGCCGCCGGAGAGCTGGGCCGGCAGCCGGTCGTCCAGACCCTCGAGCGCCACCAGGCGCAGCAGCTCCTTGCGGCGCTCGCGGCGGCGGCGCGCGCGCATGTGGCGCACGCGCAGCGCGAACTCGATGTTGTCCGCCACGGTCATGTGGCGGAACAGCGCGTAGTTCTGGAAGACCAGCCCGACGCCGCGCTTGCGCGCCGCGAGTTGGGTGACGTCGCGGCCGTGCAGCGCGATGCGGCCGTGGTCCACCCCGGTCAGCCCGGCGATGGCGCGCAGCAACGTGCTCTTGCCGCTACCGCTCGGACCGAGCAGCACGAAGAATTCCCCGTCGCCGATGGCGAGCGAGACGTCGTTGACGACCGGGACGCCGCCGTAGTGCTTGGTGACCTGCTCGAGGGAGATGGACATTGGGACCGATGCTAACCGGCGCGGGCGCGGCTCGTCAGCGTCAGTCGTCCTTCGGGACCGGCGGCATGCCGACCCGCCGCAGGAGGGCCGGATAGCGCGGATCGCCCTCGAGCCGGGCGAGGAGCGCATCGCGCCTGAGGTAGATTATCCCGGGGTCGTGCTGGGTCACCGCCCGATCGAGCCACTCGAAGGCCTGCTCGGAATCGCCGAAATACCCGTACGCTTCGGCGACCTGGAACTCCGCGCCCTCCGAGTGCGCGAGCAAGGCCTGCAATGCCGCCTGGGCCTCGGGCAGACGCTGGTTGGCGAAGTACCCGAGTGGCAGGCCGAAGCTCTTCCAGGCGGGGTCGGTCTCGGCCTCGAAGGCGGTCAGGGCACCCTTGAGATCGCCCTTGAGAAGCAGCGTCCGACCGAGCTCATAGTGCAGCGCGGGGAAACGCTCGTTCTCGGCGATCGCACCGCGCAGCACGGCCTCGGCGTCCGCCGTCCGGCGCGCGTAATGCAAGGCTTTGCCGAGATACTTGCGCATCACCAGGTTCAACGGGTCGAGATCGACGCTGCGGCGAAAATGCACGAGGGCCTCGCTCATGCGGCCGACCGCGACCGTCACGTGCCCGCGCATCTCCTCGGCGAGGGCATTGGCCGGATCGAGGGTGGCGACCTTGTCGAGCGCCGCGGCCATTCCTTTCCAGTCGAGCTCGTACTGCATCTTCGCGACGGCGAGCGCGAGGTAGCCGTCGGCGAGCTGCGGATCGAGCTCGATGGCACGCGTGGCGGCCGCGCTCGCTTTCTGGTATCCGGCGCCGGTCGTATCCACGCCGTTGGAGATGCGACGCGTGTGGCAATAAGCCAGGCCCGCCCACGCCGCCGCGTAGTCGGGATCGAGCTTCAGCGCCTCCGCATACAGCTGCACCGCCTGCTCGAGATCCGGCATCGTATCGCGCGCGACGCGGTATTGGGCCTGGAGAAAGAGGTTGTGGGCCTCGGTGTTGGTCGTCCGGCTGGCCGCGGTCGCGCCGACACCGAGCATGGCCAGCTTGAGCTCGTCGGCCACCGCGTGCGCGATGTCGTCCTGCACCGCGAACACGTCGCGCACGTCGCGGTCGTAGGTCTGCGACCAGAGGTGAAAGCCGTCGTCGGCGCGCACCAGCTGCGCGGTGATGCGCATGCGATCGCCGGACTTGCGCACGCTCCCCTCGAGCACGTGGCTGACGCCGAGTGCGCGGCCGATCTCGCCCACCGTGACCGCCCTGCCCTTGAAGGAGAAGGACGAGGTGCGCGCCGGCACTCGCAGCTGCGGCACCTTGGCGAGCACGTCGATCAGCTCCTCCGCGAGGCCGTCGGAGAAATACTCCTGGTCGTGCCGCTCGCTCATGTCGGTGAAGGGCAGCACGGCGACCGATCTCTCCGCTGCCGCG
Source organism: Steroidobacteraceae bacterium (assembly GCA_035542535.1). Lineage (GTDB taxonomy): Bacteria > Pseudomonadota > Gammaproteobacteria > Steroidobacterales > Steroidobacteraceae > 13-2-20CM-66-19. Next base: position 31,876 of record DATKLG010000068.1, read on the forward strand.
GTCGGCCCTGCGGCGGTCTGCGTGGGGGCCGGCGCGCGCTCGGTGAGCATCCGCCACGGCCGCACCGCCAGGACGGCGGCGAGGATGAGCAGCGCCGCGACGCCCGCGAGCGCCGGCCACCAGGCCCGTCGCCGGGGAGGAGCCGGGGCCGGGGCCGCGGCGGCGGCCGCAGGCGGGGCAGGCGCAGCGGGCGCCGGCGCGCCGAGGAGCGCCGCGATGCGCTGCGCGAACGCGGGCGGCGTCTCCCCGCCGGGCAGGCGCGTCCACTGCACGCGGGCGAAGGACTCGGGCACGTCGGCCGCGGCCAGCGGCGTGGCATCGACGCTCACGGGGACGATGAAGGACTTGCTGCGTGCGATGCGCTGCGAGCGCTGATCGGCGAGGCTCCACTCGAGCCGGAAGTAGCCCTCGGGCCGCCCGGCGGTGTTGACGGAGATCACCGGGATGAACAGCGCGCAGTCCTGGATCTGCTGCCGGATCGCCTGATCCCAGGCGTCTCCGCCGCGCAGCTCGCTCTGATCGAGCCACACCTCGACCCCCGCCGCGCGCAGTGCCGCGCACATGCGCCGGGCGGCCTCGGCGTCCTGTGAGGCGTAGCTGATGAATACGGCGCGGGAGCCTTCGCTCACGGACTTACCACGGGGTCCCCGCGAGCTCGCGCTTGTAGCGCTGCAGCGCCTCGTAGACCGCGCGCCAGTGCGGGCCCGGCTTGCCTGCGCCTACCGGTCGGCCGTCGAGACGCGTGACCGCCTGCACTTCGCGCGTGGCGGCGGAGAGCCAGATCTCGTCCGCATCGCGCAGCTGCGCGGCGCTCACGGGCGCGGAGCGCCACGGCAGGCCGGCGCGCGCCGCCATCTCCTCGACCACGCTGCGCGTGGTGCCCGGCAGGATGCGGCGCGAGTTGGGCGGTGTCAGCACCTCGCGCCCCAGCACGACGTGCACCGCCGAGGACGAGCCCTCCGTGAGCTCCCCGTCGCGCAAGAGGATGGTCTCGCTCGCGCCGGCATCGACCGACTCCTGACGCAGCAGCACGTTGGCGAGCAGCGCCACCGACTTCACGTCGCAGCGCGCCCAGCGGGTGTCTTCCGCGCTGATGCAGGCGACACCGCCGGCGAGGGTCTCGGGGCTGATGGCCGGAAGCGGCGCGCAGAAGGCGAACACCGTGCGCGGAATGTCGGGGAGCGGGGCGTGATTGCGCCCGCTCTGCGCGCCGCGGGTAACCTGCCAGTAGATGTATTGGTCGCCGCCGCCGTTGCGCTCGACGAGCCCGCCGAGAATCGCGCGCCACTCGGGCCGCGTATGCGGGTCCTCCATGCGCAGCGCACCGAGGCTGCGCGTCAGGCGGTCCGCGTGGGCGTCGAAGCGGAACGGACGCCCGCCGTACACCGGCATCACCTCGTAGACCCCGTCGGCGTAGAGAAAGCCGCGGTCGAGCGGCGAGATGCGCGCCTCCTTGAGCGGCAGGCAGGCGCCGTTGAGATAACAGAGCGGCAGCGGATCGGCCATGGCCCTTCAGTTCCTCATCGCGAGCGGCAAGCGGTCATCTCTTGCGGAACCAGAGCGCGACGCTGTCCACCAGGCGCGTCCACAGGCTCCCCTGAGGGACCGCCGCGAGCGACACGAGCGGCGTACGCAGCAGCGGCTCGCCCGCGCCGTCGCTGACCGTGAGCTCGCCGAGGCGCTCGCCCGCGGCAAGCGGCGCCACGAGCGGCTCGTGGTCGAGGCGCGCCGTCGTCGTGATCGCGGCGCTCTGACCGCGCGGCACCAGCGCGTAGACATCCGCCGGTACGCCGACCGCGGCGAACTCCGCAGCCGACTTGTACACGCGCGGCTTGAGCACGGTCGTGCCGGCGGTCTTGATGCGGATCGACTCGAAGAAGCTGTAGCCGTAGTTGAGGAGCGCGGTACTCGCCTCTTCGCGAGCGCGCTCGCTTGGTGCGCCCATCACCACCGAGATCAGACGCATCCCGCCGCGGTCGGCCGAGCTCACCAGGCAGAAGCCTGCCGTCTCGGTGTGTCCGGTCTTCAGGCCGTCGACCGAGGGGTCCTTGCCGAGGAGCGTGTTGCGGTTGCCCTGGCGGATGTCGTTCCACACGAACTCGCGCAGGCTGAAGAGCCCGTAGTACTGCGGGAACTGGCGGATCAGCGCGCCGGCGAGCGTCGCCATGTCGCGGGGCGTGGTGTAGTGACCCGGCGCCGGCAGACCGTCGCTGTTGACGAAGTGGGTGCCGTTCATGCCGAGGCGGTGCGCGTAGTCGTTCATCATCTGCGCGAACGCCTCCTCGGTGCCGCCGAGCTTCTCGGCGAGGGCGATGGTCGCGTCGTTCCCCGACTGCACGATCATGCCCTTCAGGAGGATGTCGACCGGGATCTGCGTGCCGACCTGCACGAAGGTGCGCGAGCCCTCGGCCTTCCATGCGTGCTTGCTGATGGTGACCTCGTCGGTGAGCTTGAGCCGCCCCTCGCTGAGCGCCTGGAACACCGCGTAGGTGGTCATGAGCTTGGTGAGGCTCGCGGGCTCCTCGCGGTCGTCGGCATGGTGCTGGGCGAGCACGCTGCCGGAGTGGTAATCGACCAGCAGCCAGGCGCGGGCATTGACGCTCGGCGGCGCCGGCACGGGCGCGGCGGCGGCCCACGCGGCGAGCGGCGCGGCGGCGGCCAGCGCCAGCACGGCGCCGAGAAAGACAGGACGCACAGCTCTCACCGTCGGCATTCTCTCTATTTCGGAAAGCCCCGAAGTCTAGCTCAGTCGGTCACCAGCCGGGCGTCGGGGATGCCGAGAGCGGCGAGGCGCGCCGCCAGGGTGTCGAACTCGGCGACGCTGCCGACCGGCCCGATGCGCACCCGATACAGCTGGGACCCCGGCAGTGGGGGAATCACGAAAGTGCTCGCGAGGCCTGCGGCCTGCAGGCGCCCGAGCTCGCGCTCCGCGTTGGCGGGGTCTGCGAACGCACCGGTCTGCAGGTAGAGCAACGGAGATGCCGCCGGGCGCGCCGGCGGCGCCGACGCCGCAGTCGCCGTGGTCTGCGCCGGCACCTCGGGCGAACCCGGCGTCAGCGCGCGCACCTCGACCATCGCGGTGCCGTCACGCAGCATGTCGAGCTTCGCCGCCGCCGTATACGAGAGGTCGATGATGCGGTTGGCGACGAACGGGCCGCGGTCGTTGATGCGCACTACCACGCTGCGGCCGTTCGCGAGGTTGGTCACGCGGGCGTAGCTCGGGAGCGGCAGCGTCTTGTGCGCGGCAGTCATGCCGTACATGTCGTAGGGCTCGCCGCTCGAGGTGTTGCCGCCGTGAAAGGTCGGGCCGTACCAGGAGGCGACGCCGCGCTCGTCGTAACCGTCCGCGGAAGCCAGCACGAAGTAGCGCCGGCCGAGCGCGTCGTAGAACGGCGGGTTGCCGTGGAGGCTGCGCGGCTCGGCACGGGGCACGGCGTTGGGGATGGCGCTGATCTCGGCGGGCGGCGGCGGCACGGGCGCGGGCGGCGCAGGCGCGGGGCGGTAGGGGCGGGTGGCGCAGGCGGCGAGCGTGAGAGCGAGCAGCGCCGCAATGCCGGCGCGGGCCGAGGGCAGGCTGCGCCGTGCGCCGGTCACGGCGGCGCCGCGTGCACGTGCGCCGCGATGGCGGTAGCGAGGTCGCACACTGTCATGGCGTAGCGCGCGCTGTGGTTGTAGCGGGTTATGACGTAAAAGTTGTGGAACCCGACACGGTACGCGGGACCGTCGCGCTGCTCGGCCGAGACCAGCACGACCGGTGTTTCGGGCGCGACCTCGGCCTCGACTTTCACGCCGTGCGCGCCGAGCGAGCCGACGGTCTCGTTGAGCTCGAGGTTGTGCGGCTCGATCTGAAAGCTCGGATCGGGATCGAGACTGGTCTCGGCCAGCACCGGCGCGCCGGGCGTCCAGCCCCACTCGTGCAGGTAGTTGGCGACGCTCGCGAGGATGTCGTCCGGGCTGTCCCACAGATCCCGCTTCCTGTCGGTGTCGGCATCGACCGCATAGCGCCGATAGACCGAAGGCATGAACTGCGGCGCCCCCATGGCGCCGGCGTAGGAACCGGTGGTGGTGAGCGGGTCGAGCTTGCTCTCGCGGGTGAGCAGCAGGAACTGCTCGAGCTCGCCGCGGAAATAGCTGGCGCGCTGCGGGTAGTCGAACGCGAGGGTCGCGAGCGCATCGAGCACCCGGTACTTGCCGGTCGAGCGCCCGTAGAAGGTCTCGACGCCGATGATCGACACCAGGTACTCGGGCGCCACCTGATACTCGGCGGCGATGCGCTCGAGCGCCTGGCGGTGATCGAGCCAGTACTGCACGCCCTTGTCGATTCGCTCCTGTGTCATGAAGTGCTCGCGGTACTGCCACCAGGGCGCGATCTTCTCGAGCGGGCGGCTCATGATCTCGAGAACCTTCGGCTGCGGCTGCGCCTGCCCGAGCAGAGCCACCACGGCCCTGCGGCTCCAGCCGTCGTGAGCCACCATCCCATCGATGAACTGCGCGATCTCCGGCCGGTCGACGTCGAAGGGCGCGGCGGCGGGCTCGGCGGGCGGTGCGGTCGCTGCAGCGGCGGGTGGCGGTGCGGGTGTCGCCGCGGGCTCGGCAGGCGCAGGCGCCGATGGCGTGGTGGCGGCCGGTGCCGGCTCGGCTCGTGTCGGTCCCGGCTGCGCCGCCAACGGGGCGCACGCGCATGCGGCGATCAGGACGCGGTAACGGCGGCTCAAAGGAGGGCGCTTCCCTTCATCCGGCGGAGGTACGGCGTCTAGGAGCCGACCAGTTTCCGCCGCGAATACAGCGCCATCAGAATACCGAAGCTCGCGAGCAGCGTCACGACCGAGCTGCCGCCGTAACTGACGAGCGGCAGCGGTACGCCAACCACGGGCAGGAGCCCCGTCACCATCCCGGCGTTGATCAGCACGTACACGAAGAAGGTCAGCGCGATGCTGCCGCCGAGCAGCCGCGCGAACGTGTCCTGCGTCTGGGTGGCGAGGTAGATCGAGCGCGCCACGACGAACAGGTACAGCATCATCAGCAGCAGCAGCCCGAGCAGACCGAACTCCTCGCCCACCACGGCGAATATGAAGTCGGTGGAGCGTTCGGGCAGGAACTCGAGCTGCGCCTGGCTGCCGTTCATCCATCCCTTGCCGAATACGCCGCCCGACCCGATCGCGATCTGCGACTGGATGATGTGATAGCCCGCGCCGAGCGGGTCAGTCTGCGGGTTGAGGAAGGTGAGCACGCGCCGGCGCTGGTAGTCGTGCATGAAGCTCCAGCCGAACCAGGCACACGCCGCCGCGATCCCCAGCAGCGCCACCATGACGCGCAGGCGCAGGCCGGCGAGCACGATGACCAGCGCGCCCGCGACCGCGATCAGCGCCGCGGTGCCGAGGTCGGGTTCGATCGCCACCAGTCCCACCGGCAGCAGGATCAGTCCGGTCATCGCGAGCAGCGAGGCGAAGCTCGGCGGCAGCGGGCGCTCGTGCAGGTACCAGGCGCAGGCCATCGGCAGCGCGAGCTTCATGAGCTCGGACGGCTGGAAGCGCAGCTGGCCGAGACTGAGCCAGCGTCGCGCGCCGAGGCCGGTGTGGCCGGCGGCGGCCACGATGAGCAGCAGCAGCACGCCGGCGGCGTACAGCCAGGGCGTCATGCGGCGCAGGAAGTTGGGATTGACGCGCGCGAGCACCAGCATCGCCACCGTCCCGAGGACGAGGCGCATGACGGTGCGCACTACCGTGCCGGTACTCTGCCCGGAGGCGCTGTAGAGCACGATGAGACCGAAGGCCGCGATCAGCGCGAGCCCCACCACCAGCGGCCCGTCGATCTTCAGAGCGAACAGCACGCGCGCCGCACCGGTGAGCGTGCGGCGGGTGCGCGAGCCGTAGGGGACTTCCTCGTAAATCATGACTGACCGGCGTCCGCCGGGCGGGCGCCACTCGCGGCGGTGGTGGTGACGGTCGTGGCGGGCGCCGCCGGAGGCGCGGGCGGCGGCGGGTTGGTCTCCGGAGTCGTGCGCGGCGGGGCGGGCTTGAGCTTGCCTTCGCCATCGAGGAGATAAGCGTCCATCATCTTGCGCGCTACGGGCGCGGCGTTGCTCGCGCCCCAGCCGGCATTCTCGACCAGCACCGCGACCGCGATGCGCGGCGCCTCCGCCGGCGCGAAGGCGATGAACCAGGCGTGGTCGCGCAGCCGCTCCGGCACCGTGCTGGCGTTGTACTTGGCGCCCTGTGCAACGGTGTACACCTGGGCGGTACCGGTCTTGCCCGCGGCCTCGTACGCTGCGCCCTTGAAGGCGACCCAGGCGGTGCCGCAATAGCGCGCACAGTGCGTGGTGCCGATCATGGAATCGAGTACCACCGTCCAATCGGCAGCGGACACGCCGCTGACCGGGGCACCCTCGATCGGGGCGAGCCAGCTGATGCGGCCGGCCGCATCGCGTATGCCATCGACCACGCGCGGGCGGAAGTTGCGGCCACGCTCGGCCAGGATTCCCGTGATGTGCGCCAGCTGCAGCGGCGTCACCAGCAGGTAGCCCTGCCCGATCCCCAGGTTGACCGTCTCGCCGGGGAACCAGGTCTGGTCCTCCGGCCGCTTGAAGGCCTTGCGCTTCCAGTCCGGGGTCGGCAGCAGGCCCGCCTTCTCGCCGCCGATGTCGATGCCGGTAGGCTGTCCGTAGCCCCACGGTTCGAGGAAGCTCGCAATGCGGTCGATGCCGAGCGTCGAGGCGAGCCGGTAGAAGTACACGTCCGAGGAGCGCGAGATCGCCTCCGGCAGGTCGAGCCAGCCGCGCGGCTCGTCCTTGTCGGCGCGCCACACGTGACGGCTCCCCGGCAGGAAGAACTCGCCGTTGCAGAACACCTTGGTGTCCGCCGCGATCGTATGGGCGGTGAGCGCCGCAAGCCCGAGTACCGGCTTGATGGTCGAGCCGGACGGGTAGGTGCCGCGCAGCGCGCGGTTGAACAGCGGCCGGTCCTCGTCGTTGGCGAGCGTGTTGTATTCGGCGGGAGTGATGCCGCGCGCGAACAGATTGGGGTCGAAGCCCGGCAGGCTCACCAGTGCCAGCACGTCGCCGTTGGCCGGATCGAGCGCCACGACGGCGCCGCGATGCCCGCCGAGCGCGGCTTCCGCGACGCGTTGCAGCTTCAGGTCGATCGACAGCAGCAGGTCCTCGCCCGCGGACGGTGCGCGCGTGCGCAGGTTCGGTACGAACGCGCCCTGGCGCTCGACCGAGCGGCCCTGCGCGTTGACCAGTACCTCGCGGAAGCCGTTCTTGCCGTGCAGCTGCTGCTCGAAGGTGCTCTCCACGCCCAGCTTGCCTATGAGCGCGGTGCCGGCGTACGTGGCACGATCGATGCGCTTGAGGTCCTCCTCGCTGATCGCGCCCACGTAGCCGAGCGCGTGTACGGCGAGCTCGCCGTTCGGGTACCAGCGCGTTTGACGCGTCTTGATGTCGACGCCGGGGAACTCGAAGCGCCGCACCGCAAAGCGCGCCACGTCCTCGTCCGACATGTGCAGGTGTATCGGCACGCTGTCGAAGCTGCGGCTCACGGCGATGGTACGCCGTAACTCATCGACCTCCCCGGGACGCAGCAGGCCGAGCGCGGCCAGCCGCTTGAGCGTCTCTTTGACATCGGGCACTTCCTCGGGCACCAGCTCGAGCTGGTAGGCGGGCTGGTTGGAAGCCACCACCTCGCCGTTGCGGTCGAGGATCAGGCCGCGCGCCGCCGGGATCGGCTCGGTGCGCACGCGGTTGCCTTGCGAGAGGTCGGAGTAATACTCGTGACGCACCACCTGCAGCAGGATGAGGCGCGCGATCAGGCCGAGGGTCGCGAGCGCCATGAGCGCGCCGACGATGAGCGCGCGTCGGTCGAACATGCGCTGCTCGCGCCAGTGATCCTTGATGTGTACTGCGGGCATGGCTTAAGCGACCCGTGCCTCGCTGTAGGAAAGAATGGCGGCGGCCGGCGGCCAGACGATCGCACCCGTGAGGCAGTGGGCCCAGCGCCAGGGGCTCGTGACCGGGTGGCCGGTCCAGCCGTCGATCGCGAACAGCACGAACTCGTAGACCACCAGCGCCGCAAACACCAGCAGCGACTGCTGGAATGCCGGCTTGGAGCGGATCCGCTGGTGCTCGCGCACCGCGATGTAGGCGACGATCGACAGCGCCAGCGCGTGCTCCCCGAGCACCGGACCCTGGAACACGTCGAGCAGCAAGCCGCACACGAATCCCAGCCCGATGCCGCCGGCGCGCGGGGTGTTGATCGACCAGTAGAGCACCGTGAGCACCAGGAAGGCCGGGCGCAGCACGTCGAGCCATACCGGTAGCGGCAGCACCGTGAGTATGAGCGCGAACAGCGCCGTGAGCGCGATGCGCAGGCGCACCTGGGCGACGGTGATCATGTGGAGCTCATCGCGGCGGCACTTCCGGCTGGTCCGCGGGCCGCTCCGCCGGCGGCGACGGGGATTCGTCGGGAGGCGCGCCCGGCGCGCTGGTCGGCTCCGGCACCCCCGGCGGGGCTGCGGCGCGGGGTCTGGGCACCGCGGCGTGCGCCGCCGCAGCCTGAGTCCGCGCCTGCTGGGTCGACGACGGCTCACCTGCGACGGGCGCGTCTGCACGGGGCGCGGGGGTCGCGCGCGCCGGCGCCACGAGCGGCTGCATGGCGGCATTGCCGCTCTTGACCTCGCTCGGACTGCTGGCGCGGGCGGCGGGCGCTGCCGGATGGCCCTCGCGGAACCACACCAGCATCACCTCGGTATCGCTGTCGATATGCGAGAGCACGGCGGCGCGCACCTGCGCGAGCGGCTGCACCGCGTCCCGGTGCACCTCGCTGACCCGCGCCACCGGATAGCCCTCGGGAAACACGCCGCCGAGACCCGATGTGAGCAGCAGGTCGCCGTTTCTCAAGTCGGCATTCGCCGGCAGGTAGGGCAGCGCGAGGGAGCTGCCGTCGCCGCCGCCGACCGCGATGGTGCGCAGTCCCGTGCGCTCGACCCGCACGGGAACCGCGTGCTCGGGATCGGTGATCAGGATCACCTCCGCGCTCCAGGGACCCACGTGAGTCGTCTGGCCGATGAGGCCGCGGTCGTCGAGCACCGCCTGCCCTTTGAAGACACCGTTGGTGGCGCCGCGGTTGATGAGCAGGCGCTGCCTGAGGCTGCTCAGCTGGATGTTGATGATCTCCGCGGGCAGCCAGCGGTCGGCAACCGGCGGCAGGGCCTCGCGCAGGCCGCGCAGCTCGCCGTTCTCGCGCGCGAGGGCCTGGTAGCGCAGCGACAGCAGCTCGAGGTCGCGCTGCCGGGCGCGCAGCCGCTCGTTGTCGGCGCGCAGCGCCTCGCGCGTCGCAAAGCTCTCCTTGAGCCAGCGCCAGGCGCTCGGCGGGGAGTTGACCGCGAGCTGGATCGGATAGACGGCCGATTGCAGCACGTAGCGCACCGGCTCGAGGTAGTGCGCCCGCTGGTCGAGGTACATGATGGCGACGGCGAGCACGCCGTAGAGGGTGAAGCGGAAGCCGGGAGAGCCGCCCCGCCCCTGCAGCGGTCTGCCGGCAGCTGTCCCGAAGGCCGCCACTTTAGGCTCGCGCGCCCCTAGCGCTACTCGAGACCAAAGTGACCGGGCCCGAGCTCGTCCATCAGCTCGAGGATCCGCCCGCCGCCGCGCGCCACGCAGGTGAGCGGATCGTCGGCCACGACGACGGGAAGCCCGGTCTCCTCGGTGAGGAGCTTATCGATGTCACGCAGCAGCGCGCCGCCGCCGGTGAGCACGATGCCGCGCTCGGCGACGTCCGCGCCGAGCTCGGGAGGAGTCTGCTCGAGCGCCTGCTTGACCGCGCTCACGATCGCCTGCAGCGGTTCCTGCAGTGCCTCGAGGATCTCGTTGCTGTTCAGCGTGAAGCTGCGCGGCACACCCTCGGAGAGGTTGCGGCCCTTGACCGAGAGCTCGCGCACCTGCTGCCCCGGGTAGGCGGAGCCGATCTCGATCTTGATGCGCTCGGCGGTCGCCTCGCCGATGAGGATGCCGTAGTTGCGGCGCACGTAGTTCATGATCGCCTCGTCGAAGCGATCGCCGCCGATGCGCGCGGAGTTGGCATACACGACGCCGTTGAGTGACAGCACCGCGACCTCGGAGGTGCCACCGCCGACATCGAGCACCATGGAGCCGCGTGCCTCGTGCACCGGCAGCCCCGCGCCGACCGCCGCCGCCATCGGCTCGCTCACGATCGCGACGTTGCGCGCGCCGGCGCCTTCGGCCGACTCGCGGATCGCGCGGCGCTCGACCTGGGTGGAGCCGAAAGGCACGCACACCAGCACGCGCGGCGAGGGCTTCAACATGCGGTTGCCGTGCACCTTGTTGATGAAGTACTGGAGCATCTTCTCGGTGTAGGTGAAGTCGGCGATCACGCCGTCCTTCATGGGGCGCACGGCCGTGATGTGCCCCGGCGTGCGCCCGAGCATGCCCTTCGCCTCGGTGCCGACCGCGACGATCACCTTGCCGCCGCGTCCGGGCTCGTCCTGCACCGCGACCACGGACGGCTCGTTGAGCACGATGCCCTTGTCGCGCACATAGATGAGCGTATTGGCCGTACCCAGGTCGATCGAAAGATCGCTGGAAAAATAACCGCGCAGGCGTTTGAACATGAAGCGACCGGAAAGTGGGGGAAGACCCCGAAAGTGGCCGGTAATCTAGCAACCGACAGGACATTCAGCAAGGCAACATGTATCATTTTTCCGCTCATTTTCCGCATCCTCCCGTCACCCGACCGCGAGCCTCCCATGGCCCTGACCCGCGAGCAGATCGAGAGCATCGCCGCCCTGGCGCGCCTGGAGCTCACCGCAGAGGAGCTCCCCGTCTACCAGGCGAGCCTGTCGAGCATCCTCGAGTTCATCGGCGCCCTGGAGCGCGCCGATACCGCGAGCGTCACCCCCATGGCGCATCCCTTGCCCGGGTTGTCGCAGCGGTTGCGGCCCGACGTGGTGACCGAAACGGACCACCACGCCGAATACCAGCGGAACGCGCCGCAGACCGCCGCGGGGCTGTACCTCGTGCCGAAGGTGATCGAGTGAGCGCGGCATGAGTGAACTGCATCACATTGGACTTGCGGGTCTGGCCGCGGGACTGCGCGCACGGCGCTTCTCGAGCGTCGAGCTGACCGAGGCGTTCCTCGGGCGCATCGAGCGCGCCCAAGGGGCGCTCAACGCCTTCATCTCCGTGACCCGGGAGGCGGCGCTCGCCGCGGCCGCCGCCGCCGACCGGGCGCTCGCCGCCGGCAGCGGGGGTGCGCTCGAGGGCGTGCCGATCGCGCACAAGGACCTGTTCTGCACGCAGGGGGTCCGCACCACCTGCGGCTCGCGCATGCTCGATAACTTCGTCTCGCCCTACGACGCCACCGTGGTCGCGAAGCTCAAACGCGCCGGCGCCGTCATGCTCGGCAAGACCAACATGGACGAGTTCGCCATGGGCTCCTCCAACGAGACGAGCTACTACGGAGCGGTGCGCAACCCCTGGGACACGCGCCTGGTGCCCGGAGGCTCCTCGGGCGGCTCGGCCGCCGCGGTGGCGGCGCGGCTGGTGCCGGGCGCCACCGCGACCGATACCGGCGGCTCCATTCGCCAGCCCGCCGCGCTCTGCGGCGTCACGGGACTGAAGCCGACCTACGGGCGCGTGTCGCGCTTTGGGATGGTCGCCTTTGCCTCGAGCCTCGACCAGGGCGGCGTGCTGACGGCGAGCGCCGCGGATGCGGCGCTGATGCTGCGCGAGATGGCCGGCTTCGACCCCAACGACTCGACCAGCGTCGAGCGCGAGGTGCCCGACTACGTCGCCGCGCTCGATGCGCCGCTCGCCGGCCTCAAGGTGGGACTGCTGAAGGAGTTCTTCGACAAGGGTCTCGAGCCCGACAACGAGCGGCGCATCCGCGAGGCGCTCAGCGTGTTCGAGAGCCTGGGCGCGCGCCTCACCGAGGTGAGCCTGCCGAACCTGCCGCTGTCGGTCCCGGTGTACTACGTGGTGGCGCCCGCGGAATGCTCCTCGAACCTCGCGCGCTTCGACGGCGTGCGCTACGGCCACCGCTGCGAGCAGCCGCGCGACCTCCTCGATCTCTACCGGCGCTCGCGTGGTGAGGGCTTCGGCGCCGAGGTCAAGCGGCGCATCATGACCGGCACCTATGTGCTCTCGGCCGGCTACTACGACGCCTACTACCTCAAGGCGCAGCGCGTACGGCAGCTGATCAGCGCCGATTTCACCCGCGCGTTCGCCCAGGTCGACGTGCTGATGGGACCCACGACGCCGACTGCCGCGTTCCCGATCGGCGCCAAGACCTCGGACCCGATCACCATGTATCTCAACGACATCTACACCATCGGCGCGAACCTCGCGGGGCTGCCGGGGGTGTCGATACCGTGCGGCTTCGTCGGGGCACTGCCCGTCGGGCTGCAGATCGTCGGCCCGCATTTCTCCGAGGCGCGCCTGCTCGGCGCCGCGCATGCCTACCAGCGCGCCACGGACTGGCATACCCGCGTGCCGGCAGGCTACGCATGAGCGACTGGGAAACCGTCATCGGGCTCGAGATCCATGCGCAGCTCGCGACGCGCTCGAAGATCTTCTCCGGCTCCGCGACCGCCTACGGCGCCCCTGCCAACAGCCAGGCGAATCTCGTCGACCTGGGCTACCCCGGCGTGCTGCCGGTGCTGAACGAGGCAGCGGTGCGCATGGCGGTGAAGCTCGGGCTGGCGATCAACGCGACGATCGCGCCGGTCTCGGTGTTCGCACGCAAGAACTACTTCTACCCCGATCTGCCCAAGGGCTACCAGATCAGCCAGTACGAGCTGCCGATCGTCGCGCACGGCGCGCTCGAGATCGTGCTGGAGGACGGCCAGGTGAAGCGCGTCGGCATCACGCGCGCGCACCTCGAGGAGGACGCCGGCAAGTCGCTGCACGAAGGGCTTGCGGGGGTCACCGGGGTCGACCTCAACCGCGCCGGTACGCCGCTCGTCGAGATCGTCTCGGAGCCCGACCTGCGCTCGGCCAGGGAAGCCGTCGCCTACATGAAGAAGGTGCACACGCTGGTGCGCTACCTGGAGATCTGCGACGGCAACATGCAGGAGGGCTCGTTCCGCTGCGACGCCAACGTCTCGGTGCGCAAGCTCGGCGCCGCGAAATTCGGCACCCGCGCCGAGATCAAGAACTTGAACTCCTTCCGCTTCGTCGAGCGCGCCATCAACTACGAGGTCGCGCGTCAGATCGAGCTCCTCGAGGGCGGCGGTGCAGTCGTGCAGGAGACCCGCCTCTACGATCCGGACAAGGGCGAGACGCGCCCGATGCGCTCGAAGGAAGAGGCGAACGACTACCGCTATTTCCCCGACCCGGACCTGCTGCCGGTGGCAGTCGATACGGCCTTCATCGAGTCGGTGCGCGCGACCCTCCCGGAGCTGCCCGATCAGAAGGCGGCGCGCTTCGTCTCGCAGTACGCGCTGCCGGTCTACGACGCGCAGGTGCTGACCGCGAGCCGCGAGCTCGCCGACTACTACGAGGCGGCGGTACGCGCCGCGCCCGCCGATCCCAAGCTGGCCGCCAACTGGGTCATGGGAGAGCTGGCGGCGGCATTGAATAAGGAGAGTCTCGAGATCGGCGCGACGCGCGTCGCGGCCGCGCAGCTCGCCGGGCTCCTCAAGCGCATCTCCGATCAGACCATCTCAGGCAAGCTCGCCAAGGAGGTGTTCGAGGCGATGTGGTCGGGTGGCGCGGATGCCGATGCGGTGATCGCCGAGCGGGGCTTGAAGCAGATCACCGACAGCGCCGCCATCGAGCGGGTGATCGACGAGGTGCTCAGTCGAAACCCGGGCCAGCTCGCCGAGTACCGCGCGGGCAAGGACAAGCTGTTCGGATTCTTCGTCGGCCAGGCGATGAAGGCGAGCGGCGGCAAGGCGAATCCGGCGCAGCTCAACGAGCTCCTGAGAGCCAAGCTCAAGGGCTGAGGCTCAAGGCTCCTCGGCAGCGGAGCTCGCGGGCACTTCGGCGTCCGGCGCGGAAGATGACGCCTGGGTCGTGAAGCCGCTGTGGCGGCGCTGAATCTCCACCGCTGCCTGCAGCGTGAGCGCGAAGCCCTCCGGCACGATCTCGATGCTCTTGGCCCACTGGCGCGGCAACGGGATCCTGACCTTCGAGCAGTAGTGAATCACTGCCGCAGCGATCGCGGGCAGCGAATAGCGGCGTGCCTCGCCCGACAGCGCGTCCGCCTGCGTCAATTGGAGCACCAGCGCCGGATTCTCGCCGGCCTCGATGCGCGCGTCCGTGATGGTGGCCAGCGACAGCCGGCCACCGCGCTCGCGATCGAGCTCGAGGATGGCGTCCACCACCGTCTCGAGGGGCAGCACCAGCCGCCGGGTTTCATAAATCAGCAACTTAGGCACGCTTTGGACCTTGCCATGCATACCTCGGGATCCGGCGTGACGTGACTCACGTATCGCCGCTCAGGTTGAGTTGCATCCGGGCCTGCCCCATTGTCGCGACATGACCCAGCGCGAGACAGCCGATGGCGACCGGGTGCGGCGTTTCATCTTCGAGAATCAGCCCGTACGCGGTCACTGGGTGTCCTTGACGGGCGCCTGGCGCGAGCTGCGCGCCCACGCGCACTACCCGCAGCCGGTGGAACGGCTGCTCGGCGAGGCCGTGGCCGCCGGAGTGCTGCTGGCCGCGAGCCTCAAGTTCCAGGGAGCCCTCACGCTGCAACTGCAGGGGAGCGGTGCGGTGCGTCTGCTGGTCGCGCAGTGCACGCACGACTTTCGGCTGCGTGCGCTCGCGCGCTGCGACGCGGCGGCGCTCGGCGCGCTGCCGCCGGATGCCTCGGAGGGCGCGCTCTTCCGTGCACTGGTCGGCTCCCAGGGCCGCCTCACCGTGACCGTCGAGGCGGATGAGAGAGGCGCCCAGTACCAGGGCGTCGTACCCCTCGAAGGAGGCTCACTCGCGCAGTCGCTCGAGGCGTACTTTGCCTCCTCCGAGCAGCTGCCGACGCGCGTTCTTCTGGCCGCGGACGCGGCCGGGAGTGCGGGCCTGCTCGTGCAGAGGCTCCCGGGTTCACGGGGAGTCGACGAGGAACAGGCGAGCGCAGCGTGGCAGGCAGCGGAGCGCGGGATCGCCCATCTCGCGCCGGCGGGGCTCCTCGGGTGCCCGGTGCAGGAGCTCCTGGCACGCGGTTTCCCCGACCACGACCTGCGGCTCTTCCGGGGATCGCCGGTCCGGTTCGAATGTCGCTGCGGCGAGGGGCGTGTCGCGGGGCTCCTGCGCGCGCTCGGGGCCGAGGAGGTACGCGATGTGCTGCGCGAGCAGGGCTCGGTCACCGTCACCTGCGAGTTCTGCTCGCGACCGTACCGGTTCGATGCCGCGGCGGTCGATGCGCTGTTCGAGCAGGACAGTCCCAGCCAAATTGGATCTCCAGAGATCCACTAAAGGCAAAATCTCCTGATATTGATCCGGAATATTGGCTATATCGGCTAGGTCATCCTAATAATTAAAGACATGTACAATAGTCGGATGGAATTGATACCGGCCGGTGATCTGGTCGCCTGGCTGCGCGCTTCGGGCGAGTCGAGTCGGCTGCGCCTCCTGGCGCTGTGCGCCGAGGGCGGGCTGAGCGTCTCGGAGCTGGCGCAGGCGCTGCGGCAGAGCGAGCCGCGCGTCTCGCGGCATCTGCGGATCCTGTGCGAGGCGGGACTGCTCGAGCGGCTGCGCCAGGGCCAGTGGGTTCATTACCGCCTCGCGCAGGAAGCAAGTGCCGCGGCTTTCCTGCGCCAGCTGCTCGCGCAGCTCGACCGGCGCGATCCCCTGCTGGTACGCGACCGTAGCGAAGCGCGTGCCGCCGCCGCTCCCGAGCTCGCGAGCGCGTCGGCGGACTCGCCAACGCGCCTCGAGCGGGCACTGCGCGCTTTCCTCGAGGCGAGCGGCTTCGGGTCGGCGGGCGGGCGCGTGCTGATGATCGGCACCACGCACCTCGGGCTGCTCTCGGGCGTGGCCTCGAGGGCGAGCGCCTGCACCGTCGTCGCGTCCTCACGCCGCGCAGCCCAGGCAGCGCGAGCCTTCGCCGAGCGCCGCGGGATCGCCTGCCGCGTGCTCACCGCCGCGAGCGCCGCGGGGTCGAGCCAGCTCGACATCACCCGCGCGGGCGGGCCCTTCGATGTGGTGCTGCTCGCGCCTCAGGGAGGCGGAGAGGTCCCGGTCGCGCGGCTGTTTGCCGCGTCCCGGCAGCTCATCGCCCCTGGTGGCCGCCTGTGGATCTTCCAGCGCTACGAGGCGCTCGAGAGCGCGCGCGAGCGCATCGTCGAGCATCCCCTGGCGCGGCTGCGGCGGCTGTTCGAGGAGACCGGCCTCGAGTGCGATCGCCTGAGCCCGATCGAGGCCGACGGTGAGCACATACTCGCGGCCGCCGTGCGGCCGGCAGGCGCAGTGCGGCGCGCGGGAAGCGGCGACCGATGAGCCTGCCGCCCGAATCGTCCGCTCGAACGGCGCAGTCACGGGCACCGCTGCGCGTGACGTTCGAGTTCTTTCCGCCCGCCGATGCGGTCATGGCGCAGACGCTGTGGAAGTCCATCGAGCGCCTGACGCCGCTCGCGCCGGCCTTCGTCTCGGTCACCTACGGAGCCGACGGCTCGACGCGCGAGCGCACGCACGAGGTAGTGTCCCGCATCCAGCGCGAAACCTCCCTCACCGGCGCCCCGCATCTCACCTGCATCGGAGCCCCGCGCGGGGAGATTCTCGAGATCGCGCGCGGCTATTGGGACGAAGGGATCCGCCACCTGGTGGCTCTGCGCGGCGACCCGCCGGGCGGCGAGGCCCGCTACCAGCCGCACCCGGGAGGCTTTGCGTACGCGGCCGACCTGGTCGCGGGACTCAGACGCCTCGCGCCCTTCGACATCTCGGTCGCCGCCTACCCGGAGGTCCACCCGGAGGCCCGCTCGGCCGAGGCGGACCTCGACAACCTCAAGCGCAAGATCGATGCCGGCGCGAGCCGCGCCATCACCCAGTTCTTCTTCGACACCGGGATCTTCCTGCGCTTCCGCGACCGCTGCGCCGCGGCCGGAATCGACGCGCCGATCGTTCCCGGGATCCTGCCGATCACGCGCTTCCCCCAGGTGCTGCGCTTCGCAGCCCGCTGCGGCGCGGGCGTTCCGCAGTGGCTGCACGAGCGCTTCGCCGGCCTCGAGAGCGATGAGGAGACACGGCGGCTGCTCGCCGCCAGCGTCGCCATCGAGCAGGTCGAGGCGCTCGAGCGCCACGGCGTGCGCGAGTTCCACTTCTATACGCTCAACCGCGCCGAGCTGACCTACGCGATCTGCCACGCGCTCGGGCTTCGGCCGGTGCGGCCGGCGGCCCGCCCGGGAGCGCCGGCGTGAGCGGCTGCGCACACGGCGCGCACCCGGCGCATGCCGCACCCGCTCGCGCCGATCGCGAGGTGAAGCGGCCCACGGCGGCGCCCGCCGCGGCCGTTCCCTTTGCCGTCGAGCCCGTCGACGAGACCGAGCGACGCACGCGCATCGAGCGCCTCGAGGGCGCGCTCGGCGAGCGCATCGTGCTGCTCGATGGCGCCATGGGCACCATGATCCAGCAGCACCGGCTGGACGAGCGCGGCTTCCGCGGCGAGCGCTTCGCGCATCACGGCCACGATCTGCGCGGCAACAACGACATCCTCACCCTGACGCGCCCCGACATCGTCAGCGGCATCCATCGCGCCTATCTCGCGGCCGGAGCCGAGATCATCGAGACCAATACCTTCAACTCGAACGCGATCTCGCAGTCCGACTACGGCGCCGCGGCACTGGTCGGCGAGCTCAACTATCGCGCCGCGCGCCTGGCACGCAGCGCCGCCGACGAATTCGCCCGGCAGGCGGGCGCGGCGCGCTTCGTGGCCGGAGCGCTCGGACCCACGACCCGCATGACGTCGCTGTCGCCCGACGTCAACGATCCGGGGCATCGCAACGTGAGCTTCGACGAGCTGACCCACGCCTATCGCGAGGCAGCGCGCGCACTCGTCCTGGGCGGGGTCGACCTGCTGCTGATCGAGACCGTGATCGATACCCTGAACGCCAAAGCGGCCATCTACGCGGCGCTCACTCTGTTCGATGAGACCGGGGTGCGCGTGCCGCTGGCGGTGTCCGGAACGATCACGGACGCTTCGGGGCGCATTCTCTCGGGGCAGACGCCGGAGGCCTTCTGGAACTCGATCCGGCACGCCGAGCCGCTGTTCGTCGGGCTCAACTGCGCGCTCGGCGGCGCGCAGCTGCGGCCCTACATAGAGGAGCTCGCGGGCGTCGCCGACACCTTCGTGTGCGCCTACCCGAACGCCGGACTCCCCAACGCCTTCGGCGAGTACGACGAGTCGCCCGAGCAGACGGCCGAGATCCTGCGCGAGTACGCCGACTCGGGGCTCGTCAACATCGTGGGAGGCTGCTGCGGCACGACGCCCGAGCACATCCGCCTGATCGCGCAAGGGGTGCGGGGCCGCGCGCCGCGGCGCCTCGCGCCGCAGCCGGTCAAGTGCCGGCTCTCCGGGCTCGAGCCCCTCAACATCGACGAGGACAGCCTGTTCGTCAACGTGGGCGAGCGCACCAACGTCACGGGCTCGGCGAAGTTCCGCAAGCTCATCGAGGCGAACGACTATGCGGCCGCTCTCGAGGTGGCGCGCCAGCAGGTCACGAGCGGCGCGCAGGTCATCGACGTCAACATGGACGAAGGCATGCTGGACTCGGAAGCGGCCATGACGCGCTTCCTGCACCTGATCGCATCCGAGCCCGACATCGCCCGCGTGCCCGTCATGATCGACTCGTCCAAGTGGTCGGTGATCGAGGCGGGGCTGAAGTGCGTGCAGGGCAAGGCGATCGTCAACTCGATCAGCCTGAAGGAGGGCGAGGAGATCTTCCTCGAGCATGCGCGGGCGGTGCGCCGCTACGGTGCCGCCGCGGTCATCATGGCCTTCGACGAGCAGGGCCAGGCCGATACGCTCGAGCGCCGGGTGGCGATCTGCGCGCGCGCCTATCGGCTGCTCACCGAGCGCCTGGGCTTTCCGGCCGAGGACCTCATCTTCGATCCGAACATCTTCGCGATCGCCACCGGCATCGAGGAGCACAACGCCTACGGCGTGGCGTTCATCGAGGCCACGCGCCGCATCAAGCGCGAGCTGCCGCACGTGCTGGTGTCGGGCGGGGTGAGCAACGTGTCGTTCTCCTTCCGCGGTAACGACCCGGTGCGCGAGGCGATGCACTCGGTGTTTCTGTACCACGCGATCGCTGCAGGCATGGACATGGGGATCGTCAATGCCGGGCAGCTCGGCGTCTACGAGCAGTTGCCTCCCGCTCTGCGCGAGGCCTGCGAGGACGTGGTGCTCAACCGGCGCAGCGACGCCACCGAGCGGCTGCTCGAGCTCGCCGCGCGCTACAAGGGGGACGGCGGCACGCGGCGCCGCGAGGATCTCGAGTGGCGCCGGCTCCCGGTGCACCAGCGGCTCGCGCACGCGCTGGTCAAGGGGATCGACGACTTCGTCATCGAGGATACCGAGGAGGCGCGGCTCGCGGCCGAGCGGCCGCTGGCGGTCATCGAGGGCCCGCTCATGGACGGCATGAACGTGGTCGGCGACCTGTTCGGCGCGGGCAAGATGTTCCTGCCGCAGGTGGTGAAGAGCGCGCGGGTGATGAAGCGCGCGGTGGCGCACCTGGTGCCGTTCATCGAGAAGAGCAAGGACGGCGGCGCGCAGCGCTCCAACGGCCGCATCGTCATGGCGACCGTCAAGGGCGACGTCCACGACATCGGCAAGAACATCGTGGGGGTGGTGCTGCAATGTAACAACTACGAGGTGATCGACCTCGGCGTCATGGTGCCGTGCGAGAAGATCCTCGAGACCGCGCGCCGCGAGCAGGCGGACTTCATCGGGCTGTCGGGCCTCATCACCCCCTCGCTCGATGAGATGGTGCACGTGGCGCGCGAGATGCAGCGCCAGGACTTCGCGCTGCCGCTGCTGATCGGCGGCGCCACCACCTCGCCGGCGCACACCTCGGTGAAGATCGCGCCCCAGTACACAGGCGCGGTGGTGTACGTCAAGGACGCCTCGCGCTCGGTCGGCGTGTGCCAGACACTGAGCACGCCGAGCGCACGCGCGGCCTTCATCGCCGGGGTGCATGCCGAGCACGAGCGCCGCCGCGAGCAGCACGCTGCCAAGAAGGTGAAGGTGCCGGAGCTGCAGCTGGCCGCGGCGCGCGCCAATCGCCGCTCCATCGACTGGGGCTCGTACGTGGCGCCGCAACCGCGGCTGCCCGGAGTACAGCGCTTCGCCGACTACCCGTTGAGCGAGCTGCTGGCCTACATCGACTGGATGCCCTTCTTCAACGCCTGGGAATTCTCCGGGAAGTTCCCCGACATCCTCACCGACCCGAAGGTCGGCGAGGCGGCGAGCAACCTGTACGCGGACGCCCGCCGCATGCTGAAGGAGCTCATCGCCGGGGGCTGGCTTCGGGTCAACGCGGTGCTCGGCCTCTTTCCCGCGAGCTCGGTGGGCGACGACGTCGAGATCTACACCGATGAGTCGCGCAGCGCGCTGCTGACGACCCTCAACTTCCTGCGCCAGCAGAAGGGCAAGCCGGAAGGCCAGCCGCACGAGTGCCTGGCCGACTACGTGGCGCCGCGCTCGAGCGGGGTGCACGACTGGTTCGGCGCCTTTGCGGTGACGGCCGGTCTCGGCATCGAGGAGCACGTCACGCGCTTCGAGCGCGCCCACGACGACTACTCGGCCATCATGCTCAAGGCGCTCGCCGACCGCCTGGCGGAGGCGGCCGCGGAGCATTTCCACGAGCGCGTGCGGCGCGAGCTGTGGGGCTACGCGGCCGATGAGACGCTCACCAACGAGCAGCTGGTGCGCGAGGACTACCGCGGCATCCGCCCGGCGCCGGGCTACCCCGCCTGCCCGGACCACACCGAGAAGGCGAAGCTGTGGAAGCTGCTCGACGTCGAGCACAACGCCGGCATCCGCCTGACCGACTCCTATGCGATGTACCCGACGGCGGCCGTGAGCGGCTGGTACCTCTCGCACCCCGAGGCGCGCTACTTCGCACTCGGCAAGATCGATCGCGAGCAGGTAGAGGACTATGCGCGGCGCAAGGGCATGACGCTCGCAGAAGCCGAGCGCTGGCTGGCGCCCAATCTGGGCTACGAGCCCTGAAGCGGGGCGCCGCTCATGCGGCGCGGCTCACGTAGCGGCGCTTCCCGCCGTGTACTGGTGCTCGCTCCGCGCGCTCCAGCGGTACAGATCCTCGTTGCCGCAATGGGGGCACTTGAGCGCCGCAAGCTGGTCGCCGGAATCAGCCGTGGGCGGCTTGCCTGCTGCTGCCTCGGCGAGCGCAATGGCAATGACACGCCCGCACGCCTTGTTCTTGCACAACCAGCCGAGGTAGAGATCCCCCGGAACCATCTGATGCGCCCCCCGGACGTCGACGTGGCGCAAGCCCGGTGACGTCACCGTCCTGCGTACCGGAGTGCCTAGGGTCTTGGATGGACGTTTGATTGCCACTGGTGTCTCTCCGCTTGAGGCGCTTCGAGAGCCTACCGCGGCGAGCGGCTGGCGCGCCAATCCCCGCGCTGCCGTCGAGGCGGCGTTCCCGCGAGCGAGGCGCCGCAACTCGAGGGGTGCGCGCCGTCACAGCCGCGCGCCTTGCTGTGGCGCCCGCCGGCCGCTATGCAGCATACTCCGCCCCGTTTCCGCCGGGAGCAGGACGCGGGCGGACTCGGATCAGAATTCGAAATTCGGACCTTGCGGGGGTGCTCTTCTATCGTGGTCTCGCACGAGTGTCTGCGGCGCGAGAAATGCGCCATGGTCGGTCGTTACGCGAAGTCGGATGACATCAAGGGACTGACGCAGGCCTTCACGACTCTGGTCCCGTTTGTGCTCCTTTGGTGGGTCGCGGTGCGCTGCGCCGCCGTGT
>DATKLG010000069.1:0-78799 GCA_035542535.1 Steroidobacteraceae bacterium
CGTTCATCGCCGGTGGTGCAGCTTCGGCCTCGGTCCTCGCGATCCGGCCATAAGCAGATGCAGTTGTCGGCGCGGCTGCTGCCTATCAGTTTGTTTCCGTCCGATATCCGGACCGGCCTCCAAGTCGAGGCCGAAATGCAGCCTTAAAGCCGGCTCATTGCACCGAAGCAAGTGCCAATTTATCAGAGAAAAGAACGAAACGGTATCGTCTCGTTCAGCTTGACAAGCTTATTTCTTGCGTATACGAGGGCTTGGGATCCTGTCCGATAAGCCAGGCTGCGCGGTCTTCAGGGAGCGGATGAAAAAGGCCGGAAAGGGTTGGCCGGACGAGGGAGCGACGCAGTGGAAGCTCGTGCATACGCAACAAGACGCATGCGCGGCAGGATGCTGCAAGTAGCTGGCCTTGGACAGCAGACCGCGCGTCGATGCTGGACGCTGGGACAACTTTGGGACAGTGCGCTCGTGACACTGCGTGATATCAAATGACATTACGTGATGCTAAGTGACTGTTGCGATTACCCCTCCCCTCGCATATCGTTGACTTGTAGGCACCCTACTTCCGTTTCACACGGCAGAGGTCACTGGTTCGAGCCCAGTACCGCCCACCATCCAGAACAAGAACTTAGGTGGATTCCCTCAGGTCGTCTCACTCGAATTTGGGACAGTTGAGGGACAGTTGTGCCGTCCAGATAACCCAAGCGTTTGGTTCACAGTGCGTAAATCACACCCGACGACTCGATGGATAGAGAAGATAGAGAGAAGGAGCTGCGGGAGAATTTCGCCCGCGCGTCCCGCGCTGGAAAGCAAGCGGCGAAAACTGAAGCGCGAGCCAGTACCGTCGCGTACCGCTCGAAGGAACGCGCATTGCAGATCGAGGTTACAAACGGGGCCGCGATCACTTTGCCGGTGAAGCTGGTACCAAGTCTTAGGCGAGCTACGTCCCGAGATATCCGCGCGGTCGAAATCCTTGGTCGAGGCAGCGGCTTGCACTTCGAAAGCCTCGATCTCGACCTGAGCGTACCCGGTCTCTTCTCCACCGTACTTACCGGACCGGAGTGGCTCGCGGAGCTCGGGCGCGTCGGCGGGCGACGATCCTCTGCAGCCAAAGCAGCCGCAGCGCGCAAGAACGGACGCAAGGGCGGTCGTCCACGGCGCCTCCGGTAGTCTGTATTTACATTGTAAATACTCGCTGATAGACTCCGCGCATGGACCGCGTCTTCGAGCACGGAGGCACGAGCTTCCGCTGGGATGAGTCGAAAGCCGCGGAGAATCAGCGCAAGCACGGCGTCTCGTTCGAGGAGGCCGTTACGGTCTTCGATGATCCCCTCTTTGTGTTGCAAGATGCGAGTCGGAGGCAGGAGCAGAGAGACGCCGTGATTGGCTTCAGCTCCGCGGGTCGTTTGCTAACAGTTGTGCACATCGAGTTTGAAGGAGAATTCATTCGGATTATCTCTGCCTGGCGCGCTTCGGCGGCCGAGGAAGCGTTCTATGATCAATGAGCGATTGAAGAAGCGGCTGAAGAAGGATCGACCCAGCACCACGATCACGATGCGGATCCCCGCCGACGTCGTCGAGTCGCTGAAATCCGTTGCGCCGATGCGCGGGTTTACGGCCTATCAAACGCTGCTGAAGAGCTACATCAGCGAGGGGCTACGGCGCGACGAGGCTCAGTTTGATCAACACACTGCACGCCGCCTTGCGGATGCTCTGAAGCGTCGTGGCGTTGCCGACAAGGTGCTGCAGGAGGCTATGAAAGAGATTGCAGGCAGCTAAGACGCTCGCGGTCACGAACCAGGCAAGGAAATGGGCGGCCACGGTTGGCGGAGCTAAAGGACCGTCCGGTCCGAGGAAGATCGCAGGATGCGGGAGGCGCTGGGACAATTTAGGGACACCGGATACGCAGGTGACTAATGGCTAAGAATCAGCCGATGAGCAATAACAACGCCGATCGCCTCGCTTGGACCCGCCGTGATTTTGTCCGTGCCGCCTGCGGTGTCGTGGCTGTGGGTGCGTACGCGCGCCGCGGTATTCTCCCGGCGTTCGCGGCCGATTCGGTTTCCAACCTCGACGATCTTGCCCGCAGTGTTCGTGGGCAGTTGCTGCGCGGGGGCTCGAGCGGCTACGACGAGGCGAGGAGAGTCTGGAACCTTGCCTATGATCGCCGCCCGCTCGCGATCGTACGCGCCGTGAGCCTCGAGGACGTGCAACGCTGCGTGGAGTACGCGCGCAAGCACATAGTCCCCATCGCCATCCGGGGCGGCGGTCACAGCTATGCCGGGTACGGGGTAGCCGATGGCGCGCTACAGATAGACCTCGGCACATTCAGCACCGTCACCGTCGACCGCGACCGCAGAGTCGCCTCTGTGGGTGGCGGCACCCGGATCAGGGACCTTCTCAGGGCCACGCTGGCCGCGGGACTTTACACGCCGATGGGGTCGTGCGGCTCTGTGGGCGTCGCCGGGCTCACGCTCGCGGGCGGCGACACGAACGGGAGAGGCCTGTACGGAACGGCCTGCGACAACCTAGTCAGCGCGCAGCTGATCACGGCCGACGGCGAAGTGCGCGAACTCGGGCCCGACCGGAACGAGGACCTCTACTGGGCAATCCGCGGCGGCGGCGGGAACTTCGGCGTGGTCACCCGACTGGATTTCCGGCTGCACCCCGTCGTGCCGTTACACACCGCTGCATTCAACATCGGCTGGCAAGGCATCGCCGGGGCAATGCGCGCATACGGCGACCTCGTACGCGACGCCCCCGACGAGGCACGCGCCGGGTTCTTCGTGGACCCGGAATCTGGAGCGTCGGCGAGGTGCGGATACCGCGGTGATGCCGCAGCTGCAGCGGCCTACCTGGAGAAGTGGCAAGCCGCATTTCGCCCCGCCCCGGCGCAGCTTTCCACCTCAACACCGAATCCGGAAGGGGAAGTCTGGGGCCCGACATCCGTCGCCGTGGATGGCGCGTTCCTCGAAGAACTGAGCGGCGGTGTCGTCGACGTGCTTTCGCGCGCGGCGATTGAGGGACGTGGATTCGGACAGATGCTGCTAGGCCTTTCGAATGGGGTCGTGGCACGCATCCCGATGACGGCCACCGCCTACCCCCTGCGTGGAACAGGACTAAGTACGCTGATTGCCGCTGAGTGGCACAAGCTTGACGATCGCGCGCGGGCTGAACGTTGGGTGGCGGAGACTAGCGCGGCGCTGCGTCCCTGGGCGCGCCGCGCCTACGTGAACTACCTGCCGCCAAGCACACCGGAGCGAATTCGTGAGATCTACGGGGTGAACTATCCACGGCTGGCGCGGATCAAGGCGCAGTACGACGCGGCGAACCTGTTCCGGGAGAACCAGAATATTCAGCCGTCTTAGGCCGCCGTGCCGCCCGGCTGTTGGGACAATTTTGGGACAGTCAGATCGTGACATCCCGTGATATCAAGTGACATCACGTGATACTAGGTGCCTGTTGCAACAAGGGACGCTACTCGCATATCGTTGATTCGTAAGCACCCCACTTCCGTTTCACACGGCAGAGGTCACTGGTTCGAGCCCAGTACCGCCCACCAATTAGAACAAGAAGTTCGGAAGAGTCCTTGAGCCTGGCTGCCTGGTATTTGGGACTTTAGGTCACTTAGATCCTGGCCAGCCGCATCAGACGATGCCGAAATAGATCACGGCACCGCGACCATAGCTGCTAATGAGCCGAGGATGGGGGGCCATTTGGTCCAGGATCGTCCGACCTCCTCTACTCCGCGGAACTACTCTACCTACGCCTGCAACTGCGGCAACTAGCCTGTCGCTGACTGCTCCGAACACGTTCGTTGATTTTCTCGCTCAAACATCTTACGGATAGCAGCGCCGTCCGAAGGTTCCTCTCGCAAGGACTCAGGGTTCCATTGACTGCGCGGTGTTGCGAAGAAATCACCACCGTAGATGTGAATGCCGGCCGTGTATCGCTCGAGCGGATTCGTGACCGAGTGGATTGCATCACTGGGCAGTTCCGCCACATCGCGCTCAAACAGTACCTTCGCCTCCCTCGCCTCGATGCCCCCATCGGTCCGTCGCCACAAAATGTTGTCTTCGCGACCGCTATAGATTCCGATCAGGGCCCACAGTCGATGGTCATGAGCGGGCAGACACATGCGCGGCGCCCAGTGCGCTGCGAAGATGGTCAGCGTCGGAGAACGATGCAGGACGTCGAGCCCCGCACGGGTCGGCGAACCCAATGCGGCCAACACAGTTGGCGCGTCGCTGATCGCGCGCGCCAGAACGTCACGTACCGCGGCCTGAGGGTCGTGATCTCGATGGGCGGCGATGCAGGATTCGACAAATCGGTCGCGGTCAAATTTCATCGGGAGCTTGCCTCCTAGATTTCCACCGGCGGCTGTCTGTGCGGGCATCAAGGCAGCTATGGCCTGAGCCGATAGCAGCCCGAGGATGGCGCGCCGCGAGAGTAGACCCGTTTCATCGCGTCTTTTCATGGCGTCCATGATAGGCCGCCCTCTGTCTCAATCTAGTCCCATTTTCGGACTAGCCGAGCACACAAGCTGATGTAGGATGATGCCGTGCAGGACGGTTACGGGCAGTTCTGTCCGGTCGCGCTGGCATCCGAGCTTCTCGCGCAACGCTGGATGCCGCTGGTTGTGCGCGAGCTTTGTGTAGGCGCAACGCGTTTCAATGAGATTCGTCGCGGCATTCCGCGTATCCGTCCGTCGCTCCTGAAGCAAAGGCTCGACGAACTCGAGCGAGCCGGCGTCTTGCAGCGGGTACCTGATGCCAAGCAGGAAGGGTACGGCTACCAGCTGACCGAAGCGGGGCGGGAGCTGCGCGCAGTCGTCGGCGCCATCGGTCAGTGGGGACAACGATGGGCCCGCGACATACGCGACGATGATTTAGACCCCGGCTGGCTGGTGTGGGCCATGCACCGGCGCCTCGACACTCAAGCCATGCCACCGGGGCGTACAGTCATCGCACTAACCTTCCCCGACGCCGCTGCGACAGAGCGCCATTTCTGGCTCGTCTGCGAGCGCCAGCAGGTGGATGTGTGTCTGAAGCCACCCGGTTTCGAGCCCGATCTGACCGTGACGACCAGCGTGCGCGTTCTGGCTGAGATTTGGCGCGGACTCCGACCGCTGTCAGCTGAGTTGCGGGGCGGACGCGTCCGCGTCGAAGGTGCGGTGGCGCTCAAGCGCGCCTTTCCGCGTTGGCTATTGCTCAGCGCGTACGCCCCTATAGAGCGGCCTCGCGTACGAGGTTGAGCCGCGAGTGAATGCGAATGGTCGCTTTCCGCGAGCGACCGCTATGCCAATGTCTGCTATTGGGAGGAGACACAGCCCGGTCAGGGTAATCAGCCGCCGCCCGTCGCGATAGGGGTTCTGGGACACTTTTGGGACAGTGCGGTCGTGACATTGCGTGATATCAAGTGATATCAAATGACAACAAGTCCTTGTTGCAATTGGGGGCACCGCTCGCATATCGTTGATTCGTAAGCACCCTACTTCCGTTTCACACGGCAGAGGTCACTGGTTCGAGCCCAGTACCGCCCACCATTTCAAGCGATTTGGGACACTTTCAGTTGGGTCAGTAGATACCCAAATCGGGTAGAATCCTACCCAATATGGGTAGGAGCGCGAAGTCTGCACGAGCTTCCCGCACGGCGAGTCTGGCGGATGCGCTTTTCTCCACCGTGCAGCAACGCGTGCTTGGGCTTCTATTCGGCCACCCGGAACGAAGCTTCTACGCCTCCGAACTGATCCAGCTCGTGGGAGCGGGTTCTGGCGCCGTGCAGCGGGAGATCGCGCGGCTAGAGCAAAGCGGCCTGGTGACGATGCACCGTTCGGGCGCGCAGAAACACTATCGGGCTAATCGAAAATCACCGTTGTTTGCAGAGTTGCGCAGCATCGCGCGCAAGACGGTGGGGCTAGCAGAACCCTTGCGGACTGCTCTGGAGCCGCTAAAGCCGCAGATCTCGGCATCCTTCGTTTATGGCTCCGTCGCGAAACGCCGCGATACGGCGACGAGCGACATTGATCTCTTGGTGCTGAGCGACACTCTCACGTACGCGGACGTCTTCAAAGTTCTCGAGCCTTTGAATTCGCGCCTAGGCCGAAGCGTCAACCCTTCCGTATATAGCCGCGCCGAATGGGTGAAGCGCGTGAAAGGCGGGAATGCTTTCGCGAGCCGAGTACTCGCGCAACCCAAACTCTGGATCATCGGCAGCGAACGTGAGCTCCCCGCTTGAGCGTCTGACCGGTGCAGGAAAGCCGCTTGCGGCGGAGCCTCCGGATGCCAAGGAGATCGAGGGCCTGAAACGTTCGGGGCTCGCGCGGCTCAAGGATGCGACCAATATGGCGAATGCGCTCGAAAGCCGCTTCGATCTCGCCTACAACGCCGCGCATGCGCTCTCCCTTGCGGCTCTTAGACGCAAAGGGTTTCGGCCGCATCACCGCTACATTGTTTTCCAAGTGCTACCACACACGCTCGGTCTCGGGCCCGAGGTCTGGCGTGTGCTCGATAAGTGTCACCAGATCCGAAATCTGGGCGAATACGAAGGCGACCTCAATATCGATGAACGCATCGTCGCCGACCTGATTACAGCCTGTCAGGCCGTGGCCGCCAAGCTCGAAATGGCGTGACGCTGCCCATGTCTACCTTCGTGCCGTTCTCGGATGAAGACTTCGAGACTCTCGCGGAGTGGCTCATGCGCCGCGGCAAGGGGATCTTCGACATCGTAGAGCTCGAGGGTTTTCTGACCGCGGTCATCATCGGGCCGAATACGCTCTCGCCGCTCGCCTGGTTGCCGAAGGTCTGGGGCGGCAAGCAACCGACCGGCTTCAAGGATCTCGATGAGCTCAATCGGTTCATCGCGCTCCTTCTGGGGTTCTACAACAGCATCGCTGCGGCCTTCGAGACCGCTCCCGGAGAGTTCGAGCCGACGTTCTACGAGAGCAAGGGTAAGGGTAAGAAGGTGGTCATAGTCGACGAGTGGTGCGTGGGATTCATCAAGGGCATGCGCATGGACCCGACCGGCTGGAAGCTCCTGAGGCGCGAAAGACCTGAGCTCTTGAAGCCTATCGAGCTGTTCGGAACGCGGGGCGGCTGGCACGAGTGCGAAGCGGGCGGTGAGGTCAAGATGCACGCTGCGTGGTCGCCGCGTATTGCGCCTGCGGTGCGCGACATCCACTCGTTCTGGTTACCGCAGCGGCACAGGGTCCTGGCTCAGCGTGCACAGCGCCCGCACTGAGGTGACGATAGCCGTCGCTGGGACAATTTTGGGACAGTGCGATCGTTACATCGCGTGATATCAAGTGATATCAAATGACACCAAATCCTTGTTGCAATTGGCAACACTGCTCGCATATCGTTGATTTACAGGCACCCTACTTCCGTTTCACACGGCAGAGGTCACTGGTTCGAGCCCAGTACCGCCCACCATTTAGAACAAGAACTTCCAGCGCTTCTCTCAGGCGAGCTCACTCGAATTTGGGACAGCGGGGTCACGGGAGCCGCACCACAGGGCTTTCCTCGACCGCTCGGCGTGCGAAGACTTCAAGATTGACTCATCTGTATGAATTAGCCATATTAATGCATATGAGGACTACTCTAATCATCGATGACGCCCTGCTAGCCAGGGCCCAAGAGTTAAGCGGTCTACGGGAGAAGACAGCCGTACTGCATGCTGGGCTGCAAGCGCTGATCGCTCGAGAAAATGCGCGCAGATTGGCCGCGCTGGGTGGAACCGAGCGGCGTCTCAAACCGATCCCTCGCCGCCGGCCGCGCACCGCCCGCTAGTCCGCCAGATGCTGGTCGATACGTCCGTTTGGGTGGATCACCTGCGTCGAGGCAACGCCACACTGGTCGCGCTGCTAGAACAGACGCAGGTCTGGACCCATGCCTTCGTAGTCGGGGAGCTGGCTTGCGGAAACCTCGCGCAACGAGACAAGGTGCTGAGCGCGCTTACGGCGTTACCGCACGCACCGATAGCCGGTCACGACGAAGTGCTCGCGTTTCTTGAGAGCCACCGTCTGATGGGGCGCGGACTGGGCTGGATCGACATCCACCTGCTTGCGTCAGCAAGGCTGGCCAAACTTCCTTTCTGGACCCTGGACAAGCGACTTGGGGTCGTAGCGCAGTTGCAAACCTAACCTCGACGCCCTCCGTCAGCGGTCCCTGCTCACAGAGGGCAGCGGCCGGAATGGTTTGCAACTGCGACACGGGTTTGCATTCGCTGATGCAACGAAAACGACGGTCGTTGCAATGGTATTGGTCTACTTCGGTGGCAGCCGCGCCTTGATGTCCTTCAGGTCTTCTTTCAGTTGCCGCACCTCTTCTTCCAAGCGCTCGAGGCGGGAAGCCGCGGGCGCCGAGGCCATTGAAGGCCCCGTGATCGACTTCTCCGTGACGGCGGGAATCGTGACGGCTCCACTGAACAGGTGCGCGTAGCGCGATTCGCGGCGACCGGGTTCGCGCGGCAGCCGCACGACGAACGGTCCATCCACGCGGCTGCTCAGGCTCTCGAGCGCCGTCTCGACCTGCCCCACTTCGGAAAAGGACGCCATGCGGGCTGCGCGCGTGCGCAGCTCTCCGGGGGTTTGAGGTCCGCGGACGAACAGCTCGCAGACGATCGCGAGCTCCTGCGCAGTGAACTTCAGCGACCCGAACTCGGTGTTGCAGAACCGGTGCTGGTACTTCGGCACCCGACTGCCGAATCCTGACTTCTCGATCACGAGGTGCTTCCTGATCAGATGATCCAAGGTGGTCTGGATCGCCGCCTCGTCCGCCGACATGACCGGATCGCGGTTACTCTTCTGGTTACACGCATTGACCAGTGCGTTCAATGACAGCGGATACTGGTCCGGTGTCGTTATCTGTTTCTCGATAAGGCAGCCGATAACGCGTGCCTCGATTGGCGAGAGCTCAATGTTCATGGGCAGGAACTATCACAAACGGGAGCAAGGTTCGCCCTGCCTTGAGGGACCCAACATAGTCGGTATCTTATGGCTCATCGAATCTGCGCGAACAATAGGCTCGAACCTCTCACCAACGAACATGAGAACGGGAGTGTCATCGCCAGCCCTGCCGATCTTGTCGTGTACTCAGGCACAGTCGGACAGTGCTCTCAATTCCGCCTGATGGGTGCGCGCCGAGCGAGTGCATGAACCGCCGAATCGCTTCATTGTCCGCGAGTGCATCACCGCACAGTCGCGGTACGCCTGCGAGGCCCGCATGGCGCAGCAAGGCGTGCATGAGTGAGGAGCCGAGGCCGACGCGGCGCCAGCCATCGGCGACCACGAGAGCGAATTCGGCCACACCCGAGCCGGCGCACCGAACGTAGCGAGCCTCGGCAACCAGACGCGGGACCCCTTCCCCAGCCCCTCCGTCCGCTTCGGCGACGAAGCCGACATGCTCGCGCTGGTCGGACTGTGTGAACTCGCGCAGCAGCCGCTCCGGCACTTCCTTCATCGGCGCGTGGAATCGCAGTCTGCGGGCCGCGGGCGACAGAGCGGCGAAGAAGCCCTTGAGTGCATTGAGATCTGCTGGCCCGCTTGGCCGGATCAAGACCTGTCTTCCGTCCCTGAGCCGCGTACGTGTCGCTGCCGTACGAGGGCTGTGCGGCAAGCCAGCCGCGCGGGGCGCGGCCTCGGGGCGCGGTCGCGTCGCGAGATAGACGCCGAGCGCTGCGAGCGCCAAGCCCGCCACCTTGTATCCCGTCAGTGTGTCCCCCAGTACCAGATAATCGATCACGGCTGTCACCGGCGGCATGAGGAAGAACAACGCGGCCACCTGGTTGACCACGCCGCGCCTCAGCAGCACGAACAACAGCGCGAAGGTGGTGAGCGAGTTGACGCCGATCAACCAGCCGAGGCTCGCAAAGAAAGCGGCCGAGCCATCGGCTCGAAAGCCTTCGCGCACGGCGAGCGGCAGCAACACAAGAGCCGCGGCCAGATGCTGCAGCGCCAGCCCACTGCGCGGATCGACGTTCGATGCATGACGCTTCTGATACAAGGTTCCGACGCTGACGGCGAGCAAGCCGGCGAGGACTGCCAGATAGGCAGCAGGACCGGCGCCCCGCCCCGGCGTGACACTCTGGCCCACCGCCAGGGCAACCCCGGCGAAACCGAGTGCAAACCCGATCCATTGGAGGGGGCGAACCGCTTCACTGAGCAGGGCGCGCCCCAGAAGCGCGGTAACGATCGGCATCGTGCCGATCACCAGCGCGATCAGTCCGACGTTCACGCCCTGAGCGGCTGCCCAATAGAGCGCTCCGAACTGGAGCCCCAGCTGCAAGGTACCGACCAGAGCGCTGTGCAGCGCCGCGCGCCCACGTGGCCATGCGACCCCGCCAAGGCCCGCGAGCATGGCAAAAAGCAAGCCTGCGACGCCGAAGCGCAACATGAGTACCGTGAATGGACCGCTGTGATCGAGTGCGATCCGGGCTGCCGGATAACCCGAGCTCCACAATAGAACGAAGGCCAGGCCGAGCGGCACGCGGCCGCGGAGGTCGCGTTGGGCTGCGGGGCTCGCAAGCCGCACTACGGCCTGCCGGCCCGTCGTCTCCTCCACGAGTTGCTGGCCCATAACCTCCTCTGTGCGTTCTGTGTCGCCTGTCCGATGCCGCCCCGTCGAAGATCTGCGCGCCTATTAGCCGCACTCAACATACGCACCTGCGCGTGCAGAAACAGCCACCGGTCGGGAGACTGGTGCCAAGGAATACTTGGGTTGGCGATGTCCATCTTCCGGGGGATTGCATCGGCGATCATTCCGGAAGCGTCACGCCGGACCCGCCCATGTCCTTAGGAAGATCGTTGAACTTCGGCAGCCCGTCCTGAATGCGCAGTACCGCTTCGTGGTAGTGGACGTGCACGCCCGGGTTGAACTGCAGCTGCGGGAGTACGGCGGCGTATATGTCGATGAGCTGCCACCCCGGATGCTCGGTGAACAGATGCCCGCCGCACGACGTGCACCACTTGCGCAGGCTGTGGTCCGTCTTCTTGAACGTGCTGACGCAGGACGCACCGCGGGTGATGCTGACACTCTCCGGCCTCCACAACGTGAAGGCGTTCACCGGCGCCGCCGCCCACTGCCGGCACGATTCGCAGTGGCAGTAGCCCGACGCCACCGGCGCCCCCTTCACCGTGAACCCGACCGCACCGCAGAAACACTCACCGTCGTAGCTCTGTTCCGGACTCACAAACCAACCTCCGCGTACAACGTTCCCAGGCTGCGATCAGAATCCAGCCGCGCGGCGCACGCCACGGGGAGGCTCCCCATATCTGGGGAGCCGCTCCCCATCTTTTCGCCGAACGGCGCTTTACCGATTGAGTCCCACCTGCTGCCGCTGCAGAATCTCCCGGTGAGTCGTGTGCTGGTAGTGCTCGGTGAGCAACGGGCTGTCGATGGTCGCGACGGCATCTGCAACCGCCCGGTCGATGCAGAGGCCGTTGGCAATGGCGATCGCGGAGCCGCCGGAGCTCACGGTTTCACACACATCGCGCGCGGCGTGGGTGATACGGCGATACAACTCCTGCGCCCCGGCAGGCCGTGTCAGATCGAGATCGCCGAATTTGACGATCTCCCGGGGAACGTTGGCGGGTGCAGGTGCCTCGGCAGCGAGGCCATCGCCCGAGGCCGTGTAGAGTGCCAGGGCACCGACGAGGGTAGTGACAAGGTGTTTCATGTGAGCTCCTCCTGTCCGGATCATTCCGGCGCCGCGCAGACTACCGAGCGCGGCGGCGACGGCCATCGGTGTGGTACCCCATCTTTGTGTCGGGAACCACCCAGAGAGAGCATCGCCTGGAACGCGAGCTACTCAGCGAATCCAACAGGTCATCGCCATGCTGCTCCTCGAGCGCGATAGGCAACTCGCACAGCTGATCCGCTGGCGCGAGGCGATCGCGACTCGCGGTGGCTGTGTCGTGCTGGTCACCGGCGAGGCGGGTATCGGCAAGACTGCGATCGTCAGCGAATTCATTCGCCGCTGCGGCGCCGAGCTGCGGGTGTTGTGGGGTGCGTGCGATCCGCTGTCGACGCCCCAGCCGCTCGGACCCCTGAGCGACGTCGGCCGCCAGGTGGGCGGCGCGCTGCTCGAGGCGCTGCAGCAGGGAACGAGCCGCGAGCGGATTTTTGCCGCGACGATCGAGGAGCTCGAGCGTCCCGGCAAGCCCGTGGTGCTGGTGATGGAGGATATGCATTGGGCCGACGACGCCACGCTCGACCTCATGAAGTACCTCGGCCGGCGGATCGGGCGAACGCGCGCCATGTTGATCGCCACGTACCGCAGCGACGAGACCCACGCCGGGCATCCCCTGCAGGTCGCGGTCGGACTGCTTCCCGGAGAAGCGGTCAAGCGGCTGCCGCTTGCGGCACTCTCGGAGGAGGCGATCGGGGAGCTGGCTCAGACGCTCGGGCGCTCCTCTGCGGGCCTCTATGCCGCGACCGGCGGCAATCCGTTCTACGTGACGGAGCTGCTCGCGGCACCCCCTGGCGAGATACCGACCTCGGTGCGCGATGCGGTGATCGCGCGCGTGGCGCGCCTTTCGCCCGACGCGCGCCGGCTGGCCGAGCTGGTGGCTGCCGTACCGGGGCACGCCGAGCCCTGGCTGATCCAGGCGGTGCTGCACACCTCGGAGGCGGCGATCGAGGAAGGCACCCTCGGAGGCATGAGGCGCAACGCCGACGGATCGCTCACCTTCCGCCACGAATTGTCGCGGCGAGCGGTGGAGGATTCGCTCATGCCTGCGCAGGCGCGTTCATTGCACACCCGGGTGCTGCAGGTCCTGCGCGACCGGGACCGTGGCGAGGTGAGTGAGTCACGCCTGGTGCACCATGCCCTGCGCGCCGGCGACGTCGCGGCGGTGCTCGAGTTCGCGCCGCGCGCCGCCGCGCGCTCCGCCGGCGTAGGCGCGCACCGCGAGGCAATCGCCTATTACCGCGCCGCGCTGCGCCACGCTGATCAGCTGCCCCCCCACGCGCGCGGCTGTCTGCTCGACAGCCTCGCCTATGAGTGCCTCCTTACGGGCGACATGGAGGACGCGATCCCGGCTCGCTGCGACGCGCTCGCCATCTGGCGCTCCGCCGGCGACGCCATGCGCGCCGGGGACACGCTGCGCTGCCTATCGCGACTCAGCTGGCTGCTCGGCCAGGGCGAGCAGGCGCACCGCTACGGAACTGAAGCGGTGGTCACGCTCGAGCCTCTCGGCCCGAGCACTGAGCTCGCCATGGCGTTCAGCAATATGGCGCAGCTTGCGATGCTCGCATCGAACGACGAGCAGGCGATCGAGTGGAGCGAGCGCGCGATCGCCCTCGCACGCCGTCTGGGTGACGACGAGATCCTGGCCCACGCGCTCAACAACTCCGGCTCGGCGCGTCTGCGCGAAGTCGGGGACGCCGGCTGGCTCGACCTCGAGCAGAGTCTCGAGCTGTCGCAGCGCTGTCAGCTGCAGGAGCACGTGGCGCGCGCCCACACCAATCTTGCCACCTTCGCGATCGTCAACCGTGACTACGGGGCTGCAAGGCCGCATCTCATGGCGGGCCTGGCCTTCTGCGCGGAATACGAGCTGTACATGGCCGCAGGATATCTGCGCGCGTTCCGGGCACGGATGAATTTCGAGCAGGGCGCGTGGGCCAAGGCAATCGAGGAGGCAGAGGATCTGCTGCGGCAGCCACGCGTGTCGATTGCCGCGCGCATTCCGGCGCTCACCGCGGTGGGCCGGGTCCGCACGCGCCGCGGCGCGGACGGCGCGCACGAGCCGCTCGACGAGGCTTGGGCGCTGGCACGGCGCACCGAGGAGCCGCAGCGCATCGTCGCCGTCGCCGCCGCGCGCGCCGAGCACGCCTGGCTGCGCGGCGATCTTACGAATGTGGCCGACGAGCTGCGCAGCGCCCGCGAGCACGCGCTGCACGACCACAACCCCTGGCGGGTGGGCGAGCTCGTATTCTGGGCGAAACGCGCCGGCACGCCACTAGAGGACGCGCTCGCGATCGCCAGGCCTTTTGAGCTGCAGATGCGCGGCGAGCACCTGGAGGCTGCACGGGAGTGGGCGCTGCTGGGGTGCCCGTACGAGCGGGCGCTGGCCCTCTCGGACAGCCCGGATGTCGCACTCCGCAAGCAAGCGCTCGAGATATTCGAGTCGCTCGGTGCGCGACCGATGGCGCAGCGACTGCGCCGGGAGCTCAAGGCCGAGGGTGTGCGCGGTCTCAAGCGCGGCGCCAACCGCTCGACGCGCGCCAACGTGGCCGGGCTGACCGTGCGCGAACTTGAGGTGCTGGCGCTCGTTGCCCAGGACCTCTCGAACGCAGCGATTGCCCGGCGGCTGTACCTGTCCGCCAAGACCGTCGACCATCACGCGAGTGCGATTCTCTCCAAGCTCGGCATCGCCTCGAGGCGGGACGCTGCTGCGGCGGCGCGCAGACTCGGCATCGAGCTCCTCGAACGCAAGCGATCCCAGGCGGCGGTGAGCTCGAGCACCCGGCACTGAGCGCTCACGCGCACGGACACTGGCCGAGTTATATCAGGTCCGGATCCACCTCTTCAGCACGATTCGGAGGCGGCGGGGCCGAAAAGCGTGGCACCAGCATGGGAGTGTGCGCCCGGTAGGTCACATAGGTCTCACCGAACGCGTCCACCAGGTCGCGCTCTTCGAACTGAATGGCGCTCAGAATGTAGACCGTCGTCGTCACAGCGAAGACCAGGTGGGCGAACGTCATGGTCGGCGCAGCCCAGATGAGTGTCAGCCACCCGAAGTAGAGCGGATGGCGCACCACCTTGTAGAGGCTCGGCGAATGAAATCGCGGCGGGCGGTAGCTGCGGCCGGAAAAGAACCGCCAGACCTGCTTCAAGCCGAACAGATCAAAGTGATCGATGAGGAACGTCGAATACAGCAGCAGCAGCCAGCCGCAGACGTACAGCGCGATGATTGCGGCACGCCCGTCGCCCGACGCCACGTGCCACACGACTCCCCCGATCGGCTGCCAGAGCACCATGAGCGCGCCGAATGCTATCGAGCTTGCAAGCAGGTACGTGCTGCGCTCGGCCACCTCCGGCACGACGCGCGTCCACCACTGCTTGAAGGCGGGCCGCGCCATCCCGCTGTGCTGCACGGCGAACACCAGCAGCAAGACGAGATCAACGGCCGGCGCGGCCCAGAATGGCTCGCGTGCGGGCGAATCGAGCATCGTCGGCGTCAGAAAGCCGCCGATGAACCCGAACGCGTAGAGCAACACCGCCATAGCCACCGAGTAGCACACCACACCGTAGACAAACATGGTGATCCGCGACACGACTGCCTCCTTAATCCGGCAAAGAGCCGGAGCCGACAGCTTGCGCGAGGGGCCGAAGGGCCAAATCGGTGCGTCTCCCTAACTTTGGCGGCGCAAACCTCAGCTTTTCGCGACGACCAGCGGCACTGTGACGTTCCCGATCACGGGTGTTTCTTCGCGTTCCCGGCCTGTCCCAGCGAGATCGCCGTGCTCAGCGGGCGGCATAGCTAAAGAGAAGATCGACGAGTACAAATACGCCGGACGTTGCGAGTGCTGCCAGCACGGCGGCGATGGGGCGATTTGAAATCAACATGGTTACTCCCGATGGCGTGCGGCCACTGCCGCTGAGCGCACGAGCATCGAGCGTCTCCTGCGTGCACACATCGGGAGCCAGTCCTCAACTTTCGCGGCCGCTCCCCCAGATTTTGGGAATGGCAGAGTGTGTGCGATGACGCGCGCGTTCCCGGTGTTGCGGCGCCCAGAAGGCGCGGCGCAGGCAATCAGAGGCTGCGGCTTTCACTCGAATGAATTCGCGGGCAAGTCGAGGCGGGACGATCGATCGCGCTGCAACGCACGGGCGGGATGGTCACGCTGGCTGCAGTCGAGACGCGCTGAGCGGCGACCTCGGATGATTCCGTGAGCCCGGCTGTCTCGCCCTTGAATGGGCCGTTAATCCGCCAGCTCAGATCGCCAGGGACAGTGCTGGGACAATTTTGGGATGCGGTCTGATATCACGTGACAACAAGTCCTTTGTTGCACTTAGGAACTCCCCTCCTATATCTTTGATTCGTAGGCAGCCTACTTCCGTTTCACACGGCAGAGGTCACTGGTTCGAGCCCAGTACCGCCCACCACTGATCAAGAACTAGAGCAGATATCGCCTCGGCCCGTACGGGACGGAGGCCCTTTCAGCATCACCGTAGCGAGATTCCGAGCGCCGAAGCGCGCCGGTTGCTAACGAGGGGTCAATGACTATAATGACTATGTTGACCACCTTAGGTGAGAACTCATGGACACGGACATCTGGACGGTCGCTCAGGCCAAAGCGAAGCTGAGCGAGCTCATCGAAAACGCCCGCACGCATGGGCCACAGACCATCACCCGCAACGGCCGGAGGGCCGCAGTCGTCGTCGACGCCGCCGAGTGGGAGCGCAAGACCCAGCGTGGCGGCTCGCTGGCCGATTTCTTCAACGCCTCGCCGCTCGGCGGCTCGGGGTTGAAGCTCCGTCGCTCCAAGGATCGCCTGCGCTCGATAGAGTTGTGAGTTTTCTGCTCGACACGAACGTCGTCTCCGAGTGGACCAGACCGCGGCCCAACGCGGGTGTCGTCGAGTGGCTCGCCGAGGTCGATGAGGACGAGGTGTTCTTGAGCGTTGTAACGTTCGCCGAGCTTCGCCACGGCATCGAGCGCCTAGCCGCCGGCGCGCGGCGCCGGCGGCTCGACGAATGGCTGCGGAACGTCCTGCCCTTGCGATTCGAAGGGCGAATCGCCGGAGTCGATGGAGCGATCGCCGATGAGTGGGGACGACTGGTGGCCCGCTGCGAGGCGCGCGGGCGCCCCATTCACGCGATGGATGCGCTCATTGCCGCCACCGCGCAGGTCCATGGTCTGACGCTGGTTACCCGAAACACGGCGGACTTTCAGGCGTCCGTGAAGTCGCTCCTAAATCCCTGGACGTAGCCACGGACGCATTTAGCCGACGCGCGGCGCGGCGAGTCCTGGGGAAGGTTGAGTGGCAGTCGAAGAGGCGGAAATTGCCGGCCGGATGACATGTGCTGGGACAACTTTGGGACAGTGCGGTCGTGACATTGCGTGATATCAAGTGACATCACGTGATACCAAGTAGCTGTTGCAACTGGGAACTCGCCTCGCATATCGTTGATTCGTAAGCACCCTACTTCCGTTTCACACGGCAGAGGTCACTGGCTCGAGCCCAGTGCCGCCCACCACCGGCAGCCCGCGCCCTCACATCACCCCGAGCAGTTGCCACCAGTCTCGGCGCCCATAAAGGAAGCGAACAATCGTCACTCCGCGTTCCCGTGAGGGACATAGAAGATCAGGATGCTCTCGAAGTCTTTCACCGGCCACTTCCGAATACCCACCAGAGCGGGATCTCTCACCACAAGCGGCGAACCGATCTCCGGCTGATCGAGCAGCAACGCACAGCTTGCCTCCGCCTGTGACAAGAAACGTTCGGCGAGCTCCTCGCCGCCCTCCGCTGCGAGGTAGACAGCGTGTTCGACGAGATCGCGCCGAGCCGCCGCCCGTATGTAGAGCCTTGGCACTACCGCTTGCGTTTCGCCGCTTGCTTCACGCGGGCGAACGCCTCGGCGCGAATCGCCTTCCAGTCATCGCCCGTTAAAGCCGTCTCCTTTGACTGCAATCCCTCCCGAAGCAGCGCTGCGAGGTGCTCCTCGGCCTTCTGCTTCTCATCGTTACGTATCAGTTCGCGAACGTACTCACTCGCGCTGCTGTAACGACCGGCGGCGATCTGCCGATCGACGAAGTCTTTCAGTGGTTCCGGGAGCGAAATGTTCATGGTCTGCATGCGAGCCTCCATAGTCGCGATGCTATCATTGAATGACATATGTTGCCATTACTTGCCATGACAGAGACAGCGGCTATTGGACCTCTCAGTGCGCATAACCATCGAGGGACGGGGCCTCCGCGGAATTCGCTGCCCGGGTTGGCCGTGTCGTGAGCGATTCCAAGAAAGCCGCTGGCGCTGCGTCAGCCTGGAAGCGCCATGACCAGTCCAAAGACAGCCAGCAAAACAAGTAGCGAGACCAGAAGCACTGCCAGAATGTTCTCGTGAACGCGCGTTCGATAAAGAAAGCGCCATCAAGCCTAAAGACCTCTCTGCTGTGCGTGGTTGCCGTGATTTCCTATAATCAATGACTTATGAAATCGAAACTGAGGCTGGAGTCGAGGAAAGCGCTGCTAGAGGCGAATCAACGCCTTAGGCCCGAGCAGCGTGTTCAGGCTTCCGTCGCGCAGAGTCGGGTAGTTGCCCAACTTCAGGAGGCGGGCCGCAAGCTTCGGGGGCGCGCCAGATGAGAGCGCGCGGCCCCGGCGAGTCCGCCAAACTCCTTCTGGATGTTGTCGAGGTACTCGCGGCCCGTTCGATTGACTACGCGGTGATTGGTGCGCTCGCCGCTTCTCTTCACGGTGCCGGGCGTGCGAGTCTCGATGCCGATCTCGTCGTTTCGGCTGGCGTAATGGAGGGGACGCGAATCGATGAGGCCCTGAAACGGGCGGGGCTTACCACTGAGCTTCGGCGCGGAGATCTCGGGGACGCCATTCCCGGGCTCGTGCGGGTCAACGACTCCTTTGGAAACCAGGTGGACGTTCTCCTGGGCATTCGCGGTCTCGATCCGAAGGCTTTCTCGCGCACGGTCGAAGTGCCGTTCGAGGGAGCCCGGCTGCGCTTCGTCGGGCGGGAGGATTTCATCGCGATGAAGGTTGCAGCCGGAGGCCCGATCGATCTGCTGGACGCGGAAAACGCTATCGCAGCGGATCCAAAGTCGCTCGATGTGGAGTTAGTCAGGAATCTTGGCTTGCGATTTGGAGCGAGCACGTCTGCATCGCTGGAGAGAATGCTCGGAGATCGGGGCTTGGGTCGTCGGAGATCCCACGATCAGGGGTACGGAGTGGATGACGACCTCGAGTAGGCGGTTGGTGTGGCAGCGAGCGTGTCTGAACGCGGGATGTTGTTTGGTCGCAGGATCAGACGTCTGGGACAATTTTGGGACAGTGCGGACGTGACGTTGCGGGGCGTCCGCGCGCCCGGTCGAGGAAGGAATTCGTGGAATCTTGACGCCTCGCCCTCCCGGTATTACTTTATGACTACCTAGAACATGAGCATTCAATCACCCTGATGGCCGCTACCAGCCTGAAACTCCCTGAAGACCTCAAACGCCGCATCGAGCGACTGGCGAATGCCGCAAACAAGACGCCCCACGCGTTCATGGTCGAAGCGCTGGCTCGTGAAGCTGAGCGATCGGAACTGAGGGCGCGCTTCGCCGACGAGGCAGCGCGTTCCGAGGAGGAAGCGCTCTCGAGCGGAAAGGCCTTTGAGCTCACCTCTGCGTTTGACTATCTGGCCGCGCGAGCGACCGGCGCCAAGGCGCGGCGCCCCAGAGCCCGTGCATGGCGACGGTCGAAATAACTCGGGGAGCGTTTGCTGACCTCGAACGGCTCTTTGACTTCATCGCCGCCGAGAGTCCCCAAAAGGCGCGTGAACAGATTCTGAGCGTGCGAAAGGCCTTTGAGCTCCTGGCTGATCATCCTCTCCTCGGACGGCCCGCTGAAAAGGGTCGACGCGAGCTCATCCTCTCGCGCGGCCGTTACGGGTACATCGCGAAGTACCGTTGGCTCCCGGCCGAAGACATCGTCCTCATTCTTGCCGTTCGACACCAGCTTGAGGCGGGATACGCCGGCGATTAGAGCGCCGCGCTTAGTGACCGCTGCTCGCGGACGGCCTGTAACGCGTTGACAGTAAAAGGCTGGAGCAGGAGCTAGACGATCTTGTTCATGGGGAAAGCGTTCCATGAGCAAGACGCCACTCGCGGCGATATCCGAGCGACCCCCGTATGCGCCCCTCTTGACGTAGGGCCACGATTCGGCCGCGACGCGGACCAGCCTCTGGAACTGCTACGCTGGTGGCATCCAATCCTTCGATGCGAGGGAGCGTCGTGGCAAAGCCAAACTACCATCAGGCAAAGAAGCAACGGGAGCTGGCAAGAAAAGCGCGCCAGCAGGAGAAGCAGCAGCGCAGGAATGCCCGCACGAAGGTCGCGGACGCGAGCCCCCAGGTCAAGGCGCCCGAGGAGGCGGCGAGCACGCCGGGCCCTGCGGCACAGTCGGGCAATGAGACTGCCGCACCTGGGGACTCCCGCTTCCGTCACGGCGACTGACCGGTTTCAAATCCGA
This sequence comes from Steroidobacteraceae bacterium, assembly GCA_035542535.1. Classification (GTDB taxonomy): domain Bacteria; phylum Pseudomonadota; class Gammaproteobacteria; order Steroidobacterales; family Steroidobacteraceae; genus 13-2-20CM-66-19. The sequence continues at coordinate 20,180 of DATKLG010000069.1, forward strand.
AAACAGTCCGACGCGCCACGAAGTGGTGTAGCCTGTAGCGTGTCGAACCTCTCGACATGTGCCTTAAGACCGCCGGCGGCGGGGCGCCTCTACCGAACCTCCTGCTCCAAAACCTATGACGCCCCATCCAGCTGACCTCATCAGGACTGCCGCTGAGCGGCTCGCGCACGAAGAACACGAGCGCGCCGAAAAACGACGCCGGGAACTGGCCGAGCAGCGTTCCGAGCTCAATCCGCCTGATGTGCGTATTCGCACCTGGGAGAAGGTTCACCAGCTGCGCTTGCCGGCCGACCCAATGCATCCCATCCTTGATGTAATTGCAGTCGGCACGCGGCTGACGCTCGCGGACGTGCGAGAAGAGCAGCGAATCCGGGCGACCCGGACAGCGAACAAGCCTCCGGGATGAGCACGCCGCGATGAGTGTGTGCTCGATTGTAGCCGCCGGTCACCGCGCTTCAGGTACCGGGAAGCGGACATGAGACTCGCTCCTGCGGCTGCGACGCGGCGCGGGCGGATGGATCAGTTACGGCACGATTGGGCCGCCGCAAGCGTACTGCGAGCGGCATTCCCAGCAGTCCAACAGCTCCGCATCGAGTTGAAGTTTGCAGAGCCGGGTTCGAGCGCGCCGACTCCGCAGTCGCACGTGCTCTATCCGCCGGCCCGGGCTTTTTTCGCCTACCCCTGCCCCTACGCGGACTGCACCGGGCAGTTCAACCTCGCTGGCGCCGTGACTGCGGCGATGTCGAATCCGACGCACCAGGCCGCAGGTGTGCTCGAGTGCGGTGGCTCGCGCGGCGGCGATCATTCGAAGCGATCCTGCCTGTTGCGGGTCGTTTATGAGGTCACCGCGTCGCTTCAGCAGAAAGCAGCTCGGTGATCAACGACGCGGGTGCTCTGCGGTCAATCCGCTCCGCGCTCGGCGTGCTTGGAGTCGTTCATAGCGCGTATTCGAACCTCGCCCGGATCGTCCTTGGGATCCCGGGGTGAACGACGTAGTCGGGTGTGGCGTAGGCTTCGTTCGACAGTCGTGAGACGTAGTAGTACTCGATGTCGCTCCACTTCGCATCGGCGAGGTTGAACACGTCGACGGCAAACAGCCATCGCCCGGGCCGCTGGTATCCCACCTCGAGATCGAGTGTCGTATAGGCCGGCGATCGCGCGCTGTTGTCTTCGAGCAGCGGCGACTCGCCAAAGTGGCGGGCTCGGATCGAGCCGAACCACCCGGATGGTTGCCGTGCGGTCAAGCCGGCATCGATCACATTGGTGGGGCTATTCGGAATGTATCGCCCCGTAATGGCGATGGGTGTGACACACGGGTGACTGGGGGCCGCGTCACTACAGCCTAGGTCATCCGCAGGCACGTCGTGATCGAAGCGGCCGCGCGAGAACGCCGCGTTGAGATCACCGTGCAGCCAGCTGTTGAACCTGAAGGTATTGCCCCACTCGACTCCCGTGCGAGTCGTTGCACCACTCGGGGCCGTTACGCCGGCGTCTCCATCGAACACCAGCTCGCTCTGGAGCTTGAGCTGGAAGGCATCGAGCGTCGTATGCCAGAGCGGCAGTGGATTGGTGGCAATCCCGAGCTCCGCGCTGGTCGCACGAGTCAGCGGCGTTACCGGCGGAACGTCCGTGTTTTGACCACTGCGTGTGACACCCCGGGCATCGTTGCTGTGATAGCCGTCGGCCACGGTGACGAAGTAGGAGGTCTCAGCCCACGGTCCCAGGATTAAACCGAACTTCGGACTGAAGATGTTCGCGCGGACAGTGCCATCGTTACACCCGAGCGGATCACTCTCGAGGTTGCAGCTGCCGTCGGGGTTTCGCATCTTGTCCCTGACGTCAAAGTCGAACTCGTCTTCGCGCAGCCCGAGGACCGTGCGAATCGTGTTGCTCCAGGCGGTGCTGTTCTCCAGATAGACGGCGCCATTGGATTCGACCACGCCGGCGTCCTGCCGGGTGGACAGGTACCGACGTTGGAAGGTGGCGTCGATGGCCACGTCCCGAATGTCATCTACGCGCGCCTGGACCCCGAGCACGGTCGAGCTCGGACGACCCCAAAGTGTCGCGAACCAGGTCTTCGAGGCGTCGAACCCGTACACGACACGATCGTCGTGCTGCAGCATCTGATCGCCGTAGGTCGGATCCTTCAGGTAGTACGTGAAGTCGGAGTACAAGTCGAGCTTGTAGCGAATCAGGTAGGCAGAGAACTGCACTTGATCGTCCTCGGACCGCTCTACGCGGTTGAAGGACAGACTGTAGCGACTGGAAATGCCTCCGTCGGAAGGATTCAGGCTTCCGAATCGACCGATGAGCCCATCTGCAATCGCACGCTCTGGTACCTGGTCGGTTGAAGCCCAGCGACCCGAATAGGCCATCGCCGTGAGGGTAAAGAAGTCCTGGGCATCACCGCGGTGATAGCGCACAACGCCATTGAGGCGGTTGTAATCATCCGGGTTATCGAAGGGACCATCGTTGTGATAGAGGTCGCCGGCGCCGAGCAGGGCTCCGCCCCAAATGGCCGTCGAGCCCAGGAGCAAGGCGCGACGGTAACCATCCTGTCCGAACCCCAGCGTCGCGGAATCGGGAACGGAGTCCACGAGATCCATGCGAACGGCGCCCGCCGTGGCGAAGTCTCCCTCGTCGGCGTAGTACGGGCCCTTCCTGTAGTGGAGGTCGCTCACCAGCTCAGGGATCAGGAAATTGAGATCGGTGTAGCCTTGACCGTGAGCATGGGTGGGCATGTTGACCGGCATGTCATCGACCTCGGTGGCCAGGTCGGTGCCGTGATCTAGGTTGAACGCCCGCACGAAGTACTGGTTGGCTTTGCCCTCCCCCGAGTGTTGGGTGACGATGAGTCCCGGCACATTTTCAAGCACCGCGCCCGGGCGCAGCAGGGGCTGGCTCGCCAGGTCCTGCTGCCTCACATCGCCCTGCGAGGCCGCAGTCATGTTGCTCACGCCGGTGGCGATGATCGTAATGGTCTGCAGGTCGGAGGTTCCCTCGGTGCCGCCTGCCTCGGCAAGCGCAGGGGAAGAAACGGCAAGGACGGCCCCGCTCAGGCCGGCCAGCAGGGCCCGCCGCGGGACGAGTAATCTGTTCACACACGGGACTCCCGGGTGACGGGTATGAGGTTCTACTGATTCGTCATACCCATGAAGCATTGTAGGGTGGAAGATGGGCCCGGGAGTCAGGAGTTTCCCTTACGTCCTTTGGCAGCTCCTCACTCGCCCGAGTGATTTACCATGGCCCAAGGGCATGATCGGATGCGATCGCGATGCAACAGCGGGGACGAGCCATGCGGCGACTGACGATCTCGATAGACGATGCACTCGCACAGACCTTCGACAAGCTGACGGTGGAGAAGGGATACGAAAACCGATCCGAGGCGTTTCGCGATCTGCTGCGGAACGAACTCGATAGAAAGCGTCTGCAGGGAGGGGAATCGAAGTTTTGCGTTGGAGTCCTGAGCTATGTCTTCAATCACCATGAGCGCGACCTATCCCGTCGGCTTACCGCCAAGCAGCATGAGCACCACGACGTTACCGTGGCGACGCTGCACGCGCATCTCGATCACGACAATTGCGTCGAAAGCGTGATACTCCGCGGACCCACCGCTGCTGTAGTGGAGTTTGCGCAATCGGTCATTGCAGAGAAGGGTGTCCGCCACGGAGAGTTTCGTCCGATACCGGTAGATGTGGACGGCGGACACCGCGGTCACCAGCACGTCCGACCCTATACGTGACCGGCACGGACTGGCTGGGTCTGGTACGCGGGCGTAAGCCGTAGGGCTCCTCTAACTGCTCTGGAGCGGGGCTCGCCACTGGAGGTAGTGCCCGCAACGCGCGGATGACACTGAGTCCACCTGCGCTTCGTCGGGCGGGAGGATTTCATCGCGAACGATCGATCTGGCGGACGCGGAAAGCGCTATCGCAGCTGATCCAAAGTCGCTCGATGTGGAGTTGATCACGGATGCGCGGCGTCGCATCGGATCCCGACCAGGGCATCATCATCGGTCGAGGGACATCGGTCCACAAGACGGGATTTCGATAGGTACAGATGCGAATTCAACGCAATCCAACGGAGGAGTAAAAAGAGCCCGGAATAAAGGGCAAGTCAGAAAAGAGGAGGGATTTATGAATCTCACAAGATGGGAACCCTTCTATGGGATGGACAAGATGTTTAATCGGTTCCCGGCCTTTTTCGGCTATGAGCCACGGCTGGGTAGTGGTGAAAATCTTGATTTCGAGTGGGCACCTCCGGTTGACATCAGCGAGACTGATCAGGAGTACCTGATTCGCGCCGTGTTGCCGGCCGTCAAGAAAGAGGACGTGAAGGTCACGTACAAGGACGGCGTGCTCACACTGAGCGGCGAGCGCCGTAAGGAAGAGGAACAGGCAGGCGAGAAGTTCTACAGGGTTGAGAGCTTCTATGGGAACTTCCTGCGCTCCTTCGAGCTTCCGGATGCGATCGACGCCGGGGCGATCAAGGCCGTAGCGAAAGACGGCGTATTGACCGTTCATGTTCCAAAGACGGAGACGAAGAAGCTCGCGACGATCGCTGTCCAGTAGGGCAATCGTATCGAGCCATGCCGCGGACTAGGGCCAGGGGCCCGTCGTCCGCGGCATATTCTGTGCAATTTTCCCGCTAGCGCAGCTCCCCTCGAGCTCGCCGCCGCACGGCCGGCGAATGTCAGGACGTGTGAGGGGAATGCTTGTATTTCTCGAGCCGCTTTGCGGTCAGGCGGGTTCCGCACCGGCATTTGACGGCGGCCTCTTCATGGAGCTGCAGGAAGTCCGCCCCATTCCCGCGAAATATATCCTCATGCAGCGCGAGCCGCCGACCGCAGCTGCACTGCAGACCGTAATACCAGCTATCGTGCTTGAGGTCCTGCGGATCGATCGGGTCGAGCGTCATGAGAGTGAGCCCTCCCCCTGTTTGGCCCCATGACCCAAAATCTTGCCCTGCTGGCGCCGACAGGGCTGTCGTGGAGAGCCGAACCCTGATAAGAATTTGTGCGTAGCAATCTCCGAACCATCTCGGATACTCCTGTCGGTCAGACCCCGAGCGCGCGAACAGCGCCAATGCCGCGCCCATCTGCCGCACACGTCGGGCGCCGCATCCAGCACGCTGCCCGCGAGCGTACCGCTAAGACTGCCTGGGAGACTCAGCCGAGGGGCTCCACCGCGACCACGCGGGCGCCGCGGGCAGCCCGCGGCACGGAGCTCGAAAATCCCACCGGCTTCACGATCAGCAGGTCGCAAGACAGGCAATCGAGCAGCCGCTCGGCCGTGTTGCCGATGAACGCCCGCTTGAGCCCCGAGCGCGACACGGCCCCCGTGACCACGATGTCGGCACCCAGGCGACGCGCCGCATCGCGGACTGCGGTCGTCGGATCGCCGGGGATGAGATGCCGACGGGCAGGAGCGACATCCGCGGACCGCAGCGCGCCATCGAGGCTCGCGGCAGCGCTCATGGCCGCCGCCTGCGCCCGCAAAGCAGCCGCCGGCCCCGGACCGGCCAGACCTGCGCTTGCAGTAGCATAGGCATGCACCGCGTGCAGCGTGCCATGCAGGGCGGCCGATACCGCGCCGCCGGTCGCAAGGATCTCCTCGTCGAGCTTCGCAGGTTTCGCGAAGGCATGACTCGGATCGAGCGCCAACAGGATCGTCGGTCGGTGATAAGGCCGCGTGCGCTTGACCAACAGCACCGGAACCGGGCTCAGGCGCAGCAGCTCCCAGTCTGACAGCTTCAGTAACCCTTGGGCGACGCGGCGGCCGGCATGACATTCCGCGACGATGAGGTCCGCGCCGATCTTGAGGGCGCGCCGGACGATCGCCTCGTAGGCCGGGTAATCACACTCCGCCGACACGCTGACCTTTCCGGTGTGGAGCCGGGCGCGTGCCGCGACACGCTCGAGCCGCTGCAGGTATTCGCTGCGCTCGTCGCATTCCAGTCTCTGGGTGTGCTGCGCGGCCATCCCGAGCATGTCCGTGTAGTACGGGGAGTCGATGGCGTGAAAGAGCTCGAGATCGGCAGCCAGCGAGCGAGCCAGCTGCACGGCTTTGTTCACCGCGGGGAGCGAGCGCGCCCCCGGGTCTTTGACGGCCGCGAGAATCCGTCGAATGGCCTGCATGCCAGTATCAGGGCTCAGTCGCGCCGGAACCGCAAGCTACGACTAATACCTACGGCGCCACCGGACACTACTGATTCCGCCGGTCGCGGCTCCTTATCAATCTGGCCTCACAAGGAGGCCACGTGCCGTCGAGTGCTCATCCGGTGCCGCGCACGCTCCGGTGGATGTTCGTGCTGTGCCTGCTCGGCAACGCGAGCGCGAGCCTGGGAGCCACGGCAGAGTTCCATGCGGGGCCGTCAGTTGCGCGCGCGGGCGATCGGCGCCTCCTCGAGGGGCTCTACGTACATCGCCAGGACGATGCCCTTCTCTGGAGTCGCGCAGGAAGGGCCACCTTGCAGGCCCGGACGTTCCTCGGGGTGCTGCAGTCGGTTGCCAGCTACGGACTGCGGCCGGAGGACTACGACGCTGCCGAGCTGGCCGCCGGGACGACGGCACTCGAGTCGCGGCCGGCGGGCGCCGCCGACTGGAGGCGTTACGACCTTGCGCTCAGCAGCGCGGCTCTCGCTCTGGTTCGGGACCTGCACTACGGCCGTATAGATCCGCACGCAGCCGGTTTCGACATGCCGCTGCGAGCGGAAGGCTTCGATGCAGCAGCGCTCGTCGAACGACTGGCCGCCGGCGCCGACCCGGCCGCGGTGCTGGCCAGCATCGAGCCGGGCTACCTGCACTACAGGCTGCTGCGCCAGTCGCTCGCGCGCTATCGCAATCTGGCGGACGCGCCCGCACTCCCCGCGCTGCCGCCGTTGCCGCACAGGTCCGTAAAGCCCGGCGAGCCCTATGAGGGCGCCGCGGCGCTGCGGCGGCGCCTCGCGGCCATGGGCGATCTGCCGACCGAGCAGGCATCGCTCCCCGATGAGCTGCTCGATGACGGGCTGGTCACCGCACTCAAGCGCTTCCAGTCCCGGCATGGCCTCGCCGAGGACGGCGCGTTGGGGGCAGCCACGCTCAGCGCCCTGCGGGTTCCGTTCGCGCAGCGCGTCCGGCAGATCGAGCTGACGCTCGAGCGCTGGCGATGGGTTCCGCCGCTGCGGCCGCCGACCGTCATCGTCAACATCCCGGCGTTTCGGCTGTACCTGATACGCACCGCGGTCGATGACGAGGCGGACATGCTGCGTATGAACGTCATCGTCGGCCGTCGGTATCCGCAGCTGCATACACCGGTGTTCACGGCAGACATGACGGCAGTGCTGTTTCGGCCGTACTGGGACGTTCCGCCGAGCATCGTGCGGCATGAGCTGCTCGCGGACCTCAGAAAGGATCCGCACTACCTCGAGGACCACGACATGGAACTGGCGAGTAACGGAACGGGCGCATCCGCCAGCTCGCTCAGCGCGACGCCCGAGAATCTCGCCGCCCTCGCGGCCGGACGCCTGCGGTTGCGCCAGCTTCCGGGCGCGGACAATGCGCTCGGGTTGATCAAGTTCGATCTCCCCAACCGCTACGACGTCTACCTGCATTCGACGCCGGCGCAGCGGCTGTTCGCCGAGCCGCTGCGGGCCTTCAGCCACGGCTGCATCCGGGTGAGTGATCCTGTCGCGCTGGCGACCGAGGTACTGCGCGGGACTCCGGGCGAGTGGACGCCGGAAAAAATAAGCGCCGCGATGAATGGTGATGCGACCTTCCGGGTGATGCTGGCACATCCCGTGCACGTGCTGATCCTGTACGGCACGGCGGTCGCCACCCAGGACGGCGCCGTGCACTTCTTGAACGACATATACGGACAGGATCGCCGGCTGGAGACCCTCCTCGGGCTCAGGCCGATCGCGCCACGGCCGTGATCACCGGTCTCTCAGGCGCCGGTGTCGGCTATGGGCGCTCGTTCCGTTCAGACGCGCTCGACCCATTGCGTTCCTTCCTTCACGTAGCGCCGCTTGACCGCCGCCCAAGCGATACGGTGGGCGGCCTCCTCCTGCCGCGGATCACCCCTATGGGCGTCAAAGGCATGATTGAAAGCCTCGCGGTAAATGTCCTGCGCGTGCTCGGGAAGATGGCTGCGCACGGATGGGGGCAGCTCTGCGTTGTAGCTATATGGCATCGTATCTGCTCCCGCACGTTGCAGCCGCGCGGCCTCAGCGCTTTGCCGCCTCCGGGGTGGGGAGGCTGTGCACCGCCAACAGTCGCAAGACGTCCTCCGGAATATGTGCCTGCACTGCACTCGCAGTCTCGCGAACCAGATCCTTGCCTACTTCGGCCGCGACATGCGAGCGCAGCGAATCCGGTATCGCCTTGCGCAGCAGCCCAAGAAAGCGCGGCTCGGCCATCACGACCAGGCGGTCGAATTCATCGTGCTCTCTCGCGTGTTCCAGCTGCTCGACAATCCTGCGAGCAAAGAGCTCCGCTTCATGTCTGCGCGGCCGTTTCTCCCCACCGGTGGCGTGGTGACCGACTGCGCCACGCCGGCTGCCAGCGGGTGCTGCGTGGTCGAAAACCCGCCCGGGACGATCGGACTTGAAATCACGGTCGTGAAGGCGCGCCTGCGGGTCGCTCAGCCGGCTGACGAAAGTCGGCGTGCCGAGCTGTGATTGCAGGTCGTAAAAGTCGGCCTCGTTCTCACTGGCCGCCACGACGCGAATTCGCATGACTGGTCCTCCGGCTGGCGATTGAAAAACTACATCTCAGGCTCGGGCTCAGCCGAGGAATGCTCCCGCGGCTTCTCGGGCTTCTCAGTTATCGTCGCCTCGGTGAGCATCAACACACTGGCTACCGAGACCGCATTCTCGAGCGCGGTCCGGACGACTTTGACGGGATCCACGATCCCGGCTTCCACCAGGTCGACGAACTGCTTGCGCGCGGCATCGAAGCCGAGGTTGCCGGTACCGTTCAGCATGCGATCGACTACCACACCGCCATCGGCGGCGGAGTTCTCCGCGATCTGCCGGGTCGGCACCTCGAGGGCACGCCGCAGGATCTGCACGCCGGTGCGTTCATCGCCGACGCATTCAGCTTCGAGGGCGGCGACGGCAGCGCTCGTGCGCAGCAGTGCGAGCCCTCCCCCCGGTACGATGCCCTCTGCCACGGCCGCCCTGGTCGAGCTGATGGCATCATCGAGGGCCTCCTTCTTCGACTTCATCTCCGATTCCGACGGCGCGCCGACGCGAATCACGGCGACGCCTCCCGAGAGCTTGGCGAGCCGCTCCTTGAGCTTGTCGCGATCGTAGTCGCTGGTTGTCTTGTCGATCTCCTTGCGAATCATCTGGATGCGGCCGTCGATCTCGGTCTTGCTACCGCCACCACCGATGATGGTCGTGTTTTCCTTGTCAACGACCACGCGTTTGGCGCGACCAAGCTGCTTGAGTTCGACGTCTTCGAGCTTGATGCCGAGCTCTTCTGAGATGACCTGGCCACCGGTGAGCGTCGCGATATCCTGCAGCATGGCTTTACGGCGGTCGCCAAACCCCGGTGCCTTGACCGCGACGCTCTTCAGGACACCGCGCATCTGATTGACGATGAGTGTGGCGAGGGATTCGCCCTCGATCTCCTCGGCAATGAAGACGATCGGCTTGCCGGCTTTTGCTACCTGCTCGAGCAGCGGCAGGATATCCTTGATGATATTGAGCTTGCGATCGCACACGAGCACATAGGCGTCCTCGAGCACGGCCTCCATGGTGTTGGGGTCGCTGACAAAATAGGGCGAGAGGTAGCCGCGATCGAACTGCAGCCCCTCGACCACCTCGAGCGTGGTCTCGGTGGTCTTGGATTCCTCCGCGGTGATCACCCCATCGCCTCCCACCTTCTCCATGGCGCTCGCGACGAGCTCACCGATCGCGGAGTCGTTGTGCGCCGATATCGTCGCGACTTGAGCCCTCTCCTTGCGGCTGCCTACTGGCTTCGCCATGCCCTTGAGCGCCTTGACCGCCGCCTCCAGAGCACGGTCCAGGCCCCGCTTGAGATCGATCGCACTGGCCCCTGCAGCGATGTTGCGCAGCCCCTCGGCGTACATCGCCTGAGCGAGCACCGTAGAGGTGCTGGTGCCATCGCCCACCAGGTCGCCGGTCTTCTCTGCTGCTTGACGCAGCATGCGCACGCCGAGATTCTCCTCCGGGTCGGCAAGCTCCATTTCCTTGGCGATCGTGACGCCGTCGTTGCAGACGAGCGGCGCGCCCCATTGCTTCTGGATCAGGACCGACTTCGACTTCGGCCCGAGGGTGATGCGCACGGCGTCGGCAAGCTGCGCGGCTCCGCGCAATACCTTTTCACGAGCGGCGGCCCGAAAATGCACCTGTTTGGCGCTCATGAAGGCCTCCTGGGGCGCTGCAAGGAGCCTACTTGTAATGTGTGGCGCGAGGCATGCGCGATCCGAGAAAGTACCTACATCACCTGACCGAGGTCCGCCCACCCGGCATAGGAGTCTCAGTGATGCCTGCCAAACTCCGACCTCAGCGCCCCAACTGCTGCAGGACCTGCGACACGACATCCACGCGGGTCGTGTCAGCGTCGATCACCCTGAGTCCCTCGTCTGCGTCGATCGGCTCGAAGCGTGCCTGCTGCAGCTCGAGCACACGCCGATCCGCTTCAGAGGCGTCCGCACCGGCGCGTTCCCGGGCAGCGATGCGCGATTCCAGCACCTCGCTCGGCGCATGACAGAAGACGAGTCTCACCTCGGCGTGGCACTCCGGGCCGAGTGAGCTCAATCGCCGGCGCTCCGCACGCCGCTGGCAGGTCGCATCGACGATGACCGAGATACCCCCGTCGAGTGTCGCGGCAGCGCACTGCCGCAGCCTCTCATAGGTTGCCGTGCTCATCGCTGCGGAATATAGCCCCTGATCGAGTGCCGCTCCGGAGCGCTGTTCTGCACTGAGCCCTGCGAGGCGCTTTCGCTCGATATCGGACCGCACATGGACAGCCCCCAACGATGAGGCGAGCCGCTCGGCGAGCCAGGTCTTGGCCGAGCCCGACAGGCCGCACATCAGGATGAGCCGCGGGCGGCGCTCCGCGAGCAGCTCCCGCGCGCAGTCGAGGTATTGGCCGTACTCCTCGCGGCTGGCTGCGCGGGTCTGCACCTCGGGCGCGTGCGCCGCGCGCAATGCCGCGACCTTGGCTCGTACGAGCGCCCGATGCGCGCCGTAGAGGTGCAGCAGGCGGCAGGCGGAGTAGTCACCGGTCTCAAAGAGGTAGCCGCCGACGAATGCCTGCGCGTGGGCAGCGACCCTCCGTGCATGGAGATCCATGTAGAGGGTTGCGATCTCTTCCGCCACGTCGATCCAACGGAAGGCCGGCTCGAATTCAATACAGTCGAAGGGCAAGAGGCGTCCAGCGAAGCGCGCGATGTTGCCCGCATGCAGGTCCCCGTGACACTCGCGCACCCGGCCTGCTGCGCGCCGGCTGGCCATCGAGGCTGCGGCGGCCTCGATTCGGCTCTGGTAGGAATCGCCGAGACTCTGCGGCCAGCGCGCCACATCGAGCTGCTCCGCCGCCTGCTGACATTCTGCGAGATTGCGCAACAGGAGCGCTCGCACGCTTTCAGGCCGTCCCCACGGCTCTCGCCCATCAGCGCGCGGCAGCCCCTGGTGCAACCGCGCGAGTTCGCGCCCGAAAGCAGCCAGTGCTGCGGGCGCGAGCTCCCCGTTGGCGAGCAACGCCCCGAGCTCATCCGCCGCGCGGAACTGGTGCATGCAGACCGCGTGATCGATGACCTCGCCCTGGCCATCGATGCACGCATGCTCTGCGTCCAGGGTAACCGAGCAGATACGCAGATAGAGCTCCGGAGCGAAGCGGCGGTTGAGCCGCAACTCCTCGGCACAAAAGAACGCTCGGCGCTCGACCGAGCGCAGGTCGACGAAGGGAAATTGGACGGGCTTCTTGAGCTTATAGGCAAGCTCCCCGGTCAGGAAAACCCAGGAGATATGGGTCTCAACCAGCTGGACGCCGTGCACCGCGTGAGGATAGGCCGCGGGGCGCAGCAACGCCCTCAACCGCTCCGGCAAGCCGGTGCTCATGCGAAAAAGCCTGCTCTGGCCGGCCAGCTCATGCGCATCGCCAAGAGTGCATATGGCCCCCCGCGCGGCGACCCGCGCAGATCGCCCGCCTGGCGTGTTCTGCATGTCATGGGGTGGCGTCTGATCAGGAGTATCCGCCGATTCTCAGCCAGGCAACACCCGCGTTCGCCGACATCGCGAAGCGGGGGAAACTACCTATGCCTGCCCGGCATATCCGTATGTCGACCGAAAGCCCGCAGCGCTAGCCTTTCCCCAGGTGGTCACGCTGGTGCTGGCCTGGTTCTTCCGCGAAGGGCAGTGAACCGCGCCTGAGAGGAGATACCATGGAACGCGAAACGATGCACCGGCTGCTGCGCGACATGATGCTCTCGCGCATCTTCGAGGAGCGGGCGGCCGAGGAATACCAAAAGGGCAACATCGTCGGGTTCCTCCACCTCTACCCGGGCGAGGAGGCGGTTGCGGCTGGCGTCATCAACGCCGCCGGGCCTTCTGATTATATCGTCAGCACGTACCGCGAACACGCCCACGCGCTGGTACGCGGAGTGCCAGCGCGCGCCGTGATGGCGGAACTGTTCGGCAGAGCGACCGGCATGTCCGGCGGCATGGGCGGATCGATGCACATGTTCGATCGCGCGCGGCGCTTCATGGGCGGCTACGGGATCGTCGGCGAGACCTATCCGATCGCGATCGGCATCGGCTACGCGATCGCACTGCGCGCTCTACCGGAATCGGTCATCTGCTTCTTCGGTGACGGGGCGGTCAATCAGGGAACCTTCCACGAGTCCCTCAACATGGCAGCGCTGTGGCGTCTGCCGGTGCTGTTCGTGTGTGAGAATAATCATTACGCCATCGGCACCGACGTCCATCGTCACTCTGCTGTGCCCGAAGTCTACAAGCGGGCAGCTGCCTACAACATCCCGGCCGAGAAGGTGGACGGGATGGATGTGCTCAAGGTTCACGGCGCAGCGCGCCACGCGCTGGATCGCATCCGCCGCGCCGGCGGCCCCCAGTTCCTCGAGTTCGAGACCTACCGCTTTCGCGGGCACTCCATGGCCGACGCCGGCGCATATCGCCCGCCGGTGGAGGTGAAGGCCTACCAGAACATCGATCCTGTGACGATCGGGGCGCGCGAGATCGAGTATCGCTATCCGAGCCGGGCCGAGCTCGCCGAGGTGGGCCCCGACAACATCGCCCGCCTGACCGAGCACATGGTGTCGGCCGGCCACCTCGAGGAGGCGGAGATCGCACAGCTCAGGAAGGAAGTCGAAGCGGAAGTCGAGGACGCCGTGCAGTTCTCGCTCTCGAGTCCTCAGCCGACCATGGACGATGCCTGGCGGCATTTGAACTGCAATCGGCGCCACGAGCAGCTGATGCTGGCGTGAGGAGTCAGATATGACACAGGAACTGCTCTACTGGCAGGCTCTCAACAAGGCCCTCGATGCGGAGATGGCCGCGGATGAGTCGGTCTTCGTGCTCGGTGAGGACGTCGGGCTTTATGGCGGCAGCTACCGGGTAACCGAGGGCCTGTATGCCAAGTATGGAGAGGCGCGGGTACGCGACACCCCGATTTCCGAGAACAGCTTCACCGGGCTCGGAGTCGGCGCGGCCATGGTCGGCATGCGCCCGGTCGTCGAGATCATGACGATCAACTTCGCCATGCTGGCGCTCGACTCGATCGTGAACGGGGCGGCGAAAATCCCGTTCATGTCGGGCGGACAGTTCCCCATGCCGCTTGTCATCCGGGTCCCCGGCGGCGTGGCACGCCAGCTGGCCGCCCAGCACGCGCAGCGGCTCGAGTCCATGTTCATGAACGTCCCGGGTTTGCGCGTGGCGGTGCCCTCGACTCCGCAGGACGCTTACTGGCAGCTGCGCCAGGCAATCGCCTCCGATGAGCCCGTGGTGCTGCTCGAGCATGAGGTTCTGTATTTCACCAAGGGACCGGTAGACACCATGGCGGCTCCGCCGCCGATTCATCAGGCCGCGATTCGCCGTCCCGGCAAGGACCTCACGCTCATCGGCTATTCGCGCACGGCACTGCAGGCACAGGAAGCGGCGGCCGAGCTCGCCGGGGAGGGCATCGAGGCCGAGGTGATCGATCTGCGCAGCCTCAATCCGATCGACTGGCAGACACTCGGAGACTCCGTCAACAAGACCCATCGGGTGCTCATCGTGGAGGAGGACTGTCGCCACGCCGGCGCTGGCGCCGAGATCGCCGCCAGCCTCGCCGAGCGCTGCTTCTTCTCGCTCGATGCGCCCGTACAGCGCGTCGCCGGACTCGATATCCCGACCCCCTACAACGGTGCACTCGAGGCGGCCAGCATTCCGCGCGTGCCCGACATCGTGCAGGCCGCCCGGGCGCTCCTGGTACCCGAGAAAGCCGCTGCATGAAGCACCCGATCAGCATGCCCGCCTTGTCGGACACGATGAGCAACGGGCGGCTGGTGAAGTGGCTGAAGGCCGTCGGTGATCCGGTCAAGCACGGCGAGGTGATCGCCGAGATCGAGACCGACAAGGCCATCATGGACGTCGAAGCGTTCCGTGATGGCTTTCTGAGCGGCCCTGTGGCCGCGGTGGATGCCGAGCTCCCGGTCGGAGAGACCATCGGCTACATGGCCGATACGTTGGCCGAGGCGCGCGAGGAAGCGAGTCCCGTCCCTGCGCCGGTGCCGGTGCCCAAAGGCACGCCCCCGATGGCAGCGGCAGCCGCTGCACCAGCGGCGTCGAGCGCGGCAGCGCAGGCGCCGCGACCCATGCAACCCGTCCCGGGTGCGCGAGCCTCACCGTATGCGCGCAGGCTCGCCGAACAGCTCGGAGTCGAGTTGAGCAGGCCCGGATCGACCCCTGCCCCACTGCATGCTGCGGACGTCCTCGCAACGGCACTGCGCCCCCCGGTGCCAGATCTCACGGGCGGGCCCCCGTACCGGATCGAGCGCAACACGGGCTTTCGTGAAGCCACCGCGCGGGCCATGATCGCGAGCCTCAGCACGCCCACGTTCCGCGTCACGGCGGGTTTATCGCTCGGCCCTCTCATCGCCAAGACAAAGGCTGGCGGCGGGTCGCTGAGTGTGCTGCTGGCGCGTGCCTGCGCGCTAACCATCGCGGAACACCCCTTGTTCAACGCTGCATACACTCCCGAGGGGATCGCGCATCGAGAGAGGATCGACGTCGGAATCGCGGTAGACAGCCCCGAAGGTCTGATCACCCCGGTGCTGCGTGATGTCGGCAGGCGCGCGCCTCCGGCGCTACTGAGTGACTGGCGCTTGCTGCTCGATAAGGCGCGGTCGCGGCGACTCACGCCGGCCGAATACAGCGGGGCCACCTTTTACCTGTCAGACCTCGGGATGTTTCCGTCTGTTTACAGCTTCGAGTCGATCATTCCCCAAGGGGCCGCTGCGCTGCTCTCGGTCGCCGCCGTACAGGGTGAGAAGGCGTTGTGTACGCTCAATTGCGATCACCGAGTAGTGTTTGGCGGCGATGCGGCTCGCTTCCTCGGGACGCTTGAGAAACACATAGGCGAGCTTGCAGCTTAGGGCTGCCGGGCTCGTGACCTGCGCCATGTCCACGGACGATCGCATCCCCATCCGTGCGCGCCCGACGCTCGCCATCGCGCGTGCGCGGCTTAGGGTAGGAGCCCGTACACGGTGAGCTGATTCGTGCCGACGACGTAGACCTTGCCGTTGGCCACGGTCGGCACCACGAACTTGACGGCATTCCCGCAGGTGTCGGTGCTCAAGGAGCTGCTGCTCCACAACGCCTTGCCGAGGCTGGTTGCGTCGTAGGCACGCAGAATCGCGGGTCCCGCGGCACCGGCACCCGGCGTCCCCGTACCGTTGGCGTTGGTATCGAGCGCCCACGCGATCGCCGCCGTTGCACTCGCACCCGCCGCCGAGACCACCACATTGACGCCCGGATACCCGTAGCTTTCCGTGCTCTGCGCTGCCGGCGAGCTGGCGAGCACGGCGTTGCTGATCGGATAGACCTTCACGTTGTCGCCCACGGCTCCGGCGTACACGTTCCCGTTCCAGTAGGACGCCGTCGTAAAGAAGCCGGTGGTGATCCCACCCCCCGTGTTGTTGACGGTTACCGCCTGGAGACTGGTGTTCGTCACCCCGTTGTACTGACCCATCTTGTCGCGGTCGACGAGGTACAGGATCGATTCCTTGTCGGCCGCGATGGCGAGGTGTGGACGGTCCGCCGATCCCGCGGCGTCGGCAAGCAGCACAACGCCGGCGGAGCCGAGATCCAGGTCGCTCTGGTCGAGACTGAGCTGATCGGCGGGCGTAAAGAAATCGGCCACGTCCAGACTGCTCGTCAACTTCACCAGCGTGTCGCCGAAATTGTCGTTGGGGGCAAGCGGTGGCAGTCCCGTGACATTGAAGGGACCGTTGGCGCTCGAGAAATAAATGTTGCCACTGCTGTCGGCCGCAGGCCCCGCCCCGGCCATCCAGATCGCGGCGCCCGTCGACTCGGGCGAGTTCGGTGCGGTGTTGAACGCCCCCACCTGCGTGAGTGCAGTCTTGTCGTAGCCAATGACCCAACCGTAGTAGGTGTTGGCGTCCCCATAGGAGCCGAACGAGACATAGACCGTATTGCCCGAGAGCAGCAACGCCGGACGCTGCATGTGCACCGACGGGTCGAACGCGATGCCGGACACCGTGGCACTGATCACGACGGGCGATGAGGACTCCTCGGCGCCGGTCGTCAAGTTGAGGGCATGCAGGCGGTAGTTGAAGGTCGAGCCGCCGTCGAACGTCGATGCGACGGCGTAGAGCACACCGCCCGCGAGGTCGATGACCGGGGTGCCGAAGATTCCGTAAGGGCCATTGATGTCGCCATCATCCTGGTTGCCGCTGTTGGGCGTGGGCGCGGAGCCCGCCGGATCGAGGTTCACCTTCCAGTAGGTCGTGCAGGGCGAGGCGTCTGCATCGAACGCGTAGACGGTATTCTGCTGGGTGGCGACGAACACCACGTTGTGAGTGCCACCGGAGATCGCCAGGTTCGCCACGTAGAGTGGCTGGGCATACACCGGTCCGTCGCTGATTGCACAGGTGAATACCTTGCCGAATGCACCCGCCGTCGAGAGCAGGGTCGAGGTGAGCGCGTACTCCTGCAGATTCTGGCCATCACGGGCGTTGTCGTACCGCTGCGTCGCTACTGCGCTGAGATCCGTCACGACCACAGTCGAGTTGGCCGACGCGCTCGTATTCGCCACGCTGGTCGCCGTAACTGTATGCGTACCGGCCGTCGAGGGCGGTGAGTACACCCCGCCCGTGGAAATCATGCCCACGGTGCTGCTGCCCCCGGCGACGCCATCCACCGACCAGGTGACGGCGGTGTTGGCCGAGCCCGTAACGGTCGCCGTGAAGGTCAGCCCGACGCCCGTCGTAACCCCCGCGCGCCGCGGGCTCAACGCCACCGTCACCCCGCCTGTGGCATTCACCGTGAGTGTTGCCGCGTTGCTCGTCTGGCTGCCGGCAACGTTGGACACCTTGACCGTAAAGGTCGCACCGTTGTCTGTGCTGACGGTGGCCGGAGTCGTGTAGCTGGAGCCGACGGCGCCGCTGATGACGCTCCCATTCTTCGACCACTGGTAGCTCAAAGGCGCCGTGCCCGTGGCGACCACGCTGAAGGTCGCCATCGCCCCCACGGTCACGGTCTGGTTCTGGGGCTGCGTCGTGATCTGCGCGGGCACGTTTACCGTGAGTGTTGCGGCAGTGCTCGTCTGGCTGCCCGCGGAGTTGCTGACTTTGACCGTGAAGGTCGAACCATTGTCGCTGCTCACCGTCACCGGAGTCGTGTAGCTCGAACTGGTCGCACCGTTGATGGCGGTGCCGTTCTTCGACCACTGGTAGCTCAGCGGTGCCGTTCCCGTGGCCACCACGCTGAACGTCGCCGTCGCGCCCACGGTCACCGTCTGGCTCTGCGGCTGCGTCGTGATGCTCGGCGCCACCGTTCCCGAGGTTACGGTGAGTGTTGCCGCACTACTGGTCTGACTGCCGGCTACATTGGTAACTCTGACCGTGAAGGTCGAGCCATTGTCGCTGCTCACCGTCGCGGGCGTCGTGTAGCTCGAGCTCGTTGCACCGCTGATAGCCCGTCCGTTCTTCGACCACCGATAGCTCAATGGCGCGGTGCCGGTAGCTGCAACGCTGAAGGTCGCCGTAGAGCCCAGCGTCACGGTCTGATTGTGCGGCTGCGTCGTGATCGTGGGCGGGCTGTTGACGGTCAGTGTTGCAGCGTTGCTCGTCTGGCTCCCGGCGGAGTTGCTCACCTGAACGCTGAACGTCGAGCCGTTGTCGCCGCTCACCGTGGCCGGGGTCGTATAGCTCGCACCCGTCGCACCGGCGATCGCCGCGCCATTCTTCGACCATTGGTAGCTGAGAGGGGCGGTACCGGAGGCCACTACGGTAAAAGTGGCGGTCGCACCTGCCGTGACGCTCTGATTCTGGGGCTGGGTTGTGATGGTCGGAGCCACTGGCGAGCCGCCGCCACCCGAGGTCGTCAATGTGGCGTAGAAGGACCACGTCGTGGGCGAGCAATTGGTAGTCGACGTTGCGAAGGCGGCGGGCATGCCATTGCTGAATGTCTGTCCCTGATAAACGCAGCTTCCGGAACCATTCTGCTTTACAAAACTCAGGTCACCGCTGCTCGGAAGATAGGCCAGCCAGTAATTGCCCGCGGCCAATGACGCCGGCGTCACGACGTTCGCAGTATTCCAGCCACTGACGGGCGCGAAGCTGCCGGTCACGGCCAACAACTTTCCGGGATGCCCTCCGGATCCCGTGGCGTCATAAAGACCGAGGATCAGGCTGCCGCTCGCCTGGGTCACATAAAATGACAGGCTCACAATCGTGGCGCTCTGCGATAGCGCCGCCTCTTGCGCCAACACCAGGTTGGCGTTGTCACCGTCGACGTCACTCTCGAGATTCGTGTCGCCGATGGTAATCGTCGATGGCGAGGATGCACTGACGGTCAGTGTCGCAGCGTTGCTCGTCTGGCTGCCGACGGAGTTGCTCACCTGAACGCTGAACGTCGCGCCGTTATCGCCGCTCACCGTGGCGGGGGTCGTATAGCTCGCACTCGTAGCACCGCTGATCAAGGTGCCGTTCTTCGACCACTGGTAGCCGAGAGGCGCGGTGCCGGTGGCCACCACGCTGAACGTCGCCGTCGCGCCGACCGTCACCGTCTGGCTCTGCGGCTGGGTGGTGATCGTCGGGGGAGTGTTGACGGTCAGTGTTGCGGCATTGCTTGTCTGGCTGCCGGCGACGTTGGAGACTCTGACTGTGAAGGTCGAACCATTGTCGGTGCTCACAGTGGCCGGGGTCGTATAGCTCGCACTCGTAGCCCCGCTGATCAAGGTGCCGTTCTTCGACCACTGGTAGCTCAGCGGTGCGGTACCCGTAGCCTGCACGCCGAACGTCGCCGCGGAGCCGAGTGTCACGGTCTGATTCTGCGGCTGCGTCGTGATCGTGGGCGGGCTGTTGACGGTCAATGTTGCAGCGTTGCTCGTCTGGCTCCCGGCGGAGTTGCTCACCTGAACGGTGAACGTCGCGCCGTTATCGCTGCTCAGTGTGGCGGGGGTCGTATAGCTCGCACTGGTCGCACCGCCGATCGCCGCGCCATTCTTCGACCACTGGTAGCTGAGAGGCGCGGTACCCGAAGCCACCACCGTAAAGGTGGCCGTCGCACCTGCCGTAACGCTCTGACTCTGGGGTTGGGTCGTGATCGTCGGAGCCACAGGCGAGCCGCCTTGAAGCTGGGCCGAGCAACTAGCCGTCGTGCCACCGCCGGAGCCGATGCACGTCCAATTCCATGGACCCGTACCCGTCACCGCTGAAGCCGTGCCGGCGCTGCAGAGATTCGCAGTCGGAGCGCTGGTGAGAGTCGCCCCGTTCGAGGAGCCGCAGACGCCGTCGACGACGGTGCCGCCGCCGGAGGCCGTCAGTGTGGCGTAGAAGGACCAGGTCGTCGCCGAGCAGTTGGTTGTCGACGTTGCGAAGGTGGCGGGCATGCCATTGGTGAATGTCTGTCCGTGTAAAACGCAGCTTCCGGAATTGTTCTGCTTTACGAAACTCAGGTTGTCGCTGCTCGGAAGATAAGCCAGCCAGTAATTGCCTGCCGCCAGTGACGCCGGCGTCACGACGTTGGCAGTGTTCCAACCGTTGACGGGTGTGAAGCTGCTGGTCACAGCCAACAACTTTCCGGGATGCCCTCCGGATCCCGTGGCGTCATAAAGGCCCAGGATCAGGCTGCCGCTCGGCTGAGTCACGTAAAACGACAGGCTCACAACCGTCGCGCTTTGCGCTAACGCCGCTTTCTGCGCCAATATCAGGTTGCCATTGCCGTTGTCGGCGTCAGTCTCGACGTTGGTATCGCCGATGGTAATCGTCGATTGCGCCTGCGCGGCTGGCACGAAGCTGGCCGAAAGGAGGCCAACGCTCAGAAGAAGACTCAGCAAGCGGCTCGATCTCACCACGGCCTCCCCTTCCCTGATCCGCGACCCTCAGAAGCGTCTTGAGACCTGGCTCAGAAGGCCCCGCGCAGATCGCCCGGAGTCGGCGATGGAAACCACGGGGCAAATGTGTAGTGCTCCACGAAAACGCGCAGCGCAACCACGCCGTCGGAACGCAGCGCTGTTCCGTGGAACAACTGCAGTATCGGCACAGACCCCAACGTCCACACCTCCCTCCACAGTGCCTCCACACTGGCGCCGCGGATTGAGCGTCGGAGCAGTCGGACCAGTTTGCGCCGGCGCGTTCGGTTGTCAAGCCAGCGTTCGCTTACGACCATCCCTGCCACCAGCCGCCGATGATCGACGACTCGGCGAGAGGCGCAACGCGCTGCGCTGCAGCAGGTGGCGACCGGGACGACGACGCTGAGCGATGCCCCGGAGAGGAGTTCCGAGGCCGATTGCGGCATGTCGTTGATCGAGCGCGTCCTGCCGTGACACTATGCGGCCGCACCGTGCAGTCACCCCATCCGCCGCTGGAGCACTACTATCGGAGCGAACGCGAGCGCAGCGCGTGGGTGCGCGGCGTTTTCGATCGCAGCGCGGGCGACTACGACCGCCTCGAGCGCATCCTCGGCTTCGGCACCGGCTCGTGGTATCGGCGGCGCGCGCTGCGCGAGGCGGGCCTCGCACCGGGCATGAGCGTCATCGACGTCGGCACCGGGACCGGGCTCCTGGCTGCCGCCGCGGCCGGCATCGTCGGCGATGGCACGCTCGTCACGGGGGTGGATCCGAGTGCCGGCATGATGGAGCATGCGCGCGTGCCGCAGGGCGTGCGGCTGCTCAACGGCAGCGCCGAGTCGCTCCCAGTGGGTGATGGCGTCGCCGACTTCCTCAGCATGGGTTACGCGCTGCGCCACATCAGCGATCTCACCAGCGCGTTCCGCGAATTTCACCGTGTGCTGCGCCCGGGAGGCCGCCTGTGCCTGCTCGAGATCACGCTGCCCGAGCGCTCGCTGCCGCGCGCGCTCCTCAAGGCATGGCTGAAAGGCGTGGTCCCGCGGGTTGCGGCGCTCATTGGACGCGCCGATTCGGCCACGCTGATGCGCTACTACTGGGACACCATCGTCGCCTGCGTTCCGCCGGAGACCATCCTGCGCGAACTGCGCGGCGCCGGCTTCCTCGAGGTCGAGCGCGCCGTCGAGCTCGCCACCTTCTCCGCCTACCGCGCGCGCAAGGCGCCCTGAGACCGCCCCGTCTAAAGCGCCTGGCGCCAATGGCCGACCGCTTCGATCTCGACCAGCAGGTCCGAGCGGCAGATGTCGGCGCGCAAGTGGACCATCGGCACTTCGGGCCCGAGCGCGCCGCGCAGCTCCGCTGCGCAGGCGTGCAGGTCGCGCGCGTAGCGCAGGTAGACCTTGTACGCGAGCTGCTCTGGCGTGAAGCCGACTCCCGCCACACGGCGGTTCGCTTCCTCGAGCAGCGCGCGGATATTGTCGAGCGTCTCGCGTGTCTGCGCCACGACGTCGCCGGCGTGCACGCTACGGTGTCCGACGATGCTCGAGGTTCCCGATATCAGTAGCGTGGCGCCGGAAGCATCGCCCGCGAGCGTGGCGCGCGAGAACATCGGGCTCGCTGGTCCGTACTGGGGCGGATAGCGGTAGGCCGGCACCTGCCGCGGATTCTCGATGGGCAGCGCGCCGCGCACGCCGGCCAGGAAATACACGACCAGCGGGGACTGCGGCGAGAGTCCGAGCGCACAGGCGGCCGGAATGTGCGGGCCGATGGCGGGGGCCGCCTCCCCGAACGCGCGCCGCCGCGCGAGGTTGAACAGCCGGTAGCGCTCACTGCCAGCGGCCTCGCAATTGATCTCGGGCAGATAGTTCCACACACGCCAGAGGTGCGGGAAGCCGCGCGCCCCGAGGCAGTGGATGATCTCGCGATAGGCGAGCGCCGTGGCCCACTCGAGCGGCGTACCGTCGGCGAGGTCCCGCGGGGCGTCGCGCTCCGATACCTCGACACTGCCGAAGAGCAGCGCGCCATTCGAGCGATGGCGCACGCGTCCATCGCGTCCAGACTCGAGCGATCCAGCGGTGCGCCAGACCTCGAAGACGGTGGCGGCGGTGCCGAGCACCGGCACCGCCACCTGGATGACCGACGGCCCGCCGGCGGCATCGATCACCGCCTCGGTGGAAGACAGGCGCACCAGAGCGAGCACGTCGCGCCATTCGCGCTCGTTCCACCCGGCAAGCTCGTCCGGGGAGCGGTACTCCACTTCGACCCGGTCAACAATGCGCATCAGCATGCGGATCGAGGAGCATGGCGACTACTTCCCCCGTGACCCAGCGCGGCATCTCGTTATCGTTTGAAGGGCGCGCACAAAATCTTAGCCTAGTCGCGCACAGATCACTACGTGACGCGCTGGCGCCATGCCGTGGCCGGCGCAGAGTATTGAGATCGGTTCTAGAGCGGGTCGAGCGGCGTGGTACCGCCGCTGAATCGGGCGCGCGCCTGAGCGAGCCGATAGCGATGCCCGGAGCGCCAGCGCCCCCATTGGCGCAGCGCCTGGATCCCATAGACGAGCTTGAAGAGCTGCAGCCGCCAGAGCACACGCGGCGTATCGAACAGATCGCCGGCGAGCATGGAGATCACGCCCTGCTCGAGTTTCAGCTCATTGCGCGGGTTGCGGAACATGTCGCGCATCACCGGCTCGTTGAAGCGATAGATGAAGAATGAGAAGCGCCTCATCCCGGCGCGCTGGCGTTTCTCGAGCCGGCGAAGCAGTGCCGGCTCGGCCGCCGGCGCGCGCAGCGCCGCATCCACGACCTGCGCCGCCCGCTCCGCAGCGCTCATCGCAAGATACACGCCCGAGGAGAACACCGGGTCGATGAACGCGAAAGCATCTCCCACGAGCACCCAGCCAGGCCCGCCCATACAGGTCGAGTCGTAGGAATAGTTGCCGGTGACACGCGCCTCGCCGCCGATCAGCTCGGCCCGCTGCATGCGTTGCCACAAGGCGGGGTTGCGCTGCAGCGTCTCGAGCAGAAATTCGGCCGTGCGGCCCTTGCGCTGCTTGAGGTAGTCGGGCCAGCACACCGCGCCCACGCTCATCACTCCCTCGGGCAGCGGAATCATCCACATCCACCCATGCTCGAAGCGGTACATGCTGATGTTGCCCGCATCCTCGCCGGGCCTGGCATCGGCCCCGCGAAAGTGCCCGAAGATCGCCGCGCTCTGGTGCAGCGGGTTCTTGCGACGCAGCTTGCGCTTGCCGGCGAGGAAGGTATCGCGGCCGCTCGCATCGACGAGGTAGCGCGCCTGGATGCCGTAGCTGCCGCCGTCGTCGGTGCGCACCTCGAGCCGCGTGTCCCGCGGACCGCGCTGCTCGAGGGCGATTGCCTCGTGGCCCTCGCGCGCGCTCGCCCCGCACGCGCGTGCGTGCTCAAAGAGCATCCGGTCGAAGTCCTGCCGCCACACCTGGTAGGCGTGCGGCGGACTGGCGCCGAGTGCCCGATCGAACGCGAAGGTGTTATAGCCGCGCTCGTTGTCCGCCTCGAAATCCGCGCCGCGTTTGTACACCCCCAGAGCGCGCACCTTGTCCAGCACTCCCAGCCGCTCGAACAGCGGCAAATTCATCGGCAGGAGCGACTCGCCGATATGGAAGCGCGGGTGACGTGCCTTCTCGAGCGCCACCACCCGATGGCCGCGTCGTGCGAGAAGCGCTGCAGCGGTGCTGCCGGCCGGGCCGCCACCGATCACCACCACGTCGCAGCTGTCGGCGTTCATTCAGGGCTTCATACCCCAAAGCCAGGTCCGTGGCTACCGGCCAACGCAGCACGCCACTCGGGACGCCGAGAACGCTGCGTGTCGTGACCGGACCCGGGCAGGGCTTCGAGGTCGCGGCATGCGTGCCGGTGCGTGCGGGCGAGCGGCTGTGGTAGCCTCGATGCACCCATGGGATCCGGGCATTCCCGAAAGCGCTCGCGTGCTCTGGCCGCCAGCCTCATGCTGGCGGCGTTCGCGGCACGCGCGCTCATCACCCCGGGATTCATGCCTGCGGACGGCCGGGCACTCGCGCTCGAAATCTGCCCCGAGGGCTTTCCAGCACAGCTGCTGCCGCACGCGCTTCATCGGCATCATCATCACGGCGGACGGGGAAGCGATCATTGCGTATTCGCCGGCGTCTGCCCGAGCGGCCCGATGTCCGAGCTGCCGGCCGTCGCAGCTGCCGACCGCTTTGAACACACGACGGTCCCTCCTCTCGTCGCACCGACCGATCCCGTCCGGGTCGTCTACCTTCCGCCATCCCGCGCTCCTCCCGCCGCCGTCTGAGCACAGCCAATAACGACTGAAGCCGCCTGGCCGCGCCTGCGGGTGCGCCGTGCGCGGCTGCCGGCTCCTGCACCCAGTGGCCGCGCCTTAAGGGCGCGGCGCTCCATGGGCCGGCCTCATCGGGAACAGGGAGATCTTCATGCTTTGCGGCAGAGACTCGAGTCGCCAGCGCACCAAGCTTGCGCGAACCGCCGCGCGCAGCAGCGGCCGTCGGGCTCGCAGCAGGTGGACCTGCGGCTTGCTGGTACTGACGCTCGCTCCGGGCGGAGCCTTCGCCTGCGCCTGCGGGTGCGGTGTATTCGACGTTGCGATGCTGCCCTCGCATGCGGGCGGTGCGGTGTATCTCGCAGTCGAATACCTGGACCAGGATCAGAACTGGATCGGATCGAGCGCAGCGCCGGCCTCCGTCAACGCCGACAAGGAAATCGAGACCCTGTTCTACACGGCGGGCTTCGACTACCAGTTCAACGGCGACTGGGGCATCAGGGTGTCGGTGCCCTACCTGGACCGCAGCTTGCGCACTGACATCGGCACACCGTCGCAACCGGATGTCGCGACCTTCCGCCACGATGCGCTCGGCGACACACGCATCACGGCGCGCTATACCGGCTTCTCGCCCGACCTCTCGACCGGGGTCACGCTCGGAATCAAGCTCCCGACGGGCGACTGGACCTACCCGAATTTCGACCGCGATACCTCCATCGGGACGGGAACGACCGACGTGCTGCTTGGGGCCTACCACGTCGGAACCGTGAGCCGGGCCTACTCTCTACAGTGGTTTGCGGAGACGCTCTACAGCTGGGCCACCGATTCGCGCGCCGGCTATCGGCCGGGAGATCAGCTGGACGCCGCCGTGGGCATGTCCTACTCGGGCCTTTATTTGCACTCGATTCCCGTCACGCCACTGCTTCAGTTGATGGGCACCGTCCGCTGGCGCGACAGCGGTATCAACGCGGATCCGGACAACAGCGGCTACCGCAGACTCCTCCTGGCCCCCGGGGCCGAGGTCACCAGCGGGCCGTGGAAGTTCTATGCGGATGCGGAGTTCCGTCTCTACCACTACGCGAATGCATCCTCGACGCCCGAGGGAGGCATGCAGGGCCAGCTGGTGGCGCCGGTGCTGATCAAGCTCATGGTGAGCTACCATTGGTGAATCACTCATGAAGCGGAGTCCCTGGATGAGAGCGGTGCTGCTGCTGGTGTGTGCGGCGCTGTCCCTGACGGTATGGGCGGCGCAACTACCCTACGACGAAGGGGCCGACCCGCGCGCCGATCTGCAGCGCGCGCTCAGCGTGGCGCAGCAGCAGCACAAGGATGTGCTGATCGTCTTTGGCGCCAACTGGTGCGAGGACTGCCGCGACCTCGATCGGGCCATGCATGGCTCGAGTGCCGCGCTGATCGACGCGCGCTTCGTGGTCGTCAAGGTCGACGTCGGCAACTTCAACAAGCATCTGGACCTGGTACGCGAGTACGGCGACCCGATCCGCAGGGGAATTCCGGCTGCGGTCGTGGTATCGGCCGCCGACCAGGTTCTCTACTCCACCAAGGGCGGGGAGCTCGCCGACGCGCGGCGCATGGGCGAAACGGCCATTTACGACTTCTTCTCCAGAGTCATCGCGACAGCGCGCTGAGCCGACGGCGGCGCACATCTCGCGCCGGCGCGCCGAGCGCGCGGTGCGCGGCGGCCTCAGAGGCCCATCTCGAAGTCCGTGTTGAATATCCAGCCGGTGCTGCCGACGTTGTAGGTGAGGGAGTTATAGCCGGACGGCGCGTGATAGATGTACATCACCTGCGTGTTCCAGCGGAACACGCGGTTCTTCCACGGGAACACATTGATGCCGAGGCGCGTGTCCCAGGGATAGCCGTACTGACCATCGACCCGCGAGCCCGCCAGGTACACCTGCAGGCGTTTCGGGATCGCCATCATCGAGGCCTGCAGCTGGAATCCCCGGTCATAGCGGTTCGGAATGATCGAGGTGCCGGGCCCCTGGAACTCATCGAGCTTGCGCCAGTAGTACTCCCCCTCGAGCGCCAGCCCGTGGTACTTGATCCCCGCGTCCACATCGCTCATCTGGTAGCGCACATCAGTGACCGCGACGCCGGGCCCGAAGATGTTCGGCGTGAAGATGCCCGTGCCGTCCGAGAGGCGGATCTGGGTGTTCTCGATGCTGTCGGTGCCGGGCTGACTCTGCCTGTCCTCCCTGCTGTGCGTGTAGTGGAGCCCGACCCGCGTCGCCACCGCCTGATGATCCTCGAAGTCGCCGAACCCGGTGCCGAACTCCCCGGTCGTCGGCGTCCAGACGAGCGCGGTGGCGAGGGTATCGAAGTGGTTGTTGAGCTGGCCGGAGTTCACCCCGAGCGTGCTCAGGTTGTTGCCGAGCATGATCTGGTAGCGCAGACCGGGGGCGATGTCGCCCTTGGCCCAGAACCCGCTCGTGTATGAGGGCCGCATGAACTCATCGGCCACCATGCGGTTGTCGACGTTCAGCCAGAAGGGGAAGTTGCCCTCGGTACTGCGCACGCCCGGGAGCGAGGTGATGCCGCCCGAGAGGGTGAAGTACTTGTTGAACGTATAGCCGAGGTTGCCGGCGAGCACGACCTGGGCCGGCTGACCCTGGGTCGCGTTCGAGCTCCAGGCATAGAGGAAGTAGCGGAACTTCGGGTCGAGCACCCAGCCGAGAAACTTGATCTGCACCTTGAGGATCTGCACTTCCTGGCGGCGCTGCAGCTCGCTCGTCTGGCCGAAGGCGTTGGTGTAGGTGGCATCGGTTCCGAGCTGGTTCAGGTACCGCACGTAGGTGTAGATAGCGACGTTCATGTCGCCCCGGTCGGTGTTGGCCACCTTATAACCGAGGAAATCGGTGTACGTGCCCCAGTTCGGCAGCGGCTCCGGTGCCGCCCCCGCCTGTGGGATGGCGGTCCCTCCGGCGGCCGGTGCGGGCGCCGCGGGAGCCTGAGTCGCAGCGCTCCCCGCGGCCTGAGCCGGCGGGGCGGCCGGCTGTACGGTCGGAGCCGCCGCGGCTCCGGC
Organism: Steroidobacteraceae bacterium; assembly: GCA_035542535.1. Lineage (GTDB taxonomy): Bacteria > Pseudomonadota > Gammaproteobacteria > Steroidobacterales > Steroidobacteraceae > 13-2-20CM-66-19. The sequence continues at coordinate 48,058 of DATKLG010000069.1, forward strand.
CTGCGCGCCCGCGCTGGCGGCAGCGCCCGCAGCGGGCGGGGCCTTTGGTCCCTGCTGGGCGCTCGCCTGCTTCTTCAGAGCCTCGATCTCGGCGGCGTTCTGCTCGAGCTGGCGCTGCAGCGCCTGCTGGCTCTGCTCGAGCCGTTGCAGGCGCTGCTGCAGGTCGGAGCCCGCCTGCGTAGGCGCGACGCTCGGCGCGCTCGTATCGGGCGCAGGTGGGACGTTCTGCGCCGCGGCCGGGAGTGCCATCGATCCTGACAGCAGGCAGGCGAGGACGCCGTGCGCCGCGCGGCCGCCGCCCAGCGCCCGGAATCGCTCGACAATGTCCCTTCGCCGCCTGCGCGTCGCCGCCATGGCCCGCCCTCCCGACAGGTTCTCGCCGTCGCCGAGACAGCCTCGGCTACGGCTTACTTCAGCCCCACCGAGGCGGGCGAGTAGATATTGAGGTCCAGCTTGTTGGCGACGTACTGGATCACTTCCTGTCCCTTGACGCTGTTGCCGGCCTCATCGAGCGGCGGCGCGAACACGGCGATGGCGCCCTTGCCCGGCATGACGGCCACGAGTCCGCCGCCGACCCCGCTCTTCGCCGGCAGGCCCACGTGCCACGCCCAGCCGCCCGAGCCGTCGTAGAGACCCGCCATCATCATGGCGCTGAGGATCTCCGGAACGTTCTCGCGCTTGATCACCTGCTCGCCGGTTGCGGGGTTGATGCCGCCGTTCGCGAGCGTCGCTCCCATGCGCGCGAGCTGCAGCGCATTGATCCCTACCGAGCACTCCTTGGTGTAGACGTCCACCGACTGGAAGGGATCGGCGTAGATGCGGTCGTACTTCGCGAGCAGGTAGGAGAGCGCCTTGTTGCCGGTGTTGGTGGCCGCCTCGGACTTGTAGACGTCGTCGATGATGGTGAGCTTCTCGCCGGCGACCCGGCCGTAGAAGTTGAGGATCTTGTTCCACTTCTCGGTCTCGGTCTTGCCGGAGATGAGGCTCACGGTCGCAATCGCGCCCGCATTCACCAGCGGATTGGCGGTGTGGGTCGGCATGTCGACGACCGCGACGGGCGAATTGAAGGCCCGTCCGGTCGGCTCGGAGCCGATCTTCTCGAACACCTTGTCGGCGCCGTACTCCTCCATGGCGAGCGCCAGCGAGAACACCTTGGCGATCGACTGAATCGAGAACGCCGTCTTCACGTCTCCGACGGCTACCGACTCATTGTCGGTTCTGACGACCGCGATACCGAACAGCTTGGAATCGACCCGCCCGAGCTCCGGGATGTAGTCGGCGTTCTTGCCCCGGGTGTCGCCCTTGAACTTGTCGTAGGCTTCCTGAACGATCGCCTGGATCCGCTCCTTTCCTGGGGCGACCGGGCTCAGCCTCCCGGTCGTCGGCTTCATCGCAGGCGCGGCCTGCGCGGCCGCTGGCGTCACGCCCGACAGCTGTACGACGCCGAGCAACAACAGCGCCGCGAGCAGCAGGCAGCCGCGCGACTTTCGGGACAGTCCGCTCATGGCTTTCATGATTCCTTACTCCCCTCTAAAGCTTGGTGCCGAAGTTGTACTTGGCCGAGAACTGCACGCGCACGTCGTCACCGGTGGTGCCGTCGTTATTGTGACGCTTGCCCCACAGCAGCTCGACGCCGAGCATCAGCTTGTCGGCCGGGTAATAAAGCAGGTTGCCTGAGGCGTACTCGCCCTTGTGGAAGGCGCCCGCGCTCTGGAAGTTGGTATTGTCCACCTGGGTGAAGCTGTAGCCGATGGAGCTCGACCACATGCTGTTCCAGTAGTGGTCATAGTAAGCGGTGACCCCCGTGAGCGGCACCGCTTCGCCGGCGATCTGGGGCGTAAAGCCGCTGATCGTCGGCAGAGCCGTCGGGGCCACATCCATGCCGCCGTCGTTCATGTAGCTCGCGATGCCGTCGCCGTGCACGACCCCGAGCAGCAACTGGTCCTTGCCGATCGTCTTGATCCCGGCGGTCAAATCGATGCCCCAGCCCGTCTGGCTGCTCTTCTGCAGCGGCTCTCCCGCCAGGGAGTACTCGTAGCCGACCTGGCGCAGGATTCCCGCGATCTGGAAATGGCCCCAGACATCGTCGTGCCGGTATTGCCCGGTGAGGTCCGGCCATTTCTGGTCGCCGTTCACAACGGCCCCCTCGTATTCCGGAATCTCGCGGATGTTGCCCGGATCGATATCATTGCCGGGCTTTTCGAGGGCGACCGCGAACGAGTCGTTCGCCGTCCGGTAGCCCGTCCAGCGCACCTGCGGCAACCGATAGAACACCATGCCGGGCGGCCCCCAGTAGTCGATCGTGTTCGGGAAGATGTCGATGTCCATGAAGAGGCTGTGCGTCTGTCCGGCGAGCAGCTGTCCCCATTCGCCGTAGAAGTGTCGCAGGCGGATCGTCGTCTGGCCGGCATCGACGCCGGTGCCGAACATGTCGAACTCGAACTTGAAGCTGATCGGCGGCGTCGAGTCTCCGGTCGGCATCGTTCCTTTGACACCAAAGCGGCTCTGCTTGACGCTGATGCTCGACTGGCCGTTGGTGCCGAACTGGCCCTCCGGAGTCGCAATCTTCGAAGGCCGGAAGGCGTCCATCCAGTTGGGATCGACCCGCTTGGAGTCCCCAATCACATCGAGCATCGCGAAGCCGTAGATCTCGAAGGACTTGTCGTCGGCCGCGCTTGCCGGGACGGATGCGCCCCCGCCGAGAACCGCAGCGAGCGACAGCATCACTGCGAGCGTCTGTCCCCTGCGCCGCGAAATAGGATCATGAGCCAGATACCGAGCATTCATCATGCGCCTCCCCTGGATAACACCGACCGTCCATCGCAGGCGGCTCAAGTCCCGGCGGCACCCCGAAATGCTCAGCTCAAGTGCGCAAGAAAGGACCTGCCCGCAGTGCAGAATCACGCGCCCGGCAGTTAACAGGCGGGGCAAGGCCGCCACAACTGTGGTTTCCACGTATAGCGCCCCCCGGCGCGAGCGGCGGCGGCGCCGGAGACGGCGATCGTCAACTGCGCCGGTGAAGTGCCGTCGTTGAGTGCGGCCAGGCCTGTGAACTGGCCGTTGAGTGCTGCGAAGCTGGCGGCGCAGTTCGCCAGGGTCAGCGTCATGTCATAAACGTCGGCATTGCTGCCCGGCACCGTGACCGACCCGTTCAGCACGCAGCCGTTCGCCGCACCCTGGCCGCTCACGACACCGTCGTTGATCGAGATCGCAGCACCGGTCGTGGCAGGCGGAGTACCTGGCGTTGAGGGAGCCGAGCGAGGCCCGATCGAGCCCACTGTTACAATTGCTCATCGACCGTGCGATTTCCCACATCTCCCATGTATTCGGATTCCGTCGAGATCTCTGTCCCCGCGGGCGCGACTTATCCCTTCGACCGGGTGCCGGAGCCCGGAGAGGCGCTGCAGGTTGCCGCCGGTCTCCTGTGGCTGCGCATGCGCCTGCCGATGCCAGCCCTGAATCACATCAACGTCTGGGCACTCGAGGACGGTCCGGGCTGGACGCTGGTCGACACCGGCATGCAGACCCCCGACACCGTGGTCGACTGGCAGGCGGCTTTCTCCGGGGCGCTGGCGGGGAGGCCCGTTGCACGGGTTATCTGCACGCACATGCATCCCGATCACGTCGGGATGGCGGGGTGGCTCACCCGGCAGCACGACTGCCGCCTGTGGATGACGCGACTGGAATACGTGACCTGCCGCATGCTGGTGGCCGACACGGGCCGCGAGGCGCCGGCGGACGGCGTGCGCTTCTACCGCGCCGCGGGTTGGGACGACGCAGCGCTCGAGCACTACCGCGCCCGCTTCGGCCTCTTCGGCAAGGCGGTGCACGCACTGCCCGACAGCTATCGGCGCGTGGTCGACGGCGAGGAGCTCGCGATCGGCGCGCGCACCTGGCGGGCCGTCGTCGGGCACGGCCATTCGCCCGAGCACCTGTGCCTGCACTGCCCCGAGGAGCGGCTGCTGATCTCCGGCGATCAGGTGCTCCCGAGGATCACCTCGAACGTGTCGGTCTTCCCGACCGAGCCCGACGCGGATCCGTTATCTGAGTGGCTCGGCTCGCTCGCCGCAATCAGGCAGCGCGTCAGCGACGACGTACTGATCCTGCCCTCGCACAATGAGCCCTTCCGCGGACTGCATGCGCGTCTCGACGACCTGATCGAAGGCCACGAGCAGCGGCTCGCGAGCCTCCAGGGCGAGCTCCTCACGCCGAAGCGCGCGGTGGATGTGTTTGGTCTGCTGTTCCGCCGCCGTGTTGGCAACGACTTGCTCACCATGGCCACGGGCGAGAGCATCGCGCACCTCAACTGTCTCATCGGCCGCGGTCTCGTGCGGCGCGAGGTCGATCCGGCCGGCGTGGCCTGGTATCGACGCGCTTGAGCTCGAGCCACGCTAGAATCCTCACCCGGCTCCACCGTAACTCAAACGACCGGCGCCTCGAGAGTGCGGCGCGTGGATAGAGCTTTGCGAGTAAGAGGCGTTCTCACGACAGTGCTGGCCACCGCGACCCTGTCGCTCTGCGGAGTGGCTGAGGCACAGGTTGCCCCCGGCGACGGTAACCTGCCGATGCCCGCGACAAGCGCCCCGACGGACGTGCCGGCGAGCGGGCCGCAGCCCTCGACCCCATCGGTCCTCGGCGATGTCGGCGCCTATTTCACCGCTCCGCTGCGCTGGGAGCGCACGCAGTGGGCGTGGTTCGCCGGCGCAGTCCTCGCGATGGGCATCGCCCATCGCTACGACACCCAGGTGAGGACCCACTTCGTAGGCCCGGGCCCCGTCGCCAGCACCAACACCTACGACTCGCAGGATGCCATCCCGACCGCGGTGGTTTTTGGCGGCACCTGGGCGCTCGCCCTCCTCACGCAGGATCGCGACGGCTATCGCGAGGGATGGGCGATGGCGGAGGGGGCGGCGCTGAGTGTCGCCGCAGCCTATGGCTTCAAGTACGCCTTCGGGCGCCAGCGGCCGGATCAGACCACCAACCCCAACGAGTGGTTCAAGGGCGGAGACTCCTTTCCGTCGGTGCATTCGACCGCGGCCTTCGCCGTCGGCACGGTGCTCGCCGAATCCGGCAACGACGACTATCGATTCCTGCGGCGGCTGCTCGGTTACGGAATCGGTGTGGCCACGAGCTACGAGCGCTTGCGGCACAACGCCCACTGGCTGTCGGATACGGTGGCCGGCGCCGCACTCGGCATCTCGAGCGGCTACTTCGCGATGGACCGCCGCTACGCAAGCGGCGGCGAGTCCCATCTGGCGCTCGTGCCCATCGAGGGGGGCGCGATGCTCGCGTACCGGGTGTCGCTGCAGTAGGCGCGCGGCGACGTCCTACGGCTCGCGCCGCGCATCACCCCTCCAATACACGACCCCCACGCACGGCGCGAGCAGCCGGTCGAGGTGGCTGAGGAAGCCCAGGGTGCGCACCAGCGCAAAGGCGCGGATATCGGCGTGAGGAAACTCGCTCCGCAGCCGCGCGGCTGCCCCGAGCAGGGTACGCCCTCGCGAGATGACATCGTCGATGAGAACGATTCGCTCGGGCAGTCGTCCGCGCGCCACGCCGACAGCGAACGACTCGTAGTGCTGCCGGACGCTCGGTCGCTCTCCGTGCAGAGCCGTCGCCGATCGGGGCACGGCAGTGCGGCGCAAGAGTCCGGGCCATACCTCGGACCCAAGGCCGAAGGCGCGCAGCGCGATCGCCAGCTGACACGCGGCTGTTGACATGGCACACCTCGGCACGCACCCGGGCACCGGAACGAGCCAGGCATCGGGCGCGAACAGTCGCGCGAACGGCCGACCCGTCGCACAGAGCTCCATCACCTGCCGCACGTACCTCGGCAGCCAGCGGGGATCACTCGCCTTCACCCGCCGGCAGAGCAGCCGGGCTGCGGCGGACAGCGTCCCCGCACCCTGTGGCGCGTAGACGTAGCAGGCGGCGAACGGGAGACTCGAGCGCAGCGCGGCGACCGCACTCGGCCAGTCGTCCGCTCGGGCGCCTCGCGCGCTAGAGCCCGAGGTCATCATCGTGCCCGCGAGTTCCGGGGACGGCCTCAGGCCCACGGCCTGCGCCCGCGAGCTCGCTCCCGGGGTGCCGTTGCCCCTCGGAACCGTCCCTGGAGCGCAGCTGCCGCCAGGCGGCGCGCGCCTGCCTGCGAATCTCCTCGAGATCCTTCGGCGCCGCCGGCAGATCGGTCCCCTCTGCACGGGCCACGCTCCCCACGCTTGCGGTGGCAGAAGGAGGTTCCGCGGCACGCTCCAGGCGCGCCGCCACGCGCTGGCGATAGGCCTCGCGGATCTTCTCCGCCACTTCGCTGCGCACGCCGCGTCGCTCCATCCTGAGCGCCACTATCGGAAAGTACGGCACGGGCTCGCGGTCGATCCCCCGTGCCGCAAGGGACCGATGATCGATCCGTGTCTCGACGTTGGCCTCCCGTAACGCTTCGTTGGCGAGAACCGCCCAGCGTTCCCGCAGCGCGCGGATCTCGTCGCGCGCGTGAGGCAGCTCGCGTCGGCGGCGCTCGCTGTTCTGCATGTCGAGCCCGGTCTTGGCACCCAGGCCTTTGGGAGTCACCTCCCGCGTGGTCGTCAGCAGGTGCGCGTGAAAATTCCGCGGGTCACCGCCCGGGCGCGGCAGATGAACCGCCAGGTCCACCGCCACCTTGTAGCGCTCGGCGAGCTCGCGAGACAGCGTGCGAGCCAGGGCGACCTGCTGTGCGGTCGAAAGCTCGTGCGGCAGCGACACCTGGTACTCCCGTGCGACCCGCGAGTTGGACTGTTTCTCCCTGTGCTCCGCGATGTTCCAGAGCTTTTCGCGATCTGCTGCCCAGGCACTGGCCGCTTCTTTGAGATGTGCCGGAAGAAAGATCTCCGTGTGGACCACGTCCCGCCGCTGCGTATGGTTGTAGATCCGGCCGTTGCGCTCATCGCGTATGCGCTCGCCGGCACGGTAGGCCGCTGAGCTCGTTGCGCGCCGGCCGGCGCTGCGCCCGATCGCGCTGATGTGAAAATGATAGTACGCCAAGACCTAAACGCTCAGCGCCCAAAGCGCACGCGCAGCCATGCATCCGACGAGGCTCGTTTCAAGTACCCCGTCAGGTCGGGCAGCTGCTCGAGCTCGGAGGCCATGACCGCGGTCTCGGTGACCCATTGATCGCTCACCTGGGTTGAGCGCCGCTGCCCCCTCCCGCTGAACAAGCTCTCGCGGTCGCGGCCGCGCGAGGTCTGTCGGCGCAGTACCTCCCGCTCGCCGATCAGCCGCGAGGCAAACTGCGAGGTGCCGCCGTGCTCGCTGCCGGCGCAGCGCAGGATCAGCGTGTTTCCGCAGTTCTCGACCAGGGTCTGTGCTTCGGCCCCGTAGGTCGCCGAGACCTGCGCAATCGACTGAAATCCCAGCACGCACCGGCCGCCGAATTTTCTCAGCCGTGCGAGTGCGTCCTTCAAGCCGTCGATCGCACCGAGCGAGTCGAGCTCGTCGACCACGAACCACAATCGCTGGTCCTCGCCCGCTACGCGCATCGCCTCGAAGATCGCGAGCCGGACCCAGGTCGCGACAATCGAGCGCAGTGCCGCGATCTGCGCCGCCCGGTAGGGCATGAACAACACTCCCCGGCCCGCACGCACCCAGGCACGGACCGAGAACGGCCGGCCGCGCTGTGCCGCGAGGTGCTCGAGCGCCGCGACGGCCGAGGCGGTCACGGAGCGGATCGAGCCGAACATACGGGCATTTTCCGGCTCGAGGAAGGGCTGCGCCGGCGTCCCGGCGACGATCGGGCGCAGCTCGCTGTTGCTCGCGATCGTGAGGAGGCGCCAGAGCTCGGCCGGATCGCGCGCGCCGCGTTCGTGGCAGCGCCGGGTGAGGGCTGTCACGAAGGTACGGGCGTAACCACGCCATTCGCGGCCGCTGGCATCATCGCTCGCAGGAATGAGACCGCTCGCGAGTTGGTCCACGTCCCAACGCTCGCCGAGCTCGGCGAAGGGATCCCACCTGACGGAGTCAGGCTCGAACGGATTGAGGACTACGTCTCCGCGGCGGCGCTGATGGAAGCGCGCGAGGTAGCCGCCATCGGCGTCGGTGATCACGGCGCGGTCGCCGCGCCTCAGGGCTCCCTCGAGCAGGGCCGCAATCGCGGTCGACTTGCCGGTGCCGGTGGTACCGATCAGCTTGAAGTGCTTGGTCTCATCGTGCGGAGAGATCGCCACGCCGGCGAGCAGGATGGGTGGCTCCGCGTAGCGCCTGAGCAAGCGTCGCGCGCGACGCTGGGCACCCCGCCCGTCCACCACATGGGCACCGCGCCGGCGGATGTCGGCCCGCAGCCTGCGGATGGCGAGACTCCCGGCGGCGGCCAACAGCCCGAGGATCGGCACGAGCGCCAGCCGTTGCTGCATCCCATCGAGCCAGGCGCCGGGACCCATGGCTCAATAGCCCTTGACGACGAGGAAATCCGACTGTTCGCCGAAGGCGCCCGCGCTCCGGTCGACGCGCACGCACAGACGTTGGCTCGCTCCGCAGCGCTGCAGCTCCATCCGCCCGCCTTGCCGCTCGAGCCGAGCTACCGCCGACTCGAGCGCCTCCCGGCGCGTGCTGAGCGCTGCAACCTCGCCGCGCGAGGGAAGCAGCCACCAGGCCGCGGCGAGCGGCACGGCGCACGCAAGCGTCGCCATCGCGAGTGTCCACAGCGCCACGCGCAGATCCGCGACGTACCGCAGCCGCCGCAGCGTCTCGGCCGCCCTGCGACTGTCGTCCCCGAGCGCGCGCAGCTCTTCGATCAATGTCGTGCGAATCTCATCGCGTGCGATCCCGGCGAGCTCGCCCACGTGAGCCTCGAGCCTCTCGAGCGCGCCCTGCGCCAGCGTCTGCTGCGCCTGCGCGCCCTCCAGGAGCAGCCCGAGTTTCATGGCGGTGTCGTCCACCGTGTCTCACTCCAGCCCGAGTTCGGCAGACCTCGCATCGGCAGCGCGGCCCTCGAGGCCGCGGCCCGCGCGGATTGAGACGCCACCGTGCGCGGGCACGCTCGGCGCGCGTGCCGCCGTGCGCGGCAGCACCACCTGCAGCCACTGCGGCCGGGAGGCGATCTTCAGGTAGCCGGCGAGATCCGGCAGCTGCTCGATCTCGGAAGCCATGACGGCCGCCTCGATCGTGGAGCTCTCGGAGTGGTTGAGCACGGGCAGCAACTCGAGCGGGCGGCGCGATCGTGACACGCTGGTGCGTATCACCTCGCGCTCGCCGATGAGTCTCGAGGCGAATTGCGCGGTGCCGCCGTGCTCGCTGCCGGCGCAGCGCAGGATCAGCGTGTTTCCGCAGTTCTCGACCAGGGTCTGGGCCTCGCCTTGCCCGTAGGTGCTCGAGACCTGCGCAATCGACTGAAACCCCAGGACACAGCGCCCGCCGAACTTGCGGATCCGCGCCAGCGCATCCTTCAGCCCGTCGATCTGTCCCAACGCATCGAGCTCATCCACGACGAACCACAGGCGCTGCGGCGCTTCGGCTTCGGCGCGATTCATGGCCTCGAAGATTGCGAGTCTCATCCAGGCCGAGATGACCGAACGGAGTGCCGCGATCTGGCCGGCGCGGTACGGGATGAAGAGCACGCCCTGCGCCGGCGCCGCCGGCTCCGCTGCCACGGAGCTGCCGGTCCAGCGGCGCACCGAGAAGAGAGCGCCGCTCGGTTGGCGCGCGACGTAGTCGAGAGCGGCGACGGCCGAGCTCGCCACCGAGCGGATCGAGTCGAACATGCGGCCGTTATGCTCCTCGAGGAAGGGCTGGGCGGGAGTGCCGGCCACCAGCGTCTTGAGCTCGGAGGTGCCTGCGACTACCAGCAGCCGATAGAGCTCACGCACATCGCTCACACCAGAGGCGCGCGCCTGCTCGGTGACGGCGCTGAAAAAGGTGCGCGCATAGCCGCGCCAGCTGCGGTCCGGTCCCTCGTGGTCCGGGATCAGCGCGCGGGCGAGCTGCTCGACGTCGTGCGCCTCGGCGAGCTCACCGAACAGGTCCCAGCGGACCGAGGCGGGCTCGAGGGGATTGAGGATGACATCGCCGCGCGCCGCATCGTAGAAGCGCCTGAGGTATCCGCCGTCGGGATCGGCGACGACGGCGCGATCGCCGCGTGCCAGCGCTCCGGCGAGGAGCTCGCGGATGGCCGTGCTCTTGCCGGTACCGGTCGTGCCGATGAGCTTGAAGTGCTTGGTCTCGTCCTCTTCCGAAAGCGCCACGCCGGCTAACCTGAGCTTGCTGGCCGCACGCCGGCCCGCGGTCGCGTGCGCAAGGTCTTCAGCCACCCGAGCCGGGGGTGTCGCCACGACGGCGCCGCGCACGTGCACGGCCTGCACCGGACGCTCGCGGCCGAGTGCGCGGCCCGAGAGGTAGCCGATCGCGGCGCTCAATGCCACGCCCGTGGACAACTGCAGGACACTCCCGCTCGCGAGCCCGAAGCTCGTGAACACCGGAGTCACGAGCGCAGCGCTCACCCCGGAGGCGACGGTCAGCGGCGCGGCGATCGCCGGGCTCAGCAAGAGGCGCTGCCAGGAAGCGCGCGAGCGCATCATGCCGGCGAGCAGCGGCCCCTGCACCGCGGCGTAGGCCGCGAGCAGGCCCGGCCAGCCGTGCATCAGTGCGCCGGGGGACATCTCATCGCCTCAGGCCGCGCGTACGCCGCGCGGCGTGCGCCACGCGCACCCTCGCGTTTGCGCTCAGGGTGGTACCAGATCTCGCGGATGACCCGCCGGTGATGCTCGAGGCCGCACTGGATGACGACGTCGACCAGAAGGTACAAGAGGCGCTTGATGTCGCGCCGCGCCAGGGTGCGCCCGCCGGGACTTTGCTTTACGAGCAGCACGAGCTGCTCGAACGCGAGCTCGGCGCTCGCCGCGTGCACACTGGTGATCGAGCCCGGATGCCCGGAGTTCACGTTGCGCAGGTAGTCGAACGCCTCCTCGGCGCGCAGCTCCGCGAGCAGGATCCGGTCGGGGCGCATCCGCAGGCAGCACTCGAGCAGCTGCTTCGGAGTCACGCGCGCCAGCCCCTGATCGTCCTTGCTGTAGTAGAGCCGCACGTGATTGGGATGGCGGTCGAGCACCAGCTCGCGCGCGTCCTCGATGGTGACGAGGCGCTCATGAGGGGGGACCTCCTGGATGAGCGCCTTGGTCAGGGTGGTCTTTCCGGAGCCGGTCGGCCCGGAAACCAGAATGTTGCGGCGGCTGCGAACCGCGAGACTGAGGAACGCCTGGTACTCGCCGGCTGCGTGCAGCCGATCGAGATCCGTCTGGCTGTCGTCGGGCGCGCTGCCGGGGGACCGGACTGCCTGCAGCGCTCCGTGCCGGCTCAGCTCCTCGAGCGACCACACCTCGAGCGACGGCCGGCGGATCGTGATGGCCACGCAGCCGAGCGTCGTCGCCGGAGGCAACACGATCTGCACGCGCTCCCCCGTGGGGAGGGCCGCGGACAGGAGCGGCGCAGACTCATCCACCCGCTGCCGGGTGGCGTTGGCGATGAGCTTCGCGAGGCGCTGGCACCAGTCAAAGTCCGCGAACGGAGCCGCGACGCAGCGCCAGCCCGAGTGCGTCTCGATGAAGATCTCGCCCGGCCGATTGATGCACAGCTCGGTCACCTGCGGATCGGCGAGCAGCGGCCGCAGCGCCTCGAGAGTGAGATCGAGGGCGGATGGGGTACGCAGCGCGCGTCCCCGTGCAGCCTCAGGGGGCGAGAGCGGCGCTGCGCAGCTCATACACGGGCCGGAAGTCGAGGTCGCGGGCCACCAGAACCTGAATGCGGTCGCCGTTTCTCTTCACGACCGTCGGAGGAATGGCCACGGTCTCCTTCAGCACCTCGGTGAGAAGGTCCTGTGATGCCGTGGGCGCGTAGACCACGACGCTCCCGGCGGGCGCCGCGGCCTGCACTCCGGCCTGCACCGCCCCGTCGACCAGCGTGATCAGCATGGCCGCTCCGAAACGCTCCCAGAAATGGCGGTCGACCTCGCCGGGGAGCCCGGCGCGGCCGAGCTCGTCCGTACCCGGGGAGGCGAGCGGCACCACCACACCGCTCGGCGTGCGCGCTTGCGTCCAGAGCACAAACACGCGCGCCTGACCCTGTCGAACCTGTCCGCGTGTCTCGCCGACGAGCTTCGTGCCGCGCTCGAGGAGCACCACCTTGCCGTCCGCGCCGAAGGTGTCGGCGGCGGTGAGACAGGTCGTCATGCCCGGCAGCGTCGAGTCGATGGCGGTCTCGAGCGTGCAGTCGATGAAGCTGCCCTGGGGCAGGAGGAAGCGCTGCGTCGGCAGCAGCGCCGCGGGTACCGCGGGAGTCACCGCCGCGCGCAGCAGCGGCGCGATGCCTCCCTCGCCGTGATCGGGCCCCGGCGGCACACCGTAAGTCGAATCGGGCGCTGAGACCGCGGCCTGCCCTGAGGCCGCAGGGATCTGCGCGGACGGGGTCAGCGCCTGACGGAGCGGTGGCGGCTCCGAGTCGCGCGCCAGCACCCCGCCCGAGAGGCGTCGCGCCAGCGCAAGTTCGCGCGGACTCGGGGATGCCGGCTGCACTTCAATCGTCGTCGGGGAAGCCTTGAGCATCCCGACGGCAGGAGGGAGCGGGTCCGGGTAGGCCGCGGGCGGCGCGAGCTGCGGCTGAGGATCGGGCGATGACGGCGCCGCCGCACCGGTCGCGATGATCTTCGGAGGCTCGATGTGCCCGAGCGACGGCAGCGGCATCTCGCCCTGGGCACGGCTGATCGCCACCGACTGCGCCTGGGCTCGGGCGCGCGTCGTACGGGTGAGGGCATGCGCGTAATACCAGCCGAGCGCCGAGAGCCCAAGTGTGATCATGAGAGCGGCTGCCAGCAGGCTGCTCGCGCGCGACTGCAGGCTGCGTGCGGCGTGGACGACTGCCGTGGTGCGCTCCCCGCGCACGGCCTCTCCCCCGACCTCGCCGGACTTGCCGTTCTCGCGCTCGCTCATGGGTGCACGCCCCGGGTGATGCGCTCCACGGCCGGCGTGACGGTGCCCGAGGCCACACGCCCATGGGCTGCGCCGAACGCCGCGTTCACGATGCAGCCCGTCAGCTTTCCGCGCCGCACGATCAGGCGACGACTCACCCGGTGCACGATCACCTCGACCCCATCCACTGTGAAGTTGACGAGCGACTCGCTGCCGTCATCGTTGCCGAGGAAGATCGCCGGAAGCTCCTGTTGCGGGCCGAACCTGAGGCGAGTCTGAACGCCGTCATCTGCGGCCGCGCTCGGCTTGAGCTCGGGACTGCCGCGATACCAATAGTCCCGGTTCAAAGGTGCTGTGCCCGCGCTGTCGAGCGCGCGCGCGAGCGCGGCGTCCGACTCCCTGGGCGCGGCCGGCGGCGGGTAGATGAATCGCAGGACGTAGACGATGTCGTCGACGTCGCGATCCGGGCGGTGCGCGCTCGCCGTGTAGTCGAAGTGATAGACGCGCCGGCTGGTGAGTATCGTGAGGTTGGTCTCGACTACGGCGGCGCGCGGCTTCAGGAACAGGTGATTCGCCTGCGCCGCAAAGGTGAGGCTCTCGAGGTCGCCCGCCCCGAGGCCTGCGAAGGTCTCGCCCGGCTCGAACTCGAGTTCGATCTGGTAGCCGACATAGCCCCGCAGTCGATAGACCTCATCCGGCAGATAAGGTGCCAGGCGAATACGATCGTCCGCCGCGCCGCGCTCGGGCAGCGCGCCGGCGAACAGGCCGGGCGCGAGCAGCATCGCCAAGAGCGCGCCGCCGCACGAGGCGCGCGCGCGCTGCGCTGCCCTGGGGTCGTGCGCGGCCACGTCGCTTCAACCCGCCTTGGTCGGCGGTTGCGGCAGGATCTCGGGCTCGGAGGTCAGCTCGATCACCTTGAAGCCGAGGGGATTCCAGCGCCGCACCGTCGGTTCCTTCGAGGGGGCGCCGTAGGCGTACTGGATCGTCGCGATCCAGTGAGTGAAGCGCTCCTCGCTCCCCGCGCCCTGGCGCTCGGCCTTGAGGTAGCGGACCTGCGCGAGGTCGGTCGCCCCGCTCGCGCGCTGAAAGAAGCTCACCGACTCGACCTGCACCCGCACCGTGCTGCCGTCCTTGTGTACGTTGAGCGGGGAAGCAGGGTTGTTCGGGTTCCACAGCGCATACCACGCCTGGTTGCGCTGCGCCGCGTTGAATGCCCCGCACTCCTCGTAGTCGCTCTCGGCCGTCGCGAAGTTGAAGCGCTCGCAAGTCGTGATGTAGTGAGTGAGGAAGTAGCGCGTCACTGCCTGCTCAGCATTGGTCGTTCCGCTGTAGACCGGCACGACGTCGACAATGCCGGTGGTGTTGTCGACGCGAATGACGAAGGGGTCGACGCGCTTCAGCGGCATCAGCACGATGAGCGCGGCGCTGCCCGCCAGCGCACAGAGCCAGCCGCCGGCTGCTACGCGCCAGGCGACGCGCGCATCGCGGCGCGCCGCGCCGATCCGGTCCGCGTCCCATGCGGCAGCCTCGCGGAAGTACCCGGCGAGCGGCGCCGGCGCGCTCACGGGACGCCCGCCGCGGCGTCTGGCATGGTCGCATCGGCATTGATGCGCTCGAGGTGCCCGTCGCAGCGAATCTCGTGCGGTGTGCAGGCGCAGGTCAGCTGCGCAAGAAGAACGAGTAACAGGGTTCTCACCGGGACCTCCTTGTCCACACCGGGGAAGCGCGTCTCTACCGGCTCAGTTGGCGCGCCAGGGCGCAGGTACCCTCGCCGGCAGGGACGATGCGCCGCGTGGGCTCACCAGCGGCGCCGCCGCCAGCACCGCGGCGCCGCGCGCCACGCTCGCGCCGCGGTGCACTCCCCAGCTGGCGAGCCGGCTCACCAGCGAGAAGCTGTTGAGACTCACCCCGGCGGCGAGCGCGGCGGCGATCGGCATGACCTGGCGCATCAGGAGAAACACCAGAACCGCGACCAGAACCATGTTGAGCGCATCGACCGTCACGATGGCCGCGCCGCGGGCCGCCGTCTGGGCCGCGTACGAGGCGACGATCTGCAGGAGCAACGCCGCGACCAGCACCGTCAGGATGGTGATGAGCGCATAGTTGGCGAGCTGGCCGAGCCAGGCCTCGAAGAAGCGGCGGGTCGCATCGAACAGCAGCAGCGCAATGAACAGCGGCCCCAGGGCGAGGAGTACCGCGAGCGCCACGCTGGAGAGGGCGATGAGGAACATCGTATAGACACACACGAGTCCCACCAGCACCCAGACGATCGCCCCGGCAACGTAATAACCGAAGTCGCCGCTGAAGACTCCGCCGTTGTTCCACAGGTAACCGGCCACCGCCCCTCCCTGGCTCCAGATCGTATCGACCGTGCTGACCGGGTCGGGAGCGCCGACGATCGCGCTCGCGAGCTGCGCCGGCGCGCGATAGAAGGTATCGACGATGACGGAGTTGTAGAGCCACAGGTGGAGCGAGGCTGCGAGGACCACCGCGAGCGTCACCAGGCGCTTGAGGCCTGCCACGAACGGTTCCTCGATGCGACCGCTGAGGTGCAGGTATCCCCACACCATCACGTAGATGACGCCGAGCGTCACGATGACTGGCTCGAGCGCGCTCGCCACCAGCGCGGTATTGGCGCCGATGTAGGTGGCGAGCTGTCCGTCGAGCCAGCTGCGGAAGGTCGCAAAGAATCCCACGCGCGCTCTCCGCAACGCCGCTCAGGGCTGCGGCTGAAAACGGCCGGAGAACTGCCCATGTCCCGCGACGATGAGCTCGCGCGTCCGCTGTGCACTCGCCCATTGGCTGGCCTCCGTGCCCTGGTAGAGC
Organism: Steroidobacteraceae bacterium; assembly: GCA_035542535.1. Lineage (GTDB taxonomy): Bacteria > Pseudomonadota > Gammaproteobacteria > Steroidobacterales > Steroidobacteraceae > 13-2-20CM-66-19. The sequence continues at coordinate 63,807 of DATKLG010000069.1, forward strand.
TCGTCGAGCTTGGTGTGCTCGTTCTGCAGCATGCCCTGCTCGGCTGCGATGCGGGCCGCGAGCTCGAGGATCGATTTCTGATCTCCCGCCGAGCCGATGGTGTCGATCAGCCGCTGCAAGGCTGCGAAGCGCTGGCTGCTGTTGGCGAGCGCCTCCTGCGACAGCGCTGCAAGCAACGCCGGCGCCTGGCGCCCTGCCTGAAGCGACTGCCCGGCGGCCGCAGGCAGCGCCGCCAGCTGCGGCGCGCTGAGCACCGCGTTCGTGTTGAGGGCGCGCGCGAGGTCGGCGGCGAGCGCCGGATAGGCGCCGGCGGCCGCGCCGCCGCTCTGCAGAACCCCCTGCAGCGTCGCCCAGTCGGGCGGCAGATAATTGCGCACAGTCCCGCCGAGGAGCGACTGCATGCCGCGGCTCCCCGTGATCGCCTGATACTCCGACTGGGCCTGAGCGAGCTGGCTGCGGGCCGTGGCCAGCTGTTGCTCGAGCTGCTGCACCTGCGTGAGGAGCTGGGTCACGGCGGCGACATCGATCACGGCGAACTGGGCGTGCGCCGCCACCGGCGCCAGCGCCAGGGCGAGCGCCGAGAGAGAGAACAACCGGAACTGTTTCGTGCGCATGACGACTCCTTATTAATAGGGACTTCCCGCGTCACTCCTGTTGAGACGAGGCCATGAAGGCGGGCAGCCAGCGATCCGGGTCGGCGCCGTGCGTGCCGAGCAGCCGCTGCAGGCGCTCGAGGTGGCGGGCGCGCCCGGAGATCACCGCCAGCTCGCCGTCGAAACCCTTTAGATCGAGCCGGCACACGATGCTCTGGTGCCCCTGCTTCACCAGGAAGGAGCGCGAGCCGGGCTCGAGCTGCTCCTTGATCAGCCGGAACTCGCGCTCCGTCAACCCGAAGCCGCCGCAGTACTCCTCGGCGCTGGCATCAGCGTTCGGAAAGAACACCTTGGTCGCGGTCTGCTCGATGATGGTGCGGCTGATGGGGCTGTCGAGGACGTCGCTGGTGCTCTGCGTGGCGAGGCACATCACCCCGTTCAGCTTGCGCCAGGTCTTGGGGCCCTCGCGGGCGAAACTCTCGAACGCGGGGTCGGCGAGCAGTCGCCAGAACTCGTCCATCCAGCACACCAGACGGCGGCCGTCGAGGAGCTGCCGCACCAGGTGAAACATATAGAGCGTCACGGGCGCACGGGTGAGCTCGTGATCGAGAAACTCGCTCGCATCGAACCCGACTACCGGGCGGCCGGCGAGCCGCGCGACGATCGAGTCCTGCGGATTGTCGAAGACCCAGGCGTACTCGCCACGGCTCGCCTCGCACCAGCGCGCCAGCCGCGCATGCAGACCTTCGCCTTCGGTGGGATCGAGATACTCGATGAGGCGCGACAGACGCCGCGCGGGAGCGGCGAGCGAGAGCGTGCCGCGCAGCGCCTGCTCGAGATCGCGCTCTTCGCGGGCCGTCAGCGCTACCCCGCCGGCCGGGCGCACCAGGAGCTGGAGCCATGCCTTCAGGAACTCCGTGTGCGCCGGCGTCGGCGGCAGTTGCAGCGGGTTGAAGCCCGTCGGCACGCCCTGCTTCAGGGCGAGATATTCGCCGCGCAACGCCCGCACCAGGATCTCGAGCCCGCGGTCCTTGTCGAAGATGATCTGGGTGGCACCCTGCCGCTCGAGCATCGCCACCAGGAAGCCGATGAACACGGTCTTGCCCGAGCCCGTCGGCCCGCAGATGAACGTGTGCCCGGTGTCCTTGCGGGCGCCCCCGTCCGGCTCCGCCGGATCGCTCGCGTGGAGCGAGAAGTAGTACGGCGAGCAAGCGCGCGTGCTGAGCAGCGTCAGCGCCTCACCCCAGTGATTGCCGCTCGCGCGTCCGACCGGATAGTTATGAAACGGAACCATGGCCGCGAAATTTCGCGACGTGATCGGAGCCTTGCGCGGCCGCAGCGCGAAGTTGCCGGGCAGTTGCGCCCAGAAAGCCGCCTCGAGCGCCAGGTCCTCGCGCGCGACGGTCATGCCGCTATCCGCAAGGAGGCTGCGTGCGAGCGCCACGCAGTCGTTCAGGGTGCGCAGGCGCCGTCCGTCCCCGTTGCCGGCGGCGCTCTCCTCGGGATCCGCGAGCACTTGCAGCGAGAAATGATGGTCGCCCATGACGAACTCATTGCTGGTGAGTCCATCGAGTGCCTCCTTGAGCTGCGCTGCCTGTGAGAGCGCAAAGTCGCCCGCGTTTGCCATGCGGTTGAACTGCCGCTGCAGCAGTGCCTGCCCGGAAGCCTTGGTCAGGAACGTAAAGGAGTGCGTGAGCACGAGCGCGCAGGGCGCCGACAGCAGGCGGTTGAACATGCCCACGATGCTCGGAGTCGGGTACTCCTTGATCCCGAGCATCGCGCCGACCCGGGTCGTGGCCGGCATGCGGTACTCGATCGCCTCGGTGCCGAACAGCAGCCGCGTGGTCGCCAGCGCCTCATTGAGCGGCCCTCGTGGCAGGGGCACGCGCCGCGCCTCGCCGTTCACCAGTTCCGCCAGATATTCGAGCAGCGAGGAGCACCAGGCGTTGCCGTAGCGGTAGACCCCGAGCAGCTCCGGGTCGTAGCGCGCGAGCGAGGCCTGCACGGTCTGCGCGAGCTTGGCGCAGGTGTCGAGTGCCTGGTTGAGCTCCATCGGCTGCTGACGGCGACGGGTCTTCGCCAGTACGCCCGCGAGGAGCTCCGCGGCGAGCCCCGCGGTCGGACGGAACAGCACCGCAAGATAGAGCTCATTCACCATGAGGGTCTCGCCGCCGAGCCGCCTCGCGTAGCGGGCCGCCAGCGAGTCCGAGAAGCCCGCCGGGATGGACGTCGCCGCTCGCAACGCCGTGCGCCCGCGGCGCCGGATCACGTGAGTCCAGAGCGCGAGCTCGGGGCTCGCGAGGTTGCGCCACAGCACGTTGAGACGCTCGTGCCAGTTGTTGAGCTGCTCATCGTCCGCGCTCTCGAAGCTTGCGCCTCCCAGCCTGAAGGCCTGCAGGTAGTCGCCTGCGAGTGTGCGCACGACGCTCTCGGCGACATGAGCCGCGTAGGGAATGTGCTCGGCGGCGTTGCGCTCGCGCTTGAGAGCGGCTGCGCGGCCGGCGGGCATCATCCAGCCTCCCCGCGTGCCCCGAAGCGGCGCGCCCGAGGTCTCGCCGCCCGCCGCCCGTCCGCGCGTGGCAGATCGAGCGCCAGCGGGCTGTAGCTGCTCGCATGCCAGCAGCGCAGGTTGCCGAGCAAGGCCGGCAGGCGCGTCCGGCCCCACAGCAGCACCAGATCGAAGAAGCGCGCATCGCGGGCGCACAGCAACGCGCACAGGGCGTGAATGGGCATACACACCATGAGGGTGAGCAGGTTCCTGGTGACGAGGAAGGCCTCCATCGTGAACACGAGATTGAAGAGCAGCGCCGAGTAGGTGACCCCCCAGCGCATCGGGGGCCGGGTGGCGCCGACGAAGAGCGGGTCCGCCACGAGTCCCTGGTTGCGGCTGCCCATCGTCCCCCCTCAGACCGCGAACATGCCGCGCACCCAGGCGACGATCTGCGGCGCGCCGAAAGCGATCGCGATGCCGAGGATGGCGCCCAGGCACCACCCCCACGACATTCGATTGGCCATCGCCATCGCGCCGAGTGCCATGACCAATATGATGGCAATGGGCGTCAGCCAGGCGAGGATGTTGGTCTGCAGCGCCGTGGCGCCGGTCATGAAGGGCGACGCTGCCTGCGAGAGCGCGAGCGCCGGTGCCAGGGCGAGCAGGATCGCGACAGAGCCGCGCACCGTGCGGCGCGCGAATGATCGCCGACTTGCATCCATGTCAGGTCTCCGCGGTTGGGGCGCTTGAGTCAGCGCTCGTTCACGGCGTGCGCCCCGCCACCGCGCCCCTCGGCGCCGCGGCGCGCGTCGAGCTCTTCTCGTTTGAGCTTGCCCGGGGCGCCGAAGCGGAAGCCCTGCACGATGAACGAGTGATCGTATTGCTTTTCGCCCTGCTCGTCGGTCCAGTTGCTGGCGCGCACGCGCGCCTCGAGGACCAGCTGATCGCCCTTGCGCGCGTGCTGCGCGATCGCCTCGCCCATGCCGCCGAAGGCCACGAACCACAGGCTGGTCACGACCTCCTTCGCCGCGCCCTCCTCGTCCTTGCCGGCGTAGTCGTTGCCCACCAGGCAGAGCTTGGTGTAGCTGCGCTCGCCTTTGGAGACGAGCTCGGGGTTGCGCGCGAGATTTCCAACTGCGGTCAACGTGAAACTGTTCATCGTCTGTGCTCCTCGCCTGCATCGGTTGGTGTGGCAGTGTGGAGGCACAGTCTAGTGAGCGCCCCGGTCTTGGGAATTGCGTGTTGAGTATCTGTTCGTGCAGAAACGCGCCGGGGCGGCGACGCGCACTCTCCCCAGCCGGCGACCGTCGTGTATCGTGGCGGCGCAATCACCCGGGAGCGCCCGCATGCCATTCACGGATAGTTCGCGAGACGACGGCACGGTCGAGGAATGTCTGGAGGAGCTCGACGATCTGATGGCCTCTCTCGAGCGCTACTCGCCGACGGTGCTCGCAGTCGCGCTGCGCGTGCATCTCGAGGGCCTGCTGCGCGCCTTGCTCGAGGGACGGCTGTGTACGGCGGGAGAGGTGCGCGAATTCGTCAGGGAGCTCGAGCGCGAGGCGCTGCAGTTCGAGGCGGATTGAAGCGACTCACGCGGTCGCTGCGGCTCAGCGCTCGACCCGATCCCGCGAGCGGTCCGCGTGTGGATTCGCATCCTCACGCGAGTCGCTGTGCGAGTGCTCGGCGGGTGCCTTTTGCGACTTCACCGGGGGCGGCTGGGGGTGGCCAGGCGGCGGCGTGCCCGGCGCCGCATGCGTCGAGTGCGCGCCGGGAGCGCCCGCGCTCTCGGCGATCGCGGGTGGAGTCTCCGGGCGGTGGACCGCAGCTGCGGGCGGCGGCTCAGCCGGAGCGTGACCGGGATCGTAGGTCGAGAACGACCCCTGCGACGCCCAGGGCGGGCGGTCGGTGTGCGCGGGCTGCGTCGGCACGGGTGCAGACGGCTTGGAGACGAGCGTGGGGGCCGCGGCCGAGGACGGGAGCGCGGGATTCTCGAGCGCGCGGGCACGCTCCGTGAGGCCGGGTGTCGGGCCTCCCGGGATCGCCGGCGACGGGCGCGAGCCCTTGGCGGACGCCAGCACGCGCACCCGCGCCGTGGGTGCTCCCGGCGGGAGTCGCGCGAGCTCCGCGTGAGAGAGCGCACGGCCACCGTTCGCCTGGATGGCCGCCTGCTGCGCCTCGAAGGAGGCCGGGGCGCGCGGCAGCGCGGTGTGCGCGATCACCGGGCGGTTGGCGAGCGCGGGCGGGGGATGCGCGACCCGCGGGCCCGTGCCGGGTCCCAACGCGCTCTGGCGCTGCGGCGCCACGGCGGGTGCCGCGGCGGCGACCGTCATGCCGGCGAGCGTGGCCGCCGTCACGGGCAGCGCGTGTCGTGCGACACCCTGTGCCGAGGTGAACACGCTCTCGGGAACCGCGCTGATCGCGGCCGCGGTGCCGTTGAGGTAGCGGATGTTGGTGATGCGGCCCTGATAGACGTCGGTGATGTAGCTGGTGCTCGCGATGGTCGTGTTCGCGGTGTTGACGTTGCGCAGGTAGCTCGCGCTCACGCTCGATGCCGGCGCATAGACCTCGTGCGGGCCGAGCGGAAACCAGCCGACGCTGGCAGCGGGCGCACCGGCGGTTGCAAAGCCCGGCCCGCGGGTCCACGCCACCAGCGCCGGCGCGTACATCGGGCGCAGGGGCCGCGGTCCCGGGACCCAGCACCAGGCGCCGTGCAGCGCTACCCAGCGCCCATAGTGAAACGGCGCGTAGCCCCACGGGGCATCGTCCACCCAGGTCCAGCCCCAGGGTGGAATCCACACCCAGTGCCCGAAGCGGTACGGCACCCAATTCGCGACCACGACCACGGGGGACCATACGTAACCGTATTCGGGTGTGCTCTGCCAGCGCCCGTTGTCGTCGAGCTCGTAGGCACCCGGCGTGTCGTCGGCCACGTATTGCCGCGAGGGCGACTCCTCCACCTGGCGGTCGCGAGTGGCGGACCAGGTATCGAGGTCGTCGGGTGGACCGAGCGTGGCCGCGCTATAGGAGAGCGTCGCGCCGGACACCGAGCCGGTGAACACCATGACCTGCTGGGCGCCGATCGGGATCGACTCCCCCGAGCCGATGGCGAGCGCCTCGCCCTCCGACACCTTGACGAGCGTCGTGCTGCCGGGCTCGTCGACCTCCACGCGGTAGACGCCCGGCTGCGCGAGCCGCAGCGCGAGATTCGGCGTGTCGATCTCGTAGCTCTGCCCGCTGGAGGTGTCCCAGACCCGCACGAGCAGGATCCCGGCGCTCAGCTGGATCTGCGCGAAGCGGTCGTCGAGGTTGAGGAAGGCGAACCCGGTCATCGAGCCGAGGCGCAGCACCGCGTCCCCGAGATCGAGCTCCGCCACCGCATCCTGGTCGGTCCAGAGACGGTCTCCCGCCGTGAGCGGCCGGTTGCGCTCGGCGGCCGTCCAGTCGCTAAGCCCCGCGGGCTCGAGCGACACCGCCCCTTCGAGGAAGCTCAGACGTGCCACGCGAGCGGGCGGATCGCCCTCATCGGCGCGCGCGCAGCCGAGTGCCGCCAGGGCCAGAAAGCCGAGCACGGCGAGCGGGACGGGCCTCGTTGCGCGGGGGACTCTCATGGGCTCACGCGTTCCCTCCGAACGTCCCTAGTCTAACGGCTTGGGCAGCGCCGATTGCGGTGCCGTTCCTTAGACGGCGCCAGGGGCCGATGGCCTCCGGACCTTGAGTCCCCCTGGAGACGCACCCTGGGCGGCTCGATCGACGGCCGTTTGACTTACAGCATCGCCGGCAGCCGCTCGGCGAGGAAATCGATGAAGGCCCGCACCGCAGGCAGCATGCCCCGCCGGCTCGGAAACACGACGTGGACGATCCCCTGGGGGCTGCGCCAGTTGGCGAGGACACGCCTCAAAGCACCGCTCTCGAGGTCACCGCGCACGACGCTCTCGGGAAGCCGCGCGACCCCTAAGCCCGCGAGCACCGCCTCGCGCAGCACGACAAAGTCGTGGCACACGATGCGCGCTGCATGCTCGACGATCGCGCTCTCGCCGGATGGGCCGATGAGCTCCCAGGGCCGCCGCTCGAACTCCCCCGCGTAGTCGAGAGTGCTGTGAGCCTTGAGCTGCTGCGGCTCATCGAGCGCAGCGCCGTCCTCGAGGTAGGCGGGACTTGCGACGAGGAACTCATCCACCTCGCGAAAGGTGCGCATCACGAGCCCATCTTCGCCCGAGGGCCTGGTTCGCACGCGCAGCGCCACATCGAAGCTCTCAGCGAGCACGTCGACGCGCCGGTTGCTGACGTGGAGCTCGAGGCGGATCGCGGGGTAGGCGGCGAGAAAGGCCGGCAGGATGGGCGCGAGCGCGGACTGGGCGAGCGCGACCGGGCAGCTCGCGCGCAGCGTCCCGCAGGGCTTGGCGCGCGCGAACTCCACCGCCTCGATTGCGGCATCGGCTTCCGTCAGCATCGCCGTGGCGTGCTGGTAGACCTCGCGCCCGACGTCCGTCACGACGAAGCGCCGGGTCGAGCGGTTGACGAGGCGCACCCCGAGCGTCGACTCGAGGGATGAGACGTGGCGCGAGAGGCGCGACTTCGGAATTCCGAGCGCACGAGCGGCCTTGGCAAAGCCGCCGTGATCGATGACCTGGGTGAAGTAGTAGAGCCCCTCGAGAGGCTGCATTCGGCTCTCCTATTAACTACACAAATAGAACAATACGTTCTATTCTGGCCTTGTTCTCAAGCATTGTTCCAAGGATTACTCTCCCAATCAAGCCTTAGGGCATTTGGGAGATACACTATGAAAGTTCTGCACATCGATTCGAGCATCCTCGGTGAGGGGTCGGCGAGCCGCGCCCTGACCCGCGAGATCGTCGGGCGGCTGAGGGAGCAGCATCCGGACGCCGAGGTCAGATACCTCGATCTCGCGGCCGAGGCGCTGCCGCACCTCTCGGGGAAGTCGCTCGCGCGCAGCGACGAGACGGAGGCCGCGCGCAATGCCGCAGCGCTGGAGGAGTTCCTCGCGGCCGACGTGCTCGTGATCGGCGCGCCGATCTACAACTTCTCGATCCCCTCGCAGCTCAAGGCCTGGATCGACCGCATCACGGTCGCGGGCAAGACCTTTCGCTACACCGCGAGCGGGCCGGAAGGCCTCGCCGGGGGGAAGCAGGTCATCGTCGCGATGGCACGCGGCGGGGTGAGCGGCGCGCCGCCCCAGGGGGAGTTCGGGGAGTCGTATCTCAAGTTCCTGTTCGCGTTCCTCGGCATCCAGGATGTACGCTTCGTGCGCGCCGAGGGACTCGCGCTCTCGCCCGAGCATCGGGCGGCGAGCCTGGCGGCGGCGCGTGCGGCGATCGCGGCGGCGGCCCCGGTGCAGGCGCTCGCCGCCTGAGGGTAAAGCCGTGCGCTTGAACTCCACCTCGACGAGCCCGATTGTTGGAGGATCCCCTCCGAGGAGAATTTCCATGCTGAACGGCGAAGCGCGACGGCGGACCGTGCGGCGCGTGGTCAAGGGCATGCCGACGTCCGATGGCGCCGGGGTCAAGCTCACCCGCGTGATCGGGCAGCCGCAGCTGCCCGACCTCGATCCTTTTCTCATGCTCGATGAGTTCGGGACCGAGAAGGCGGAGGACTACATCGCGGGCTTCCCCGACCATCCGCACCGGGGCTTCGAGACCGTCACCTATATGCTCGACGGCCGCATGCGTCATCGCGACAACCACGGCAACGAGGGCGTGCTGGTCCCCGGGAGCGTCCAGTGGATGACCGCCGGCCGCGGGCTCGTGCACTCGGAGATGCCCGAGCAGCAGGAGGGCCGCATGCGCGGGTTTCAGCTGTGGCTGAATCTCCCCGCGCGCGAGAAGATGACTCAACCGAAGTACCAGGAGTTCGGGCCCGAGCGCATTCCGACCGCGACGCCCGCCCCGGGCGTCACCGCCAAGGTGATCGCCGGCCGCGTGGCCGGTGTCGCAGGTCCGATCGAGCAGCCCGCAACCGATCCGACCTACCTCGATCTCGCGATCGAGCCCGGCGCGACGTTTCGCGCACCCCTGGGTGAAAAGTACGCAGCGTTCCTGTACGTCTTCGAAGGGTCGGTGGAGGTGGGTGCGGGCGAAGACGCGAGGACCGTGCGCACCCACGAGCTCGCGGTGCTCGATGAGGGAAGCGAGGTTGAGGTCAAGGGGGTCGCCGCTGGCGCCGACGGCAGAGTCGCGCGCGCGATTCTCGTGGCCGGCCGGCCGCTCAAGGAGCCGGTGGCGAAGTACGGGCCGTTCGTGATGAATACCCGGGAGGAGCTCGAGCAGGCCTTCATCGACTTTCAGAACGGGAAGTTCTGAGGGGCAGCCGCTCGAACCCGTAGCGCACGAAAATCTCCCGGGCCGCATCGCCTTCGAGGAAGGCCGCGAAGGCTGCGGCCGCGGGCGAGGCGCCCGCAGTGAGTGCGAGCGGATAGACGATCGGCGGATGACTCGCGGCGGGAAATGTGTCGATGAGCCGCACCCGCCTCTCGGAGAGGGCGTCGGTCCGGTAGACGATCCCCAAAGTCGCTTCCCCGCGGGCCACGTACTCGAGCGCCAGGCGCACGTTCTCGGCGCGCACCAGGTGCGGCGCGACCTGGTCCCAGATCCCGAGGTAGGTCAGTGCCGCCTGCGCGTAGCGGCCGACGGGCACCGAGTCCGGATCTCCGGTCGCGAGCCGCCCGCCCGCGAGCGCCGCGGTCAGATCCACCCCCGGCGCAAGGGTGAGTTGTACGCCGCTCCCTGCGGGCGCGATCAGCACCAGCGTATTGCCGAGAAGGTCCGCTCGTGTGCCGGGCTGGATGAGCTTTCTTCGCTCGAGATAGTCCATCCATTCGGGATCGGCTGACAGAAATACGTCCGCGGGCGCGCCCGCCTCGATCTGCTTGGCGAGCACCGAGCTCGCGGCGAAGGAGGTGCGGACCTCGAGGCGCGGGCTCGCGCCCTCGCCGGGCCGGGAGCCTTGCGCGCCGAAGGCCTTGGCAACCTCGCCCACCGGGTCCGTCAGGGACGCGGCCGCGAACACCAGCAGGGCGGGCTTGGGATCTACGGCGGCCGGGGCGTGCGCCGCAGGCGGGGCCGCCCCCCACGCCATGCCCGAGACCGCCGTCAGCAACACGCCCAGGGCGCACTGCGCCGCGATCCTCGCCCCCGCTGCGCGCATCCGTACCGAGCGCCCTCGCTTCATCGTTACTCTTTCACGTTGGTCCGAGGGACCGTGCCGGGCGAGCGCCACGGCAGGGGCAGTAAGTCACATTTTGGACCCGCTTCCCCGGCATCCGACCGGCCCGCCAAGGCACAATCCCTCGATGTACAGGACGCGGTGGCTCTCCGGCAGGGGAGTTGAACGGCCGGCGAGGCACTCGGCCCTCGCGCCCCTCCTCGCCCTGCTGTTGCTGCCGGCGCTGGCGCGGGCCGCGGATGCGCCCGCGGTGGATGCGCCCACCACCATCGCGCTGCCCGTCGGCGTCCCGCCGCCCGAGACCCCCGGCATCCCTCCGGATGCCGAGCTCGAGGCGTCCAAGGCCGTCATCGGGGAGATCCTCATCGATAACCAGAACATCTTCAACCTCGACGACCCGAAGGACGACATCTGGCTGTTCCGGTCCGCCAACCACCTGCACCCCAAGACGCGCGCGCACGTGATCCGTAAGCAGCTGCTCTTCAAGCCCGGACAGCCCTACTCGCGCCGCCTGATCGATGAGAGCGAGCGGATCCTGCGCGCCAACAGCTACTTCTACGACGCCTGGATCCGTCCGGTGAAATATCACGACGGCAAGGTCGACGTGCGGGTGACGACCCGGGATGTCTGGACGCTCAATCCGGGCTTCAACTACTCGCGCAGCGGCGGCACCAACTCGATCGGCATCCAGCTCGAGGAGCTGAACTTCCTCGGCACCGGGACCGATGTGCGCCTCCTGCACCAGACCACGGTCGACCGCACCGAGTCGCTCGTGACCTTGAGCCACAACCACGCCTTCGACGGCTTCACGCAGGCCGCCCTCACCTACGCGAACGCGAGCGACGGCTGGACACATGAGCTCACGGTGAACCGCCCCTTCTACGCGCTCGACACGCGCACGGCGGGCGGGGTGAGCGGCCTCGACAATGCGCAGACCGACTCGCTCTATGACCGCGGTGAGATCATCGATCAGTTCCACGATCAGCATAACGCCCTGTCCGCCTACGCCGGCTGGTCGCCGGGCCTGCAGAACGGTTGGGTGCATCGCTTCAGCGCCGGTGCCACCTACGATGAGCACCTGTTCTCCCCGCTCGCCACCGGGACCTTCCTCGTACCCGAGGACCGCCGCTTCATCTATCCGTGGCTCGAGTACGACCTGGTCCAGGACGACTACATTCGCCTCTACAATCACGACCAGATCCTGCGCACCGAGGATTTCTACCTCGGCACCCTCGCCACGGCGCGCCTCGGCTGGGCGGATTCCTCGCTCGGTTCGAGTCAGAGCGCGCTCATCTTCCAGAGCACGGTCGGACGCGGCTTCCGCCAGGACGGCTCGACGCTGCTGCTCGCGGGGGATTTCTCAGGCCGCCTGCACAACGGCGAGCTCTACAACGGGGTCGCCGACGCCTCGATCCGCTACTACTACGAGCAGAGCTCGAAGTGGCTCTTCTTCACGACGCTCGTCGGCACCAAGGGCTGGCGGCTCGATCTCGACAACCAGATCCTGCTCGGCGGCGATAACGGGCTACGCGGCTATCCGCTGCGCTACCAGGACGGCACGGCACGTGGGCTCTTCACGATCGAGCAGCGCTACTTCACCGACTACTTTCCGTTCCGGCTGTGGCGCTTGGGCGGCGCGATCTTCTTCGACGCCGGTCGCACCTGGGGGCAGCCGCCGCTTGCGCAGCCCTCACTCGGGCTCCTGAAGGATGCGGGCTTCGGGTTGCGCATCGGGAACGCGCGCTCCGGTCTCGGCAACGTCATTCACGTGGATCTGGCCTTTCCCTTCGAGACCCATGGCGGGACCATCCGAAGCGTCCAGTTCCTCGTGCAGACGGCGCAGAGCTTCTGAAGCCCGGGTGGGCGCGGCGCACCCGCTCGAGCGCGGGCGCCGTAGAGCTAGCGTTTCGGAGGCAACGGGCCTGCAGGTCCCTTCGGCGGCGCAGTCACCGCAGGCGATTTGGGCGCTGCGGCCGCGCCGGCCGAGGTCGTCTGCGGAGAACCGGGCCTCACCGCCGCGCCGGCCGGTCCCGTGGCGGCAGGTCGGGCCGCGGGGGTCGGCGTCCGGGTCGGCGGCGCCCTCGGGGCCGGCGCCGGCGGCGGGGCCACGACCGGCTTATTCGGCACGACCACCGGCTGCGGCTGCATCACCTCGACCGAGAGCGTGAAGGTGCGCGTCTCGGCGTTCCGCAGCGCCCCGACGTTCACCACCTGTCGCGCGACCTCCTCGCCGCGCTCGTTGCGCACCGAGATGACGACGAAGTATTCCCAGGGCTCGGGAGCCGTCGCGGGGTGGGCGATCACGCCCTCGACGCGCAGCGCCGAGGCGGCCTCCGCCTGACGCTTGGCCGCCTGCTGGTCGAAGCGCAGGTGGTGCAGGCACCCCGGACAGATCGTCAGGGTCTCGAGAATCGTCGCCTTGCAATGGGGACAGGTGCGCGTCTTGCCCGCGGCGTCCGTGCGAGCAGCGACGCTCATGCGTTGCCGAAGCTCTTGCTCTCAGTCTTGGCGCGCCCCTCGAGCTCGTAGCCAAACTCGACCTGGCCGCGCATGCGCGAGCCCGCGGCGACGGTGAGCGAGCCTGCCTTGACGTCCCCGTTGATGACGCCGGTCTCGAGGAGCTCGACGCGCTTGGCGTTCTCGATGTTCCCGATGAGCTCACCGCCCACGCTCACGACGCTCGCCTTGACGTGTCCCTCGAGGCGCGCTCCGGCATCGAGGCTCAGGTTTCCGTCGACCTGCACGTCGCCCTTGAAGCGGCCCGCGATACGCACGTGGCCGGAGCCTGAGATCTTGCCCTCGATGGTGAGATCGGAGGAGATGATGGATTCCTTCATCTCCTGACGCGCCGGCGCCGCCCGCCGGGGCAGGTCGGGGCTCAGGGGCGCAACGTTGGTCTTATCGGGCTCGCGCGCCGCAGGCGGCGTGCCCGCCGCGCCCGGAGCGGAAGTGGGTCCAGTCGAATCTTTCCAAAGCGCCATGAGTAGCCCCCCGCAGGTAGTTGAACGTTGAAAGTTACCCGCCCGCTCGCGTAGCGACTAGTGTCTCCGTGTGCAGACAGGGGGCGGTCAAGGTAGAGTTCCCGCCGCGTCGGACCCAGCAAGCCGCACAAGAGTACTCCTCTGCGAGCGGCGTGAGTATGTCGGGGGCAGCGTGCGTTAGGTCCGCGCTAGAGTGCGGCACCCCGGTGCCTTCCGAGGAGACTGCGCCCCCTTGAGCTCAAGAGTCGTCCACCCGCACGCCGAGCAGACCGGGCGCACCATGATCGCTTACGAGGCGGTCTGCACCGCGGAGCTTGCGGGAGCGGCTTACGCGGCCTGCCATTCCCAGGGGTTAAGGGTCGCAACGCCGAGCGACTCGAAATCCTTCACGTTCCGAGTCACAACCGTCATCCCGTGAGCGAGCGCGGTCGCAGCGACGAAAGCGTCGCGTTCGGATCTCGGATCCGGCACGTGCAGCGCCGCGCAGCGCTGGGCAACCACTGTATCGATCGGCAGGACGCGCCCGGTAAATGCCGGGAGTACATGTTCGTCCATCCAGCCCCGCATGATCGATCCCTGCCCCGAATCGCGTCGCTCGATGCGCAGAATGCCTAACTCGAGCTCCATTACGCTGATCGCAGAGATGAACGTCTCAGCAGGCGCCACGCTGTCGTTCCAAGCCGCGACTCTCGAGTGAGCTCGCCGGGCTTTAACCTTGCGCAGCTCGGACACGACGTTGGTATCGAGGAGATACATCAGGAAAAATCCACGGGCTTCGCGAGCGGGCCACGCAAGCGCGGGGGATCGAACTCGATATCCTCGGCTCCGGGCATCGCGAGCAAATCTCCGAGGGTCTGAGACCCAAACGCGGCGTGCGCGAGCCGCTGATAGTCCTCCACCGTGAGCAGCACGTGGGCTGGTCGGCCACGATCGGTGATGAATACCGGGCCCTTACGCGCAGCCTTCTTGGCGCGACTGGTGTCCTGGTTAAATTCGCGACTCGAGAGCGTAGTTATAGTCTTGGCCACTGCGAACACCTTAATGTAGCAATGTTTCTACATTAGGCTGAATTGCGCCTCGAATCAAGCCACGCATCGAGCAGTTATGATGCAGGAATGCAGATATCCGTGACGCAGTTCCGAGCCCGTTGTGCAGCGTTGATCCGCGGGGTGGAAAGCAGCGGCAAACCGGTCACGATCACCCGCCGCGGAAGAGCCGTTGCCGTCCTCGAGCCGATCCCGAGCCCGGGAAGCGCCGCGCGACCGTGGGAGTGGCTGCGCAGCCTCGGCGGAGAGGTTCGCGCTGCGCCTGGAGAGTCGGTCCTAAGACACGCCGATTTCGCGCCTACGCGCTGAAGGGCTGAGCCGCTGAGCCCCCTCACCCGTCGATGAGCTTCAGCACCTCGGCGGTCTTCTCGCGCATCAATGCCTCGTCCGCGCGCGTCTCGACATTGAGGCGCACCAGGGGCTCGGTGTTCGAGCCCCGAAGATTGAAGCGCCACTCGGGAAACTCCATCGAGAGACCGTCGGTGAGATCGATCGCCGGACGCTGCGGCTCGTAGTGACTGCGGACGCGCTTCAGGATCGAGGCCGCATCGGTCGCGAGGCGCCGGTTGATCTCGCCGCTCGCCGGAAAGAGCCGCATCCGCTCCCCGACCAGCGCCGAGAGGCTCTGGCGGCGCTCGCTCATCACCGCGAGCACCAGGAGCCAGGGAATCATGCCGCTGTCGCAGTAGGAGAACTGACGGAA
>DATKLG010000070.1:0-24915 GCA_035542535.1 Steroidobacteraceae bacterium
TAAACGGCCGCATCGGTTCCGAGCGCGATCGGCACGCCGACCTTGAGCGCGGTCTTGAACATGTTGGTGTGCGCTGTGGCAGCCGCGTGCGCCTTGGCGGCGATCTGCGGCGGATAGCCTTCCACTTCCTTGAGGACATACTCGACCGTCACGCGCGTCGGCACGAGCCACACGCCCTTGCTCTTCATGAGCTTCAGGGTGTCTTCGCTAAGGAAGCTCCCGTGCTCGATGGAATCGACGCCCGCCTCGATGGCAAGGCGCGCCGCGGCATCGCCGTGACAGTGCGCGGCGACTTTGCGCCGCCAGGCATGCGCCTCCGAGACGATGGCCTTCATCTCTTCCAGCGTCAGCTGCGGCACGTCGACCGGATCGGCCTCCGAGAGCACGCCGCCGCTTGCGGCGATCTTGATGAGGTCCGCGCCCCATTTCATCTGGTAGCGCACCGCCTGGCGGCATTGCTCCGGACCGCTGCAGATGCCTTGCATGGGCCCCTCGGGCTGGATGCGGTCGGGGGGAAAGGACGCCTCGTCAAAATGTCCGCCGGGGGATCCGACACCGTGCGCGGCGGTGAGCATGCGCGGGCCCTCGGTAACCCCGGCGTTGATGGCATTGCGCAGACCGATGTCGACGAAGTCCTGGGCGCCGACGTTGCGCACCGTGGTGAAGCCGGCTTCCAGCGTGCGCTTGGCATACAGCGCCGCATAGAGAGCCTGCTCGGCCGGGAAGCGCATCAGCTGGTGGTAGCGCATGAGGTAGTAGTTCTTCTCGAGCTGCATGGTGAGATGCGTATGCGCATCGATGAAGCCGGGCAGCAGCGTCGCATCCCCGAGATCGATGACGCGGGCGCCGGCCGGGGCGCTGCCGCCGACCGCAACGATGCGCTCGCCCTGCACCACGACCAGACCGCCGTCCTTCAGAGCGCCGTCCCGGGCATCGAAAATATGGGCTGCCTTGAGAACGATGGTCTCGGGTGGCGTCTGCGCCACGGCCAGCGGGGCCTGTGTAAGCGTGACAGCCGCCGCCACCGCGCAAACAGCGCCGGCCATCTTCAGGACTCTCATTGTTGTCTCCCTTGGGTAGTCAGGTCTTGTGCTCGACCGCGAAGCGCGCCAGCGCCGCGAGGCCGTCTTTATAAGATGAGTCGGGGAGCAGCGCGAGGCGTCCGAGCGCCGCGTCCGCCTCGCCGCGTGCGAGACGCGCCGCGTAGTCCAGCCCACCGGTGGACTCGATCGCTTCGACCACGGTCCCGAGGTGGCCGCGGCCGCCGTTCCTGATCGCCTCGCGGATCGCCACGCGCTGCGCCTCGCTCCCGTGCCGCAGCGCGTGAATGAGCGGCAGAGTGGGCTTGCCCTCTGCGAGATCCTCGCCGAGGTTCTTGCCGCGCTCGGCCGGGCTCGAGCGGTAGTCGAGCACGTCGTCGACCAGCTGGTAGGCCGTGCCGACGTGGCGTCCGTAGGCCGCGAGCGCTGAGCGCCGCTCCGCCGATGAGTCCGCGAGCACCGCGGCCACCTCCGCGCCGGCCTGGAAGAGCCGCGCGGTCTTGCGGTAGATCACTTCGAGGTAGCGCTGCTCGGTGGTGTCCGGATCGTGCGCATTCATCAGCTGCAGCACCTCGCCCTCGGCGATGACGTTGGTCGCCTCGGCCATGATCTCCATGACCGGCTGCGAGGCGAGCGCCGCCATCATCTGGAAGGCGCGCGAGTAGACGAAGTCGCCCACCAGGACGCTCGCTTGGTTGCCGAACACCTCGTTGGCCGTGTCGCGGCCGCGGCGGAGCGACGATCCGTCGACGACGTCGTCGTGCAGCAGCGTCGCCGTATGAATGAACTCGATGAAGGCGGCGGCCTCACAGTGGCGCGCGCCGCCGGCACCACAGGCGCGACCCGCGAGCACGACGAGCAGCGGCCGCAGCCGCTTGCCGCCGCCCGCGATGATGTGCTCGGCGACGCGATCGACGAGAGGCACGGCACTCTTGAGGCGCGCTCGGATGACCTCGTCCACGGCGCGCAGGTCCGCCTGCACCAGTGCGCGAATCTCTGCGAGGGCCGTGCGGCCGGTGGGTTCCTTGAGCTTTGCTTCAGGCATGGCGGCCGCCGCATCCTAGCGGACTTGAGCCACCGAGGAGAACCGCCGGGAGCGGGCGGCCGGACCCGGGTGGACGGTTGCCGGGATGCCCAGTAAGTCCCTGCCAGGCTTGGAGAAATGCTCGTTTGACCGCGACCGGGCCCGCCAGTAGAATGCGCGGCCTTTCTCCGGACCCATTCCTCTCTTAATCACTATGTACGCAGTCATCGCCACGGGCGGCAAGCAGTATCGGGTGACCAAGGACGGCGTGCTGCGCGTCGAGAAGCTCGACGCGGAGCCGGGCGCCACCGTCGAGTTCGGCGAGGTGCTGCTCGTCGGAGAGGGGGCGGACGTCAAGGTGGGCAAGCCCATGCTCGAGGGCGGCAAGGTGCTCGCCACGGTCGTGCGTCACGGCAAGGGCGCCAAGGTGTCGGTCGTGAAGTTCAAGCGCCGTGCGCACTATCTGCGGCAGAAGACCCACCGGCAGCTCTACACCGAAGTGAAGGTCACCGACATCCGCGCGGGCTGACACGCGGATCTTTCTCAGGACTCAAAGGTCATGGCACACAAGAAGGCAGGCGGCAGTACCAAGAACGGGCGCGATTCCCACTCCAAACGCCTCGGAGTGAAGCGCTTCGGCGGCGAGCAGGTGCTGGCCGGCAACATCATCGTGCGCCAGCGGGGCACGCAGGTGCGTCCAGGCTCGAACGTCGGCGTCGGCACCGATCACACCCTGTTCGCCAAGGTCACCGGCCGCGTGCAGTTCCAGAAAAAGGGCGCCGAGCAGCGTATGTACGTGAGCGTGCTGCCCGAGCCCGCGAAGGCCTGACGCGGCGCCGACAGGCGCGGGCGCGGTGCGCCAAGCGAGCGAAGCCCCGGCCCGAGCGCCGGGGTTTTCATTTGATAGGCTGCCCTCATGAGATTCGTCGACGAAGCCCGGGTAAGGGTGCAGGCCGGTAACGGCGGGCGCGGCAGCACCAGCTTCCGCCGCGAGAAATTCGTGCCCTTCGGGGGTCCGGACGGGGGCGACGGCGGTCACGGCGGCAGCGTCTACCTGCGCGCCGCATCCGGCATCAACACGCTCGCCGACTTTCGCATCGAGCGTACCTTCAAGGCGGCCCACGGCGAGCCCGGTGGCTCGAACGACTGCACCGGCCGGGGAGGGGCGGATCTGCGCGTGCCGGTGCCGATCGGCACTGTGGTGCGCGATGCCGACACCCGCGAGCAGCTCGGCGACCTCACACGCGACGGCGAAGAGCTGCTCGTGGCGCGCGGTGGCAAGGGCGGCTGGGGCAATCAGCGCTTCAAGTCGAGCACGAACCGCTCCCCGAGGCAGTTCGGCCCGGGGCTTGCGGGCGAGAAGCGCTCGCTCGAGCTCGAGCTGAAAGTGATCGCCGACGTCGGGCTCCTCGGGCTCCCCAACGCCGGAAAATCCACGCTCATCCGGGCGGTCTCGGCCGCGCGTCCCAAGGTGGCGGACTATCCCTTCACGACCCTGTACCCGAACCTGGGCGTCGTCTCGGTGAGCGAGCACCGCAGTTTCGTCATGGCCGACATTCCCGGGCTCATCGAGGGGGCGGCGGAGGGCGCCGGCCTCGGGCACCAGTTTCTGAAGCACCTGCAGCGCACGCGGCTGCTGCTGCACCTGGTGGATATCGCGCCCCTCGATCCCGAGGCGGACCCGGTGCGCGATGCACGCGCCATCGTGCGCGAGCTCAGGAAATTCAGCCGTGAGCTGGCGGCGAAGCCCCGCTGGCTGGTGCTCAACAAGCGCGACCTGCTGCCGGACGAGGAAGCCGAGAAGCTCGCCGGCGACATCGCGCGGCGGCTGCGCTACCGCGGTCCCCGCTTCCTCATCTCGGGGGCCACGGGGGCGGGAACGAAGGAGCTCTGCGAGGCGGTTATGAGGCTCTTGGAGGAGCACGACCGCGAGGCACGCGGGCGCGCATCATCTCGAGCAGGAACTGCCGTCGGGCGGCGGGCCGCAACTTGAGCGGCGTCGGGACGACGGGGGTCGGGATCCGGGTCTTGTCGTTCGCGTTCATCGCAGCCTCATTGCATCGCGCGGATACGGGCAGACAGGCGGCTCTTGTGCCGCGCGGCCTTGTTCCGATGGATGATCTGCTTACCGACGAGCGTATCGATGACCGGGACGGCTTCCTTGTAGGTGTTCTGGGCCGCTGCCTTGTCACCCGCGGCGATGGCCGTGGTCACCCTGCGGACCGCCGTGCGCATGCGCGAGCGCAGCGCAACGTTGCGGGCACGATGCTTTTCGGCCTGGCGGGCAGCCTTTTCGGCGGACTTGGTATTGGCCACTCAATCTCCGTATCGGTACGTCCCCCGGGTGCGGGGGCCGGTAGTCTGCGTACCGAGAGGGGCCTTGTCAACGCAAAAGGGGCCTCCCGAAGGGGCACGAATCGGGACCTTCACATAAACTACCCGGCGTGACCGACCTCCTTAACTTAGTCCTTACGCTTCAGTGACTTAAGGCTCTTATGGAGCTCATTCGCGGACCGACCGATCTGCCGCCCCGGCACAGCCGATGCGTGGTGACGATCGGCACTTACGACGGGCTGCATCTCGGGCATCAGGCGCTCATCGCAAGGGTGCTCGAGCACGCCCGGCGGGCCGGTGAGCCCGCCGTCCTGCTGACCTTCGAGCCTATGCCGCGCGAGTTCCTCGTCCCGAGGGACCCTCCGGCCCGCCTCACGACGTTGCGCGAGCGCTGGCGCCTGCTCGCTTCCTCCGGTCTCGACTACCTGTGGGTGCTGCGCTTTGACGAGGCTTTGCGTAACCTCACGGCGGAGGGCTTCGCGGGGCTGCTCGCCGCGCGGCTGCGGCCGAGCATCGTGGTGGTCGGCCATGATTTCCGCTTTGCGCGCCGCGGCGAGGCGACCGCCGCGGTGTTGGCCGCGGCGGGGGGGCGGCACGGGTTCGCGGTGGACGTGGTGCCCGCGGTCATGCTCGCGGACGAGCGCATCTCGAGCAGCGGTGTCCGCGCAGCGCTCGCCTGCGGGGACTTCGCGCGCGCTGCCCGCTCGCTCGGCCGGCCCTACTCCATGCGCGGCCGCGTGATCGCCGGTCAGCGCCTCGGCCGGGACCTCGGCTTCCCGACCGCGAACCTGGCGCTCGGACGCCGCCGTGCACCGGTCGCGGGCATCTTCGCCGTGCAGGTCCGCGGCGCCGCGAGCGCCGCGCTCCCGGGGGTCGCGAGCCTCGGGACGCGGCCGACGATCGGCGGCACGGAGGCGCTGCTCGAGGCGCATGTGTTCGACTTCCGCGACGATCTCTACGGGCGCGAGATCGAGGTGGAGTTCGCCGCGAAGCTCCGCGACGAGCAGCGTTTTGCCACGCTCGAGGCGCTCACGGCGCAGATGCACCGTGACGCCGCGGATGCGCGCCGCATCCTGAACGCCTGAGGGTTACTGTGAACGCAAGCCGATGACCGACTACAAGCAGACCATCAACCTGCCGCGCACCGAGTTTCCGATGAAGGCGGACCTCGCGCAGCGCGAGCCCGCCATGGTGCGCGGCTGGGATGAGCACCGCACGTACGGCAGGCTGCGCGAGATCGCACGCGGCCGGCCGCGCTTCGTGCTGCACGACGGCCCGCCGTACGCGAACGGGGCGATTCACATCGGGCACGCCCTCAACAAGATCCTGAAGGACATCGTCGTCAAGTCGCGCTCGCTCGATGGCTTCGATGCCCCTTACATCCCCGGATGGGACTGTCACGGGCTGCCGATCGAGCACCAGGTGGAGAAGAAGCACGGGCGCCCCGGTCAGAAGCTCGACGCCCAGGCCTTCCGCGCCGCCTGCCGGGCCTTTGCCGCGGAGCAGCTCGAGCTGCAACGCGCCGACTTCAAGCGCCTCGGCGTGCTCGGCGACTGGGACCATCCCTACATGACGATGGCGCCGCGCTACGAGGCGCAGCAGCTGCGGGCCTTCGGCCGCATCATCGAGAACGGCCACCTCTACAAGGGGGTGAAGCCGGTGCACTGGTGCATCGACTGCCGCTCGGCGCTCGCCGAAGCGGAAGTCGAGTACGAGGAGCGGACCTCACCCGCCATCGACGTCGCCTTCCGGGTGAGCGACAACGCCGATCTGGCGCGGCGCACCGGCTTAGGTCTCGCGCAGCTCGGCAGCGCACCGGTCGACGTCGTCATCTGGACGACCACGCCGTGGACGCTGCCGGCCAACCAGGCGGTCGCGCTGAACGCCGAGTTCCGCTACGTGCTGATCGAGGCCGACAAAGCCGGCGAGCGGCACCGGCTGATCCTCGCCGCGGAGCTCGCCGAGGCCTGCCTCAGGCGCTTTGGGATGAGCGCCGGCGCCGTGCTCGCCGAGGTCGCGGGCCGCGAGCTCGAGGGCCTCGAGCTCGAGCACCCGTTTCAGGACCGGCAGGTGCCGATCGTGCTCGGCGAGCACGTGACGCTCGATGCAGGCACAGGCGCCGTGCACACCGCCCCCGGTCACGGCCAGGAGGACTTCGCGGTCGGCCAGCGTTACGGGCTCCCGGTCACGAACCCGGTAGGCAACGACGGCCGCTTTTACCCCGACACGCCGCTCGTCGGCGGGCTCAAGGTGGACGAGGCCAACCCCGTGATCATCGCCGCGCTCGCCGAGCGCGGCCGTCTGCTGCGCGAGGAGAAGGTCCTGCACAGCTATCCCGTTTGCTGGCGCCACAAGACCCCGGTCATCTTCCGCGCGACTCCGCAGTGGTTCATCAGCATGGAGCGTGCCGCACTGCGCGAGCACGCGCTGCGCGATATTCCCGGCGTCCGCTGGACGCCGGCCTGGGGTGAGGCGCGCATCACCGGCATGATCGAGAGCCGGCCTGACTGGTGCATCTCGCGCCAGCGCACCTGGGGCGTGCCGATCCCACTCTTCGTTCACCGGCAGTCGGGCGAGCTCCACGCGCGCACGCAGGAGCTGATCGAGGCGGTCGCCGCGCGCGTCGAGCGCGGCGGCATCGATGCCTGGTTCGCGCTCGAGCCGCGCGAGCTCCTCGGCGAGGAGGCCGCGCAGTACGAGAAAGTCACGGACGTCATGGACGTTTGGGCCGACTCGGGTCTGTCCTTCGAATGCGTCGGTGCGGAACGGCCCGAGATCGCCGCTCCAGTGGATCTCTACCTCGAGGGCTCGGACCAGCACCGCGGCTGGTTCCACAGCTCGCTGCTCATGTCCGAGGCGCTCTACGGCCGCCCGCCGTACCGCGGCGTGCTGACGCACGGATTCACGGTCGACGAGCAGGGTCGCAAGCAGTCGAAGTCTCTCGGCAACGTGATCGCGCCGCAGAAGGTCATGAACAGCCTGGGCGCCGACGTGCTGCGCCTGTGGGTCTCGGCGACCGACTACGCCAACGAGATGAGCGTGTCGGATGAGATCCTGAAGCGCATGACGGACTCCTACCGCCGTATGCGCAACACGATGCGCTTCCTCCTTGGCAACCTCCACGGCTTCGATCCCGCGCGCGATGCGCTGCCGGCGGCGGAGCTGGTGGCGCTCGATGCCTGGGCGCTCGAGCGCACGCGCGCGCTGCAGGAGGAGCTGCTCGATGCCTATCGCCGCTACGCCTTCCACCTGATCTACCAGAAGGTGCACAACTTCTGCAGCGTGGATCTCGGCGGCTTCTACCTCGACGTGCTGAAGGATCGCCTCTACACCACGCCCGCCAGCGGCCGCGCGCGCCGCTCGGCGCAGACCGCGATGTACCACATCGCCGAGTGCATGGTGCGCTGGCTCGCGCCGATCCTGTCGTTTACCGCTGAAGAAGCCTGGCGCCATCTGCCCGGCGAGCGCGCCGAGTCCGTATTCCACGTCACCTGGCACCACCCGCCCGCCGCGCCCGCCGCACGAATCGATTGGGCGGCATTCATCGAGCTGCGCACCGATGTAACCCGCGAGCTCGAGAAGCTGCGCGACACGGGCGCCATCGGCGCTCCGCTCGATGCCCGCGTCGATGTGTACTGTCTGGCGCAGGAGTACCCGCGCTTCGCGGCGCTCGGCGCCGAGCTGCGCTTCCTGCTGATCACCTCCGAGGCCGCGGTGCACGAGGTCGCGGCCGCGCCGCCACAGGCGGTCCCGGCCGCGAATCTTCCCGGGGTGTGGATTGCGGTCTCGGCCGACACCGACGCCAAGTGCGTGCGCTGCTGGAACCGCCGGCCGGACGTCGGCAGGCACTCGCAGCACCCGCAGCTCTGCGGCCGCTGCGTCGGAAACCTCGCGCTGCCCGGCGAGGCGAGGCGCTACGTATGAGCTCGGTCGCGCTCCCCGCCGCCGCGAGCGGCTGGCGCTGGCTGCCGCTCACGGCCGCCGTGGTCGTCCTCGACCAGGTGAGCAAGGCGTGGGTGCTGCAGCACTTCGCGCTGTTCGAGCGGGTGCAGGTCACGCCGGTGCTCGACATCGTTCTCACCTACAACACCGGCGCCGCCTTCAGCATGCTGGCGGACGCGCCGGGCTGGCAGCGCTGGGTGTTCGTCGCCCTGGCGCTCGGCGTGAGCGCGGTGCTGCTCGTATGGCTGCGGCGTCTGGCGGCGGCGACGCACGCGCTCATCGCCTGCGGGCTCGCGCTCATCGTCGGCGGCGCGCTCGGCAACATGATCGACCGGCTGCGACTCGGGCACGTGATCGACTTCATACATGCCCACTGGGGCACGCATTACTTTCCGGCCTTCAACGTCGCCGACTCGGCGATCACCGTGGGGGCGGCGCTGCTGCTGCTCGATGCCTGGCGCGAGGCACGCGGCAGCCGCCGGGAGCGGGCCTGATGCAGGTGCTGCTCGCCAACCCGCGCGGCTTCTGCGCCGGCGTCGATCGCGCGATCGACATCGTCGAGCGGGCGCTCGAGCTCTTCGGCCCGCCGATCTACGTGCGGCACGAGGTGGTGCACAACCGCCACGTGGTCGAGCGGCTGCGCGCGCTCGGGGCGGTCTTCGTCGACGAGCTCACCGAGGTGCCCGCCGGCGGCACCGTGATCTTCTCGGCGCACGGGGTGTCGAGCGCCGTCGAGCAGGAGGCGCACGACCGCCGCCTCACGGTGTTCAACGCCACCTGCCCGCTGGTCACCAAGGTGCACATGGAGGTGCAGCGCTACGCGCGCGAGGGGCGCGACGTGATCCTCATCGGGCACGCCGGGCACCCGGAGGTCGAAGGCACCATGGGGCGGTTCGATGAGTCCTTCGGCGGACGCATCCATCTGGTGGAGGACCTCGCGGACGTCGCGGCACTCGGGGTGCGCGACCCGGCGAGCCTCGCGCTCGTCACCCAGACCACGCTCTCGGTGGACGACACCGCCGGGATCGTCGCGGCGCTGCGGCAGCGTTTCCCGGAGCTCGCGACGCCGCGCCACGAGGACATCTGCTACGCCACGCAGAACCGCCAGGACGCCGTGAAGAAGCTGCTGGAGCAGTGCGACGTGCTGCTGGTCGTCGGCTCGCGCACCAGCTCGAACTCCAACCGCTTGCGCGAGCTCGCCGACCGCGCCGGACTTCCCGGTTATCTCGTCGACGGCCCGGATGACCTGCGCGCCGAGTGGTTCGCGGGCAAGCGGGCCGTGGGTGTCACTGCGGGGGCCTCGGCTCCGGAGCTGCTCGTGCAGCAGGTGGTCGCGCGGCTGGCGCAGTGGGGCGGGGCGGCGCCGCACGAGGTGATCGGCCGCGAGGAGCGGGTGTTCTTCACGCTCCCGCGGGAGCTGCGGCGCACCGACGCGCCGGAGCGCGGCGAGCCGCCCACGCGCTGAAGTCCCTCAGGGGGCCTCAGCTGCGGCCTTCAGGCCGCGATTGCGTGTTCCCGGCGCACGGGCCGCAGAAACCGCCTCGCCTCCACGCGACACCTACTGGCTGGGTAACAACCACCAGCGAGACTTCCTATGCACGCTCGTCCTCAAAGCTTCATCCGGTCACTCATAATTCTCGGCGGTGCGTTGATGGCGGCCATCGTCGCGGCCTGTGGCGGCGGCTACGGCAGTGGCGGCGGCGGGAGTAGCGGCTCCGCGGGCACCTGCGGCGGCGTCTACGTGGCCTGTCCTCCCCCGACGGCCACCGTGA
This sequence comes from Steroidobacteraceae bacterium, assembly GCA_035542535.1. GTDB lineage: Bacteria > Pseudomonadota > Gammaproteobacteria > Steroidobacterales > Steroidobacteraceae > 13-2-20CM-66-19. The sequence goes on from DATKLG010000070.1 coordinate 10,113, forward strand.
CCGCTCCGGCGGCGAATGCGACCGTGAGCGGCACCGTGGCGCTCACGGCCACCGCGACCGCCGCAACCCAGTACAACCTTTCGATCACGAGCGTGGAGTTCCTGGTCGACGGGACTTCGGTCGGCACCGCGATGAGCTCGCCTTACACCGTCAACTGGGATAGCACCAAGGTCACCAACGGCAGCCATACGATCACGGCCAAAGCCACCGACAGCATGAACGACACCGGGACCTCGGCGCCGGTCATGGTGACTGTGACCGGCGGGATGGCGGCGATGTCGGCTGCGCAGATCTTTCCCGCGCCGAGCTCCAAGGCTTCGGGCGTGGCGCGGATCAGCGTCGACTCCTCGACCGGCGCCGTGACCGGCACGGTCAGCTTGAGCGGCATGAGCGCGCGGACGGTCACCCTCAACCGGGGCTTTGCCGGCTCGACGGGTGAAGCGCTGGTCACGCTCAGCTCCCGCGCCGGCAGCGCGAGTGAGTTCGAGGTGCCCGCGAACGTGGTGCTGAGCGCCGAGCAGGTGAGCGCCTTCGCGCAGGGCGGGCTCTATGTGATCGCCACCTCGGCTGCCAACCCCAACGGCGAGATCCGTGGGCAGCTGGCTCCGGCTGGCGTGCAGGTGAGCTTCTCCGACCTGAGCGTCTCGCCCGAGGCCGAGGCGCTCGGCATGCAGGCCTCCGGGATCGCCGCGACGACGGTCGACCTGCACGCGGCGACACTCACCGTGCACGTCGATTCGGCGGGGGTCGAGGATGCGACGGCCGCGCGCGTCTCGGTCACGGCCGGTGCGCCGCTCGCAGAGCTTGCCCGCAGCCCCACCGATATGGGCCACTTCTCGACCGAGCTCGCCCATGTCAGTGCCGCCGACATCGAGAGCTTCGAGGCAGGCAAGTTGTCCGTGACGGTGGCCGCGGCGGCGGCACCCGCCGGTGCGATCGGCGGAGCGCTCCGCGGCAGCGACTGACCGACCGAAATCCCCCTCGGGCCGGCCCGCATCTCGTATGCGCGGGCCGGCCTCTTTTTTCAGACGATCCGGTCCTGGTAGACCGACTTCTTCAGCCTCCAGCGCTTGTGCGACCAGGGCCAGTCGGGGGGCGCGGCACGGATCTGCTCCTCGACCAGGCGCGCGTAGCGCTCGGTCAGTGCCCCGGGCGGCAGCGACCGGCCGGCGGTGGCGAGCGGCAGGAATTCCATCTCGTAGTACCCCCGACCCCGGCGGCGCATGGCAATGAAGAACACCGGGAAGCGCGTGACGCGCGCGATCTCCTCCGGTCCCATGTAGAAGGCCGTGTCGCGGTTCAAGAAGCGCGTCCAGTACTTGCGCTCCGACTTGGTGGGCTCCTGGTCGGCGACCATGGCCACCGCGCGCACCACGGCCTGGCGCTTGAGGATGTCGGGCAGCAGCTGCTGCGCGGGCACGAGGCGGCAGCCGAAGCGCATCCGGAGCTTGCCCATCTCGCGCTCCGCCCACGGATTGACGAGCGGCTTGTAGGCCGCATCCAGCGGGTAGCCGAGCTCGAGGGACAGTGCGAGCAGCATCCACTCCCAGTTGCACTGGTGGGCGGCGATCAAGAGCACCGACTGGCCCTGCGCGAGCAGCGCCTTCGGCTCCTCGAGGTTCACGATGTGCACCCGCCGCCGGATCTCCTCGGGCGACAGGGCTGCGCCCTTGACGAGCTCGGCCAGCATCTGCGCGAAGCCGAGGCAGTAGCGGCGTCGCACGTCGCGCAGCTGCTCCTCGGTGAACTCGGGGAAGGCCTTGGCGAGGCTCGCATGCACCATCTCGGCGCGGTAGGGGAAGACGCGATAGGCGAGCCAGCCGCCAAAGCCGGTGACGCCGTAGAGCGCTGCGAGCGGCACCCGCGAGAGCGCGCGCACCCACCAGGCCGGCCTTGCGGCCGGCCGCGGTGGCGGTGCAGGGGAGACGGGTACCTGGGGCGCGACCTCAGCGGGCATGCGCCTCTAGGTTACCGGACTCTAGCTGACCGGACGCGGCCGGGTTGCGGGCTCCTCCGGCGGAGGCTGCGGGATCAGCACCCGCCCGAAGCGCGGAGCGAGCCAGCGCTCGACGTCGTCGATCAGCGTGAATGCTGCCGGAACGATCACCAGCGTGAGCGCGGTGGAGGTAATGAGGCCGCCGATCACGGCCACCGCCATCGGCGCACGGAACGCCTTGTCGCCCCCGAGTCCCAGGGCGACCGGCAGCATGCCGGCGACCATGGCGACCGTCGTCATGACGATCGGCCGGGCGCGCTTGTGGCCGGCCTCGATGATGGCGCTCAGCCGGTCCTTGCCGGCGCGCATTTCCTCGATCGCGAAGTCGACCAGCAGGATCGAGTTCTTGGCGACGATGCCCATCAGCATCAGGAAGCCGATCATCACGGCGAGCGATAGCGAGTTGCCGGTGATTGCCAGCGCCGCGACTGCGCCGCCGATCGACAGCGGCAGCGCCGACAGGATCGTGATCGGCTGCAGGACGCGCGCGAACAGCAGCACCAGCACTGCGAATACCATCAGCACGCCCGTGATCATGGCCAGCACGAAGTTGGCGAACAGCTCGTTCATGTACTTGGCGTCGCCCTGGTCGACCCGGTGCACGCCGCGCGGCAGGTGCGAGAGCGTCGGCAGCGCGCTGATCTTGCCCTGGGCGGTGCCGGTGGTGACTCCGTCGGCGAGGTCGGCTTCGATCATGAGCCGGCGGCTCTGGTTATAGCGCCGCACGCGCGTCGGCCCCTGGCCGAAGCTGATGTCGGCGACCGCCTTGAGCGGCACGGTGCTGCCGCTCGCCGTCGGCACCGGCAGGTTCTCGAGCGTCGTCAGGTTCTTGCGGCTCTCCTCGGTCAGGCTGACGCGGATCGGCACCTGGCGATCGGACAGGTTGAACTTGGCGCTGTTCTGGTCGAGATCGCCGAGGGTCGCGATGCGGATCGTATCGCTGATGCTCTCCACCGTGACGCCGAGCTGCGAGGCCAGATCGAGGTGCGGGCGCACCTCGATCTCCGGGCGCGGCAGGTCGTTGTCGATGCGCGCGTTGCGCACCACCGACAGCGTGCGCATCTCGTCGACCACCTTGCGTGCGGTCTGGTACGTGAGCGCCGGATCATCGCCGGTGATGTAGAAAACGATGTCGCTGCCGCCGTTGCCGCGGAAGAAGTGCACCTGCACGTCGGGGATCGCCCGCAGGAGCTTCAGCACCCGGTCCTCGAACTCGCGCTGCGTCACGTGACGCTGCTTGGGGGGGACCAGCGCAACGTCGAGCTCGGCGGTGCGGACGCCCTCGTCGCCGTTGCCGACCAGCTCGACCACGTCTGCGACCTCGGGCTGGCGGGCGATGATGCGATAGGCCGCCGCGGAGGCCGCCGCGGTGTCCTCGAGCTGTACCCCCGGCGGCAGCTCGATCTGCAGCGCCGAGGAGCCGATATCGTCCTCCGGCACGAAGGACTTCGGGATCAGGGCCAGCCCGACGATCGAGAGGACGAAGAACGCGACACCTGCCGCGACCGTCTTCCAACGGTGGAGCGCGCACCACTGCAGCGTGCGCAGGTACCAGATCATGATCGGGCCGTCGGTGTGGTGCGGCAGGCCGTCCGAGTGGAGGGTGTAGGCGGCGACGACCGGCGTGATGAGCCGCGCCACCAGCAGCGAGAAAAATACTGCCACCGCCACCGTCAGGCCGAACTGGATGAAGTACTGGCCGGTAATGCCGCCCATGAAGCTGACCGGCAGGAACACCGCGATGATGGTCGAGGAGGTGGCGACCACGGCCAGTCCGATCTGGTCGGCCGCATCCAGCGCCGCCTGGAAGCCGCTCTTGCCCATGCGCATGTGGCGCACGATGTTCTCGATCTCGACTATCGCATCGTCCACCAGCACGCCGGCGACCAGCGACAGCGCCAGCAGGCTCACGTTGTTCAAGGTGAAGCCCGCCCACTGCATGAACGCGAAGGTCGGAATCGCCGACAGCGGGATGGCGAGCGCCGAGATCAGCGTCGCGCGCATGTCACGCAGGAACAGCCACACCACCAGCACGGCGAGCAGCGATCCTTCGATGAAGGCGCTGAGCGCCGAATGGTAGGTCTCCTTGGTGTAGTCCACGGTGGTGAAGATCTGGGTCATCTTCACCTCGGGATTCTCCTTGCGGATCTTGGCGAGCTCCTCCTGGACGCCGTCGTAGACGGTGACGTCGGAGGAGCCCTTGGTCTTGTTCACGGCGAAGGTAGTCGCCGGGCGTCCGTTGAGACGCGCGACGGTGCGGATCTCCCCGACACTGTCGCGCACGTCGGCGAGGTCCGAGAGGCGCGCGAAGCGTCCGCCCGGCAGCACGATCTGCGTGTCGCCGAGGGCGGCGGCGGTGCGTGCGCCGCCCAGCACGCGGATCGTCTGCTCGCCGCCGCCGAGCTGGGCGCGGCCGCCCGGTGAGTCGAGATTGAGGCCGCGCAGCTGCTGGTTGACCTGCACCGCGGTGATACCGAGCGCCTGCATGCGCGCCGGATCGAGCTCGACGCGGATTTCCCGGTTCACGCCGCCGCCGCGCCAGACCTGCGCCACACCCGGCACTCCGAGCAGCCGCTTGGTCAGGGTGTTATCGACGAACCAGGACATCTCCTCTTCGGTGAGCGCACTCGAGTTGATGCCGTAGAAGACGATCGGCGGGCCGTCGGTGTCGAGGCGCCGCACGATCGGCTCCATGATGCTGGGCGGCAGCTGCGAGCGTATCTTGGCGACCGCGTCGCGCACGTCGGCGACCGCGCGGTCGATCGGCGTACCGATGTTGAACTGGATGTTGACGTTGGCTTCGCCCTCGGGCGCCCACGAGGTGATGTTGTCGATGTTGCCGATGCCGGCGACCGCGCCCTCGACCTTCTGCAGGACCTGCGTCTCCATGTCCTGGGGCGAGGCGCCCGGCTGCGCGATGGTGACCATCACCACCGGGAAGGAGATGTCGGGGTTGAGCGTGACGGGCAGGCGCGAGAACGCCGCCACGCCCATGAAGAACAGCACCACGAACAGCATCACCGGTGGTAGCGGATGCCGGATCGCCCAGGCAGATATGTTTTTCATGGCGGCGGCATCCGCAGATCGTCGCTCGTGGCCTTGACGGCCTCGCCCTCGCGCAGGAATCCGCCCGCGGTCTTGACCACGCGGTCGCTCTCGGTGAGGCCCGAGGCGATGGCGACGCCGGCCTCGGAAGTCTCGGCGACGCGCACCGGGCGCCGCGTCGCGTGTCCCTGCGCATCGACGACGAACACGTAGCTGCCCTCACCGTCGGAGAACACGGCAGTCTTCGGCAGTACCGGCCGGCGTGCCTTGGCGATCGTCACCTCGGCGCGGGCGAAGGCGCCGGGGCGCAGCGCCGGATCGGGCGTGAGGGTGATGCGGATGTCGCCGAGGCGGGTCATCGGATCGATGATCGCGCCCAGCAGCCGCACCTTGCCCTCGAACGGGCGCGAGAGCCCCGTCACATAGACGGTCGCCGGCTGATCGATCTTCACCTGCGCGAGGTCCTGCTCGGCGATCTGGCCGCGCATCTCGACCTCGCCGCCGCTCGCCACGCGAAACAGCGCGACGCCGCCCGGGTTGGCGATCTGCCCGACCTCGGCGCTGCGCGTCAGCACGGTGCCGGCGAAGGGCGCTACGATGCGGGTGCGGGCGAGCCGGGCTTCCGCCTCGGCGAGCTGCGCGGCGGCCACTTTCACGCTGGCGGCGTCGGTCACCGAGGTGGCGCGCCGCTTCTCTATATCCTCCGCCGAGAGCGCCCCGGCGGCCTGAACCCCGAGTGCGCGTTTGTATTCGGCGGCCGACAGCTCCGCCTGAGCGCGCGCCTGCTCGAGCGCCGCCGCGAGCCGGTTGACCTGGGGGACGAGGACGGAATCGTCGAGCCTCGCGAGGAGCTGGCCCTTCTTCACGTGATCGCCCGGCTCGACGTACACCGCCACGACGCGCGCAGTGTCGCCTTCGTTGGCGATCGGCATGTCGTAGCGCGCGGCAATTGCCCCCGTGAAGCTCACGCTCGCGGTCACTTCCTTGACGGGGGCCGTCATGACCGTCACCAGGGGCAGCTCTTCCTGGTTGACGAGCGGCGTCACGTGGGGCTTGCGCCCGAGGAGCATGAATGAGGCTGAGGCTATGAGGAGCGCGACGACCACTACCGAGGCCGGCAGCAGCCACTTGCGCCAAAGGCTGGGCGCCCCGGGTCCGCCCGACGGAGCGTTACGCACGGACGGAGGCGTTTCCGGGCTCGTCGACCGATCGATGTGCCCCCGGTCGCGGCCGATCCAGGTCACCTGCTCCTCGTCGGAGTGACCGCTGAAATGCTCGGGGTTAGTGCCCACGGAGATTCCTTTGTAAATCCGTCCCTTGCCGCTGACGACCAAACCGCCACTTTAGACCTGGCGTGTCGCACCGGAGTTTAGTCGTAACAAAGGGTATTTCCCGCCCCCTTCGCGCCGAAGGGACACCCCCGGGCGACGGGCCGAGGGGGCGCGGAGCATAGCAGCATCGCGTAGCGGGAAGGGGTGGTGCCGGGAATAGGACTCGAACCTACGACCCGCGCATTACGAATGCGCTGCTCTACCAACTGAGCTATCCCGGCTCCGGGAGGGCGGCAATTCTACAAAAAATTGCCCGGCTTACTGCTTTTTCCGCAGCCGGATCACCAGGTCGATGCCCGCAACCTCGGTGCCGGGGGGCGGCAGGGGCAGGCGGCTGAATTCGACCTCCGGAACCGGGACGTCGATCAGCGCCCCGCTGGAGAGGTCGTGAAAGTGGTAATGGGGATCGATATTGGAATCGAACCAGGCGCGGGCTCCGTCGACCGACAGCTGGCGGATGAGGCCGCGGGAGGCGAAGAGATTCAGCGTGTTGTACACCGTGGCCTTGGACACCCGGGCGCCGCTCCCGCGCAGCGTCGCGAGGATCTGCTCGGCCGAGAGATGCTGAGGTGCCGAGAGCAGCACCGAGGCGATGCGCGTGCGCTGGGCGGTCGGGCGGATCCCGCAGGCCTTCAGCCGCGTCTCGCAGCCGCTCGCGCCAGGGCCGGCAAAGCCCGAGGTCTCGGTATTCATCATGGGGCGCATTATAGGCGCGTGAGCGTCCAAGTCAAAAATAATACCTTAAATTTCATGACGTTGTGAGGCCCGCGAGCTTGCCCTCGAGATGTCGCGCCAGCTCGGCGATGGTCGGAAAGTCGAAGAGCTCGGTGAGATCGATCTGGCCGGGATAGAGCCGCTCGATCTGCTCGTGGATCTCGATGAGCTTGAGCGAGCTCGCACCCACCTCGAACAGGTTGTCGTCGACGTCGACGCGCTTGCCCTCGAGCGCGGCGTCGCAGATCGCCTTCAACTGCTCCTCGAGCTGGCTGCGGTCGCGCTGCGCGGGCCCGCGCTGCGCCGCGCGCAGCGCCGCGAGCTCGGCGAGCTCGGCGTCGAACTGCCCGTCCACGTACTCCTCCTCGAGCATGTGCCGCTGAACCTTGCCGCTCGTGGTCTTGGGGATCCGCTTCACCGGGATGACCTCGGCTACCTCGAGCCCGGTCTGCTCGTTGATGAGGCGCGCGACCTGGGTCGCGAGGGGCAGAAAGTCTGCAACCGCACCCCGATGCAGCACGAACACCACGAGCTGCTCGATCTCCGCGCCGCGCGGGCGCACGCCCGCCGCCACCACCTTGCCGAGCTCGAGTCCGGGGGCGCGCTGGGCGATCGCCTCGAGATCGTGCGGGTAGTAGTTCTGACCGTTCACGAAGATGATCTCTTTGGCGCGCCCGGAGATGTAGAGATCGCCCGCGTGCACCAGGCCGAGGTCTCCGGTCCGCAGCCAGCCATCGGCGGTGAAGGCGGCGGCATTCGCGGCAGGATCCTCGTAGTAGCCGCGCGTCACGTTCTCGCCCGTCATCTGGACGTGGCCGATCCGGTCCTCGGGCAGCTCCCGATCGTCGTCGCCGGCGATGCGCACGCGGGTGTAGGGGATGGCGCGGCCCTCGCTCACGAGGCGCAGCGCGTGGCTGTCGTCCGCCGCTACCGCCTCGACCGGATCGCCGGGGTTCATACGATGGCGGTTGAGGGTGATGATCTTGAGCGGGGCGCCGACCGGCGGGAAGCTGACGGCGAGCGAGGCCTCGGCGAGCCCATAGACCGGATACATGCTGTTGCGTTCGAGGCGTGCGGGCGCGAGGCGCGTCAGGAACTCATCGCACAGCTCGACGGAGATCGGCTCGGCGCCGTTGAAGATGAGGCGCACGGCCGAGAGGTCCAGCCCCTCGATGGGGCGCTCGCCCAGTACCTTGAGGTAGTGCTTGTAGCCGAAGTTGGGCGAGCACAGGATCGTGGCGCGCACCCGCGATGCCAGCGTGAGCCACAGCAGCGGCCGGCGGATGAAGAGCTCCGTGGGCATGAGGTGCGAGTGCACGCGGTTCGCGAACATGACGAGATGGAAGCCGATGAGACCCATGTCGTGGGTAAGCGGCATCCACGAGAGGCTGACGTCGTTCTCGTTGAAGCCCCCTGCCTCGGTCGAGCCGCGCCAGTTGGCGATGATGTTGCCGTGGGTGAGGACGACGCCCTTCGGCTCGCTGGTCGAGCCGGAGGAGAACTGGATGAAGGCGGTGTCATCGGGAGTGACGCGCTGGATGCTGCCGGCGCGCGAGATGTCGTCGAGGTCATCGACCAGGAAGGTGCGCGCGCGCAGGCTCTCGAACAGCTGCGTCTCGCCGGCCTGGGACGCGAATGCGCCGATGCGCTCGAGCGAGCGCCGCTCGGTGTAGAGGTAGGGCGATCCCAGCCGGCGCGCGATGCGCAGCAGCTTGTGGCGATGCTCGTCGCTGATGCCGAGCGCCACCGGCACCGGCACGATGCCCCCGAGTACCGCCGCCCAGAATACGTCTATGAACTGCTCGTTGCTGCCGAGGAACAGGATGAGCTTGTCGCCGCGGCGTGCGCCGAGGCGCTGCAGGTGATAGAGGATGCCGAGTGCACGCTCGTAGAGCTCGCCCGCCGAGACGCTGCGCGCCTCGTTCTCGCCCTCGAGGTAGGTGATGCTGCGCGGGAAGCTGCGGTTCGCCTCCATGACTTCGGTGAGGGTCGTGGCTTTGATCATCAGCGGCGGCGTTCCAGCCTCATGTGGAGCGGATAGCGGGTGCGCAGGTTGATCTGCGCCTCGAGCTCGAGCGGCCGGTCGGGCACGTGCACCAGTCGAAAGCGGCGCGCCACCTTGTAGAGGTGCATCAGCATCTCATAGAGCGCGAAGGTCTCGCCGATGCAGTGGCGCGGCCCGGCGGCGAAGGGCATGTAGGCGAAGCGCGGGCGTTCGGCCTCGTGCTCGGGGGCGAAGCGCTCCGGCCAGAAGCGGTCGGGGTCCTTCCAGAAGCGCGGATGCCGGTGCAGCAGGTAGAGCGGCAGCAGCACGTTGGTGCCGGGCGGGACGGTGAAGCCGCCGAGCACGTCCGCGGCGACCGTACGGCGCGACAGCAGCCATCCGGGCGGGTAGAGCCGCAGAGCCTCGTTCACGACCTGGGAGGTGACGGCGAGCCCCTCCATCTGCCCGAGGCTCGGAGCGGCGAGCTCGGGGGCGGCGTCGAGCTCGGCGTGCAGGCGCGCCTCGGCTTGCGGGTGCTGCGAGAGGAGGTACCAGGTCCAGTTGAGCCCGCTCGCCGTGGTCTCGTGTCCCGCCACGATGAGCGTCATCACTTCGTCGATGAGCTCGCGCTCGCCCATGGGCGCGCCGCTCTCCTTGTCGCGCGCCGCCATCAGCATGGCCACGTAGTCGAAATGCTCTTCGGGCTCGGCGCGGCGCCGCTCGATCAGTTGCGACACCAGCTTCGCCAGCGAGCGAAACTTGAAGGCGAACTGCAGATCGCGGCTCTGCTCCCGGGTCACGACCTCGAACGGATTGCCGCCGAGCTGGTGCGTGAGACGATCGAGATCGCGCCCGAAGATCGAGCGCAGCACGATCTCGAGCGTGAGCTCGCTCATCTCGTCGGTGACGTTCACGAGCTCGCCGCGCGCGGCGAGGCTCTCCCAGCGTGCGATGAAGCGCTCGTTGGCGGAGGCGATCAGCTGGGCGAAGCCGCTGATCACGCGGCGATGAAACAGTGGCTGCATCATGTAGCGCTGGCGCTTCCACAGCTCGCCCTCGCTCGTCATGATGCCCTTGCCGAGCAGGATCTTGATCCGATCGAGCCCTAAGCCCTTGGTGTAGTTCCTGTGGTTACTCACCAGCACCCGCTTGACGTCGTCCGGGTGGTGGATGACATAGGTATAAGATCTGCGTGTCGGAACGAACACGCGATAAGTGTCGCCGTGGCGGGCAAACAATTCGGTCATGCGCTCCAGCGAATCGTCCGTGGAGCCGACGTCGAATTGCAGCTCTGCCTCGGGAGGCGGTCTATTCGCGGGCGCGGCGGCGGTCATGCAAGCTGTTGAAAGCCAAACCTTAATCTTATATCACTCGGACCTCCGAGGTCAGTGGCCGCAAGCACCGGCGCGCGGGCTGTCGGCCAGGCTCCCGTACGCGAAGCGTCTCGAGATCGCCGCCCGTGCCGCGCGTGCGCCGGCGACGCTCGCGGGCATCGCGCTCGCGCTGCGCGCGCTCGAGCGACTCACCGGTCTGAAGCTGGCACCGGCGGCACTAGCCTTCCCCGACGGCGGCAAGCCGCACCTGGCACGCGGCGCGGTCACCTTGCCGTACTCGCCCGACTTCAGCATCAGTCACTCCGGTCCCTGGGTCGGGTGCGCGGCGGTGGCGCATGGGCTCGTCGGCTTCGATGTCGAGTTCGGCACCGAGGCGCGGCTCAGCGCCTGGGCGGCGCGCGAGGCGGCGCTCAAGGCCTGCGGCGCAGGCCTCGCCGAGGCGCGTGAGGTCGAGCTCGGCGGGGACGGCGCGCGTTGCCGCGGCGTGACGCTGCGAGCGACGCGGCTCGAGCAGTTTCCGGGCGCCGCGGCCTGCATCATGACCAGCCTGCCGGTGAGCCGCCTCGAGACCCACGCGCTCTCGCTCGAGGAGCTGTTCGCGCCATGAGCGACGGTGACGACGGGAACTTACGCAACACGCTGTATCGCACCGCGACGCGCTCGAGCCGCCGTATGACCCCGGCGCGGCGCGCGCTGTACGCGCTCGCCGCTCCGCTCGCTGTGGCGCTCATCCGCGCGTGGTGGTGGAGCTGCCGCGTGGTGCGCGTCGAGGGCGCCGAGCATCTCAGCGCCGCGCTGGCGCGCGCACCTTCGCTCATTCCCGTCTACTGGCACCAGCACCAGCTTTACTGCGGGAAATTTCTCCTCGGGGAGCGCGCGCGCGGCTTGAACCCTGGCTGGCTCATCAGTCCGTCGGTCGACGGCGAGCTCGGCGCGATGATGGTGCGCCGCTTCGGCGGGGCTGTGATCCGCGGCTCCTCCACCCACACGGGGGCGCGCGCGCTGCGCGATTACTACCAGGCGCTCACCCGTGACAGCATCTCCCCGGTCATCACCCCCGACGGTCCGCGCGGTCCGCGCTTCAAGTTCAAGCCGGGGGCGCTCTTGCTCGCGCAGATGTCGCAGCGGCCGATCCTGCCGATGGCCTACGCGGCCTCGCGCGCCTGGCTGGTGAAGTGGGACAAGTTCGTGATCCCGGTGCCGTTCCTCGCTCGCATCGCCATTGCGATCGGAGCGCCACGGTACGTCCCGCGCGTGACCGATGCCGCGACACTCGCAGCTCTCGAGGGCGAATTGGAGCGCGAGCTCAAGCGGCTGTACGGCAGCGCGCGCGAGGCGCTGGCGGGGGGCCGATGAGCCCGCAGGATGCGCAGCGGCCGCCGCTCGTCATGCGCTGCGGGGCCTTCGGCGACATGGTGCTGCTCACGGTGCTGCTCGAGCAGCTGCACGCGCGCTTCAAGGCGCCGGTGGACGTCATCGCCTCAGGCCCCTGGTCCGAGCCGCTGCTGGCCGACCACCCGGCGGTCGGGCGGATGTTCATCCTGCGCAGCCGCCGCACACCCTACTGGCTGAGTCCCGGCCAGCAGCGCCTCGTCGCGTGGCTTCGGGCCCGGGGCGCAGGTCCCACCTGGTTCTGCGATCGCGGCGAAGGCCGGGAACTCCTCGCGCGCGCCGGGATACCCGCGGACTACATCTGCGACTCGACCGAGTATCCGTTCCTCGAGGGGGAGAACTTCGCCGATCGGTACCTGCGCCTCGGCGCCCTGAGCCCCGCGGCCTTCACCGGTGCCCTGCCGCCCGCGGTCGCGGGGGTGGCGCGCGCGGCGCATCTCGAGGTTGCCGACGCCGCACGCCGCGAGCTCGATGACTGGCTGACGGGGCGCGGAATCGCCGGGCGTCCCTACATGGTGATCCATCCCGGGAGCCGTCACGTCGCGCGCCGGCGTGTGCGCGCGCGCTCGGGCGCCGCCAAGTACTGGCCGGAGGAGCGCTGGGCGGAGGTCGTGCGTGCGGTGCGCGCGCGCTGCCCCGAGCAGTCGATCGTCTTCTCGGGAATGGGGGCCGAGGACTCGTTCATCGCGGACGTGGTGCGTCTGGCGGGCGCGGCCGACGTGGTGAACGCCGCGAACGATCTGCCGGTCGCGCGGCTCCTGGCGCTGCTCGAGCGCGCCCGGAGCCTCATCGCGGTGGACACGGGGCCGGCGCACGCTGCGGCGGCGCTCGGGTGCCCGACGGTGGCGCTCTTCGGCCACATCGATCCGTGGCTCTATCGTCCCGGCGGCGCCACGACGCCCGCGGCCACGCTCACGGGCACGGTCGACGGCAAGCCCAACATCCTCGGCATCGAGCCGGCACGCGTGGTCGAGGCGTGGCTCGAGCTCACTCGCGCGAACCCGCGCTGATTCTGTTAACTCAGAAGTTCCTTGATGCAACAGGGTGTTAGCTTGTAATCCTGCTTCAGTGTGCGAGAATCGCGCTGCACACTGAGACTTCCGTGACGGATATCACGTCGGGGCGTAGTGGTTGCATTAGGCTGCGGCGAATCGGTAATGGGAGGTCACGGATAAATGGCGATTCCGCCCCCACCGGATAAGCCAGCAGACTTCACCGCATCCGACATTCTGTCGGCCGATGTCTGGACCGGACGGCATACCAAGCCCGTGCTGGGACTCGACGTCGCCTGCACCAAGATTGCCGTCGATTTCCAGAACATGCGCCGCGACGAGGTCGACGCCTATGTAAGGCGCAACCTCGAGCTGCTGCGCGGGGCGACCGGCTGCGACTGCGCCTTTCTCGCCGCGATCCATCCCGACGAGCTCGTGATCCAGGACGTGCAGGTCGCGCGCGGTGCCTTCGCGCAATGCAAGCCCGAGGGGCTCGCGAGTCTCGCGCTCGATACCTTCCCCTGGCTCAAGGGTCGGCTCGAGCACCTGCGTCTCTCGGAGCTGCGCGACACGAGCTCGCCGCGCAAGGAACAGGCGGCCGAGGCCGCCAAGCTCGCGGACCTGCAGATGGGCTCGGCGCTGCTCATCAGCTTCCGGGTGCAGGGCAAGCCCGCCGGCATCCTGGGTCTCGCCCACACACTGCCGCGCGGTGCCTGGGACGTGAACCTGCAGCTGCTGATGAAGCTGATCGGTACGAGCCTTGCCACCGGCCTCGAGAGGATCCGCACCGAGGCGCGGCTCGCGAAGCTCGAGGAGCGCACCAATCTGTTCCAGGCCGCCGCCAACGACGGCCTGTGGGACTTCGACGTCGAGAGCAACGAGGTGTTCTTCTCGCCGCGCTGGAAGGCGATGCTCGGCTATGCGGACGAGGACATGCACGGCTCGCCCGACTGGCGCAGCCTGGTGCATCCGGACGATCTGGCACGGGTGCAGACCGCGATCCGCGACCATGTTGCCGGCAAGACTCCGATCTTCGAGAGCACGCACCGCATGCGCCACCGCAACGGCGAGTGGCGCTGGGTAATCAGCCGCGCTACGGCGCGCGTCGACAAGCACGGGCGCCTCCTGCGCCTGGTCGGCGTCGAGCTCGACATCACCGAGAGGAAGCTCTACGAGGAGGCGCTGTTCCGCGAGAAGGAGAGCGCTCAGATCACGCTGCAGTCGATCGGCGACGGCGTCATCACCACCGATGCCAACTCGACCATCGACTACATCAATCCCGTGGCCGAGGAGCTCACTGGCTGGCGACTCGAGGACGCGATGGGGCGGCCGGTGGAGGAGATCTTCCGGGCGTTCCACGAGGAGACCTGCGAGCCGCTCGAGAACCCCCTGACGGTCTCGATCCGCCGCATCCGCCCGATCAAGTCGGTGCGGCCGATGCTGCTCATCCGCCGCGACGGCAACGAGCTGTACGTCGAGAGCACCGCCGCGCCGATCCGCGACGGCCAGGGGCACGTGGCCGGCGGCGTGCTGGTGTTCCACGACGTCAGCGAGTCGCGCGAGCTCAACCGGCGCCTGTCCTACCATGCGAGCCACGACCTGCTGACGGGGCTCGTCAACCGCCGCGAGTTCGAGAGCCGCCTGGAGCGGGCGCTGAAGAGCGCCAAGGCTCGCGAGGCGTCCTACGCGCTCTGCCATCTCGACATCGACCAGTTCAAGATCGTCAACGACACCTGCGGCCACTCGGCGGGAGATGCGCTCCTCGGGCAGGTGGGCGCGCTGCTCAAGTCCAAGGTGCGCTGGCGCGACACGCTCTCGCGCCTCGGCGGCGATGAATTCGGCATCCTGCTGGAGAGCTGCTCGCTGGACGAGGCGATGCGCATGGCCGAGGTGCTGCGCGAGGCGGTCGGCAACTTCCGCTTCACCTGGGAGGAGCGCGTGTTCCGCCTCAGCGCCAGCGTCGGCGTGGTGCCGCTGCGCGCCGAGAACGACGACGCCGCCTCGGTGATCTCCGC
>DATKLG010000071.1:0-187767 GCA_035542535.1 Steroidobacteraceae bacterium
ACGGATAGAGACAAGGCGAGCACAGCCAGCGCTGCGCGCGACGGTCCTGGTCCGGAGACGATGACCCCACTCCCTTCTGTTTTTTTGTCTGCCCACGCTGTGCCGCGCGTGCAAACCCCTGGCAGCGCCATTGTGCGCGAACGGCGACGGCGCGGTGGCCGGACTTACCGTAAGACGAAATGCTGCATCTCAGGCTGCGGGCCAGGCCCGACTTACCCGGATTAAGACAAGCGCCCGGAGGCCTGCGCTATGCTTCGCCGATGCCCCGCGCACGCGTGCTCCCGCTTGCCTCGTTCCTGCTGCTGACCTGCGCGGCAGCGACGGCTCCGCGTGCGGATGCACCCGCAGGCACGCAACGGGTGATCACTCCGGTGTTTCACCGCCTCGTGGCCTTCTCGCTCCCGACGCCCTTCAAGGTGGCATTCGAGCGCACCACCGGCAACATCTATGTCCGCGAGCACGTTCCGGACGGTGAGACCGTGGATGAGTGGTCGCGGATGATCACGCTCCAGGGCGTGCAGGGCATGGCGTATAACCCCGCGGCGACGCCGCAGGAATACCTCCAGGCACTGGCGCGCGGCTTCCAGCGCCACTGTCCGGACACTTTCGTCGCGCTCGACCTGGGCCCGCAGCCGCTCGCGCGCGAGCCGTCGTTTGCCACCGTGGTGAGCTGCGGACACGTCAGCGCGGGCGGCAAGGCGCACAGCGAGACCTCGGTCATGCTGGCAATCAACGGATCGGATGACTTCTATGCGCTCGAGTGGACCGAGCGCGGGCCCGCCGCGGGTCACCCGCTGACGCTGGATGGCAGGTACTGGACCGCCCGGCTCGCCCAGCTCGGCCCGGTGCGGCTCTGTGCGATCGTGCCCGGAGAGAGTCCGCCCTACGCGAGTTGCAGCGCCAAATGAGCCGGGCGATGCGAGCTTGAACTAGTACAGCAGCACCGCCCGGCGCTCCGCGAGCCATGCGGACTCGTCGGCGCCGGCGAGCGCCTCCAAGTCGGCCGGGGACGCGGCGGCATCGTCCACCCAGCGCCGCAGCAGCTCGCTGCCGTTGATCACGTCGATCGGAAGTCTCGTCTCGTACTCGTAGGGGAAATCCGCCCACAGCGGGTAGTCGGGCCGCAGGCGCCGCAGCGCCTTCAGCGCCAGCGCGAACAGCCGCCACGGCCGGAATGCCTCGTGGCTGTAGGACGCCGCATCCTCGACGTGCACCTGCAGACCCGCGCACAGCTGGCCGGAGTGCTTGTTGAAGGTCGGCTCGAACCAGCAGGACCGCAGCCGGCAGCCGCGCAGCCACTCGGGAGCGAGCGAGCGCATCTTCTCGAGGAGTGCCGGCACCTCCAGGTCCGGCGCACCGAGGACCTCGAGCGGCCGCGTGGTGCCGCGGCCCTCGGAGAGATTCGTGCCCTCGAGCAGCACCGAGCCGGCATAGCAGCGCGCCATCCACAGGTTCGGCGCGTTGGGGCTCGGGTTGACCCAGGTGCGCTCGCCGAGCGGCCAGCCGTAACCCGGCGCGGCCTGCGGCTTCCATCCCTCCATCTGCACGACCCGGCAGTCGACGTCGAGGCGCAGCTTCGCCACCAACCAGCGCGCCACCTCCCCCATCGTGAGCCCGTGACGCATCGGCAGCGTGCCGGCACCGACGAAGCTCTCCCATCCCGGGCGCAGTGTCAGTCCCTCTACCGGCCGTCCCACCGGATTCGGGCGGTCGAGAATCCACACCGCCTTGCCCGCGGCAGCCGCCTCCTCCAGCACATAGCGCAGCGTCGTGATGAAGGTGTAGATGCGGCAGCCGAGATCCTGGAGATCGACGAGCAGCACGTCGAAGGTGTCCATCATCGCAGCGGTGGGCCGCCGCACGGTGCCGTAGAGACTGAACACCGGAATGTGATGCACAGGGTCGGTGTAGTCCGCCGACTCGATCATGTTGTACTGCTTGTCGCCGCGCAGCCCGTGCTGCGGACCGAATGCGGCGGTGAGCCTGAGATCCCCGAAGGCCGCGAGGGCATCGAGCGAGTGCGTGAGATCGCGCGTCACCGAGGCCGGATGCGCCAGCAGCGCCAGGCGCCGGCCGGCGAGCGGCGCTCGCAGCGCCGCATCCTCGATCAACCGGTCGATGCCAAATTTCATGAGGCCTCGAGCTCGAGCGCGAAGCAGTCGGGGTCGTGGAAGTCCGGGTTGCCGGGTGGGTGGCCCAGCGCCCAGTAGGAGAGCCTACCACTCTCGTCCTCCACCACCGCAGTGAGCCCGAGGCGCAGCGCCGCGCCGCTCGCGAGCTCAGGGAGACCCTCGAGGTGAAGATGCGCGGTCAGCTCGAGCAGGTCGGCGCTGCGGCGCGCCGTGAGCCCCGGCGCACGCGCGAGGCCCGCCGGGGTCATGCCCTCGCGGTACCCGCTGAAGCGGTACGCAGCCCATTCGAGCGACGGCGAGAAGTTGAACTCGTAGTAGCCGCCGCCCGCGAGCGGCGCGGCGAACACCTCGAAGCAGGTGTGCTGCCACAGCTCCTCGGCACGGCGGCCGGTGCGCGCCGCCGGGACGCGCAGCCGGCCGACCTCACCGCGCAGCGCGTAATGGCAGACCAGCGTCGCCGCCGGCTCGCGCTGCACCTGCACGCTGATGCTCCACACCCACTCTCCCGGCGTGTCGGGGTGGGCGAGCAGCACGGCCCGGTGCACCGCGGCGGCCATCGCAGCACTCAGCCCCGCAGCCACTCGATGAGCGCGCGCGTGACCTCGCGCGGCTGCTCGAGGGTCGAGAGGTGCGCGCACTCCGTCACGGTGACGAGCCGCGCCGCGCGGATGCCGTGCGCCATTTCGACGGCGCGGTCGAGCGGGGTGAGCTCGTCCTGCTCACCGACCAGCACCAGCGTCGGACAGTCGATGGTGGCCAGCAGGGGACGCGCGTCCGGCCGCCCCATGATCGCGGTCTGCTGGCGCAGGAACGCTTCCGGCCCGACGTCCTCCGCCATCAGCCTGCTGAGCTCGCGCAGCCGCGGATCGCTGCGATGGAGCGGGTGAACGGTGCGCTCGAACTGCGTCTCGACCACCTCGCCGAGGCGGCCGGTCGAGGCGAGGCTCATCTGCGCCTTGCGCATGGCAGCCGCCGCGGGCGTATCGGCGCGCGCCGAGGTGTCGAGCAGCGCGAGCTTCGCCACCCTCGAGGCGGCCTGGCGCAGGATCTCGAAGGCGACGTAGCCGCCCATCGAAAGTCCCGCGAGCGCGAAGCGCGGCGGTGCGCCCGCGAGGATGCGGCGCGCCATCGCGCCCAGGCTGTCGTCGCGCGTGTGATCCGCCACCATCACCGGACCGTGCCGCCAGAGCTCCGGGATCTGCGGCGCAAAGAGGCGCGCCGAGGCGAGCAATCCCGGTATCAGGACGACGGGCAGAGATTCGCTCACCCGGTCGAGGGTAACATGCGGGCATGCCGTACCGAATCGCCCGCCCTCGCCCGTCGATCGCCGTCCTGCTCGCGTTGCTCGTCACGGCCGGCGCAGCCGCGCACGCCGCGCCTGCGCCCGAGTCGAGCCTGGCGCCGGAGGCCGCCGCGCGCTTCGCGGCGCTGGCGCTGAAGTGCCTGCATCAGGAGTACCCGAACCACATCAGCCATACGCTGAACGGCGCGGCCGACGCGCGCCCCCCGCACGAGCTGACGCCGGCCTTCTATGGCTGCCTCGACTGGCACTCGGACGTTCACGGCCACTGGCTGCTGGCGCGGCTGCTGCGGCTCTACCCGGACGCGCCGTTTGCGGCCGCGGCGCGCGCGGCACTCGATGAGAGCTTCACGACCGCGAAGATCGACGCCGAAGCCAGCTATCTGCGCGCTGCGGGCCGCGCCTCCTTCGAGCGCCCCTATGGGCTCGCGTGGCTGCTCGCGCTGGCGGCGGAGCTGCGCCGCTCGGACGACGCGGATGCACGGCGCTGGTCCGGCGTGCTCGCGCCGCTCGAGACCGAGGCGGTGGCGCGGCTCGAGAGCTGGCTGCCGAAGCTCGCATATCCGATCCGCGTCGGCGAGCACGATCAGACGGCTTTCGCCTTCGGGCTCGTCTGGGACTGGGCTGGCGTCGTGAAGGATGCCGAGATGCGCCGCCTGCTCACCGATGCGGCGCGGCGTTTCTACCGCCACGACCGCAACTGTCCGCTCGCCTATGAGCCCTCGGGCGAGGACTTCCTGTCGCCGTGTCTCGCCGAAGCCGACTTCATGCGCCGCGTACTGCCTGCGGCTGAGTTCGCCGCCTGGCTCTCAGGGTTCCTGCCGCAGATTCCGCACACCGCGGCGGGCGCCGGCGCGCGCCACGCGCGCGTCTGGCTCGAGCCGGGCGTCGTGACCGACCGCTCCGATCCCAAGCTCGCGCACATCGACGGGCTGAACCTGAGCCGCGCCTGGATGCTCGCGGGCATCGCCCACGGATTGCCGCCGGGCGATGCGCGCATTCCGGCGCTGCAGGCGGCGGCCGCGCGGCACGCCGGGGCGGCGCTGCCCGCCGTGACCGGACAGTACTATGAGGGCGGGCACTGGCTCGGGACCTTTGCGGTGTACCTCACCAGCCGCGCGGGTCTCGAGCCCTAGCTGCAAATTACGGCGTGCGCGGCGGCTGATCGATCCAGGTCCAGTCCTTGCTCGACGGCCGGCAGCCGCCGCCCGCGGCTCCGGTCCAGGCGCGGCCGCGCAGGATCCGCCCGCTGTGCGCTCCGGTCGGCTCGCCGTCCTTCAGGGCGAGCTGGCCGTTGATGAAGACGTCGGTGACCCCGGTCGCGTACTGCATCGGCTTGGCGTAAGTCGCGTGATCCTGGATCTTCGAGGGATCGAAGATGACGACGTCGGCGAAATTGCCGGCCCGGAGGCGTCCGCGGCCTTGAAGAGACAGCACGTCCGCGGGCAGCGAGGTGAGCTTGCGGACCGCTTCCTGCACGCTGAGCAGGTGCTCCTCGCGCACGTACTTCGCGAACAGCCGCGCGAAGTTCCCATAGGCGCGCGGATGGGTGGATGAGAGCAGGAACACGCCTTCGGGCGCGCTCGACTCGGCGTCCGCGCCTAAGCTCACCCACGGCAGCACGATCTGCTTCTCGATGTTCTCTTCGCTGATGATGGTGTAGGCAGCGCCCACCCCGGCGTCGTCCTCGATCACCAGGTCGACAATCGCATCTTCCGGTGCGACGCCGCGCTCCTGGGCGATCTCGGCAATGGTCTTGCCGATGAGCCGCTTCACCTCGGGCGTTCTCGCCGCCAGCACCAGCATGCCGTTCGGGCCCGCCTGCTGGTAGAGACTCTCCCAGTCCTTGGGATGAGGCTCCTTCATCGCGGCGATGATCTTGGCACGCTCGGCGGGGTCCTTGAGGCGCTTCACCAGCGCCTCGGGGCCGCCGGCGTGCGCCCACGGCGGCAGCGATGCGGCGAGCGATGTCCCGCCCGCGGTGTAGGTATACATGTCGGCCGTGATGCGGATACCGGCGGCGCGCGCCGCGGTGATCATCGCCACCACCTGGTCGCGCTTGCCCCAGTTGTCATGGCCGATGAACTTGAAGTGATGGATCTCGGCGGGCGCGCCGCTGTCGCGCGCGATGTCGATGGTCTCCCTGACCGCCGCCTCGATGTGATCGCCCTCGCTCCTCATGTGCGCGCTGTACATGCCGCCGCAGCGCGCCGACTCGCGCGCCAGCGCCATGAGCTCGGGTGTCTTCGCGTAGTGGTTCGGCGCGTAGATGAGCATGGTGGTGAGTCCGAGCGCGCCCTCCTCCATCGCCTGATGCACGAGCGCGCGCATCTCTCCGAGCTGCGCCGGGGTGGGCTGCACGTCGCCCTCGCCGAGCACGTTGACGCGTACTTCGCCCTCGCCGACGAAGCTCGCGACGTTGGGCGAGATGCCACGCTTCTCGAGCTGGTCCAGGTATTGCCCGAGAGTCGACCAGCTCACGTCGAATTTGACGTCGCCCTGGCGGGCCTTCATGAGCTTCGCCATCTCGGGCGAGAGTGGCCCCATCGACAGCTCCGTGAAGATATCGAGCGTGACGCCCTGCTTCAGGGCACTCACGCCGCGACCGTCGACCAGCAGCGACTCTTCCGAATGTCCCATCATGTCGATGAATCCGGGCGACACGGCCTCGCCCCGGGCGTCGACCTCGAGACGCCCGTGACCTGCGGATTTCGGCCCGACGTAGGCGATGCGATCGCCGTCGATCGCGAGCTCACCCACATAGGGCGCGCCGCCTTCGCCGTCGTAGATCAGCGCGTGCCGGATGACGACGTCGTGCAGCTGCGTATCCGCGGCCAGCGCCGCTCCGCCCGTGCACAGCAGCGCTGCCGCGGTCCCGAGCGCCGCAAGGCGCGCTCTCGTGCGCCTCATGGCCGAGGCTCCTTCACCGGCGTGAACAGGAGATCGTGGTAGTCGTAGCTGAAGTCAGCGATCGGCGACACGGCCTTCATGGTCACGCGATCGACCTTGCCCTCGGCATCGAGACTGAAGGTCACGTAGGCCGGCTCGATGGTCTTGTCTTCAAGGTTGGTGGTGAAGGTGTCGTACTGGTAGTGCTCGAGCGTGCCGCTCATGCGCGGCGTGGTCTTGAAGTCGATCGTGAGCCTGCCGTCCTTCGCGGCCACCTCGATGTTGCCGTACCAGGGATCGTGGTAGGTTCCGGCATAGGCCGCGAGCGGGAGCGACGGCCCCGCCTGGGCGGGCTTGGCCGCCGCGGTCTTGAGCGCCGCGAGCGCCTCGTTGATGCGCCGCTGCTTCTCCGCGGCGAAGCGCGCCACCCAGTCGACGTGCGGGCGCCCGAGATAGTGATCCAGGAGCTCAAACATGAGGCCGCGGATGAGCTCGCCGTCCTCGCTGTTGATCTCGATCGAGTAGCCGACGCGCTTCTCCGGGATCAGCACCACCGCGGTGAGGAACCCGAGCACCGCGCCGCCGTGCCAGACGATCTTGGTGCCGGCGTAGTCGGTGACGTCCCAGCCGAGCGCGTAGGTGTTGAAATTCGGCTGCGTGGCCTTGAGCGGCTCGGGAGCCTGCGGCACCGGCTGCAGCACCATCGGCTTCCACATCTGCTTCTGCGCGCCTTCCGAGAACAGCCGTCCCGAGTGCCCCGGCAGCTCGCCATGGTCGAGCTGGATCATGAGCCAGCGCGCCATGTCGTTGGCACTCACGGTGAGCCCTCCGGCGGGAGCTGCGGCGCGGCCGAGCTCCTCGCGCTCGTTGAGCCGTTCCTGGGTCCCGGCGCCGCGCAGTCCGCCGTCCATGCGCGCGTGCGGATAGGCGCGGTTCGCGTTGGCGAAGCGCTCCGGCTCATCCGCGGTCGAGTTGCGCATGCCGGCGGCCTTCAAGACGTGCTCGGTGGTGAATCTCTCCCAGGTCTCGCCGGATACGGCCTCGATGAGCTGCCCGGCCACCATGTAGAGCACGTTGTCGTAGGCGAAGCCGTAGCGGAAGCTGCTCGCGGGCTTCAGGTACCGCAGCCGGTGCACCGCCTCGGCGCGCGTGAGATTCGAGCGCGGCACGAACATCAGGTCGCCCTCGCCGAGCCCGAGACCGCTGCGATGAACCAGCAGATCGCGGATCGTGATCTCGCGCGTAACCCACGGGTCGTACATCTCGAAGCCCGGCAGGCGATCGGTCACGCGGTCGTCCCAGCCGATCTTGCCTGCATCGACCAGGATCGCCAGATCCGCCACCGTGAAGGCCTTGCCGGTCGAGCCGGTGGGGAAGATCGTATCGGCGTCGACGCGCTCTCCTGCGCCGAGGGCACGCACGCCGAACCCCTTAGCAAAGGTCACCTGATCGTTCTCGACGATCGCGATCGCCACGCCCGGTACGCCGATGCCCGAGCGTGCAGCTTCGACGCGGCGCGCGAAGTCCGCAGGCGGCGCGGCCGGCGCGACCCCCGCGACGATGGAAGCAGCCGCGATAGCGGCGACGATTCTTGCGATGTTCATGCAACCCCCTGCGGCACGACCCTGCCCGTCGTGAGACGGTAGGTGCCGACGGTGAACAGTGGCAGTACGAAGACCAGCAGCACGATGAAGGCGAAAGCGCGGTAGCCGTGCGCGATGAGCGTCACCAGGCCGAAGTGCTCGGCGAGCAGCATGCAGAAGACGAGCGTGCCGAGCGCGATCGCGAGCCGCGCCGCGCGCGAGAGCTCACGGCCGCTGCGGCGCCGCCAGGCGTGGCCGACCCTTTCATTTATGGCGTGCACGAAGCCCGTGCCGCTCTCGAGCAGCGCCGCGAAGATCATGAGCTGAAAGAGATAGCGGAACACCGGCAGATCGAGCCGCTGCAGCAGATAGTCGGACGGCAGGGTCGCACTGGCGATCTCCGGGTAGTAGGCCATCATGCAGGTGAAGAACATGAGCGCGGGCAGCATCGCGAGCGGCCCGGCGATCAGGCCCGCGATCACGGCGTCGCGCTTGCTCGAGAGATGCCGCAGCACCGGCAGGATCACCACGGCGCCGATGACGTTGTAGCTGGCGTACGCCACGCCGCCCGCGACCCAGCCGCTCCCGGCGGCCGGGCGGGCGAATCCCGCCACGATGCGAGCCCCGAAGTGCGTGAGCGAGAACAGTACGAAGAGTACGTACACGCCGTAGAGAAGGAACGATACCCAGGTGAACAGCCGCTCCACGGAGGCATTGCCGTAGGCCGTGACGAGGCCGATCGCCGCCATGAGGATGAGCGTGCCGACGATCGTCGGCAGATCGAGCGCCGCTGCCCCGATGGCGCCCGCCGCGGCGCCGAACACCGCCAGCACCAGCACGACGAACAGCACGTAGGCCGCCTCGAAGGCGATCCATGCGGGTCCGAGCAGCGAGCGCACGAAACTCTGATAATCGCGCGTGTTGCTGGCCCGCGCGTACAGGAACGTCACCACGCAGATCGCGCTCCAGATCAGCATCGCGAGCGCCATGGCCCTGATTCCGCCCCAGGGACCGCTCGGCAGAAAGAACTCGGCGAGCTCGCGACCCGTGGCATAGCCGCCGCCGATGACCACGGCCTTGAACGCGAGGCCGGGAAGCAGCCGGCGCTGGAACCAGGTGGACACGTGCTCCGCCCGCGGCGTGCGGCCTCAGCCCGCGCGCGATGCCGCGCCGCGGCCCCACACGGCCTCGTCGCACCAGATGCGGCCACCCGAGTAGCGTACGGCGGGCGTGCGATCGCGGGCGAGGAAGGTCGGGCCGTCGAGATCGACGACGTCGCACAGCTGCCCGAGCACGAACGCCGGCGCCATTGCGAGACTCGACCCCATCATGTTGCCCACCATCACGTCGAGCCCGGCGTGGCGCGCCTCGCGAGCCATGGCGAGACCCTCGGTGAGCCCGCCGCACTTGTCGAGCTTGATGTTCACGGTGTCGAAGCGCCCGACCAGGCCCGCGATATCGTTCAGGCTGAGGGCGCTTTCATCCGCCGCGATCGGGATCGGCGACTCGAAGCCCTCGAGATCCGCCTCGCGTCCGCGCGCGAGCGGCTGCTCGAGCAGCTCGACGCGCGCGGCGACCAGAATCTCCACCAGCGGCGCGAGCTGGTCGATGGCGTAGGCCTGGTTGGCGTCGACCCCGAGCCACACGTCCGGGCGCGCGGCACGCACCGCCGCGACGCGCGCCGCGTCGAGCTCGAGATCGCCGGTGAGCTTCACCTTGAGCGCGCGCGCCTCGGCATAGCGTCGTGCGCCGGCGGCCATCGCCTGCGGCTGGTCCGCGCCGAGCGTGAACGTGGTGACGAGCTCCCGCGGGGCCTTGAGCCCCGCGAGCTTCCACACCGGCCGTCCGGTGCGCTGCGCGTCGAGCTCCCACAGCGCGCAGTCGAGCGCATTGCGGGCCCCGCCCGGCGGCAGCAGACGCTGCAGTGCCTCGCGATCGATGCCGCGCTCGATGGCTGCACGCTGCGCCTCGATCGCCGCCTGCATCTCGCGCACGCCGTCGTTGAGATAAAAGACGCCGCAGGCCTCGCCGCGGCCTCGCTGTGCGCCGTCATCGAGCGTCACCACGACCGCGTCCTGGTGCTCGAACACCCGGCCGGCGATGCGGAACGGCGCCGCGAACGGCAGCCTCTCGACCGCGACCGTCAGCGCGAGCGTCGGCATCAGTAGTCGGTCCCGACGACCATCAGCCTGGCGACCAGCCCCACCCACAGCACCGTGAAGGCTGCGAGCGTCAGCACCACGCTCCACAGCTTCGCGGGCCAGCGGCGCTGCCCGCGCCACGCGACCACGAGATTCCACAGCATCGCGACGCTGCCGCCGACGAACGCCACGATGGAGAACAGCTGCGCGAACACCAGCAGCGGATCGAGCTTGCCGCCGAGGGTGCCCGTGTCCTTGGCGATCAGCGACACGAACAGTCCCCAGACGCACAGCGCCGCGACGATGGCGAGCGCGGCTATGCGGCTCCAGCGCCAGGCGCGCAACGACTTGGGATCGAGCGCGAGCGGCGCGCGGTAGCGGCGCCGCACCAGCGCTGCGACCGGCCACACGATCGCCGTCAGCGCCAGCGCAACGAGGCTCGCAAGCAGCAGCGGCATCAGCCAGGCGCTGCTCTCATACCAGGGCACCCGGTCGTACACCATGAAGGGCGAGAGGAAGTCGAAGCTGAAGCGCACCGGCTTGCCGTCGACCACCCTGGCGGCGGCGCGGTCGTGGCCGTTGACGTCCTGCCAGACGAACGGTGCGATCTCGACCCAGTGACGCGGCTTGCCGTTCGGTCCCGGGAAGGGAAGCATGAGCTCGCCCTTCTTGTTCGCGGCCACCTTGGTCTCGCCGATGAACTCGAGCACCTTGAGGAAATTGGTGTCGGCGCGCCGCGAGACCTCCCAGACGCCGCTCATGAGTGCGCTGTGCGCCGCCTGGGTCTTCTCGTCCACCTGCGCCTTCACCGGATGCGGCACGGCCGCGGGGAAGTAGCGGTCGGCGAAATCCTGGAACAGCTGGGTGCGCAGCGTCTGCACCGCCCCTTCCTTGCCGGGACTGTTGAAGGAGGCGTACAGGCCGGCGTTCTCCTTCATGAACAGGTGCAGCGAGGTGTGGAACCAGTCGGTGTCGCCGAGGTGCCCGATCACCTCGCGGCCGTTGATGTTGGTCTCGAAGAAACCGAGCTCCATGCGGTTCAGCGGCCCGATGCCGTCGGCATAGGGGCTGTTGTGCAGCTGCTCGGCGGCCGCCGCGCTCAGGATCCGGTTGCCGTGGTATTCCCCGCCCTGCAGGTGCGCAATCATGAAGTGCGCCATGTCCTCGGCGGTGGAAGACATCGAGCCCGCGGGCCGCGGGCCCACGTACTCGAATTGCTCGGCCTCGCCCGAGCCCAGACGGTAGCCCGTGGACATCAGCGGCTGGAGCTCCGCAGGCAGCGGCTGGCGGAAGCTCGAGTGCTTCATGTCCAACGGCGCGAAGATGTGCTTCTCGAGATAGTCGTCGAAGGGCTCACCCGACACCCGCTCGACGATGTAGCCGGCGAGTGAGGCGCCGTAGTTGGAATAGGCGGGCGTCGAGCCAGGCGCGAAGATCGGCGTGGGCACGCCCTGCTTGAGGATCTGCTCGAAGGTCGGCAGCGGCTGCGTGGAGATGATCCCGCGGGCGTGCTCCTCGAAGCCGGCGGTGTGCTGCATGAGGTTGCGCATGGTGATGGGCTTGCCGCCGAGTCCCGTCACCTTGTAATCGAGGTACTGGTTGATGTCGGCGTCGAGATCGATCTTGCCCTGCTCGACCAGCTGCATGACCGCGGTCCAGACGACGAGCTTCGACACCGAGCCCGGGCGGAACAGGGTCAGCTGCGGATCGACCGGCGTGCGCTTCTCGACGTTCGAGAAGCCGTAGCCGCGCTGCGTGACGATCGCGCCGTCCTTGACGATGGAGATCTCGGCGCCGGCGATGTCGCCGGTCTTGAGCGCGTACGGCAGGTAGCCATCGAGCCAGGTGTCGACATCCTCGGCCGTGAGCGGCGCCGCCGCCGCGCTGGCGGGCGTCCCGGCCGCCGTGTCGGCCGGCGCGGGCATGGGCGCGACCACCGGCGGTGCGGACGGCGCCGGTGTGCGGGGGGTCGGCGCACCCCGGGCGACGCCGATGGCGAGGAGCGCCAGAGCCGCGCTGAGCAGCACGGCGGCAGCGGCGTGGAGCGGGGCTATCTTGATGCGCGCCAGGGCGCGCGTGAGCTGGGTGTTCACGACTGGATCCTTCGGGTCGGGGCTTAAGCGAGGCATGAGTCGACGAGACGTTCGAATTCCGGTCCCGGGCGCAGCGGATCGGCCACCGGCAGGCCGAGCCGATGGCTCTCCCGCCCGAGCAGCTCGCGCGCCTCACGGGTTTCGAGTCTGGAGGTGTTGAGGCAGACGCCGCCGCAGCGGATCGCGGCGTTGGTGCGGCGGCCGAGCTGCAGGGTGAGCTCGATCGTCTCGGGGATGCCTGGCGTCGCGTAGTCCGGGTAGCCGAGCACGCGGTCGCGCCCGGGCAGGTGGCAGACGACGAACACGTCGGGCTGACTGCCGTGCAGCAGCCCGAGCGACACCGCCGCGTAGGCCGGATGAAACAGCGATCCCTGTCCCTCGATCACGTCCCAGTGGTCCGGCGCGGCATCGGGACTCAGCATCTCCGCGGCTCCCGCCTCGAAGTCGGACACGACCGCATCCATCGGCATGCCGCCGCCCGCGATCAGGATGCCGGTCTGACCGGTGGCGCGGAAGTCGACCGCGCGGCCGCGCGCTGCGAAGGCGCGCGCCAGCGCGAGCGCCGCGTATTTCTTGCCGAGCGCGCAGTCGGTACCGGTGGTGAGCAGGCGCTTGCCGGTGCGCTTGCGTCCGGTGGCGATCGGAATCCTGGGCGGCGGGACCCGCACGTCGATCAACCTGCGGCCGCAGCGCGCCGCGGCCGCCGCGAGCGCCGGCACGTCGGCGAGTTTCGCGTGCAGGCCGCTCACGATATCGAGTCCGGCCTCCAGCGCCTCGATGAGCAGCGGTATCCAGCGCTCACCGATCATGCCGCCGACGTTGGCGACGCCGACCACGAGACCGCGCGCGCCCCTGGCGCGGGCCGCCGCGGGCGCGAGCCGCGGCAGCCCGGTTGAGACCGTCGCCTCCGCGCACGCCCACTCGCCGATGCAACGCTCCGGAATCCAGTCGCGCAGTCCGAACGCGGTCTTGGCGAAGGCCGGCTCGGTGGCGTCGCCGAGGAACAGCAGGTACGGGTAAGGCAGCCGCGCGCTATCCGCCGCGACCGCCTCCCGCTCCGAGCCCGAGGCGCGCTCGACCATCGGCCTAGTCCTCCGTCAGCGCCGCGCGGCGCCTCAGAACCGTGCCGTGAAAGTCGCGCCGATCGTGCGCGGCGTAATCAGCCCGATGGAGCCGCCGTTGTTCGGCGTACCCGTGCTCCCGTAGCTGGTGATGCCGCGGGTATCGCCGACGTTCTTGCAGTAGACGAGGAACGCCCAGCGGGCGTTCTCGAAACCGGCGCGCAGGTTGACGGTGTTGTAGCCGGGCAGCTCGAGGCGCGGATTGGGCACCGGCACGATCACACCGCCCTGCACCTGATCGGTCGCCGAGAAGTCGTCCCAGCGCGAGCCGATGTAGCTCCAGGTCGCACCGACGAAGCCGTCATAGCCGGCGCCGACTTTCCACGTGTAGGAGCCGTCGAGCGAGGTGCTGAACTTCGGCACGTACGGCAGCGGATCGCCGTCGTTGCCGCCGGCCGCGGGCGCCGCTTCAGTCAGGTAGGCGTCGATCCAGGCGCCGGTGAGCGTGAAGTTCAGGCCCTGGAGCGGCGTCAGCCCGAGGGTCCACTCGATGCCCTTGCTTTCGGCCGTGCCGCCGTTGGCGTTGACGCCGAAGTTATCGACGATCTCGAGCAGCTGGATCTTCTTCCAGTCGACCAGGAAGGCCGCGAGGTCGATGGACAGGCGGTTATCCCAGAGAGCCGTACGGGTCCCGAGCTCGTAGTTGATGGTCGAGTCGGACTCGTAGGAGGTAGGCACCCCCGCGGGCGTTCCCGGCGCCAGGGCGTTCGGACCGCCGGGGCGGTAGCCGGTCGCGACGCGCGCGTAGGCCATGGTGTCCTGACTGATGTGCCAGCGCGGCGCGATCGAGTAGGTGAAGTCGGTGCCGGTCGAGCTGCCGCCACTCAGCTGCGGCGGATTGACCAGCAACCCGCCTATGGTCTCGCTCACGTCCTGCTTGTTCTCCGACCAGCGGCCGCCGAGGGCGAGGTCGAACGCCGGATTGAAGTGATACGTCACCTCGCCGAACGCCGAAAACTCCTTGTAGGTGGCATCGAGCGTCACGACCTCGAGTCCCGGGAGCCCGGTGTTGACCTGGCTCGGGATCAGGAAGGTCGGCAGGGACTGATCGAGGGTCGACAGCTCGCGCGTAAAGAAGGCGCCCACCTGCCACTCGAGCGGCTGCGCGCCCGAGGACGCGAGGCGCAGCTCCTCGGTGAACTTGCCGACGGACAGATCGTTGGTCTCGGCGACGCCGGTCGGCGCCCCGACCACGCTGCTGGCGAGATCGCCGAAGGTAAAGGTCCCCGCCAGCGGCACCGAGGTCGCATCGACGTACAGATTCTGCACGCTCGTCCCGTAGCTCGTGATCGAGGCGAGATGGCCCCAGCCGAGATTCCAGTCGAGCGTGGCACTGTAGATGCGGTACTCGAAGGTGCTCGGCTCGCCGGTGAAGCGCGTCTGGTTGTAGTAGCCGTTCTGCGGCTGCAGCTGATTCGCCGGTGGCGCCGCCGGGTTGCCCGCCGCACCGATCACGTCCGTGTAGGGCGTGCCGTCGGTGTGCAGGTTCTGGCCGAAGGCGTTCAGCCGGATCGAGAAGTTATCGGTCGCATTGAACAGGAAGTCGGCCCGCAATCCCTCTTTGTAGCCCTCATTGAGGTAATTCTTGCCGAGGCTCGGATCGTTGACCCAGCCTGGCTCCCCCGAGTAGATGCCGCTCAGGCGAATGGCGGCGCTCGAGCCGATCGGCATGTTGAGCATGCCCTTGGTCGATAGCCCGGTATCGCCGTGCGCGAGGTCCTGGTAGCCCACCTCGACGGCCCCGGCCTCCTGCGCAGGGTCGGGCCGATTGGTCACGTACTTGAGGAGTCCGCCTTCGCTGCCCGCGCCGTAGAGCGTCCCCTGCGGGCCGCGCAGCACCTCGACTCGCTGCAGGTCCCAGGTGTCGAAGTCGCCGGTCACGACCGAGCCGTTGGCGAGCGCGTTGCTCGAGCCGAACGGCACGTCGTCGATATAGGTCGTCACCGTCGAGCCCACCCCCCCGACGTTCTGGCCGCGGATCGACAGCCGGTTCTGGCCGGGCTGGATCTGCTGGACCGACAGGCCCGGAACCTTGGACTCCAGGTCCGCGAAGTCGACCAGCTGCTGCTTCTGCAGGTCGTCGGAGGTGACCGCCGTGACGCCCATCGGCACGTCGTGCAGCTTCTCGGAGCGCTTCTGCGCCGTGACGACGACCTCCTGGAGAGCCGCGGCGGCGGGCTGAGTGGCCGCGTTCTCATCAGCCTGCACGGCCGGCACCGCCAGGGCAAACGTCATGGCGAGCGGAATGAGCGCGGAGGCGCGAGGCGAGCGATACATGGTGAGTGTCCCCCAAGGGCAATATTTGTCAGATATGATAACAATATTTCCAATTTGTGAAATTATTTTCCAGAACGGAGTACGCGGGTAAGATGGCGGCGATGGCTTCGAGGTCCACGCCCGATCGCGCCGTCGAGGCGGCGCTCAAGGATCAGCCGGTGCCCGGCAGTCGCCTCGCCAAACCGGGTGCGGCGCTCAAGGCGCTGCGGCGCAAGCACGGCTGGACGCTGGCCGAGGTCAGCCGGCGCACCGGTCTGCCGGTCTCCACCCTGTCGAAGATCGAGAACGACCGGATGTCACCGACCTTCGACAAGCTGGCGCGCATCAGCACCGGCCTGCAGATCGACATCGCGGCGCTCTTCGACGGCCACGTCGGCGCCGAAGCGCAGCCGTCCGCCGGCGGGCGCCGTTGCATCGTGCGCGCCGGCGAAGGCAAGGCGATCGAGACGCGCAACTACTCGCACCTCTACCCGGCCTGGGATCTGCTCAACAAGCGCATCATTCCGATCGTGGCCGAGCTGCATGCGCGCAGCCTCGAGGAGTTCGGCGAGCTGATCCGCCATCCCGGCGAGGAATATGCCTACGTGCTCGAGGGAGAGGTCGATCTCTACACGAGCATCTACGCACCCGTGCGTCTCAAGGCCGGCGACTCGATCTACTTCGACAGCGGCATGGGCCATGCCTACATCGCCGCCGGCGACGGCCCGTGCCGGGTGCTGTCGCTGTGCTCGGCGCCCGAGACGCAGCTGATCGCCGCGAGCGCCGGGCGGCCGCGGGCCGAGGAAGCCCGCAGAGCCGCGGTGCCGGCCCGCCGGCGCCGGCGCCGCTGAGCCGCCGCGCCCGCAGGCGGCGGGCGGTCTCGCTCCGGTCAGTGCCGTGCGGCGGGCGGCGGCCCGTCGAGCTGCACGAGCGTAGCCGCCGAGGCGCCCCGCTGCGAGCGCAGCCGTGCGCTCACCTCCTCCGCCTTGGCGAGCACCCGCAGGATGTTGCCGCCCGCGACCTTGGCGAGATCGGCATCGCTCCAGCCGCGGTGTGCCAGCTCGAGGAGCAGCGCCGGGTACTTGTCGACGCCGTCGAGCCCCGCGGGCGCCTCTGGTATGCCGTCGAAATCCGAGCCGAGGCCGACGCAATCGCTGCCGGCGATCCTGCGCACGTACTCGATGTGATCCGCCACGTCGCGGATGCCGACCGCGGGCTTGGGGTGCGCGCGGTCCCACGCGGCGAGCGCCGCCTTGGCGCGCTCCGGCTGCCCGATGTAGAGACCGCCGAACGGCGGGCTGTTGTACCGTGCCTGCTCCGCCGCGCGGTCGGCCTCCCAGCGGCGGCGCGCCTCCGAGACGTAGCCCGGATAGAAGTTGACCATGACGACGCCGCCGTTGGCCGCGACCAGGCGCAGCACGTCGTCGGGCACGTCGCGCGGATGATCGACGATGCCGCGCGCCGAGGAATGCGAGAACATCACCGGCGCCTCGCTCACGGCGAGCGCGGCGCGCATGGTATCGGGCGCAACGTGTGACAGGTCGACGAGCATCCCGAGGCGGTTCATCTCCCGCACGACCTCCTTGCCGAAGGGCGTCAGCCCGTGGTGCGCCGGGTTGTCGGTTGCCGAGTCGGCCCAGGCGACGTTGGCGGAGTGCGTGAGCGTCAGGTAGCGCGCACCGAGCTCGTAGTAGGCCCGCAGCGCGGGCAGCGAGTTGTTGATCTGATGGCCGCCCTCGACGCCGATCAGGCAGGCGATGCGCCCCGCCTTGTGCAGCCGCACGATGTCCGCGGCCGTGTACGCCATGGCGAGATCCTGCGGGTAGCGCGCGCACATCCGCTTCACCAGGTCGATCTGCTCGATCGTCATCTGCACGGCGGCGGGCCCGGCTGTCTCTGCGGGAATCCACACCGACCAGAACTGCGCGCCGACGTGACCGGCTCTCAGGCGCGGGATGTCCGACATGAGCGGTGGGCTGCCCTCCGGCGCCGGCAGCGCGAGCGTCGAGCGGCTGAGGTCGGCCTTGTCGAGGTCGCTGCCGAGGCGGCTGCGGATCTCCCATGGCAGGTCGTTGTGCCCGTCGATGAGCGGCGTCTGCGCCAGAATCCGCTCGATGCGCTGGCTGTCGGTCTCGGCGGCGTGCAGCGGCAGCGCCAGCACCAGGGCGGACAACGCGCACGCTGCGGATGCGCACCGTGACGGCTGCGGCATGGATCGATCCTCAACGGTTGCCTGTGCGGGCCGGCATCATACCGTGATGTCCGCCGCGAGCGGCTGGTTCATTGGCCGAAATCGCAGCAAGCGATTCGGCGGACATCACTTCGATTGCCGCCGGCAAAAAGCGTCGCTCCTGCCGGCTACGCATCGGGGAGCGAAAACTAGCTCAGGCCCTGCAGGTAGCGGTACGCCTGCCGCGCGGCCTCGAGGTCGCTCATGCGCGAGAAGGGACCTTCCTGCTCGGCAAAGTAGTGCTTGAGTCCCGACTTCTCCGCGGCGGCGAGGATCGGCCGGTAGTCGATCATGCCGTGCCCGAGCTCGGCTCCGGGGTGAGCGGCAGCAGCGTCGGCGGGCGGTTGTGCGCCGGGCGGCTGAAAGTCCTTGACGTGAATCATCGGAAAACGGTGCGGATAGCGCGCGAAGTAGTCGCGCGGATCGCGTCCGCCGAGGACCATCCAGCCGCAGTCGATCTCGAATTTGACCAGCCCGGGATCGGTCTCGCGCAGCAGCAGGTCGTAACCGATCGTGCCGTCTCCGAGATCGGCGAACTCGAAGTCATGGTTGTGGTAGGCGTACTGCAAGCCGACGCGGCGCGCCTG
Source organism: Steroidobacteraceae bacterium (assembly GCA_035542535.1). Classification (GTDB taxonomy): domain Bacteria; phylum Pseudomonadota; class Gammaproteobacteria; order Steroidobacterales; family Steroidobacteraceae; genus 13-2-20CM-66-19. The sequence goes on from DATKLG010000071.1 coordinate 18,333, forward strand.
CTCGCCGATGCGGTTGGCGAGCTCAGCGGTACGCTTCGCTTCCTCGAGCGTCATGCCGGGCGAGGCGGCCGCGGCCGCCGGCAGATCCCCTCTCACCTGCGCGCGCAGGCTGCCGCTCGCCGCGTAACGGGCCCCGAGCGCGTGGGCGTCGTCGAACGCGGCAGCGAGCTTGTCCGGCTCGAAGTTGAGGTGAGCGCTCGGGCAGGCGAGCCCGGCATCATCGAGCAGCGCGCGGAACTGCCGCGCGCTGCGCTCGCCGAAGCCGGCAGTCTCCACCTCGCCGTAGCCGATGGCGCGCACCGCCTTGAGCGTCGCCGCCGGACTCGCCAGCAGCGAGTCCTTCACCGCATACAGCTGGATGCCGACCGGACCGCCGAGTGGGGCCGCGCGCAGCAGCCGTGGCACGGCGGGAGCGAGCAGCGCCGCGAGGCTGCAGTGCCCGGCACGCCCGAGAAAGGCGCGGCGCGTCGTGGCAGTCATGGCCGCAGCGCCTGCGCGAGCTCCCCGAGGAGATCGTCGACGTCCTCGACGCCGACCGACAGGCGGATCAGCCCGTCGTCGATGCCGAGCGCGCGGCGCACGCCTTCCGGGAGCGAGGCGTGGGTCATGACGCCGGGATGCTCGATGAGGCTCTCGACGCCCCCTAAGCTCTCGGCGAGCGCAAACAGGCGGCAGCGCTCGAGCGTGCGGCGCGCCGCGTCGAGTCCGCCACGCAGCACCGCGGTCACGATGCCGCCGTAGCCGCCCTGCATCTGCCGGCGGGCGAGCGCGTGCTGCGGATGGCTCTCGAGCCCGGGGTAATGGACCCGCTCGACCGCGGGGTGCTGCTCGAGGAAACGCGCGACGGCGAGCGCATTGGCGCAGTGCCGCTCCATGCGCAGCGCCAGCGTCTTGATGCCGCGCAGCGTCAGGAAGCTGTCGAAGGGGCTCGACACTGCGCCGATCGCGTTCTGCAGGTAGGCGAGGCGCTCGCCGAGCTCGCTCCCGGCGCGCACCACGGCCGCGCCGCCGACCGAGTCGGAGTGGCCGTTCAGGTACTTGGTGGTCGAGTGCACCACGAGATCGAAGCCGTGCTCGAGCGGTCGCTGAATGAAGGGCGTCGCGAAAGTGTTGTCGCACACGCTGATGAGACGATGGCGGCGGGCAAGGGCTGCGACGGCCGTCAGATCGACGACCTTGAGCAGCGGGTTGGTGGGTGTCTCGACCCACACCAGGCGCGTCTCGGGGCGCAGCGCCGCCTCGAGTGCCGACGCATCCGTGAGATCGACGAACGACACGCTGTGGCCGGCGGAGCGCTTGCGCACGTTCTCGAGCAGCCGGTAGCTGCCGCCGTAGAGATCGTGCATGGCGACGATGTGCGAGCCGGCATCGAGCAGCTCGAGCAGCGTCGCACTCGCAGCCATCCCCGAGGCGAAGGCGAAGCCGGCGGCTCCGCCCTCGAGGTTGGCGACCGCCGCCTGCAGCGCGTCACGGGTGGGATTGCGGCTGCGCGAGTAATCGTAGCCCTGATGCACCCCCGGACTCGACTGCACGTAGGTGGAGGTCGCATAGATCGGCGGCATCACCGCCCCGGTCAGCGGATCGGGGCGCTGGCCGCCGTGGATCACACGGGTGGCGAAGCGCTGCGCGGAGGTCTCTTGGCTCATGGGTCTCTCGTCGGTGGAGTCTGATCGGTAGGCAGCGCGAGCTCACGGCGGCAGCCGGCGACGCAGCCAGTTGAGGAGGTCGATGCGCGTGACCAGTCCCTGGAACTCGCCGCCGTGCATGACGATCGCCACCATGCCGCGCCTGAAGATCTCCATGAGCTGCTCGACCGGAGCGTCGACCGGCACCGTGACCAGGTGGCTCGCCATGGCTTCCGTCACCGGCTCGTTGAAATGCTGCGGGTTGTCGACGACCTCGAGGAGGATATCCTCCTCGTCGACGATGCCGACGATGCGCCCGTCCTGCATCACCGGCACCTGCGAGACGTCGTAGAGCTTCATGCGGCGGTAGGCGGCCAGCACCGTCTCGGTGGAGTTCACCGTGACCGCGGCGCGGTCCTTGTGGCGGCGCAGGATGAGATCGCGCAGGTCGCCGTAGCTGTCGCGCTCGAGGAAGCCCTGATCGAGCATCCAGTAGTCGTTGTAGACCTTGGAGAGGTACTTGTTGCCGCTGTCGCACACGAAGGTCACCACGCGCTTACGTGCGCGCTGCGCGCGGCAGTAGCGCAGCGTCGCCGCGAGCAGTGTGCCGGTGGAGGTGCCGGCGATGATGCCCTCGCGCTTGAGGAGCTCGCGGCAGGTAGCGAAGGCCTCGGGGTCGGGAATGCTGTAGGTCGAGGTCACGCGTGAGAAGTCGGCGACCGGGGGCACCGAGTCTCCGCCGATGCCCTCGACCAGCCACGGCGACATCTTCTCCGGGAGCCTGCCGGTGCTCGCGAAGGCAGCCAGCCCCGAGCCCGCGGGATCCGCCAGCACCATCTCGACGTGGGGCGCGGTGCGCGCGAAGAAATGCGACAGCCCGGCCAGCGTGCCGCCGGTGCCGACGCCGCACACCACCGCGTCGAGCTTACCGGCCATCTGCTCCCAGATCTCCGGGGCCGTGGTCTCCTCGTGCGCCTGGGCGTTGACGGGATTGCCGAACTGGTTGACGAAATACGCGCCCGGCGTCTCGCGGGCCATGCGCTCGGCGACGTCCCGATAATATTCCGGATGGCCCTTGCTCACGTCCGAGCGGGTCATCACCACCTCGGCGCCCATCGCCCTCAGGTGAAAGATCTTCTCCTGGCTCATCTTGTCGGGAATCGCCAGCACCAGGCGGTAGCCTTTCTGCGCGGCCACCAGCGCGAGCCCGAGCCCGGTGTTGCCGGCCGTGGCCTCGATGAGGACGCTGCCGGCGCGGATCTCCCCGGCGCGCTCGGCCGCCTGGATGAGATAGAGGCCGATGCGGTCCTTGATCGAGCCGCCGGGATTCTGGTTCTCGAGCTTGAGGTAGAGCTCGCAGGGTCCGGTGTCGATGCGGCGCACCGCCATGAGCGGCGTGTGGCCGATCATCTCCAGCACATTGCCGTAGCTAAGCGGTGACATGTCCGGTCCTTCAGCGCCGGCGTGGCACTCGACCCCGGGGCCATGAGCCGCCGCGGGTCGGGTGGATGGTGGCGTGGGATTGTACGGTCAGGCGGGGTCGGCGGCGACCACGAGTCCGGCGTCGAGCCACGCTGCCAGGAGCGCCGCGGCCTCGGCCGGCGCGCGCTCGGCACCGTGCGTCGCGGCCAGGAGCTCGCACAGCCCGCCGAAGCTCTCGCCCGAGCGAGCCGCATCGAGCGCCGCGGCCTCGCCGGCGGCGAGCGAGCGGAAGTAGCTTGCGAGGTCCTGCCGCCACGCCAGCCACTCGACCGGCTCCGCCGACACGGCGAGCTCCGGCCGCTCGCCGCCCTCGGTCAGCGCCTTCCACAGCTGCGGCACGTTCCACCTGAGCGCCAGGCGCCGCAAGCTCGGATGAAAGGCGAGGCGCAGCCCCGGCCAGTCGGCGGGCGGGACGCGCGCGAGCGCCGCGGCGCTCAGGGGCTGCGCATCCGCGGCGTCGAACACGGCGCACAGCGTCCACTCGAAGCGTGCCAGCTCCGCGAGCACCGGCACCTCGGCGTAGTCCGCGTGCTCGCCGAGGAATTCCGCGAGCGCATCGCCATAGTTCCTGATGGAGAAGTACGGCGAGTCGTGCGCACGCACGTACTCGGCGCCGAGGATGCGGAAGCCCTCCTCGCCGAGAAGCGCGGCGAGCGCCGGGTAGCTGCTCGCGAGCGCATCGATCAGGCGGCTGCCGTAGGCGCCGGCGTAGATCCCGAGCCGCGTCTCGACGGGCACGCGCGCAGTGCCGAGCACGCGCGCCTCGATGCCAGGCGTCGCGCGCAGCAGGTACTCCTGGAACTCGCCCTGGAGGCGCGCGAGCTCTGTCATGGGGCACCGATCCGTATGCCCGCAGCGGCGCGCCCGCCCGGCGGGGCTGATTCGCGCTCGCTGAGCGCACGGCGCGCCGTGGCACGCGCCTGCTCGAGCTCGGCGCACAGCTCCTCGAGCGGTGGTATGCGGTCGTCGCGCTCGATCATGGTCGAGACGGGCCCGAGGCGCCGTATGGCGCTCGCATACAGCTCCCACACCTCATCGCGCACCGGATGATCGTGGGTGTCCACCAGGTAATCGCCGTGGTCTTCGTGCCCGGCGAGGTGGATCTGCTGTACCCGCTGCGGCGGGACTGCGTTGAGATACTCGAGCGGGTCGAACTCGTGGTTCACCGAGCTCACGTAGATGTTGTTGACGTCGAGCAGGATGAGACAATCGGCGCGCTCGGCGATCTCGCCGAGAAACTCCCACTCGCTGAGCGGCGAGTCGCGGAAGGTGACGTAGCTCGAGACGTTCTCGAGCAGGATGCGCCGCTCGAGCACGTCCTGCACCGTGCGCACCCGCGCCACCACGTGATCCACGGCCTCGCGGGTGTAGGGCAGCGGCAGCAGGTCATGGGTGTTGCGCCCGGCGACGCCCGTCCAGCAGAGGTGATCCGAGACCCACTCGGGCTCGAGCCGGGCGGCGAGCGCCTTTACCTGGCGCAGGTACTGGCGGTCGAGCGGCGCGGAGCTGCCGATCGAGAGCGACACCCCGTGCATGACCACCGGATAGCGCTCGCGGATACGCATCAGGTAGTTCAAGGGCTTCCCGCCCGGGACCAGGTAGTTCTCGGTCAATACCTCGAACCAGTCGACCGGCGGGCGGTCGGCCAGTATGGCCTCGTAGTGATCGACGCGGAGGCCCAGGCCAAAGCCGAGGGGGGATCGGGTCAGCACTTCGTGCGCCTCTCTTGGGTGGGCGATTGTAGCGCGCAGCTCATCCAGTAGACCGGGCCCTGCACTACTGCATTGCTTGCCGGCGCCGCCGGGGCTTGAAATGTGGCGCCCGTGGATCGATTACAATCGACTGGCCTGCGTCTGCCCGACGCATTCCCCGACTCCCCGAGCGACGGTGAAGGAATGACCGACACTTCCGGTTCCGGCGACGCCATCCTCGTGCGTGGCGCGCGCCAGAACAATCTCAAGAATCTCGACCTCGATATCGCGCTGAACGAGCTCGTGGTCGTGACGGGCGTGTCCGGCTCGGGCAAATCCTCGCTGGTGTTCGACACTCTCTACGCCGAGGGGCAGCGCCGCTACGTCGAGACCTTCTCTCCTTACGCGCGGCAGTTCCTCGATCGCATGGACAAGCCGCAGGTCGATTCGATCGCCGGGATCCCGCCCGCGATCGCGATCGATCAGACCAACCCGGTGCGCACCTCGCGCTCGACCGTCGGCACGATGACCGAGCTCAACGATCACCTGAAGCTCCTGTTCGCCCGCGCCGCGCAGCTCTACTGCCGCCGCTGCGGCGAGCCGGTGCGGCGCGACACCGCCGAGAGCATCTACCTGGACCTCGCCGAGCGCGCCCGCGACAGCGGCGATCCGCGCCTGCTGCTGTCTTTTCCGGTGCCGGTCCCCGGCAACTTCACCGAGGCCGAGGTGCGCGAGCTCCTCGCACGGCAGGGCTACACGCGCTTCCTCGAGCGCCCGCTGCCGCCGTCCGCCGCCGCGGCGGCCGAGGCTGCGCCCGACACCGGCAAAGGACGCGGCAAGCGCGCGCGCGGCAGGAAGGCGGCGGCGCCTGCGAAAATGCTCGAGGTGGTGCAGGACCGGCTGCGGCTCGGGTCCGCGGAGCGCGGCCGGGTGCTGGAATCCCTCGAGGCGGCGCTGCGGGTCGGCCGTGGCCGCGTCAACGCGCATACGGTCGACGAATCCGCTGCTCCGCAGGTGGAGCGCACCTGGCGCTACTCGAGCGAGCTGCACTGCGCGCACTGCGACCTCGCCTATCACGAGCCGACCCCGAGCGAGTTCTCTTTCAACTCCCCGCTCGGCGCCTGCGATGCCTGCCGCGGCTTCGGCCGCACCATCGGCATCGACTACGGGCTCGTCATTCCGGACGAAAGCAAGTCGCTGCGCGCCGGAGCGATCAAGCCCTGGCAGAGCAAGTCCTACGCCGAGTGCCAGGAGGACCTGGAGAAGTTCGCCAAGCTCCGCGGCATCCCGCTCGATACACCCTGGCGCGAGCTGTCTGCCGAGGCACGCAAGTGGGTCATCGAGGGTGAAGGCCCGTGGAGCCGCAAGGTCTGGTACGGCGCCAGGCGCTTTTTCGCCTGGCTCGAGACGCGTGCCTACCGCATGCACGTGCGCGTACTGCTGTCGCGCTACCGGGCCTACACCCCCTGCGGCGCCTGCGGCGGTGCGCGCCTCAGACCCTCGGGGCTGTTGTGGCGCATCGGCAGCCGCGAGCTCGCCGCCGCCGCGCTCGGCGGGCAGCCGCCGTTTCGTCCGCAGGGCGCCGAGTGGAGCGCGCAGAAGCTCGCCGCGCTCCCGGGGCTTTCGATTCACGACGTGATGCTGCTGCCGATCGAGCGCTCCTGCGAGTTCTTCCGCGCGCTCAGGCTCCCGCAGCCGCTCGATGAGGCGACCGATCTGCTGCTCGGCGAGATCCGCGGCCGCTTCCGCTATCTGGTCGACGTCGGCCTCGGCTACCTCACGCTCGACCGCCAGTCGCGCACGCTCTCGGGCGGCGAGGTGCAGCGGATCAATCTCACTACCGCGCTCGGTACCTCGCTCGTCAACACGCTGTTCGTGCTGGACGAGCCCTCGATCGGCCTGCACCCGCGCGACATGCAGCGGATCATCGGCGTCATGAAGCGGCTGCGCGATGCCGGCAACTCGCTCGTCGTGGTCGAGCACGACCCGCAGATCATGCTCGAGGCCGACCGCATTCTCGATCTTGGCCCGGGCGCCGGCGAGCGCGGCGGGCAGATCGTCTTCTACGGCAGCCCCGCGGAGCTGCGTGCGAGCCGCGGCTCGCTCACCGGTGAGTACCTGAGCGGCCGCAAGGCGGTAGCGCCGCTGCCGGGCCCGGCGGCGGCGCGCGCCGCGGCGCCGCGCCCCTCTGCAATCGCCGGCGACGGCGGCGTCGTGGCCGAGGCGCGCTCGAACCGCTGGCTCGAGCTCAAGGGCGCCACCGAGCACAACCTGAAGAACCTCGACGTGCGCATTCCGCTCAAACGGCTGGTATGCGTCACCGGCGTCTCGGGCTCCGGCAAGTCGACGCTGATCGAGGACGTGCTCTACCCGGCGCTCCTCAAGTACCGCGGCCGGCCCACCGAGGCCCCGGGGCAGTTCGCCGGTCTCTCCGGCGCCGAGCTCATCGACGATGTGGTGATGGTCGATCAGAGCGCTATCGGCCGCACCACGCGCTCGAATCCGGCGAGCTACGTCGGCGCCTTCGATGCGATCCGCGCGCTGTTTGCCGCCGAGCCCGCCGCGCAGGAGCGCAAGTACACCCCCGGCACCTTCAGCTTCAACTCCGGCAACGGCCGCTGCCCCACCTGCAGCGGCAACGGCTTCGAGCACGTCGAGATGCAGTTCCTCTCGGATGTCTATCTGCGTTGCCCGGACTGCAACGGCCGGCGCTACCGCAACGAGGTGCTCGACATCCGCCGCGAGGGCGCCGGCGGCCGCCGCGCCAACATCGCCGAAGTGCTCGAGATGACCGTGTCCGAGGCGGGCGCCTTCTTCGCCGATGCCGCCGAGGTGGCCGCCCGCCTGGCGCCGCTCGCGGATGTCGGGCTCGAGTATCTGAAGCTCGGCCAGCCGGTGCCGACGCTCTCGGGCGGAGAAGCGCAGCGCCTGAAGCTCGCCGGCCATCTCGCCGAGGCCGGCTCGGTGCTCTCGAGCACCACCCACAAGGGCAAGCTGTTCCTGTTCGACGAGCCGACCACGGGACTGCACTTCGAGGACGTGGCGAAGCTCCTCAGGGCGTTCAGGAAGCTGCTCGCCGCCGGGCATTCGCTGCTCGTGATCGAGCACAACCTCGACGTCATCGGCGCGGCCGACTGGATCATCGACCTGGGTCCCGAGGGCGGGGAGCGCGGCGGCGAGATCGTCTGCACGGGAACGCCCGCCGAGCTGTGCGCCTCGGGCACCTCGCACACCGGGCGGGCACTCGCCGCCTACCGGGCGGCGCTCGCCGCGCACCAGCCGGCCGTGCCCGGAGTCCCGGAGCGCGCGCCGGCCGTCGCCGAGCCGCGCGCGATCTATGGCGGCAACGGGCACGCGCGCCAGTCGATCGTCATCCACAAGGCGCGCGAGCACAACCTGAAGAATATCGACGTCGAGATTCCGCGCGACCGCTTCACCGTCATCACCGGTGTCTCGGGTTCCGGCAAGTCGACTCTCGCCTTCGACATCCTCTTCAACGAGGGGCAGCGCCGCTACCTCGAGTCGCTCAACGCCTACGCACGGCAGTTCGTGCAGCCGGCCGCGCGGCCCGACGTCGATGCGATCTTCGGCATTCCGCCGACCGTGGCCATCGAGCAGCGCACCAGCCGCGGCGGCCGCAAGAGCACCGTGGCGACGCTCACCGAGATCTACCACTTCATGCGGCTGCTGTACGTGAAGCTCGGCACGCAGTACTGCCCGGACTGCGACGTCGCCATCGAGCCGCAGAGCGCGGGCTCGATCGCCGCGCGGCTGCTGCGCGACTACCGCGGCAAGTCGGTCGCACTGCTCGCGCCGCTCATCGTGGCACGCAAGGGCTACTACACCGACCTGGCCAAATGGGCCGCGAAGAAGGGCTTCAGGGCGCTGCGCGTCGACGGCGAGCTCACTCCGACCGCGCCCTGGCCGCGTCTGTCGCGCTTCCGCGAGCATACGATCGAGCTGCCGGTGGCGGAGCTCACCGTGGGCGCGAAGACCGACGCGGCACTGCACGAGGCGCTGGCGCGCACGCTCGACTTCGGCAAGGGTCTGGCGCACGTCGCGAGCGGGAAGTCCAGGACGGTCACCGTCTTCTCCACCAAGCGCGCCTGTCCCTCCTGCGGCACGAGCTTCGCCGAGCTCGACCCGCGGCTGTTCTCCTTCAACTCCCGCCACGGCTGGTGCGAGAGCTGTTACGGCACCGGAGTCGAGCTGCCGGGCTTCGATGCGGAGCAGTCGGGCGAGGAGGTGTGGTGGAACGAATGGTATGACCGCGAGGCACCGGCCTGCGGTTCCTGTCAAGGGCAGCGTCTGAACAGAATCGCCCTGAACGTGCGTTTCCGCGGGCGCTCGGTCGCCGCGCTGTCGTCCCGGTCGGTGGCGGAGTGCGCGGAGTTCTTCGCGCAGCTGCGCCTCAAGCCCCGCGAGCGCGAGATCGCCCGCGACCTGCTGGCGGAGATCCGCGCGCGGCTCAGGTTCCTCAGCCGCGTCGGGCTCGCCTATCTCGAGCTCGACCGCTCCGCGCCGACGCTGTCGGGCGGCGAAGCGCAGCGCATCCGGCTCGCCGCGCAGCTCGGCTCGAATCTGCAGGGTGTGTGCTACGTGCTCGACGAGCCGACCATCGGGCTGCACCCGCGCGACAACGGCATTCTCCTCGATGCGCTCGCCGGACTCGCCGGTAACCGCAATACGCTGGTCGTGGTCGAGCACGACGAGGAGACGATCCGCCGCGCCGACCACGTGCTCGATCTCGGTCCCCAGGCGGGCGTGCGCGGCGGAGAGCTGGTCGGCGCCGGTACCGTGCGCGACCTCATCGCCAATCCGCGCTCGACCACCGGGCGCTTCCTGCGCGAGCCGCTGCTCCATCCGCGGCAGCCGCACCGCGCCGTCACCGCCGACAGCGCGCGCCTCACGCTCGAGCGCGTGACGCTGCACAACCTGCGCGGCAGCGACGTGCACATCCCGCTCGGGCGGCTGGTGGTGATCACCGGGGTGTCGGGCTCGGGCAAGTCGACCGTGGCACGCGACGTGCTGTACGCGAGCTTGAAGCGGCTGCTGGCCGCCGCGGGCAACGGGCGCGCCAGGCGTGCCGGCGGCGCGCAGCCGGTCGGCTGCGCCGCGGTGCACGGCGTCGAGCAGCTGGGACGCGTGCTCGAGGTGGACCAGACGCCGATCGGCAAGACCCCGCGCTCCTGCCCGGCCACCTACATCGGCCTGTGGGACGAGGTGCGGCGCATCTACGCCGGCACTACCGAGGCGCGCATCCGCGGCTACACCGCGAGCCGCTTCTCCTTCAACACCGCCGGCGGGCGCTGCGAGGCGTGCGCGGGCCAGGGAGTGAAGACGGTCGAGATGAGCTTCCTCCCGGACGTCAAGGTGCTGTGCGACGTGTGCGGCGGCCGCCGCTTCAATTCCGAGACCCTGAGCGTGCTGTGGCGCGGGAAGAGCATCGGCGACGTGCTGGCGATGGATGTCGACGATGCAGTCGGCTTCTTCGCCGCCCACGCGCGCGTGCACCGTGCGCTCAAGCTGCTGCAGGACGTGGGCCTCGGCTACCTCACGCTCGGACAGCCGAGCCCGACGCTCTCGGGCGGCGAGGCGCAACGCATCAAGCTGGTCGCGGAGCTCTCCAAGGTGCGTGACGACGAGCTGCCGGGCATGCAGGGGCCGTCCCGCCAGACTCTCTACGTGCTCGATGAGCCTACCGTCGGATTGCACATGGCGGACGTCGAGAGACTCCTGCACGTTCTGCACCGGCTGGTCGCGGCCGGAAACACCGCGGTGGTGGTCGAGCACAACCTCGACGTGATGGCCGAGGCCGACTGGATCATCGACCTGGGTCCCGAGGCCGGCGCCGGGGGCGGACGCATCGTCGCGCAGGGTCCGCCGGCGCAGATCGCACGCCGCCGGCGCTTCTCGCATACCGGGCGCGTGCTCGAGCCGTTTCTGCGTCAGCGCACCCGTGCGCCAGCGCAGTAGTACCCTAGCAGCGCATGGCCCACGACCTGGTCTGCTGGAAGTGCGGCGCGCCGCTCGCCGAGCTCAGCCTGCCGCTGCGGCGGCTGGACGAGTGCCCGAAGTGCCGCGCGGAGCTGCACGTGTGTCGCATGTGCGTCGACTACGACACGAGCGTCGCCAAGCACTGCCGGGAGCCGACGGCGGACGAGGTGAGCGACAAGACGCGCGCCAACTTCTGCGACCACTTCAAGCCGCGCCCCGGCGCCTACACCCCGCCCAATACGGCCGAGGTCGACAAGTCGCGCGCCGAGCTCGAGCGGCTGTTCGGCAAGCGCTGAGCGCTCAGGATTTCTTGGCGCGCTCGCTCAGGCGCTCGAGCAGCCGGGTGAACGGCGAGTTCTTCTGCACTTCGACGCGCAGGTGCCGCACGCCGGTATCGTTGAGGGTCTCGCCGCTCGGGTCCTCGATGGTGAGCTCGCTCGCGCCGAGAATCTCCAGGGTTTCCTCGAGCGTGGGTCCGGTACGCCGCTCGCGCATGCTGACCCTGGCGGGGCGGCGGGCAGGCGTCCTGGCGGCCTCACCCGGCACCGGCCGCGGGGCGGGTGCCCTGGTGGGGGTGCGCGCGGCGAGCGGGCGCGCCGCCGGCAGCTGCAGCTTCTCGTCGACGTCGATGAGCTTGAACTCGTCCGCTTCGGCGCGCGGCGCAGCGTCGGGCGCCGCCACCAGGGCCGCCGCGCGCTCGTCATCGCTGGCACGGCTACGCTCCTGCGGGCTCACCGGCACGACCGCCACGGAGCCGAACTCGGAGCGCACGTAGTAAGCGACCTGCTTGGCGGAGATCGCATCGCTGAAGAATCCGAGGCGCAGCCCATACCAGCGACGGCCGTCGCGGCTGCCCTCCACCGTGTAGAGCGTGTAGGCGCTGAAGATAGCGAGCGGCGGCACCTTCGCGAGCTCCACCGGCTGCACCGACCACTGCAGCTGCACCGCGAACCACACCGGGGCATTGTTGACCACGGCGTCCTTGAGTGCCTTGCGCGTACCCGTGTCGTCGGGCTTGAGCAGCGGAATGTTGCTCGCGGGGGCATCGCCCGCTCTCTCGCCGTCATCCGGGCGCCGCTCCTCGAGGACTCTGAGCACCTGGGTATCGCTCAGCGTGCTCTCGGCGGGCGGGGCATTGCGCGGCGGCGGCGGCAGCTGCATCAGGCGCGTCTCGCCGGTCGCACTGGTCTCGCCGAGAGCGGCGAGGACCTCACGCACGTTTGAATCCTGCAGTACGGGCTTCACCGGCGCCCGGCCCTGAGGGCGGGGGTTGGTGGCCGGAGCCTGCGCCTGCGGGCGGGGTGCCGCTGGCAGCCGGGGCCGGGCGACCGGCGCCGCGGGCCTCGCGGGCGCTACGGCTCTCGCGGGCGCTGCGGCAGACGGCGCGGGACGCGCGGCGATGGGCGCGGCCGGGGGCACTCTGCGCACAGCCGCGGGCGGGACCGCCACACGCGCGGCGGCCTGAACCTGGGGTGGCCGGCGCGCAGCGGGCGCCGCGGCCTGCACCGGGCGGGGTGCGGCACGCATGCTGACCTGCGGCGCGGCGTGCACCACGGGCACTCGAACCGAGGGAGGCGGACCGGGCTGAGGCGGACGCGGCGCGGGAGCGGCCACCCGGGCGGCCGTCCGGGCGCCCGGTACACCGCGCGGCTGGGGACCGGCCGCGTGCTGTGCCTGGGCGGCAGCGGCGGCGGCGGCGCGCTCGCGGAGCTTGCGCCCCGGCGCTTCGCCGGCCCACGCGCCGGGATAGATCTCGCGCACGACGTTCAGCCACTCCTCGGCCTCGGCGAGCGTCGCGAAGTAACCCATGTGGAGGCGAAAGCGCTCGCGTCCTTCCTCGAAGCGGCGGCTCACGAAGAAGTTGAAGCGCTTGAGCTCCGGCAACTCCGTCTGTGCCAGCGCCAGCGGCGTGGTCGAGGAGCACAGATTGAGAACGAAAGGACCCGCCGCCGACGTGGACGGCGCGGGCTCGGCTGCGGTGGCGTCCGACATGGCATCGGATGCCAGCTCTGGTTGTGGTGTCATGACTTCCCCGGAACTCAACCAATCCCTGATAACGTCCCCGACGTAAGGGACTTTAGGGTTTTGAGACGGGGAAGGGAGTGCGAGCGTCGCGCTTTTAACTGCGCGATCGTGGCAGCCCCGCCGTCGTAGAACCTCAACGTTCCCTTAGACCGGTGGCTTTGCGTCCCCGTCTTTCGACGGGTTTGCCCTTATCACGCGTGCAAGTGTCAAAGCGTCGCCGTTTGCAGTCAAGGGCGTCGTGCGCACAGTGACGAAGAAACAGCCGACTTATGGTGTGTTGCTGCGGCGCGCGCAGCTTATGTCTCACCGCGGCGTTACCGCGGCTGGAAAAGTGTCCCAGAAGCGGCCCGCGCTCACGAGGCGCGCGCGGTAATAGCCCTCGCTCAACTCGCCCCAGGTGACCGCGCCTCCGGCGCGCGGCGCATGCACGAAACGCCCGGCGCCCGTGTAGACGCCGACGTGATCGACGCCGCGTGCGCGGATGTGAAAGAAGAGGAGATCGCCGGGGGCGAGCTCATCGAGAGGCACGGCGTGTGCCGCACGCTGCTGCTCGCTCGCCGTGCGCGGAATCGCGAGACCGAAGCGATCGTGCACGTAGCGCGCGAGACCGCTGCAGTCGAAGCCCGCCGCGTCGGCGCCGCCGAACTGATACGGGGTCCCGACCAGCGAGGCCGCGAGCGCGGCAATTGCCGAGCCGGTGGCGGTATTCGGGCCGGTGCGATGTGCGTGGCTCGCGCAGCCGGCGAGCGCCAGCGCCGCGAGGGCGAGGACACCCGCGACCGTCGCGCGGGGCACGCGAGTCTCAGCGCGCGCGCGCCGTCTTGCGCTCGGGCGCCGCCGGCGGGCCGCGCGGCGGCGCGAGGCGCGCGAGCGCGTGGATACCGGGATTCACGTGACGCTGCACGCCCTTGCGTCCCGAGCGGGTCGCGCCGACCATCGCCGCCGCCACGGTCCGCGCGGAGATCGCGCGCGCGGCGGCGCGCTTGCCGACCAGGAAGGGATTCACGAGCGGCATGAACGCCATCGCGACGAGCTCGAGCGGGCGCATCTCGTGGCGCCAGCCGAGCAGCAGCCCCGGTTGCAGGATGTCGAGCGCGGGGAAGCCGACCGCCTCCAGCTCCTCCTCCATCTCGCCCTTGGTGCGCAGGTAGAAGTTGCGCGAGCGGGAAGCGGCGCCGACGCTCGACATGACGACGAAGCGCTGCACGCGCGCCGCGCGCGCCGTGCGGGCGAAAGCCAGCACGTAGTCGACGTCGACTTCGCGGAAGCTCTCGCGCGAGCCGGCCCGCGCGATGGTGGTGCCGAGGCAGCACAGCGCGACGTCGGCGGTCACGCCCTGCAGTTGCGCTTCCAGGCGGTCGAACTGCACGATGCGGTTGGCGAGGCGCGCGTGCTCACGCGCGAGCGGCCGACGGGTCACGGCGATCACCCGGCTGAAGTCCGGCGCGCTGAGCAGCGCCTCGAGCACATAGCCGCCCGTGAGGCCGCTCGCGCCCGCGAGCAGCGCGACCTTGGTCGTGCCGTTTGACATCGGTATCCCCCGTACCGGGCAAGCGTTCCCGTCGCAGCTTAGCGACTGCGCGGCCGCTGCGGCAAGAAACTGACGGTTTGTTACAGGGGGAGCCGCAGCTGCGCGCCGGCGGGACCGGGCGGATGAAACCGCGTCGTATCGAGCGAGCCGCGCTCGGTGGAATTGAGTCCGAGCCGCCGGCAGGCGAGCGCGAAGCGATTCCTGAGCAGCTCGGCGTAGGGCCCCGTGCCGCGCATGCGCGTGCCGAACCTCGGGTCGTTGTCGTACCCGCCGCGCAGCTCGCGGATGATGGACATGACGCGCGCGGCCCGCTCGGGGTAGTGCTCGGCGAGCCACTCCCTGAAGAGGTCCTTGATCTCATAGGGCAGGCGCAGCAGCACGTATCCGGCTGAGCGTACCCCGGCGGCCGCACAGGCCTCGAGGATCGCCTCCATCTCGTGGTCGGTGAGCGCGGGGATCACGGGCGCGATCATCACGCCGCAGGGCACGCCCGCAGCGGCGAGCGCCGCGAGGGTGCGGATCCGCGCGGCCGGCGAAGCCGCCCGCGGCTCGAGCCGGCGCTTCAGGTCGTCATCGAGGGTCGTGACCGTGAGGGAGACGGTGACCAGATTGTCGCGCGCGAGCGAAGTCAGCAGGTCGAGATCGCGCAGCACCAGCGAGTGCTTGCTGAGAATGGACACCGGGTGGCGCGTTCGCTCGAGGACCTCGAGGATCGAGCGCGTCACTCGCATGCGGCGCTCATCCGGCTGGTACGCATCGGTGTTTATGCCGAGCATGATGGGCTTGCACACATAGCCCGGACGCGACAGCTCCGCTTCCAGGAGTTTGGCGGCGTCGGCCTTGTAGAAGAGACGCGTCTCGAAGTCGAGTCCCGGCGAGAGACCGAGGTAAGCGTGCGTCGGGCGCGCGAAGCAAAATACACATCCTGTGGAACAACCTCTGTAAGGATTGAT
This sequence comes from Steroidobacteraceae bacterium, assembly GCA_035542535.1. Taxonomy (GTDB): domain Bacteria; phylum Pseudomonadota; class Gammaproteobacteria; order Steroidobacterales; family Steroidobacteraceae; genus 13-2-20CM-66-19. The sequence continues at coordinate 33,637 of DATKLG010000071.1, forward strand.
CGAGCGCTCAAATCCAACATCCGGCGAGTCGTTGGTCGTGATGATCCCGTGCGCCTTGTCCTGCTCCAGCGTCGTTGGAATGGAGTCGCTCTCCTCCTCCAGGTACCAGCCGTCATCGACCGCGGTGATCTGCTGCGCGTCGAAGCGCCCCGGCGGATTGGTGAGGGCCCCGCGGCCCTTGCGGGCGCGGGGACGGTCGTTCATGCGGGCCATACGCCTACTGTAAACGCATACAGTATGCGAAAGTCAACGCATCGTAACTCAATGAATACGAATAGATTATCCGCGAGTCAGGCGGCTGGGAGTGCCGCGTGCGGGCGCGCTACTTCACCAGTCGCAGCGAGAAGGGATAGCGGTAATCCACGCCCTCGCTCGCCTTGATCGCGGCGATGAGGGTGAGTGCGAGCCAGGTGATGAAGAGCGCGAGGCCGAGCAGGAAACCGATGAACACCCACATCAGAATCCAGCACACCAGCGCGCCGAGCGACACCGAGATGTTGAAGTTGAGGCTCTCGAGCGCCTGTTCGCCGACGAACGCCGAGCGCTCGCGCCAGCTGTGCCGCACGAGCAGCGGCCCGACCACGTTGCCGATCAAAGGCAGCACGAGCCCGGCGAACGCCGCGAGATGCGCCAGCATTCCCCAGGTGCGCTCGTTCTCGGTGGGCGCCGGAGCCGTGCCGGGCTCGCTCATGTGGACCCTCCCTAGTGCAGGTCGGAGCGGTAGCGCAACGTGACGCCGTAGCTGCGGCCTGGCTGCTCATAGTATGCAGCCGTCTGGTAGCTGCGGTCGAAGACGTTGGCCACCCTCCCCTGGAGCGTCCAGCCGGCACCGAGATTGCACTCGCCGAGCAAGTCGACCGTCAGGTAGCCGCCCATGGGGAGCGCATTCGCGAGGTCGTCATAGCGCCGCCCTTCCCAGCGGGCCACGACACCGACCGAGCCATCCGCGCGGGCGGATGGCGCGCTGCGCAGCAGGCGGCGCACATTCACGCTGGCACTCTGCTCGGGGCGGCGCGGCAGCAGGTTGCCGTACTCGGGGCCCGGGGTCAGGTTGAGCGGCTGAAGCGCGGTGGCTTGTCCTCCGAGCACCCAGTCGGCGCTGTGCCAGTCGCCCTGCAGCTCGACCCCGCGGATGCGCGACTGGTTGATGTTGACCGGGAGGAAGGTCAGGGGGTCGATCGAGATCTCGTCGTCGATGGTGGTCTGGTACGCATGCAGCGACCAGCGCAGCGCCCCCTGCTCGCCGTCGAGCCCGGCCTCGTAGGACTGCGAGGTCTCGGGCTTGAGGTCCGGATTGCCGAAGCCCGGGAAGTAGAGCTCATCGAGCGTGGGAGCGCGGAACGCCGTGCCCCAGGTGAGCACCAGACGCAGGCCCGGCGCGAGCGTGCGCGTCAGTCCGAGGTTCTCCGTCCAGTGGTCGCCGAACTGCTCGTTGTCCTCGAAGCGCGCGCCCGCGAGCGCCGTCCAGTCGGCAAGGTCCGCGTGCAGCTCGGCGAACACCGCCTTGGTGGTGCGCGAGGTCACCTCGTAGGGCGTATCGCTGTCGATGTGTACGTCCTCGTAATCGACACCGCTCACGAGGCGCACGGCCGAGCCGAGCTTGCCGTCGGCCTGGAGTCCCAGGCTATTGCGGACCGTGTCGAAGGTGCCGACCGGCGTTGAATCGAGAAAGTCGCGCTCGTCATCCTCGTCGCGTCCGGCCAGGAGCTTCACGTGCCAGCTGCTGCCGAGCGACTGCTCGAGGCGCGCGCTGAACACCTTCTCCTCGAAATCCAGCCGGTCGTCGAACCCGTCGCCGTCGAAGGCCGTCCAGCCGTGGGTGTAGAGGACGTCGGCCGAGGCCGTGAGCTGATCGGAGAGTCGCAGCCCGCCGCTCGCCGAGGCGGAGCGGTTCTGATGGCCGTCGGGCACCTGCGGTGCGGCGGGGTCGAAGCAGCCGGCGACGGCCGAGGGCAGGCAGGCGGGGATGCCGGCCGTGGTGAGCACATCGCCCGAGATGCTGCCCCAGGCCTCGCGGCCGCGCGCCGCGCCATAGCCGGCGAACTCATGGGTGTCGTAGCTGCCGGTCATGGCGCTGCCCCCGAAAGTCGCGCCCGGCTCACCCGCCTGGCGGGTGAAGATCTGGATGACGCCCCCGACCGCATCCGACCCATAGAGCGTCGAGCGCGGCCCGCGCACCACCTCGATGTGGTCGATCTGCTCGAGCGGAATGATCTCGAAGGGCGCGGTGCCGAGCGTGGCCGAGCCGACCCGCACACCATCGACCAGCAGCAGCGTGTGGTCCGAGTCCGCGCCGCGGATGAATACCGAGCTCTGCTGACCGAGGCCGCCCGACTGGTCGATGTTGATGCCGGCCAGATCCGCGAGCAGATCCGGGACCGACAGTACCTGGCGTGCCTCGATGTCGGCGCGCGTCAGCACCGTCACCGAGAAGAGCGACTGGTCCGCCGGCTCGGGGGCGCGCGCCGCGGTGACGATCACCTGCTGCAGCTCCCCGGCGGACGGCTGGGAGTAAGGCGGCAGCTGCTGGCACCACGCTCCCGGTGCGCACCAAACCGACACCACGGCCGCGCAGAACGACGCGCAGCGCGCGCTGAGACCTTGAGACATGGCGAAGCTCCCGAGACAGCACACACCCGTGCCCGTGCACGTCGTGTCAGGAGCTGGTGCAGGTGCGGGCCAACGGCCAGGGCGCACACCGCTCGACCAGCGTCGCCCGCCGCGACGTCCCACGGTGATCCGCGAGGCCGGTCTCCGGGCTCTCGAGCGAAGGCCTGCGCCTTCCGGATGGATCGCCTTCCCGCACCCCTTTCTTACTCAGGTGCAGTGGCTCTTGATCCGCCTGATCTCGATTACCGTTGCGGGGGCAGCGCCGGGCTTGGACGAATCCTCACCGGACTTCCCGTTTACTCCGTCCCGCTCTCGCGGGACGAGCACCTCACGCCGCGCGAAGGTTGCCTGCGCCGCGCGCCTCCCGTCAAGACGTCACGGCGGCGCGCCGCATGGCATGATCGCGGGCCGTGAAGCGCCTCGGGAACGACACCGCCCCCATCGGGCTCGGCAGCGCCGCCGAGCTTGCCGGCTATCTGGCGCTGGTACCGCTGCTCGTGTGCCTCGCCGGCGTGGCGCTGCACCCCGGCTACGCGGGCCGCGAGCTGGCCCAGCGCGCCGCGATCGCCTGGGGCGCGGCCCTGCTCGCCTTCACCGGGGCGGTCCACTGGGGACTCGCGCTCGCCGGGCGGCTGCCCTCGGGCGCGGCACGCATGGCTGCGGCGGCGGCACCCGCCGTGGCGGCGGCCGCGGCGGTTCTCATCGACGGGCAGCGCGGGCTGGCGCTGCTCGTGGTCGGCTTCGGGGTCTTCTGGCTCTACGAGCACCGCTCGCTCGGCGGCGTACTGCCGCCGGCGTATCTCGGCTTACGGCGCAACCTGAGTCTCGCGATAACCACGTTGCTGGCGCTCACCATGATCGCCTCCCAGGCGGGGGGCCTCCTCTGATGGACGAGCTGATCTCCGCGGCCTGGCTGCGCCGCCTGATCGCGCTCGTCATGCTCGCCGGGCTGGTGATCCTCGGCGCCCTCGTGCTCGATCCCTTCATCGTCCCGGTGGTGTGGGCCGCGATCCTCGGCTTCGTGACCTGGCCCGGCTACGAGTGGCTGCGCCGCAAGTGGGGCGGCGGCAGTGTGCTGGCCGCCCTCGCCATGACGATCGTGGTGAGCGCTGCGGTCATCGTGCCGCTCGCGTGGCTCGCGGTGGTGGTGCGGCTCGAGCTGGTGCACGCCTACGGCGAGACGCAGCGGGTGCTCGCCGGCGGCGAGCTGCCGCCCGCGCTCCTCAAGCTCCCCTGGGTCGGCGATGCGCTGCGCGACCTGTCGGCGCGCGTGGCCGAGGACCCGCACGCGCTCGGCGCGGCGCTGCGCAGGGTCGCCGATCGTTCCTTCGAGCAGATCGCCCACCTCGCCGGCGGTGTGAGCCGCGAGGCCGCCAAGCTGCTGCTGACGGTGGTGAGCCTGTTCTTCGTGTACCGCGACGGAGCGCGCGTCGCCGGGCAGCTCGCCGCCGCGCTCGAGCAGGTGCTCGGGCCGCGCGTGCGCAACTATCTGCGGGCGATCGGCCAGACGGTCAAGGCGGTGGTCTACGGGCTGGTGCTGGCGGCGCTGGTACAGGGTGTACTGGTCGGTATCGGCTACTGGGTGGCCGGTGTCGGCGCGCCGGTGTTTCTCGCCGCGCTCACCACGGTGTGCGGCCTCATCCCGTTCGCCGCTCCGACCATCTGGGTGTGCGTCACGGCATGGCTGCTGATCGGGGGCAACACGGTGGCGGGCGTGGGACTGCTCATCTGGGGCGGTGTCGTCATGGGCTGGACGGATCACATCGTGCGCCCGTTCCTCATCAGCCGCGAGGCGCAGATCCCCTTCCTGGTGGTGCTATTCGGCGTGCTGGGCGGGCTGGCCGCGTTCGGGCTGGTGGGACTCTTTGTCGGGCCGGTGATCCTCGCGGTGTTGCTGGCGATCTGGCGCGAATGGCAGCACGAGGTCACGACGACAGGAACATCCGGTAGGCCGGGTTAGCGCTCTCCTCGACGTAGGCGTAGCGCAGCTCGCGCAGATGCCCGAGAAAGTCGCCGCGGTCGGCGGGCGGCACCTGGATGCCGGCGAGCACCCGCCCGTAGTCGGAGCCGTGATTGCGATAGTGGAACAGGCTGATGTTCCAGCGCGAGCCGATCGCCTGCAGGAACCGCAGCAGCGCCCCGGGCCGCTCGGGGAACTCGAACCGATAGAGCACCTCGTGCTCGAGGCCGCGCGCGTGCCCCCCGACCATGTAGCGCACGTGCAGCTTCGCCATCTCGTCGTCGGTCATGTCGGTGACCGCGAAACCGGCGGCACGCAGCTGCCCTGACACCGCGTCCTTCTCCGCGCGCCCTTCCGACAGCGCCAGGCCGACGAATATCTGCGCGGCCTCAGGTCCCGCATAGCGGTAGTTGAACTCCGTGACGCTGCGCTTGCCGAGAGCCTCGCAGAAGCGCAGGAAGCTGCCCGGCTGCTCCGGGATCACGACCGCGAGCAGCGCCTCGCGCTGCCCGCCCAGGTCGGCGCGCTCGGCGACGTGCCGCAGCCGGTCGAAGTTCATGTTGGCGCCGCTGTTGATCGCCACCAGGCGCTTGTCGCGCCAGCCCTCGCGCGCCACGTACTGCTTGAGCCCCGCGACTGCGAGCGCGCCGGCGGGCTCGACGATCGAGCGGGTGTCCTCGAATACGTCCTGGATCGCGGCACAGATCTCGTCGGTGTCGGTGAGCACGATCTCGTCGACGTGGCTGCGGCACAGCGCGAAGGTCTCCTCGCCGACGCGGCGCACCGCCACGCCGTCGGCGAAGATGCCGACGCGCTCGAGCGTGACGCGCCTTCCTGCGCGCAGCGACTCGTACATCGAGGCAGCGTCGCGCGGCTCGACGCCGATCACCTTCACGCCGGGATACAGGTACTTCACGTACACGGCGATGCCGGCCGCGAGTCCACCGCCCCCCACCGGCACGAAGATCGCGTCGAGCTTGCCGCCGCTCTGGCGCACGAGCTCCATCCCGATGGTGCCCTGCCCGGCGATGACGTCCGGGTCGTCGAACGGATGGACGAAAACCAGACTGCGCTCGCGCGCCAGCGTGAGGGCGCGCTCGAGCGCGGCGTCGTAGTCGTCGCCGTGCAGCACCACCTCGCCGCCGAGATCGATGACCGCCTGGACCTTGATGAGGGGGGTCGTCTCCGGCATGACGACCACCGCCGGAATGCCCCGGCGGCGTGCCGCGAGCGCCACACCCTGCGCGTGATTGCCGGCCGAGGCGCACACCACGCCGCCTCTGGCAGCCGCCGCGCCCAGGTGCGCGATGCGGTTGTAGGCTCCGCGCAGCTTGAAGGAGAACACCGGCTGCAGGTCCTCGCGCTTCAGCAGCACCTCGTTGCCGAGCCGGCGCGAGAGGCGCGCGGCCGCCTCGAGCGGCGACTCGATCGCCACGTCGTAGACGCGCGCCTTGAGGATCTTCTCGATGTAGGGACTCGCCACCGGGGCGAGCTTAGCGAACGCGGCCCGTCCCTGTCAGCGCTTGTCCGTGCGGCGCAGGGCGAAGCGGTATTCCGCGCGTCCGATCATCACCAGGTCGCCGTCCTGCAGCGCCTGGCGCGTGATGCGGCGTCCGTTGACCGCAACGCCGTTGGTGCTGTTCAGGTCCTCGATGATGGTGTGGGCAGGACCGGCCAGGATCACGGCGTGGTGGCGGCTGATGTACTTGGCGTCGATCTGCAGATCGTTGTCCGGCGTGCGGCCGACACTGGTCTTGCGGGCGAGCACGTGCACCACCTCGCGCTCGCCATCGCTCCTGATCAGCAGGCGCGCCGCGCCTTCCGGCGCCGGCTCGCGCACCGGGCTCTCGTCGGCGGCGGCGTGCGCCGCCTCGCGCAGCGCCAGATGGGTGTCGGTGTCGATGTGCGCCGCGCGCGTCTCATCGAGCGTGTGGCGCCATTGCTGGTTGGCCTTCTCGAGCTCAGCGACACGCGCGTTGCGGCCGCGCAGCTGCGACTCGAGCCGCGCGATGGCGTCCTCGGCCGCCCGCAGGTCCCCCTCGAGCTCGCGGGTGCGCTCGATGGCGGCCTCCGAGGCGCTCTGCAGCGTGCGCAGCATGTCAACCTGCTCCGCGACCCGCTCCTCGAGCTGCTTCACGCGCGCCTCGCCGGCGCTGATGCTGGCCAGATGCCCGCTGCGCTCGAGCTGCGCACTGCGCAGCGCGCCGGCCCAGTCCTCCATCTCGCCGCGCACCTTGCCAAGCTCCTCCTCGCGCTCGGCGCCGCGCCTGCGCTCGGCGGCGAGCTCCGCCTCGAGGGTCGCGCCGCGGGTGCGCGCCTCGTTGGCCGCGCTCTCCTGCTCGCCGGCGCGGGTGCTGGCGACCGCGGTCGCGGCGCGCGACGCTTCGAGCGCCGCGCCGAGGCTCGCTTCCACGGCTCGCAGCCGCGCGAGCTCGACGTCGCGCTGCTGGAGGGCGGCGCCGAGCGCCGCCACCTGACTGTCGAGGTCGGCGATGCGCGCCGCGCGCTGGCTCAGGTCCGACTCGAGCTCCCCGGCACGCAGGTCGCGTGCGGCCAGCTCGCGCGCCAGGCGGGCGCGGCCGGTCTCGTGGGCGTCGACCTCGTCCTGCAGATCCGACAGCAGTCCCTCGAACAGCGAGCGGCGCCGCTCGGCGGACTGGAAAGACTCGAAGTAGCTGGTCGCGCGAACGCGCATTTCCTGCAGCTCGCCCTGCAGCGCCGTCTGCGCCCGCTCGCGCTCGGCGAGGGCGTGATCGCGCTCGAGATCGCGGCTGCGCTGCACTTCGGCGGCCGCTTCGCGCTCGGCGAGCAGCCGCTGTTCGCCGGCGAGACGCTCCTCGCCGAGCGCCCGCGCGTGCTGCGTCTCGCGCTCCTCGGCGGCACGCGCGGCTCGGGCCAGCTCCTCGGCAAGATCGCTCGCCTGCCGTCCCGCGGCGGCTCGCGCCCGGGCGAGCTCAGCGCCGAGCTCGGCCGCGCGCTGCTCTGCGGCGCTGCGGACCTCGGCGAGCTCGCTGGCGTGCTGCGCGTCGCGCCGCTCCGCCGCGGCGCGCGCCTCGCTCGCGGCGGCGGCGTGCTCGCTGTCGCGCTGGGCAGCCGCGGCGCGCGCCGCCGTGAGCTCCTCGGTCAGCTGCTGTGCACGCCGCTCCGCGGCGGCCTGCGCGGCGCGCGCCTCCTCGAGCGTTCGTTCGATTTCGGCGAGGCGTGCGCCGCGGCTCGTGAGCAGCGCCTGCGCCTCGTGCAGGTTGGCGACCGCGGTCTGCAGCGGGTCCTCGGCTCCCTCGGCGGCTTCGGCGGCCGCGCGCGGCTCGGCCGAGGTCTCCGCCGGCTTCAGCACGGGCTGCTGCCAGGTGTCCGCGAGCCGCTCGCGCTCGGCGGCCTCATAGGCCTGCGGGTCGAAAACCGGGAGCTGGTCGGTACTGTCGAGGTCGGCGCCCGGGAGTGGTGTTCCTCTCGGGGGTGCCCTCAGGCGCGGATCCATCGGGATGGGCTCCCTCTTAGCGTTATGAGGAAATTCTAGCCCCGCAAGGGCGCCCGGTCCGCCTCACCTGGCGTAATTATGTGAGCCGGGTCGCAAAAATCGCCCCGAAATCGCCGCAGCGCGCTTCAGGCCCGCAGGAACGCGCGCGCCGCCTCCGCCACCGTCTCCGGAGCCGACTGGATCAGGTCCGGTCCCTGGTCCGGAAGGTCGAGGACCCGGGCCGACGGCTGCACCTCGCGCACCCGGCCGGCAGCATCCCACGACTCGTCCCGGGGCCGCAGGACCAGGAGCGGCTGCGAGACCCGCGCCAGCCGCTCGCGCAGCGCATACCCCGCGATCGCGGCGGCGAGCGGAACCGAGACGAGCACCAGACGGCGCACTTCGCGCGCGCGCGTCAGCGCAAGCTCCGTAGCGACCGCCGCTGCGGCGCCGTGCGCGAGCAGATCGACCTGCCGCAGCCGCATGCTGTCGAGGAAGTCGCCGACCGCCGCGGCGTACTCTGCCGCGCCGAGTCCGTGCGCCGGTCCGTCCGATTCGCCACAACCCGGAAGATCCGGCGCGTAGGCCGAGCGGTCCCGCCCGATCAGCGCGAGAAACCCGCTGAAGACCCGTCCCGTGCCCGCCGCGCCGTGCAGACAGACGAGCGCCGTTCCCTCCTCGAACCCGCCTCCGGGGGGAATCGCGTTATGCACGTGCAGCTGTCCGTAGCGGCATTCGAAGTAGCCGCGCCGCACTCGCGGCTCCGTTTCCGCGGCCGGCGGTTTGAGGGAACTCCTGACCATGCGTGCCATAGTGCCACGTTCGCCACTCCCCTTGCGTAAGCAGGACGGGCGCGTAAATTGGCGGCCATGAAAAGTGCGTGGCTGCCGGTCGTCGTGAGTGCCCTGCTCGCAGGTTGCGGGCTCACGGAGACGGGTGCGGCCGCAGCGAACGGCGGCACCGTCGAGGCACAGCAGGCCGCCGGAGCCCGGCGGACGGAGGAACGCGTGCGAGCGCAGGTCGCGACGGCCAACCAGGAGGCAGCGGAGCGCGCGCGGGCCGCCGTGGACGCCGCCACCCGCTAGCCCGCACTCGCCCGAGCCGCGCCCGTGCAGAACGTCCAGATCCGGATCAGACGCCCGCCGTCCAGGCCGAGCGATTTCGAGGTGATCGAGGCCGCGCGCCCCACACTCACTAACGGCTCGTTTATGTGCCGCGCGCTGTGGCTGGCGCTCGATCCGTTCCACGTGGCGCAGCCTGCCAACGGCGCTGCCCCCGCAGCGAAGCCGGGCGACGTCGTGCCGGCGCGCGGCGTCGGCGAGGTCATCGAGTCGCGTCACGATGTGTTCGGCGTCGGCAGTGTCGTGGTGCTGGATGCCGGTCTGCAGCAGTTCGCCGTGTCGGACGGCGAGTACGCGCGCTTCGTGCATCCGGGTCAGACTCCGGCCTCGACGGCGCTCGGCATCCTCGGCGCTCCCGGGATGGCCGCCTACTTCGGGCTCCTCGATCTCGCCCGGCTGCGCCGCGGGGAGACTGTGCTGGTGTCGGCCGCCTCGAACGCCGCGGGCTCCATGGCCGGACAGATCGCGGGGCTGAAGGGCGCACGCGCGATCGGCGTCGCTGGCACCCGCGAGAAGTGCGAGTGGGTGACGCGGCACGCGCGCTTCGCGGCCTGCATCAATTACCGCTCCGAGCCCCTGAGCAGCCGCCTGCGGCAGCTCGCTCCGCACGGCGTGGACGTGTACTTCGACAACACCGGTGGCGAGCTCCTCGAGACCATCATCGCGGAGCGGCACCTCGCGCGCGGCGCGCGCATCGTGCAGAACAGCCTGACCGACTCCGACCCGGGGCCGGCGCTGCTGCGGGCCGGTTACCTCGCCGAGAAGGACGGGATTCAGGTGCTGCGTGCGCGGGTGCGCGACTACGAGCATCGCCGCGGCGAGTTCCTGCGCGAGGCCATCGCCTGGCACGGCGCCGGGCGGATCGCCCTCAAGGAGGACGTGGTCGAGGGCCTCGCCAACGCGCCCGAGCATCTGCTGCTCGCGATGCGCGGCGGCAACTTCGGCCGCCCGCTCGTGAAAGTCTGAGCGCGGAAGGCCCCGCCGGCGAGCGGCGGGGTCCCCGATCCTCAGCGCCTGCGGCGTGCGCGCGCCACGCGGCGTCCGGCGCGGCGTGCCTTGCGCGCCACCTTGCGTCCGGCGCGGCGTGCCTTGCGCGCCACCTTGCGCGCCGCGCGCCGGACGGTGCGTGCTTTCCTGCGGCCGGCGACGCGCCGGACTTTGCGCGCCACTTTGCGGGCCGTCCGCCTCACCTTGCGTGCGACCTTGCGCCCGGCGCGGCGTGCCTTGCGCGCCACCTTCCGGGCCGCCTTCTTCGGTCTGGCCGCCGGCTTGGCAGCCGCAGGCGCCGCCGGCGCAGGAGCTGCCGCGGGCTTCGGCGCAGGAGCTGCCGCGGGCTTCGGCGCGGGAGCTGCCGCGGGCTTCGGCGCGGGAGCCGCAGCCGGCTTGGGCGGCGGCGCGGCGGGCTTCGCGGCCGCGGCGCGCGGCATCTCGTGCACCGCGAACGCTCCGCCCTGCGGATCCATGAAGAGCGCAATCCAGCTGCCGCCCGGCACCTCGACCGGCCCGTGCATCAGGCGCCCGCCGGCCGCCTTGGCGGCCGCGACCGCGCGGCTCGAGTCCGCCACCTGCACGTAGGAGAGCCAGGAGGGCGGCGTTGCCGGCCCCTGCACGTTGGCCATCCCGCCGACCTGCACGCCGAAGCGCTCGAAGATCTGATAGACGCCCATCGCGCCCATGTCGTGCCCCGGCCCCTTGGTCCACCCGAACAGCTCGCCGTAGAAACGCAGTGCGGCGGCGACGTCGGTCGTCGCCAGCTCGTGCCACGAGAACACGCCGGCTCCGGGCGCGGGGGTGCTGCCGCCGCCCGGGCCCGGGGTGAAGACCGCAAAAGTCGCGCCCTGCGGATCTGCAAGCACGGCGAAGCGGCCGACGTTGGGAATATCCGCCGCCGGCTTCACGACGCGGGCGCCGAGGCGCACGCCGTGCTCGGCCGTGGCATCCACGTTCGGGGTGCCGATGTAGACGAGCCAGTGCGGCGGCGTTCCCGCCGCCTCGGGGGGCAACGCCATGAGCCCGCCGACCTGGGCCTGGCCGGCCATCCACAGCGCATAGCCCGGCATGCTCGAGGCCTGGGTGCGCCACGGTATGACCTTCGGATAGAAGGCGGCGGCGGCGGCCGTGTCCGTCGTCAACAACTCGTGCCAGACGAAACGTCCGCGAATATCGGCATTGCTCATGGCCTGTTCCTCTTGTTTGCAAACGACCTGTCAGCGAATGACCTGCGACCGCCGACGACGCTGCCCGCCGGCCCGGGCTGCCGACGATACGCGCCGTCGAGGATTGGCCCCGCATTCTGCCTCGATGCGTCTTTCACTGCCATGACTGTTGCGGGCCCGAATGCGGCGGCGCGCCACGCTCGCGCCACAGCAGGTAGAGCCCGCTGCCGATCACGATGCCGCCGCCCAGGCAGACCCGCAGCGAGGGCAGCACGTGCCATACCAGGCGGTCGATGCCGACGCCCCACAGGAGCGCGGTGTACTCGAACGGCGATACCACCGAGGGGGGCGCGGAGCGGAAGGCCTCGGTGAGCAGGTACTGGGCGACGGCCGCCAACACCCCGAGCGCCAGCAGCCATTTCCAGTCCGCCGGCGCGATCGACACCCAGCCGGGGGCGGCGATGGCGCCGGCAAACACGGTCATCAGCCCCACCGTCCAGAACACGACGCTCACGGTCGTGTCGGTACGCGTCAGGACCCGCACCGCGATGGCGCTCAGCGCGTAGGCGGTCGCACCGAGGAGCGCCGCGAGGGCGCCGAAGCCGGCCAGGCCGCTGGTGCTGGGCCGCAGCATGACCAGGACGCCGGCGAAGCCCACCACGATCGCCAGCCAGTTGCGCCAGTTGACCCGTTCCCGCAGCAGGGGCACCGAGAGCGCGGCGACGATCAGCGGCGCCGACAGGAACACCGAATAAGTGTTGGCGAGCGACAGCTCGCGTACTGCGTAGATGAAGCCCGCGATGACGACCGTCATGAGGACCCCGCGCAGCAGATGCATCGGCCAGCGGCGCGGAACGAGGTCACGGAGCTTGCCGGCGATGAGCACCGGCGCGAGCGTGAAGGGGAGCGAGGTGGCGCCGCGCAGCGCCGCGACCTGCAGCGGCGGATAGCGCGCAGTGAGTAGCTTCAGGATCCCGTCCATGAGCGAGAACACTGCGACCGCCGCGATCATGGTCGCGATTGCCCGCATCCTCCCCTGGCGCACGGGTCAGGCCGCGCGTCCGGTGTGCGCCTCGCGGCCGGCGCCGGGGATCGCGCGGTAGCTCGTGCCGAGCCACCGCGCCGGCAACGGAAAGGCGCTGACGAGCGACACGATGAGCGAGGAGGCGTAGGGGACCGACTGGATCAGGAGCACGACGATCCACGCCAGGCGGTCGGGGCCTGCGGTCTCGCGCGTGCCGGTGTAGGCGACACCCCACGCCGACAGCACGAGCCCGATCACCATCAGGGTCTCCTCGCGCGCCGCGCCGAGCGCACGCCTCAGACCCGAGGTGCTGGCCTGCTTCGGCGTGCGGAAGAACGGCTCGCTGCGGGTGATGAGCCCCTTGATCGCCGCGGTGCCGATCGTGTGCGTGAGCGCGAGTCCCGCAACCGCCGCCGCGACGGTCTGGCGGACGTTGGCGCCGACGCGGACGTGGTACAGGTGCACGAGCTTCGCGAGCTTGAACGTGAACAGCGACAGCGGCAGCACCGAGTACATGACGAGCGGCGGGTCGACCTTGCCCGGAGCCCAGACCATCGCGGCCGACCAGCCGAGAGCGGCGAGGTTGAACAGCAGGTTGCAGCCGTCGGCCACCCACGGGAGCCACCCGGCGACGAAGTGGTAGCGCTGGCCCGGCGAGAGCGGTCCGCCCTCGAGGAACAGCGCGCGGGCGTGCGCCTTGAGGATCTGCATCGCACCGTAGGCCCAGCGGAAGCGCTGCTTCTTGAAATCGATGAAGGTGTCGGGCATGAGGCCGCGCCCATAGCTCGCCGGCACGTACATCGCATCGTAGCCCGCCTCGAAGATGCGCAGACCGAGCTCCGCATCCTCGGTGATGCACCACTCCGCCCAGCGGCAGCGCTCGAGCTGAGCGCGCCGCACCATGGTCATGGTGCCGTGCTGGATGATGGCGTTGCGCTCGTTGCGCGTGATCATGCCGATGTGGAAGAAGCCCCGGTATTCCGCGTAGCACATGGCCTTGAAGAAGCTCTGGTCGGCGTCGCGGTAGTCCTGCGGCGCCTGCATGATGGCGACGCGCAGGTCCTGAAAGGCCGGCGTCAGCTGGCGCAGCCAGGCCGGCTCCACCACGTAGTCGCTGTCGATGACGGCGACGATGGCGGCGTCGGGCGCCATGCGCTCGAGCGCATAGTTGAGCGCGCCCGCCTTGAAGCCCGCGAGCGGGGCGACGTGGAAGAAGCGGAAACGCGGGCCGAGCTGCGCGCAGTGCGCCTCGACCGGGCGCCAGACGCTCTCGTCGCGCGTGTTGTTGTCGATCACCAGCACTTCGAAGTCCGGATAATCGAGCCGCGCCAGCGCGTCGAGCGTCTCGATGAGCATCGCCGGCGGCTCGTTGTAGGCGGGCACGTGGATCGAGACCTTGGGCGGGGGGCCGTTGGCGATGAGCGCCGGGGCGTCCAGGCGGCGGCGGTACGCCACCCAGTGTGCCTCGGCCCATTCGTGCGCCTCCGCCAGCAGTACCAGCAGCACGCCGAGCATCCCGAGCAGCAACAGCACGCCCGCGATCACGCTCGAGACCGTCATGTACTGCTGCGTGAAGTCGTAGATGACCCACACCGCGAGGGTGGTGGCGGCGTACACCACGACCGCGAGGAAACTGCGGCCGCGGTTGCGCAGCGCATCGCTGCCGAGATAGAGGACTCCGAGCACCAGCAGCGCCGCGGCGACCGAGATGGCCGCGAGGATGTGCCACTCCGGCACGCGCACGATCGGCTCGGTGAAGGCGAACTTCGGCTGCCGGTTGACGTCGTACACGCCCCAGTAGGAGCCGACCGCACCCTCCATGTAGGCCTTCCACGGCTGATCGAAGGCCTCCATGACGTAGTACTTGATCCGCTCGTGCTCGGCGCGCGCCAGGAAGCGCCGCAGGAACAGCGCCTCGTTGGCCACCGAGGCCACCGCCGACTCGCGCGTGCGCCCGCGGCTCGGCCAGCCGATCTCGGCGATGACGATCGGCTTGTGCGGGAAGGTCTGCTGCAGCCGCTTGAACTGGGCGAAGGAGTAGTCGACCGCGGCATCCACCGGGACGCCTTCCCAGTACGGCAGCAGGTGCACGCCGATGTAGTCGACGTGCTGCGCGAGCTCGGGGTGGGCGAGCCAGGTGTGCCAGGTCTCCGCGGTGCCGACCGGCTGGCCGATGGCGGCGCGCGCCCGGTCGAGGTACTTCTCCAGCTGCTCGAGCTTCAGATCGCCGCGCAGCAGCACCTCGTTGCCGATCACGACGCGCACCACGTTCTGGTGCGTGTCGGCAAGCTCGATGACGGTCTTCATCTGCTCTTCGTTCTTGTCGAGGTGGCTGTCGAGCCAGGCGCCGAGCGAGACGTTGATCCCGTGGCGCTCGGCGAGCTCGGGGACGTCGGCGAGCGTCGAGCCCACCGAGTAGGTGCGTACCGCGTTGACCTTGCCCTCGAGCAGCGCGAGATCGGCGTCGATCTCCGCGTCGGTGGGCATCTCGAAGTGAGTCGGGTCCTCGTTGGCGCGGAACGGCGAGAAGGCGAACCCCTGGATGCGCGCCGGCCAGGGCGGCTCGCGCGTCGGGCGATTGAGATACGCCCACACCGCGAACGTCAGCGTGGCGAACACCGCCGCGATGATGAGGCTCGGGATCGTCTTCATGGAGGCAGGCGGTGCGGCGGCGCTACCAGCTGCCGGTATTGGCCATCGACTTCCAGGGCTCGGCGGGCGCGAGCGCGCTGCCCTTCTGCAGCAGCTCGATGGAGATGTTGTCCGGCGAGCGCACGAAGGCCATGCGCCCGTCGCGCGGCGGCCGCAGGATGGTCACGCCGTGCTCGGTGAGCCGCCGGCAGGTGGCGTAGATGTCCTCCACCTGATAGGCGAGATGCCCGAAGTTGCGCCCGCCGCCGTAGGCCTCGGGGTCCCAGTTGTGGGTGAGCTCGATCTGCGCGCTCTCATCCCCCGGGGCGCAGAGGAACACCAGCGTGTAGCGCCCCTGCGGGTAATCCTTGCGCGACAGCTCCTTGAGTCCCAGCGCGTCGCAGTAGAACCTGAGGGAGGCGTCGATGTCGGTGACGCGCACCATCGTATGGAGGTATTTCATGGTCTTGTCCCTTGCGTGAGAAGTCGGATGCTCACCGAGACCCGCGTCCGGCGGGCATGATGCCGAGCGAGGCCTCGATGCGCGCCGGCTCGTAGAGCGCACCCCCCTTCATCACCAGGTCGATGCGGTCGATGTCGGCGAGAGCCACGCTCGGATCGCCGTCGACGAGTATCAGGTCGGCGAGCTTGCCGGGAGCGAGCACGCCGCGCTCGCCGTTCGCGCCGATGACCAGCGCCGAGGTGAGCGTCGCCATGCGCAGCACCTCGGCCGGCGGGATGCCGGCGCGCACGTATAGCGCGAGCTCGTGGTGCAGCTCGTAGCCGGCCAGGGAGTCGGTGCCGGGAATGATCGTCACGCCGGCCTCATGCAGCGCCTTCAGCAGCGTCAGCATCGCCGGCATCGCTGCGCGGTAGGCGGCTTCCTCGCCCTGCGGCGGTACCAGCGCCCCGGAGAGCAGTCCCCGCCGCACCTGCGGCGGCATGCGCGGCGCCACCGCCTCGAGACCGGGAGTCACGGCGGAGGGGTCGCCGCAGAACAGTCCTTCGAACACGTTCAGCGTCGGATCGAGCACGGTGTGGTGACGGGCGAGATAGGCGATGAAATCCCGCGCCGGCGGCCTGTCGGGCGGAAAGTCGCGGGCGTGCGCGGCGACCGCGGTGAAGCGGTTCATGTTGCGCGTCTCCTGCACCCCGGGCCAGAGGAAGTCGAGCACGATGAAGTTCTCGTGCTGGATCTCGTCGGCGCCGGCGGCGACGAACTGCTCGGCGCTCATGAACGCCGGCACGTGGCCGCTGACGCGCAGCCCGCGCGCATGCGCCTCGGCCGCCATCACCGGCACGATGGGCGGCGGGACCGAAGAGTAGATCTTGATCTGTCCGTAGCCGTGGTCGGCGTACCAGTCGACATCCGCGACCGCCTGCGCCGCGGTGTCGATGCGCATCTTCGTCGGCCCGGCGTAGGGGCCCGTACCGTCGATGATCCCCGACTTCCACACCCGCGGGCCGAGTTCGGTGCCGGCATCGAAGCGCGCGACGCGCTCGAGGAACTCGTCGGTGTCGTTGCCCATGTCGCGGGCGCTGGTCACGCCGTTGGCGAGGTCGAGCGCCCCGGTGTTGTCGCCGAAGTGCTGATGGTTGTCCCACAGTCCCGGCATGAGGAAGCGGCCATGGGCGTCGATCACCTCGGCCCTGGCGTCCGCCGTTACCTCGGCGTCCGCGGCGACCTGCACGATGTGCCCGCCGCGCACCAGCACACTGGTGCCGGGCGTCACGCTCAGATCGCGCGGGTCGAAGAGCCGCGCGTTGCGGATGACGACCTCACCCGTGGGCACCCGCGTCAGCTGACGCGCCAGACGCGCCGAGCGGGCCGCGTTCCAGTGCGCCTGCACCTGAAGCAGCTGCGGCAGCCGGGCACGCAGCGCGGGCGCCAGCACCGAAAACCAGTCGGACAGGGAGGCTGCCGTCGTACCGTCGCTCTCGAGCCAGATGAGACTCGGAGAGAAGTCGAGCCCGCCCACTGCGTAGAGCGTCATCGGACCGTGCGCACCCGTCGCCGACGCCGCGTCCTGCGCCGGCAGATCGACCTTCTCGAGCGTGGCCTCGCCCGCGGGCAGCAGCGCGAGCCGATGCCCCGGAGCCTTGAGGAGCGCACGCGCGAGTACGCCGAAGATCTCGGGAGGCGCATTCACCGGCACGTAGAACGCCTCGCCGCTGACCGCCGCGCTGCCGTGCTCGGAGCGGCTGCTCCAGGAAGCCTTGCCACCGGCGAGCCGGAAGGTCTCGCTCACCGGCGCCTTCATATAGTCGTTGCCGCTGCCCTGGTACTCGGCGAGGACGCCGGCCGCATCGAGCTTCCAGGTGGCAGTGATGTGGTCGCCGCGCCCGCGGTCGTTGAAGGAGTACTCGGCGCGCGTCACGCCATCACTGCCGGTGCTCACCGCCTGCTCGCCGGCGAGGTTGCCGAGCATCACGATCTCATCCCGGCGCGCGTTACCGGGATCGGGCGCGGCGGCGAACGCTGCAGCCGCCGCCGCGACCAGCACTGCGGCCAGAGCCGAGGCGCGCACCGGCATCGGTCTCATCAGAACATCTCCGAAGGGCCTGGGGTCTTGATGTCGACCTTGGTACGTGACGGAATGTGCTCGCCGGTGATCATCTCCTCGTAGCTCTGTCCGGGGCCGACCATCGGGTAGACGCCGGCGTCCGGATCGATCATCACCTCGAGGAAAGCGGGCCCCCGGTACGCGACGAACTCGGCGATGACGCGCGGCACGTCGGCCTTGCGCTCGAGGCGCACGGCGTAACGGAAACCGTCGGCCTGGGCCGCGCGGATGAAGTCCTTCTTGTGCAGCGACTTGTCGCTCGCCGACAGCCGTCCCTTGAAGAACAGTTTCTGCCACTGCTTGACCATGCCGTCGCCGAAGTTGTTGAGCACCATCACTTTGACCGGCAGGTCATAGGTGGTCGCGGTCTCGAGCTCGCCGACGTTCATGCGGATGCTAGAGTCGCCGTCGATGTCGATCACCAGCCTGCCCGGCTGCGCAATCTGCGCGCCGATGGCCGCCGGCAGACCGAAGCCCATGGTTCCCATGCTGCCCGAGGTGAGCCACAGGCGCGGGCCCGCGAAGTCGCAGTACTGCGCGGCCCACATCTGATGCTGGCCGACGCCGGTCGAGATGATCGCCTCGCCGTGCGTGTGGCGGTTGAGCTCCTCGAGAACGTAGTAAGGCTGGATCAGCGGGCTCGCACGATCGTAGTTCATGGCGTAGCGGCGCTTGAGCTCGGCGAGCTCGGCGTGCCAGGGAGCGAAGTCGCGTTGGAACCCGCTCTGGCGCCCGTGCGCGGTGAGCGCCGCGAGCGCCTCCGCCACCAGGCCCACGTGGCTCCAGTGCGCCCGCTTCACCTTGTTGACCTCGGCGCGATCCACGTCGAGATGCGCGATCCGCTGCGCGCCGCGTGCGAACTTCTCGGGCACACCCGCCACCCGGTCGTCGAAGCGTGCGCCCACGGCGATGAGGAAGTCGCAGTCGTCGACGGCGTAGTTGGCAAACGCCGCACCGTGCATCCCGAGCATCCGCATCGCGAGCGCCGCACGCGTATCGAGCGAGCCGATGCCCATGAGGGTCGTGACCACCGGCACCCCAAAGGCGGTCGCGAACTCGCTGAGCCGCGCCGCGGCGTTGCCGTTGATGACTCCGCCGCCGGCATAGATCAGCGGGCGCTGCGCCTCCCCGAGCATGGCGAAGAAGCGCGCGGCCGAAGCCGCATCGAGGCAGGAGCGGGTGAGCTCATCGAGCCGCCGCCGGTAGCCCGGGATCGGGAGCTGTCCCGCACCGTGGAAGGTGCCCTCCCAGTTCTGGACGTCCTTCGGGATATCGACCACGACGGGCCCGGGGCGTCCCGTTCGGGCGATCTCGAAGGCCGTCCGCACCGTCGCCTCGAGCTTCTCCGGCTCCGTCACGAGAAAAATGTGCTTGGCGACGGCACCCATGACCGCGGGTACGGGCGCCTCCTGGAAGGCATCGGTGCCGATGGCAGCGCGGGGAACTTGCCCACAAATCACAACAATCGGCACCGAATCCGCCATGCAATCGCGCACTGGTGTAACAGTGTTCGTTGCGCCGGGCCCCGAAGTCACGAGGCATACTCCCACTCGTCCGCTCGCCCGGGCGTAGCCCGCGGCCATGAAACCGGCCCCCTGCTCGTTCGCCGGGACGATCAGCGGCAGCTGCGGCCGGCCGGCTTTCGCGCACTCCTCGTTGTAGAGAAAGACGGCGTCGTAGGTCGGGAGGATGGCTCCTCCGCTGTAGCCGAAGATCGCCGTGACCCCCTCGTCGGCGAGCACCTGCATGATCATGCGCGCGCCGCTCATGCGGGTCCCTGCGAGCGGATGGGCCGCGGGGCGTGGCGGAGGACTCGAGTCGCTCACGGACGGCGAGCTCATGGAGGGGTTTTGCGAAACCTCTTGGGCGTGGGACAGCGACAGAACTTTTGAGCGTAACAGCTTGGGTTCGTCGTGCAAACTCGCGCCGATCCCTCTATTCTGACGAGGATTTTTCAGTCACCGAGGCCGTCCGCTGCGAGCGCGCCGCCCGCCGCGCCGCTTCCCACATGCGCCACATCATCGCGATACTGCTGCAGAACGAGGCGGGGGCCCTCACCCGCGTGGCGGGGCTGTTCTCCACCCGCGGCTATAACATCGAATCGCTGTCCGTCGCCCCCACGGACGATCCCACGGTCTCGCGCCTCACCCTGGTCACGCGCGGCTCGGACGCGGTCATCCAGCAGATCGTCAATCAGCTGAACAAGCTCGTGGACGTCGTGAACGTGCTCGACATGACCCGCGGCCAGCACCTCGAGCGGGAGCTGGTGCTGCTCAAGCTGCGCGTCGACCCGCGTCACACCGACACGGTGCGCGGACTCGTCGTGCGCAGCGGCGGCCGCGTGCTCGACCCGGCCACGGAGGGCTTCATCGTCGAGCTCACCGCGAGCGAGGCCGAGATCAACACTTTCATCGCGGAACTGGCCCGGGGGGCACAGCTCCTCGAGGTGGTGCGCAGCGGCGCGCTCGGCATTCCACGCACGGCGCGCGCGCTGCGGGCCGCGCCGCCGGCGACCGCGGACGCATAAGGAGAGCTCCCATGAGATGCTGCCTCACCATTGCCGTGCTGGCGATGTCGGCCACCCTGGCGCGTGGCGCGGAGACTCGGGCGCCCGTCGGGCGGCTGCCCGACACCGTGCAACCCACCCACTATCGGCTGGCACTCACGATCGACCCACGCCTGCCGGAGTTCTCCGGTGAGACCACGATCGACGTCGAGATCCGTGAGCCGTCGTCGGCCCTCTGGCTGCACGGCCTCGGGCTCAAGGTCGCGAGCGCCTCCGTCAGCGCGAACGGCCGCACCGTCGCAGCCCGCTACGAGGAGGTCGATCACGACACGGGCGTCGCGCGCCTCACCGCCGCGAGCGTGCTGCCCGCGGGCAAGGCGGTGCTCCACTTCAGCTACCGGGCGCCGTTTCAGGACTCGCCGCAGGGCCTGTACCGCGCGCGCGTCGGCCAGGACTGGTACGCGTTCTCGCAGTTCGAGGCGATCGATGCGCGGCGCGTGTTCCCGGGCTTCGATGAGCCGCGCTTCAAGACTCCCTATGACGTGTCGGTCACGACCTCCGGTGGCGACCGGGCGATCACCAACGCGCCCGAGCTGAGCGCCGCAGCCGCCGGGGGCGGGACGCTGCACCGGTACCAGACCACCAGGCCGCTGCCGACCTATCTCATCGCCTTCGCCGTCGGTCCCCTCGAGGTCGCCGAGGCGTCGGTGCCGCCGAACGAGGTGCGCCGCGAGCCGCTGCCGCTGCGGCTGATCGGTCCGCGCGGCGACGCCCAGCGCCTGCAGTTTGCGCTCGCACAGACGCCCGAGCTGATCCGCCGCCTGGAGGCGTATTTCGGCATTCCCTTCCCCTATCCCAAGATCGATCTGATCGCCTCGCCCACGCATGGGGGCGCGATGGAGAACGCCGGCGCGATCATCTTCGCGGAGGATCTGCTCGCCTTCGAAGGCACGCCCACGCCGCGGCAGCAGATAGCGTTCGGTGGCGTGGCGGCCCACGAGCTCGCGCACCAGTGGTTCGGCGACCTGGTGACGCCGGCGTGGTGGGACGACATCTGGCTGAATGAGTCCTTTGCGGAATGGATGGGAAGCAAGATTGCCGCCGAGTGGCGCCCGCAGCTCGGCATCGATCAGGAGCAGCTCGATAACACGTTGCGGGCCATGAACACGGACGCGCTGCGCGCCGGCCGGCCGATCCATCAGCCGGTCGATACCAACCTGCAGATCTCATCCACCTTCGACGACATCACCTACCAGAAGGGCGCCGGCGTCATCGGCATGGTCGAGTCGTACCTGGGAGCGGAGCGCTTCCAGCGCGGTGTGCGGCTGCATCTGACCCGTCATGCCTACGGCACGGCGACCGCCGATGACTTCTTCCGCTCCATGGCCGAGGGCAGCGGCGATAAGGCCGTGATCGATGCCTTCGAGTCCTTCGTCAACCAGCCGGGCGTGCCGCTCGTCAGCGTCACGCAGGCCGCCGACGGCACGCTCGAGCTCGCGCAGTCGCGCTATCGGCCGCTGGGGCCGGCCGGCAGCTCTGCGCCACTCACCTGGAAGATTCCGTTCTGCGCCGATTTCTACCTGCCCGGCGCACCGCCGGCGAAGCAATGCACGATGCTCACCGCGCCCACCGGCTCGCTCACCGTTGCGGCATCGCTCAAGCGGGCGACCGTGCATCCCAACGCCGGCGGCGCCGGCTACTACCGCTTCACGGTCGATGCGACGCTCTGGCAGTCGCTGCTCGCGATGGCCACGCGGCTGCCGGCGCGCGAGTCAGTGACTCTCGCCGACAGCGCCTCGGCTGCCTTCGATGCCGGGCGCCTGCCGTTTGCCGGCCTCTATCAGGCCGCGCAGGTGCTGGCCCATCACCCCGATCGCACGACCGCGCTCAGCCTCGGCTACCGGCTCGAGGCGATCCACGACCGCATGGCAGACCCGGCCGAGCGGCCGCTGCTCGAGCGCGCGCTGGTCGCGCTCTACGGCGGACAGCTGCGCAAGCTCGGGTACGACGCAACTCCCGGACGCTATGCCGCGGAGCCGCCCGAGCAGCAACTGCTGCGGCGCCAGCTCCTCGGGCTCGTCGCACTCACCGGACGCGACCCGGAGGTGCGCGCGGCGCTGGTGCCGTTCGCCGAGCGGTCGGTGGTCGATCCGGCGCAGGTGGAATCGCTGCTGCGCTGGCGCGTCTGGGCGGTCGGACTGCAGGAGCACGGCACGCCGGTCTTTGCGCACCTGAAGACGCTCGCGACCGGTCAGGAGGCCCAGGCGCGCTCCGACGCCTGGAACGCCCTGGGTTGGGCGGAGTCGCCACTCTCCGGGCAGGCGCTCGATTTCACGCTCGACCCGTCGCTCGATCCGGGGGGCGGAGCACGCATCATCTTTCAGCAGATGGCGAGTCCGGCCACGCGGGCGCAGGCGTGGAGCTGGCTGGTCGCGCACCGGGACGCGAGCCTGGCGCGCATGCCGGCGATGTTCCAGAGCTTCTATGCCCAGCTTGGCGAGAGCTTCTGCAGCTCAGCCGAGCGGCAGTCGTTCGAGACCGGACTCGGGAATAAGCTCCGCACGCTGAACGGTGGAGAGATCGCGGTGTCCCGCGCGCTCGAGAGCATCGAGAACTGCAGCGCGTTGCGCGCCGCGGTCGGCGACTCGATGCGCACGACGCTCGAGCAAGCCCTTCGCTGACAGGAACTACGGCACCAGCACCGTCGACCCCGTGGTGCGGCGGCCCTCGAGGTCGCGGTGCGCGTCCGCCGCCTTGGCGAGCGGGTATTTCTGGCCGATGACGACCCGCACTTTGCGCGCGCGCACCACGGCAAACAGCTCGCGCGCTGCGGACTCGAGCTCGGCGCGCGTGGCGATGTAATTGAAGAGCGTCGGACGCGTGAGGTAGAGCGAGCCGCGCTTGGCGAGCTCGAGCGGTGCGATCGGCGGCACGGGGCCGGAGGCGTTGCCGAAGGTGACCATCATGCCGCGGCGGCGCAGACAGTCGAGCGAGTCCATGAAGGTGTCGCCGCCGACGGCGTCGTACACCACGGCGACACCCTCGCCCCGGGTGAGCGCCTTTACCCCGGCCACCAGCTCGTCGCGCCCCGAGATGAGCACGTGCTGGCAACCGTGGCGCCTGGCGATCTCGGCCTTCGCCTCGCTGCCGACGACACCGATCACCCTGGCGCCGAGTGAGCGCGCCCACTGGCACAGGATCAGCCCGACCCCGCCCGCCGCGGCGTGCACCAGGAGCGGATCCCCGCGCTGGACGCGGTAGGTGCGGCGGATGAGGAACTGTGCAGTCAGACCCTTCAGCATGAGCGCCGCGGCCTGCTCGTCGGAGATGCCGCGCGGCACCCTGACCAGCCGCTCGGCGGGTACGTTGCGCAGCTCGCAGTAGGCGCCGGGGCTCGGCCAGACGTAGGCGACGCGCTCGCCGACCTTGAAGCCGCGCACTCCGCGGCCGAGCGCGGTGACGACTCCGGCCGCCTCACGGCCGAGGCCGCTCGGGAGCGAGGCGACGGGATAGAGCCCGGTGCGGTCGTAGACGTCGATGTAGTTGAGGCCGATGGCGTGGTGGCGCACCTGCGCCTCGCCCGGGCCGGGTTTGCCGGGATCGAGGTCCTCGACGCGCAGGACCTCAGGCCCCCCGTGCTCGTAGAAGCGGATCGCGGTAGGCATGGACCCTACAACGCCGAGTCGTCGGTCTCGCCGGTGCGGATGCGGATGACGCGGCCGATGTCGGTGATGAAGATCTTGCCGTCGCCGACCTTGCCGGTCTTGGCCGCCTTCATGATCGCCTCGATGACCTGATCGGCGAGCTCGCTGCGCACCGCAACCTCGATGCGCGTCTTGGGCACGAAGTCGACCACGTACTCCGCGCCCCGATACAACTCCGTATGCCCGCGCTGGCGGCCGAAGCCCTTCACCTCGGTGACCGTCATGCCCGAGACGCCGATGTCCGAGAGCGCCGCGCGCACGTCGTCGAGCTTGAACGGCTTGATGATCGCGGTGATGAGTTTCATGAGGCCTCAGTCTCCGTCGCCACGGAATGCGGTGCCGTGGATTGTGCAGCTTTCATGCCATGCGCGAAATCGGCTGGCCCGCACCGGCCGGGTGCCGCGCCGCACCTGCGCTGCACCACGGCGGAGCAGCCACTCGCGATCAGCGCCCCGTGCTGGTGCGCCGGGCTCACGCGCCGCTCCTGGGATATTCTTGACACCGATGTTCGAGCGGATCGTGATCGTCGGGGCAGGCCAGGCAGCCGTGCAGGCCGTCGATACACTACGCCGCAGGGGCTTCGCAGGGAAGCTGACGCTCATCGGTGAGGAGCCCTGGGCCCCCTACCAGCGCCCGCCCCTGTCCAAGAAGTACCTCGCGGGAGTGCTCGAGCGCGAGCGGCTGCTGATCCGGCCCCCGGGCTTTTACGCCGACCATGGCGTCGCCACCCACTTCGGCCGCCGGGTCACCGACCTCGCGCCCCAGGCGCGGCACGTGCGGCTCGACGACGGCCTGGTGGTACCGTTCGATGCGCTCCTGCTCGCCACCGGCAGCCACCCGCGCCGCCTCGCCGTCCCGGGCGCCGACCTCCCCGGGGTGTACTACCTGCGCACCATCGCCGACGCGGACCGCATCCGTGCGGATTGCAAGGCCGGCGGCCGGCTCGTGGTCGTCGGCGGCGGCTACATCGGGCTCGAGACAGCGGCCACCGCGCGTGAGCTCGGGATGGAGGTGACGGTGCTCGAGATGGACGGGCGCCTCATGAACCGGGTCACCTGCCCCGAGGTCTCGGCGTTCTATCAGGCCGAGCACGAGCGCCACGGCGTACGGATCCGCTGCCACGAGCAGGTGCGGGCGCTGCACGCCGACGCGCGCACCGGCCGCGTGAAGAGCGTGCTGACCGAGTCGGGCGCAGAGTACCCGGCCGACCTCGTCATCGTCGGCGTCGGCGTCGCCCCCGCCGATGAGCTCGCCCGGGCGGCCGGCCTCGAGTGCGAGAACGGCGTCCTCACCGAGGCGCATTGCCGCACCTCGCACGAAGCCATCTATGCCGCCGGCGATTGCGCCAGCCACCTGAGCCGCCAGTACGGCCGGCACCTGCGCCTCGAGTCGGTCGACAACGCGTTCGAGCAGGGCACCACCGTGGCTCTCAACCTGATGGGCAACGAGACGCTGCACGACAAGCTGCCGTGGTTCTGGTCGGATCAGTTCGACCTGAAGCTGGTGATCGTGGGTCTGGCACAGGGCTACGACACCGTGGTGATGCGCGGCTCACCCGCGACCCGCAGCTTCAGCGCCTGTTATCTGCGTGCCGGAGAGCTCGTCGCGCTCGACAGCGTCAATCAACCCAGGGACCAGATGGCGGCGCGCAAACTGATCGCGGCGCACGCGCGGCCGCACCCGGACAAGCTGGCGGACGCCAGCCTCGCCCTCAAGGATACGGTGTGATGCCGGCGCGCGCCGCGGGCGCGCTCAGAATGTCCAGGTGAGCCCGCCCGTCACCATGTAGGGGTTGCCGCCCTGGGCGGCGAAGCGCTCGTACTCCACGCGCAGCTCGATCCTGCGGAACCGGTACATGACGCCGCCACCGCCCGCGACACCGACGCCGCTCTCGTCGAGCGGCGGAGGACTCCTGAGCGGCGGGCACACGCCACCCTTGGGGCAGGTGCCGACGGTCGTCTCAGCCTTGGTATGGAGCTTGGAGAAGCCGCCCTTCAGATAGAAGTCGACGATCGGCGTCGGCAGATAGAGGATGCCGAAAACCCCCACGCCCTTGCGGCTCGCACTGCTCATCAGCGGAACGTCGGAATTCGGGTAGGTCGAGGCTCCACTCGAGTGGCCGAAGTCGAGGTACTGGAACTCCCCGGCGACCTCCGCGATCGGGCGCCAGCCGGCGATGATCTGGTAGGCGGAGCTGTGCACGCCGAAGCCGGTGACCAGTCCGGTCGAGGCATCGAGCGTCGCCTTGCCGAAGGCGGCGCCGAAATAGGGACCGAGCAGGTCGTCCGCGCGCGCGCCGCCGGCCGCCCCGCTCAGCAGCGCGGCGCACATGAGCGCCGCGGGCAATCTCGCTCGCCACGCATCGGCGCGCCGCTCGCGCATCGGCTGTCACTCCCTCAGGTGTCGACTGCCGGAAGCATACAACAAGGGTGTTGGCATCGACCGATGACGCCAGGCACCGACACGTGCACAACCGTGAGCAGCGTCACAGCTTCAGCGCAACACGATCAGCAGATCCTTCAGATCCACCGCCTCGCCCGGCTTCACCAGCACCTCGGCCACCTCGCCCTCCCTCTCGGCGCGCACCGCGGTCTCCATCTTCATCGCCTCGAGCGTCAGCAGCACGTCGCCGCGCGCGACCTGCGCGCCCGCACGGGTCGCGACCGTCGCGACCGTGCCCGGCATGGGCGCGCCGACATGACGCGGGTTGCCGGGCTCGACCCTGGCTCGCGGCGGGCGCTGCGCGGCCTGTGAGAGATCGCGCACGCGCACCGAGCGCGGCTGGCCGTTCAATTCGAAGAACACCGTGCGAGTACCGTCCTCGTGCGGCGCGCTGCTCGCGACGTAACGCACGATGAGGGTCTTGCCGCGCTCGAGATCGACGCTGATCTCCTCGCCCGCCTGCATCCCGTAGAAGAATACCGGTGTCGGCAGCAGGCTGAGATCGCCGTACTGCAGCCGCTCGCGTGCGTAGTCCTGCCACACCCGCGGGTACATGAGGTACGAGGCGAGATCCTCGTCGCTCACCGGCCCCGGCACCAGCTCCGCGAGGCGGGCGCGCTCGGCAGCGAGGTCCACCGCGGGCAGCCGCGCGCCCGGGCGCTCCGTGAGCGGCGGCGCGCCCTGCAATACCTTGCGCTGCAGCGCCGCGGGGAAGCCGCCGTAGGGCTGGCCGAGCTCGCCGCGGAAAAGCTGCACCACCGACTCGGGGAACGCCACCGGGACGGCGGGATCGGTGAGCTGCTCACCGTTCAGGCCGCTCGTCACCATGAGCAGCGCGAGATCGCCGACCGCCTTGGAGGTCGGGGTCACCTTGATGATGTCGCCGCAGGCCTCGTTGACCGCGCTGTAGGCGCGCGCCACCTCGGGCCAGCGCGCCTCGCTGATGCCGAGCGCGCGCGCCTGCTCGCGCAGATTGGTGTACTGGCCGCCGGGCATGCCGTGCACGTAGACCTCGGAGGCCCCGGCCCGCACATCGCTCTCGAACGCGACATACAGGCGCCGCACCTGCTCCCAGTAAGCGGACAGCGCGCGCAGCCCCCCGGGGTCGAGCCCCGCATCCCGGGGCCCGAAGCGCAGCGCCTCGACGATCGAGCCCAGGTTCGGCTGCGAGGTGAGCCCGGAGAGCGCATCGATCGCGCCGTCGACCGCGTCCGCTCCCGCCTCGATGGCCGCCAGCACGCTCGCCGCGCCGATGCCGCTCGTGTCGTGGGTATGGAAGTGCAGCGGCAGAGCGCTCTCCGCGCGCAGCGCCTGCACCAGCGCGTAGGCGGCACGCGGCCGGCACAGGCCCCCCATGTCCTTGATGCACAGCACGTGGGCGCCGGCGGCCTCGAGCTCGCGCGCGAGCTTCAGGTAGTAGTCGAGCGTGTACTTCTTCTCACGCGGGTCGCTCAGGTTCCCCGTGTAGCAGATCGCCGCCTCGCACAGCTTCCCGGACTCGAGCACCGCGTCGATCGCGACGCGCATGTTCTCGACCCAGTTGAGGCAATCGAATATGCGGAACACATCGATGCCGCGGGCAGCGGCGCGCGCGATGAAGAAGCGCAGCACGTTGTCGGGATAGTTGGCGTAGCCGACGGCGTTCGCCGAGCGCAGCAGCATCTGCAGCAGGATGTTGGGCACCTGCTCGCGCAGACGCGCCAGCCGCTCCCAGGGATCCTCGCGCAGAAAGCGCAGCGCCACATCGAAGGTCGCCCCTCCCCAGCATTCGAGCGAGAAGAGCTGCGGCGCGAGCCCGGCGTACCAGGGGGCGATGGCGCTCAGGTCCACGGTGCGCACACGTGTGGCGAGCAGCGACTGGTGTGCGTCGCGCATCGCCGTGTCGGTGAGCAGCACCCGCTGCTCGGCGCGCATCCAGCGCGCGAAGCGCTCCGCTCCCAGCTCGTCGAGCTTCTGCCTGGTCCCCGGCGCGGGCGGCGGCAGCGGCCCGGGCGGCAGATGCGGCGCGGCAAAGTGGGCCGGGCGCGGGCGGCCCTGAACTTCGCTGTTGCCGTTGACGATCGTGGCGCCGATGCCGGCGAGCAGCCGCGTGGCGCGGTCGCGCTTCAGCGGCCAGCGGTACAGCTCCGGCGTCTCGTCGATGAAGCGGGTGGTGTATTCGCCGCGCGCGAAGCGCGGATGGGTGATCAGCTGGTCGAGGAAGCGCAGGTTCGTGACCACGCCGCGGATGCGGAATTCCGCCAGCGCCCGGTGCATGCGCGCGATGGTCTCCTCGGGGGTCGGCGCCCACGCGGTCACCTTGACGAGCAGCGAATCGTAGGAGCGCGTGATGATCGCGCCGGTGTAGGCGGTCCCGGCGTCGAGACGGATGCCGAAACCCGCCGGGCTGCGGTAGGCGGCGATCTTGCCGTAGTCGGGAACGAAGTTGTTCTCCGGGTCCTCGGTGGTGATGCGGCACTGGAGCGCGTGACCGGAGACGCGGATCTCCTCCTGCGGCGGCACGCCGCTCTCCGCCGTACCGATGCGCGCCCCGCCGGCGATGCGGATCTGCGCCTTGACGAGGTCGATTCCCGTCACCTCCTCGGTCACGGTGTGCTCGACCTGGATGCGCGGGTTGACCTCGATGAAATAGCTGCGGCCGCTGTCGGCGTCCTGCAGGAACTCGACCGTGCCGGCGTTGCGGTAGCGCGCCGCCCGGCCGATGGCGAGCGCCGCGCGGCTGAGCTCGGCACGCTGCGCCTCGGTGAGGAACACCGCCGGGGCGCGCTCCACCACCTTCTGGTTGCGGCGCTGCATGCTGCAGTCGCGCTCGTGGAGATGCACCAGGTTGCCGTAATGGTCGCCGAGGATCTGCACCTCGACATGCCGCGCGCGCACCACCCGTTTCTCGAGGTAGACCTCGTCGTTGCCGAAGGCCGCGAGCGCCTCGCGGCGCGCGAGCGGCAGCAGCTCGCGGAGCTGCGCCTCGTCGTCCACCGCGCGCGTACCGCGCCCGCCGCCACCCCAGCTCGCCTTGACCATCAGCGGGTAGCCGAGGTCGCGCGCCACGCGGGCGCACTCGCTGAAGTCCGCGGGCAGCGGGGCGCTCGCCGGCATCACCGCGACGCCGGCCGACACGGCCAGCGCGCGCGCCGTGACCTTGTTGCCGAGCGCGTCCATGGTCTCAGGTCTCGGGCCGATGAAGATGACGCCAGCCGCGGCGCACGCGCGCGCCAGCTCGGGATTCTCCGACAGGAGACCGTAACCCGGGTGGATGGCGTCGACCTGCGCCTCGCGCGCGATCCGCAGCACGTCCGCGATGTCGAGGTAGGCCTCCACCGGCTTAAGTTCCCGCCCGACGAGGTAAGCCTCGTCCGCCTTGGTGCGGTGGAGCGAGAAACGGTCCTCCTGCGAATAGATCGCGACGGTGCGCACGCCGAGCTCGTTCGCCGCACGCATGACGCGGATGGCGATCTCGCCCCGGTTGGCAACCAGGATGCTGCGTATCCGCTGCGACGGGGCGGCTTTCACCTTAAGATCTACCGCAGGAACGAAGTGGGCCGCGGCGGCAGGCGCCGCGGAGTGCATCGATCATAGCCGCTTTGGGAGAGATCATGATCATGTCGCGACCGCACACCCAGCCGCTCGCCCTGCTGGCTCTGGCCGCGCTCGCGGCGCTGCGGGCCGCGGCACTGCCGGCCGCCGAGCGGCCCCTCGTCATCGTCATCCACGGCGGCGCCGGCGTCATCGAGCGCTCGCGCATGACGGCCGAGCACGAGGCGTCCTACCGGGCGGGGCTCGCGGCGGCGCTCGATGCCGGCTACGCGGTGCTCGAGCGCGGCGGCTCGGCGCTGGATGCGGTGGGCGCGGCGGTACGCACCCTGGAGGATGACCCGCAGTTCAACGCCGGCCGCGGCGCGGTGCTCAACCACGACGGCTACTGCGAGCTCGATGCCGCCATCATGGACGGATCGGGTCCGCGCGCCGGTGCGGTGGCCGGCGTGCACCACGTCAAGAACCCGATCGATCTCGCCCGGCTGGTCATGGACAAGTCCCCGCACGTGCTGCTCATCGGTCAGGGCGCCGAGGAGTTCGCGCTCGAGCAGGGCGTGGCGCTGGTACCCGAGAGCTACTTCGTGACGCCCCAGCGCGTACGCGAGCTCGAAGAGGAGAAGCGCGCCGCGCCCGCCCGGGCACCCACGACCCCGCTGCCCATCAGGCCCGCCGCGCCGAAGGGCATCGGGACCGTCGGCGCCCTGGCGCTCGACCGCGACGGCCGGCTCGCCGCCGCCACCTCGACCGGCGGCATCACCAACAAGCTCTACGGCCGGGTGGGCGACACGCCGATCATCGGCGCCGGCACTTATGCGAGCGAATCGTGCGCGGTGTCCGGGACCGGACAGGGCGAGTTCTACATCCGCCAGGTGGTCGCCTACGACGTCTGCGCCATGGTGCAGTATCAGCACCTGACGATCGAGGCCGCGGTGCGCAGCGTGATCCACGAGAAGCTGGCACGCACCGGCGGCGAAGGCGGCGTGATCGCCCTCGACAAGGACGGCAACTTCGCCATGGACTTCAACAGCGCCGGCATGCATCGCGGCGTGCGCGACTCGCGCGGCCATCGCGAGATTGCCATGTATCGCGACAACAACTGAGGGCCGCAGGAGCCGACATGTACTCCATCGCCATTCACGGCGGCGCCGGCGCGGTGCCGCGCGCCACGCTCTCGCCCGAGCGCGAGCAGCGCTATCGCGCCGGGCTCGAAGCCGCGCTCGCGGGCGGCTACGCGCTGCTCGAGCGCGGCGGCTCGAGTCTCGATGCGGTGACCGCTGCGGTGCGCATCCTCGAGGACGATCCCTCGTTCAACGCCGGGCGCGGCGCGGCGCTCACCCGCGAGGGCGCCGCCGAGCTCGACGCCGCCATCATGGACGGCTGCCGGCAGCGCGCCGGCGCGGTCGCCTCGGTGCGCCACGTCAGAAATCCCGTGGAGCTCGCCCGGCGGGTGATGGAGAAGTCGCGCCACGTGCTGCTGGTCGGTGCCGGCGCCGAGGAGTTCGCGCTCGAGGAGGGCTTCGGCCTCGTCCCCAACCTCTACTTCCGCACCCCCGAGCGGCAGAGCCAGCTCGAGCACGAGCAGCGCGGTGAGCGCGTCTCGGATCTGGTGCCTCCCGCGCACGGCACCGTCGGCGCCGTCGCCTGCGACCGCGACGGCAACCTCGCGGCCGCCACCTCCACCGGCGGCATGACCAACAAGCGCCCCGGGCGCGTCGGCGACTCGCCCATCATCGGCGCCGGCACCTATGCCAAGAACGGCGTCTGCGCCGTGTCGGCCACCGGGCACGGCGAATACTTCATCCGTGCCGTAGCCGCACATCACGTGTGCGCGGCGGTCGAGTATCGCGGCCTCACGCTCGAGCGCGCCATGGCCGAGCTGTTGCACGAGATCCTGCGCGGCCTCGGCGGCGACGGCGGCCTCATCGGCGTCGACGGCAGCGGACAGATCGTGATGGACTTCAGCACCGAGGGCATGTACCGCGGTGCGCGCGACTCATCCGGCCGCCGCGAGATCGCCATCTACTGACCGCACAGCCTCCGAGGATCGCCTCATGAAGACTCATCGTGGACTCATGTTCGCTCTGCTGGCGGTGCTCGCCACCCTGTCCGCCGAGGCCGGGCCGCCCTGGACCGAAGGCAAAGACTACTTTGTGCTGGCCCAGGCACAGCGCACCAGCGTGCCGCCGGGGAAGATCGAGGTGCTCGAGGTGTTCTCCTACGGCTGTCCGGCCTGCAACGCCTTCCAGCCGACCATGGAGCTCCTCAGGAAGGGCCTGCCGCCCAATGCGCAGCTCGCCTACCTGCCGGCGGCGTTCAACAAGGCCGAGGACTGGCCGATGTTCCAGCGCGCCTACTTCGCCGCGCAGGCGCTCGGCATCGCCGAGCGCACCCATCAGCTGATGTTCGACGCGGTGTGGAAGAGCGGCGAGCTCGCCACCACCGACAGCGAGACGCACCGTCTGAAGAACCCGCAACCCTCGATCGAGCAGGCCGCGCGCGCCTATGCGCGCTGGACCGGGATCAAAGCCGAGGATTTCGTGGCGATGGCCGCCTCCTTCACGGTCGACGGCAAGACGCGCGCCGCCGACGAGCAGATCCTCGCCATGCAGGTGCCCGGGACGCCCTGCATCGTCGTCAACGGCCGCTACCGCATCGCCGACAGCATCCGCTCGGCCGACCAGCTGGTCCCGCTGGTACGCTTTCTGGTAGCCAAGGACAGCGCGCACTGAGAGCGCGCCACAGCGGCGCGAGCGCGCGTCCCACCCGGTCCGTCAGCCAAGCGCCTGCGCGCTCGAGACGATGCGGGCGAAGCGCCCGTCGAGTACCAGCTCGGTGCGCTCGCGGATCTCCGCCGCCGAGACCTCGCGTCCGGCGCGCGTACGCATCGGGAAGGTCAGCGTCGCGTCCGTCACGTAGCGCACGCCGAAGCCCAGATCCGAGGCGTGGCGGGCGGTGGTCTCGCAGCATTGCTCCGTGCGGATGCCGGTGACGATGAGCTCACCGACGCCGCGCGCGCGCAGCCACTGCTCGAGCGTGGCGCCCGCAGTGTCGACGGCGAACATCGCCGAATGCACCTGCTTGTGGAACACGGCATCGGGGCGCAGCGCGAGCTCCCCCATCGTCCGTACGAAACCCGAGGCCGCGCTGAAGGGATTCGCGGGGTCCTCCCCGGGCTCGCGATGAAATACCTGCACCAGCGCGAGACCGCGCTCCCGGCTGAGATCGACGAGCGACTGCAGGTTGGCGAGGAACGCCGGCAGCTCCTCGGCGCGGAAGTACGGCCGCTGGCGGAATGACTCCTGAACATCGATGACGAGCAGCGCCTGCTTCACGTGTGCCGACCGTAAGGCTCAGCCGCCGCCCTCGGGGCAGGTGAACTCCTTTTCCTCCTGCGGCTTGGGAGCGATGAGCTTCCAGTCCGCCGGAACGTCGAACTGGCTCGCCGGCACCGGGCCGACGGTGATCGAGGTCGTTTCCACCGTGAACGAGGCGGCCTGCACCATGTGCGCGGGCACGCCGCTGTCGGCAGGCGCGGCGGCCGGCGGAGCCGGGGCGGACTTCTTCTTGAAGAGGCTCCCGACCACGTTCGAGCCGAAGGCGCTCGCCGCGGGACCTAGTGAGCTCGCCGCGCTGTTGCCTGCGGCACTGCTCGCGGCCTGGCCCGCGGCGGCACCGGCGGCGCTCGCACCGGCACTGGCGGCTGCGCTGGTGGCCGCGTCGCTGGCGTTGCCCACGGCGGAGCCGCCGCCCGCACCCTGCTGCTGTCTGGCGGCAGCGCAATGCTCGCCGCCGAACAGGATGCGCACGGTCGACTTGAGCGGGTAGCCCTTGAGGTCCGAGGACTTCGCGGCGAGCTGCTTCAGACTGTCCTGATACGCCACCAGGAACTGCTTCATCTGCTGCTGCACCATCTCGCTGCCCGGATCGAGGCCGAGCTTGCTGAAGTACGCCGTCCGGAACGCCTTGGTCTCCTCGACGCCGGCGATCTGATCCTGCGTGAGCCAGGCATCCATCGCGAGGCTGTACTGGCACTCATCGCCCGTGTCCCGGCTCTTGCAGCTCTGCGTGAGGGCGATCTGGGTGAGCCGGGCGTCGTGCCCGGCGAGCGTGGCGTGCCGGTCCGTCGCTTTCACGTCGATGACCGGCGGGCTCATCTGGCACTTCGAGGTGTCGGGACCCGACGCGGCGTGACGTGGCGGCCATCTTCATCGCTTCTCCCCCGATTCTTGTTGGCGTCGCTGGTATCGAAGGGTTGGGGCGCAAATGATACCCGAGATCCGCCGTGCGGATTTGACGGGCGGGTGATGCCAGGGCGTTCCCTCAGCTGCAGCACCAGTGAGAGCTTAGCCTTCGCCTCGGCGAAAGCCGCCGGCTTCCGCCCGGACTGCGCTTCCTACATCCGGCGATACCCTGGCGGTCGCGTCGCGCGTGGACGCCGTGCCTGCAACGCGGGTGCAGCGCCGCCGCCGTGCGGGAGCGGCGCTGCGCCACCGAGACGCGCTTCGGCGGCCAGCATCGTCAGGCCGTGCAGGCGGGCGCGCTCGAGCGCGCGGGTCTCACCCGAGTCTGCGGCGCACAGCAGCTCGCGCCACAGTGCCGGATGCGCCAGCCAGCGCGGCCGCAGCCACTCGGGATGCTGCTCCGCCAGCGTGTGGATGTGGCGCAGCGTGCACGCGCCGATGGCGGCCGCGCAGCCCGGCGGCATCCCGAGCAGCAGCCGCGCGGCGGCGCTCTCGGCCCGCGCCAGATGCCAGGCATAGATAAAGAGTAGCCGCGCAGCCTCGACCGTTCCCGGCACGGTGAAGAACGGCGCCCCGGCCGCGCCCGCCGGCTCCGCCACCTGCGCCGCGGGCGGCGCGCGCCAGCGCTCGCGGTCGGCAAAGCCGCCATCGAGCAGCAGATAAGGACAGGCAGCCGCACGCCGGCGCGCCGCGGCATCGAGCCGCCGCCACAATGCACCCACCTCGTGCAGCAGGGGCGCTGCCTGCGATCCCGCTCCGGCCGCCTGCTCGCCGAGCAGCGCGAGGCCGAGCTCGTTGAGCTCGGCGACCGACTCGAGCGTCTCGGCGCGCAGGCACGCCGCCGCCAGCTGCGCCTCCTCGCGCGCCGCACCGCCGTCCATCCCGCATTGCAACAGCATGGCGCGTCCTCCAGGTCGAGCGCGCATGGTAGCCGAGCCGCGTGCCGACGCCAGATTCAATTTGGGAATTTTTTACCAAATTTGGTCGGTTGCGTTTTGGTGGATTATTCCCAAAATGTAAGCGGCACTCAGACTGGATAAGGCCCGCATGCGCATTTCCGACGATCGCTACAGCCGCGAGCGGCTACGCATGGAGCTGGCGCTGCGCTTCCTGCGGCACGAGGCGCGCACCCGGACGATCCGCACCTGGACCGGGCTGTCGGACGACCGCATCAGAAAGCTGTACCGCTCCTATACCAGCCAGGCGCGCCGCCAGCTGCCGCGCCACCGCGGCAAGTCGCCTCATCAGGTCGCCTACTTCACGCGCTCGCAGCGCCTGCAGCAGGAGAGTGCGGTGCTCGCCAGCGTACTGTCGCTGCTCGGCGTAGTGCCGGCACAGACGGCGGGTGCCGCACTGCCCGGCTTGATGCGCGGCGCGCTGCTGTGCGAGGCGTTCGAGGCCTACCGCGCGCTGGTGCCCGCCGCGCAGATCTCGTTCGAGCACGCGGTGTTTCTCGCGACCGCGCTGACCCGCGGCGACCAGCTGCGCCTCGGTGGCTGCACCGGCTGCGGCAGCCTCATCGTGACCGAGCGCTTCCCGGCGCGTCACCCCCGCTGCCAGTTGTGCGCGGGGACTGCGAATTCGCATTAGCTAATTGGCCGAAATTGCAGTAAGCAATTTCGGCGGGCATCCGCTGGTTGCAGCGCAGCTTGACCCTGGGTTTGGCGCCGGCGCACCCTCGCAACCGCTCGACGTTTCCGGGGGGAGCCATGAAAAGAAGAACCGTAATCGCGTCCGGCCTCGCCGCACTCACCGCGTACTCCATTCCGGGCCGGCGCCTGCTCGCGGCGGGTCCCGCCGAGGTGCCCGCGGTCGGTCTCGACGGCAAGGCACTCGCCCTCAAGAGCGGCGACATCGACGACCTGCGCGCCAGCGTGCGCGGCGAAGTGCTCACGGCAGATCAGTCTGGCTGGGATACGGCCCGCAGACTCTGGAACCCGGTCTTCGATAAGAAGCCCGCCCTGATCGTACGCTGCGTCGGCGCGGCGGATGCGCGGCGGGCGGTGCAGTTCGCCGCGGGACACAGGCTCCTGACCGCGGTGCGGGGCGGCGGCCACAGCCTCTCAGGACAGTCCGCCTGCGATGGCGGGATCATGATCGATCTGTCGCTCATGCGCTCGGTCGAGGTCGATCCCATCGCGAAAACCGCGCGCGTCGAGGGCGGGGCACTCCTCGGGCAGCTCGACCGGGAGTCGCTGGCGTTCAATCTTGCCACGCCCGTCGGCACGGTCGCCGACACCGGCGTGGCCGGTCTGACCCTGGGCGGCGGCGTCGGCCGCATCGGCCGACGTTACGGTCTGACGTGTGACAACCTGATCGGGGCAGAGGTGGTCACCGCCGACGGCAACTGGGTGCGCGTCAGCGACAGCGAGAACGCGGATCTGCTCTGGGCGCTGCGAGGCGGTGGCGGCAATTTCGGCGTGGTGACCACCTTCAGGTTCCGCCTGCACGAGGTCAACCCGGTGATGTACGGCGGCGCTCTTACCTTCCCGCTCGAGGGCGGCCGGCAGCTGCTGCGGGGCGTTGCAGACTTCGTCGCCAGCGCCCCCGATGAGCTGTATGTCGACGCGGCGCTGGGCACCGCACCTCAGGGTGTGCGCTGGCTCGAGCTGGACATCTGCTACTGCGGTCCGCCCACGAAGGGCGAGCAGCTGGTGGCACCGCTGCGCAAACTCGGCAAGCCGCTCAAGGACGAGGTGGCGGTGGCGCCTTACCAGAAGCTTCAGGGCAGCGCCGACCTGCGCGGCGTCAGCCCGCTCGGCTTCTATGGCAAAGGGGGACTCGTCTACGGGGGCATCACGCCCGCCCTCATCGACAACATGGTGGCAGCCGTCGAGACCGCGCCCTCTGAAGGCGTGCTCATCTGGACGCAGCATCAGGGCGGGGCGATCGGGCGCGTGGCACCGCACGCCACCGCGTATTTCAACCGCGGCGCCAGTCACAACATCGGCGTCGCCAACCTGTGGAAGATGCCGGCCGAGGATGCCGCCCGCAACACCGACTGGGTGCGCAAGGTCTGGGCGCAGATCGAGCCGCTGACGCAGGGCCAGTATGTGAACCTCGCCGCCACCGATGACCGCGACGCGCGCGTGCACGCAGCCTACGGCGACAATTACCCGCGGCTGGCGACGCTCAAGAAGCGGTACGACCCGAACAACCTGTTCCGCTTGAACGCCAACATCAAGCCGGCGTGAGTTGATCGCCGAAATCGCAGCAAGCAATTTCGGCGGACATCACCCTGGTTTCGGGGAACGCGCCGCCACGCTGCTAGAATGCGCGGCCTCGCCCGCGGTGAATGGCGCGCATGGACCCCGACCGACCCAATTTCTTCGCAGGTCCGTACCTCGATCGTCGCGTCGAAGCGCGCGAGGACCCGGAGTGGGTCGCGGCGGCCTGGGCCGACAGCGCCACCGCCTACCTGGTGGCTCGCGGTACCACGCATCTGCTGCACGGCGATCCGCCGCGCGCCGCGCTGCTGACGCGCAGCGAGCCGCTGGTGCGCTCGGCGCCGGCCGCGAGCCTGACGCTCCTCGGCTGGTTCCGCGGTACGCGCTGCGTGCTGATCAGTCTGCCTGCGGCGCACGGCGCCGAGCCGCCCTCCGGCATGCGCTTCGAGGAGTTGCGGCCGCTGTCGGCGCTGCTCCCGGCCGAGGAGGCGGGACTGCTCGCCTATGCGCGCGCGCTCGCCGTGTGGCGCACGCGCGCGCACCACTGCGGCGTCTGCGGCGCGCCCACCACCGCGATCCGCGCCGGCCATTGCCTCACTTGCAGCAACCCCGACTGCGCCGAGGAGTACTTCCCGCGCATCGATCCGGCGATCATCGTGCTGGTCTCGGACGGCGAGCGGGCGCTCCTCGGCCGCCAGGCGAGCTGGCCGCCGCGGCGCTACTCGACCATCGCCGGTTTCGTCGAGCCGGGCGAGAGCCTCGAGGATGCGGTGGCGCGCGAAGTCGCGGAGGAGACCGGTGTGCGCGTCACCGAGGCCCGCTACGACTCCTCGCAGCCCTGGCCGTTCCCGTCATCGCTCATGCTCGGCTTCCGCGCGCGCGCCCTCCCCGGCAGCGAGGTGCGCGTCAGCGGCGAGCTCGAGGATGCCCGCTGGTTCACGCGCGAGCAGCTCGCCGCCGGGGAAGCGCTCGCGCCGCCCTCGCACTCGATTTCCTGGCGCCTGATCTCGGGCTGGCTCGAGGGAGGCTAGCGCCGCCGTGTGTCTGCTGGTGCTCGCCTGGGCGGTGCACCCGCGCTACCGCCTGGTCGTCGCCGCCAACCGCGACGAGTATCACGAGCGTCCCGCGGCACCGCTCGAGCGCTGGCCCGAGTCGCCCCACATCCTCGCCGGGCGCGACCTGCGCGCCGCGGGCACCTGGCTCGGGCTCGACGCGGCGCGCCGCTTCGGCGTGGTCACCAACTTCCGCGAGCTGCAACCGCCGCGGCCGGCCGCGCCGTCGCGCGGCGGCCTCATCCCGCAATACCTCGGCGGCACCGCCGGACCGCGCGATTTCTTCGCGCGCCTCGAGGGCGCGGCCGGGGAGTATTCCGGTTTCAACCTGTTGCTCGCGGATGGCGGCTCGCTCTGGTACGGCTCAAATCGTGTCACCCCAGTGGCGCGCGCGCTGCCGCCCGGCGTCTACGGGCTCTCGAACGAGCTGCTCGACACTCCCTGGCCGAAGCTGGTGCGCGTCAAGGCGCGCTTTCGAGACTGGCTGGCGCAGGCGGACGGCACGGCCGCCGGGCTGTTCGCGTTGCTCGCCGACCGCACGCAGTCCCCGGCGACCGACGGCGGCGCGCCGGCCGGCGGCCTGCCGCGCGAGTGGGAGCGGGTCCTGTCGGCGCCCTTCGTGCTGCACCCGGCCTACGGCACGCGCTGCTCGACCGTGCTGCTGGCCGAGCCGGATGGCGCCCTGTTGCTCGCCGAGCGGCGCTTCGACTCCGCGGGTGAGTCGAGCGGCGCAAGTGAATTCCGGCTGAACCCGGGCGAGTGGCCCTGAGACCGGAGCGGCGTTACGGGCGGAACCGGCGCACGCCGGCATACTCAGACTCTTGCAGAGCAGCGAGCGGGTGCGCTCGCGAGGCTCTAGAATCCCTTGAATTTTTCCGATTCTCTCGTCGAGATGGCGCACTGTCTTAGTATGCCCCGGGCTCGCCGACGGCTCCGGCGACGCCCGGCGCCGCCCGTGTGTCTGCTCGTCGTCGCGCTGCTCGCCGCACTGTGCGCGCAGCCCGCGCGTGCCGCCGGCGTCAACGTCGAGGTCCGCGGAGTCCCCGAGACGCTGCGCGCCAACGTGCTCGCATACCTGAGCTTCCAGCGCTACCAGAAGGGTGCCGCCGACCTCAATCCCGACATGGTCGAGCGGCTGCACAACCGCGTCGAGCGCGAGGTTCAGGAGGCGCTGCGCCCCTTCGGCTACTACGAGCCGCAGGTGAGCTCCGCCGTCACCGATCTCGGCAGGAACGAGTGGCGCGTGGTGATCGACATCAAGCCGGGCAGGCCGGTACTGGTCACGGCGATCGACGTGAAAGTGACCGGGCCCGGCGAGACCGATCCGCTCTTCAGGCGCATCGTGGAGCATCTGCCCCTGAAGAACGGTGAGCGCCTCGACCAGGCTGCCTACGAGGCGATCAAGTCCGACCTGCAGCGCACCGCCGCGACCTACGGCTACTTCGACGCGCGACTCACGCGCAACGAGCTGCGGGTCGATCCGCCCAACTACACCTCGAGCATCGCGCTCGAGCTCGAGACCGGCGAGCGCTACCGCTTCGGCGCGACCACGATCACCCAGCACGTCGTCAAGGAAAGCCTGGTGCGGCGCTACCTGCGCTACCACGAGGGCGATCCCTTCGACCTGACACAGGTGCTGCGCACGCAGTTCGCGCTCGACGATGCGCAGTACTTCACCAACCTCGAGGTGCAGCCGGGAACCCCCGACCGGGCCACTCACCGGGTGACGGTCGATATCCACGCCGATCCCAACCGCCGCCACCGCTACTCCTTCGGCGCCGGCTACGCCACCGACACCGGCGTGCGCGCCACACTCGGCTTCGAGGATCACCGCATCAACTCGAGCGGCCAGAGCTTCAACCTCACGATGCAGTTCGCCCAGATCACCCGCTACGCGGTGCGCAGCAGCTACATCTTCCCGGTGGGCGACCCGGCGCTCGAGCATTTTGCGATCAACGCCTCCATCGAGCAGCAGACGCTCGCCGACGTGACCGCCTACACCCAGTCGATCGGGCCGAGCTTCACCTCGGTCAAGGGTGGCTGGCAGACCGTGTGGAAGCTGAACGCCGTGCGCACCACCAGCGAGGACCTGAACGGCACCACCACCGACCGGCTGCTGGTGCCCGAGCTCGATCTCGCCTCGGTGCCGAAGGATTATCTGGGCGAGCCGCTGTTTCAGTACCCCTTGGTCGCCGAGATCCGCGGCTCCCATTCGGCGCTCGGGTCGGACTCGGACTTCATCCAGGCGCACATGGAGCTCGAGAACACCTTCCGCCTCGGCGGTCCGTGGCACCTGCTGCTGCGCGAGGAAGTGGGGGCGAGCCTGGTCTCGAGCTTCTCCAGCCTGCCGACCATCTACCGTTTCTTCGCCGGCGGCGACAACAGCGTGCGTGGCTTCTACTTCAACGAGCTCTCGCCCACCGAGCCGGTGTGCACCACCGGCCCGAACGGCCAGTTCCTGCGCACCGCCGACGGCGGCTGCCAGAGCGTCGCGGGCTACATCAAGGTCGGCGGCAAGGACATGATCACCGGAACGGTGGAGTTCGTGCGCGAGCTGCCGCGGAACTTAGGGGTCGCGACCTTCGTCGACTATGGAAATGCCTTCAACGGCTTCGGCGACATTCACCTTTTCTATTCGGCGGGCGTCGGCATACGCTTCCGCACTCCGGTGCTCACCCTCGGAGTCGACGTGGCACAGCCCCTGAACTCCCCCGGCGCCGGCCCGCGCCTGCACATCAACTTCTCGCCGAAGCTGTGAGAGGCTGACGCCCATGCGCCGCGTACTGATCCTCCTGACCGCCTGCCTGCTGGTGCTGGTGGTCGTGGTGGTGCCGGCCGCGGTCATCGGCGCCGCGGTGTTCAGCGAACCGGGACTGCAGTTCCTGGTGCGGCACATTCCCGAGCGCTTCGGCTCGGGCCCAGGAGCCGTGCGCCTCACGATCACGGGCGTCACGGGCACGATCGCGCATGGGCTGCATGCCGACCGTGTCGAGATCGACCACGAGCTGGTGCACCTGAGGTTCGAAGGGATCGACGGCCGCGTGGCGCTGGCGCCGCTCCTGCTGCAGACCATCCGCTCGCCCGATGCCCGGATACACAGCGCGCTCATCGAAGTGAAGCAGCGCACCCGGCAGGTGCCGCCCTCGCCGCCGGTGTTCCTGCCGCGCTGGCTGCTGATCAGCGCCGAGCACACGGTGGTCGACGATGCGGTGCTCACGGTCTACACCGGCGCGCGCCTCGAGTTCACTCATCTCTCAGGCGCGGCGGTGCTGCGGCATCGCTCGATCCGCTTCTTCCAGGCGCAGGGCAACCTCGGCGGGGCGCACATCGATGCGATCGGCGAGCTGCGCGCCCGCGATCCGCTCGGTATCGAGGCCGACGGTCACATCTCCTGGGCGCCGGCCGGACAGCCGGCCTGGCGCGTCGACGGCTCGGCGCACGGCGACCTCAACGCGCTCAGGCTGACGGCGCACGCCTTCAGCCCGTTGCGCGCCGATTTCACCGGCCAGGCGCTCGACCTCACGCGCCGCTGGCACATCGTGGGCGATGCCAACGTGCAGAGCTTCGACCTGCGCGCCTGGGGAATATCGGGTCCGCTCGGCATCATCAAGGCGCGCCTCGCGGTCAGCTGGAGCGGCGAGGGCTTCTCGGGCCGCGGCAAGCTCGACCCCACCGGGCTCCGTGCCGGGACCTTCGAGGCGGAGTTCGACGGCTCGTTCGCCGACTCGGTGCTCACGGCGAAGCACATGGAGGCCCGCCATCCATCCGGCGCGCACGCGGTCGGCTCGGGCACCTTCACCCTCGTCCCCAACGGCCCGCGGCTCGACCTGAGCGGCAGCTGGCAGGATTTCCGCTGGCCGCTCGTGGGAGGCGAGCCGGCGCTGCGCAGCGCCGCGGGCACCTTCACGCTCGCAGGAGTGCTGCCCTACCAGGTGCACCTCGAGGGCTCGGCCAGCGCGGCGGGCCTCGCTGCCAGCGCCCTGGACCTCACCGGCACGCTCGGCAAGGACGCCTTCGTCTTCGAGCGCGCCGAAGCGGAGGTGCTCGAGGGCCACGCCAGCGTGAATGGAGCGCTGGTCTGGGCGCCGCGCCAGAGCTGGTCGGTCGCCGGTCAGCTCAGCGGCATCAACCCGGCGGCGCTGCGCCCCGACCTGCCGGGCAGCGTCAGCCTGACGCTGGCCGCCTCCGGGCGCGGCTTCGACCCACGCGGCGACCTCACCGTATCGGTCGCAAACCTGAGCGGCAAGCTGCGCGGGGTGCGCGCGAGCGGCGGGGGCTCGCTCGGCCGCACCGGCGGGATCTGGACCTTCGATCGGGTGCGCGTGGCGCTCGGCGG
The DNA here is from genome assembly GCA_035542535.1 of Steroidobacteraceae bacterium. Taxonomy (GTDB): domain Bacteria; phylum Pseudomonadota; class Gammaproteobacteria; order Steroidobacterales; family Steroidobacteraceae; genus 13-2-20CM-66-19. Next base: position 76,142 of record DATKLG010000071.1, read on the forward strand.
CACGAGTCTCGCGCTCGACGGGCGCGCCGGCGAGCAGCTCGATCTGCGCTTCACGCTTGCGAGCTCGGACCTGAGCCTGCTCGAGCCCGGCGCCCGTGGGCAGCTGAACGCCAGCGGGACGCTGCGCGGCACGATCACGGAGCCGGCGGTCGTGGGGAGCGCTCACGGCAGTGCGCTCAGCTATCAGGGGCTGACGCTCGAGCATCTCGACGCCGAGGTCGACTTCAGTGCGGCGGACGCGCAGCGCGCCGGCAGGATCGCCGCGCGCGTGACCAACCTGAGCTACCAAGCGCACACCGTGCAGAGCGCGGCGTTCATGCTGACCGGCCCCCCGGCGGACTACCACGCGCATCTCGAGGCGCACGCGACGGGCCTCACGCTCGCGGCGGAGGCGGTCGGCGTCTACGCCCACGGCGTTTTCGAGGGGCAGCTGAGCGCGCTCACGCTCAAGGGAAAGGATGCGCTCGACCTCGCGCTCGAGCACCCGGTGGGACTCACCGCCGGCGCGCAGCACCTGCGGGTCGAATGGCTGTGCCTCGCGGGCACCCCCGGCGCCATGTGCGCCGACGCCGACTGGAACCCGCAGCACTGGTCGGCCACGCTCATGAGCAACCAGCTGCCGCTCAACGCGCTCACCGCCGGCATGACCGCCGCGGTGCAGTACCAGGGGACGGTCGACCTGCTGCTACGCGCCACCGGTGGCGCAGCCGCTCCCCTCACCGGGACGCTGCGCGCGCAGCTCTCGGATGCGGTGCTCTCTCACCAGCTGGTCAGCAAGAAGATCGAGCACACCCGCATCGGCTCGGGCACCGTGACCGCGAGCGCCACGCCGGACGCCGTCAGCGTGGCGGCGGTGCTCGAGGACGGCGAGGTCGGCACCGTCCGCGCGCGCCTCGATGCGCAGCGGGGCAGCCCGCGCTGGCAGGACATGCCGCTCAGCGGAGCGCTGCACGCAGAGACCAAGGAGCTCGGCCTGCTGTCGCTGTACTTCCCCGACATCGACCGCGCGGCGGGCGAGCTGCACGCCGACGTCAGCCTCGCCGGCACGCTCGGTGAGCCGCAGCTCGGCGGACTGGTGAAGCTCAGCGACGGCGAGCTCGATCTCTATCAGGTGAACCTGGCGCTGCGTCAGGTGACGCTCGAGGCGCACCTCAACGACGGCGGCCTCGAGTTCGCCGGCAACGCGCGTGCCGGCGCCGGCACTGCCGCCGCGAGCGGCCACCTCGAGTGGCGTGACCTCCTGCCCTACGGCAAGCTCCATCTCGAGGGCGCCAACCTGCGCGTAGCCGACACTCCCGAAGCGCAGATCGACGCCTCGCCGAACCTCGCCTTCGACGTCCAGGGACACCGCATCGAGGTCACCGGCTCGGTCGCGGTGCCGTACGCGAAGATCGCCCCCAAGGACATCACCAACGCCGTGCGCACCTCGCCCGACGAGGTGATCGTCGGCCGCGAGGTGCCGAGCCCCGCGGAGCGCTTCGAGGTGATGAGCACCATCACGCTCACGCTCGGCGAGAAGGTCTCGGTCGACACCTCCGGGCTGACCGGCCGCCTGACCGGCGCGGTCACCATCAAGAGCGGCTACGATGCCATCACGCGCGCGACCGGCGAGCTCGCGGTGGCGGACGGCAAGTACCTCGCCTATGCGCGCAAGCTCGACATCCAGCGCGGCCGGCTGATCTTCACCGGCGGCCCGATCGACAATCCGGGCGTCGACCTGCGCGCCGTCAAGCAATTCCCCGACGTCACCGCCGGCGTCAACGTGCGCGGCACGCTGCTGCAGCCGCGCATGTCCTTCTTCTCGGATCCGCCGCTGCCGCAGTCGCAGATCGTGTCGCTGATCCTCTCGGGCGGCTCGACCCAGGGGACGCAGACGGCGAGCAACGCCGCCCTCGGACAGGGCGCGGCGCTGCTCGCGGCGCAGGTCGGCTCGCAGATCGGGTTGCCGGACGTGAGCCTCGAGACCGACCCGATCGCCAACGAGACCTCGCTGGTGCTCGGCTACTATCTGTCGCCGCGCATCTACGTGAGTTACGGCGTGAGCCTCACGGAGACGCTCAACACCCTCAAGATCCGCTACACGCTCGGCGACCACTGGGTGGTGCGCACCGAGCTCGGCACCGCGCGCGGCGCGGACCTGGTCTTCAGCATCAGCAAGTAGCGGCGCCGCGGGCCTGTCTGCCGGCGCGGCATCGTAGCCCCGAGCGGGCGGGGCGCCCTTGACGTCTGTGCATTAATATGCACAAGATGCGCATCTTTATGCAGGCGGGCCGGTCATGCTGAACGATACCGAGCAACTCGAGCGCCGCGGCGCCATCGTGCGCCTGCTGCGCGCGGGCCTGGTGCGCAAGCAGCACGACCTGGTGCGGCTCCTCAAGAAAGAGGGGCACGCCGTCACCCAGTCCTCCATCAGCCGCGACCTGCGCGACCTCGGAGTGCTCAAGGCGAGCGGCCGCTACGTGCTGCCGCCGGACGAGCTGACGCGGGCCAACGGCGATTTCGCCGCGCTGGCGCAGTTCGTGCGCGGCATGCGCCGTGCGGGCCCGTCGCTCACCGTGCTGCGCACCACGATCGGCGCGGCGCAGTCAGTCGCCGTGGCGATCGACAAGGCCGAATGGCCCGAGGTCGCCGGCACGATCTCGGGCGACGACACCATCTTCATAGCGACCGCCAGCGCGCGCGCCCAGGGGGAGCTCAACGCCCGCCTGCGCGCCCTCTTCAGGATCTGATCCATGCCCGCACTCGCAAGCGGCGCCCCGGGCGCCGGCACGACCCCCATCGTCCTCGCCTACTCCGGCGGCCTCGACACCTCGTTCCTGGTGCCCTGGATCGCGGCGGCCGAGCGGCGCCCGGTCATCACCGTGACGGTCGACACCGGCGGCATCGACGCCGCCGCGGCGCGCGCGCTCGCCGAGCGCGCCCGCTCGCTCGGCGCCGTGGCGCACTACCAGATCGATGCGCGTGCCGACTATTTCGAGCAGGTGCTGCGCTTTCTCGTCATGGGGAACGTGCGGCGCGGACAGCTCTATCCCCTGTGCGTCGGCGCCGAGCGGGTCATGCAGGCCCAGACCATCGCCCGCATGGCGCGCGAGCTCAAATCCGACACCGTCGCGCACGGCTGCACCGCGGCCGGCAACGACCAGGTGCGCTTCGAGGTCGCGCTGCGCACGCTGGCGCCGGATCTCACGGTGCTCGCCCCGGTGCGCGACCGCGCCTTCAAGCGCCAGGAAGAGCTCGACTACCTCAGGGCGCGCAATCTGCCGGTTCCGCCGAGCGGCGCCGCCTACTCGGTGAACCGGGGGCTCTGGGGGGTCACCATCGGCGGCAAGGAGACGCTCACCTCGGTCGGCAGCATCCCCGAGGACGCCTGGCTGCTGACGCGCGGCGCCTTCGAGCGCCCGCGCGCCGCCGAGCGACACGTGCTGGCCTTTGCCGCCGGACGGCCGGTGGCGCTCGACGGTCACGCCGGCACGCCGGTCGAGATCATCGAGAAGCTCGAGGCGCTCGCCGCACCCTTCGGCATCGGCCGCGGCATCCACCTCGGCGACACCATCATCGGCACCAAGGGGCGGGTGGCGTTCGAGGCCCCGGCGGCGGAGGTGCTGCTGACGGCGCACCGCGAGCTCGAGAAGCTCACGCTCACCGGGCGGCAGCAGCGCATCAAGGAGCTGCTCGCCCAGCCCTACGGGGACCTGGTGCACGAGGGCCAGCTGCTCGATCCCGTGTGCCGCGACATCGAGGCGCTGCTGCTCTCCTCGCAGCAGCGCGTGACCGGCGAGGTGCACTGCAAGCTCCAGACCGGGAATCTCTTCATCGAGGGGGTCGAGTCGCCCTACTCGCTCATGGCGGCCTCGCGCGGCGTCTACGGCGAGGCGGCCGGCGAGTGGTCGGCGGCGGACGCGCTCGGCTTCTCGCGCATCGTCTCGCTCCCGGGGGTGTTCTACGCGCGCGCCGGCACGCCGGCGGCGACGGCGGGAGGGCAGTGAGGTGGTCAGCATGCGCAGCGTCATCGTCGACAAGCTCGCCTCCGTCACCCAGGCCTGCGGCCTGTCACACGAGGTGCGCATCTGCGCCGACATCCCCGCCGAGGAGGGCGTGGTGATCGTGGTCGAGGTGCTCAACAACAAGTCGACCTACAACACGCTCGAGCTCGTCAGCGGCCGCATGGCCAAGGTGGGCAAGGGCGACATCGTGGCCGGCGCCCTCGGACACCGCCAGGCGCTGTTCGGCTATTCGGGGCACGTGCCCGGCTCGCTCAAGCCGGGCGACGTCATCCAGATGCTCAACATCGGCGGCGTGCTCGGCGTGTGCGACTCGATCAACCCGGACAAGGGCCAGCCCTTCGACTGCCGCGTGCTCGGCGTGGCTCTCACCTTCCCCTACCTCGGCGAGCGCATCGGCGTGCCGGCGCGCGCCGGCTATACGCGGCTCGATGCGAATGCACCGCTCGAAACCCGCGGTGTACCGGTCGTGGCGCTGGCCGGCAGTTGCATGGAAGCCGGCAAGACTGCCGCCGCCTGCGCCATCATCGCCCGCATGCGCCACCGCGGGCTGACGGTGGATGCCTTCAAGGCCACCGGCGTGTCGCTGCGGCGCGATATCCTCGCGATGGAGGACGCGGGCGCGCGGCGCTGCGCGATCTTCACCGACCTCGGGGTCGTCACCACGACGCGCGCCAACGGCCCGGCGCTCACCCGCACCATGCTGACGGAGCTCGCCACGGGCAAGCCCGACGTGCTGGTGTTCGAGCTCGGCGACGGCATCCTCGGCACCTACGGCGTGGACGCCATCCTCGAGTGTCCCGACATCCGCGCCGCGCTCACGGGCGTCGTGCTGTCGGCCAACGATCCGGTGGCAGCCTGGGGCGGAGTGAAGCTGCTGCGCGAGCGCTTCGGGATCGAGCCGTGCGCCGTGACCGGGCCCTGCACCGACAACCAGGTGGGGGTCGAGATCATCACGCAACAGATGGGCGTGCCGGCCTGCAATGCCATCGGCTCAGCGGCCGCGCTCGGCGACCGCGTGATCGAGGCGCTCGGGCTGGCCGCGGCGGCGGCGGCCGCATGAGCACGGCACGCACTCCCGCGGTGGTGCTCGGAGGCACCGGCTATGTCGCCGGCGAGCTGCTGCGCCTCATCGCCGGACACCCGCGGCTCGAGCTGCTGTGCGCGATGTCGGACGGATCGCCCGGCGAGCCGGTCGCGGGTGCGTTCCCGCATCTCGTGTCCGCCTACCCCGCGACGCGTTTCGCGACGCTCGGCGAGGTGACCAGGCTGCTGACCGAGACACCCGGTGCGGCGGTGTTCTCGGCGGCGCCCCATGGAGTCTCCGCCGGCCTCATCGACGCGGTGCTCGAGCACACCACGCGGACGGGAACCGGCGCGCGCATCGTGGATATCTCGGCAGACTTCCGCTACTCCTCGGCCGAAGACTACGCGCGCGTGTACGGGCGCGCGCACCCAGCGCCCGCACGCCTTACGGACTTCACCTGCGCGCTGCCCGAGCACCTCGCGAGCCTCGCGACTCCCCACGTCGGCCATCCCGGCTGCTTCGCCACAGCGGTGCTGCTTGCGGCGGTGCCGCTGCTGGCACTCGGGCTCATCGAGCCGGCGCTGTACGTGAGCGGGGTCACCGGCAGCACCGGCTCGGGCAGGAAGCCGGTCGAGGGCACGCACCATCCGCTGCGTCACGGCGATCTCTACGGCTACAACGCGCTCAACCACCGGCACGCCCCCGAGATCGTCGCCTGCGCGCGCGCCGCGAGCGGCGTCGAGGCGGAGCTCTCCTTCGTGCCGCACTCCGGCCCGTTCGCGCGCGGCATCCACGTCACGGTACAGGCGCGCCTCACGCGCGCGCTCGATGGCGGTGAGGCGCGCGGCGCGCTCCAGGAGTACTACGCGCGCGCGCCCTTCGTGCGGGTGGCCGAGCGCGCACCGCATGTCAAGGAGGTGGCGACCAGCAACTACGCGCACCTGAGTGCGGCCGCCAACGGCCGCACGATCGCCGTCATGTGCGCGATCGACAATCTGGTGAAGGGCGCCGCCGGCGGCGCCGTGCAGTGGATGAACCGGATGCTGGGTTTTGCCGAGACAGCCGGTCTCACCCAGCCGGCACCGGGCTGGACCTGAGGGGCGCGGCTCATGGCGCAGAAACCGGCGAAGTCCAGCGGCACGACCAGCAGCTCCCGCAGGGCGCTGAAACCCTCCAACACGCTGAAGCCGCCCGCGCGCGACTTCCAGGCGCAGGTGTTCGCGCAGTATCCGGTCGAGGTCGCCTCGGGCGAGGGCGTGTGGCTCATGAACACCCGCGGCGAGCGGCTGCTCGATCTGTACGGCGGACACGCGGTCGCGGGCCTGGGCTACGCACACCCCGGCTGGACGGCGGCGCTCGCCGCCCAGGCGCAGGCCTGCCAGTTCCAGAGCAACGCGGTGGCCATGCAGGTGCGCGCCCAGGCGGCGCGCCGCCTGGTGCGCTTCTCGAAGCTCCCCTTCGGCAGTGTCTTCTTCGTCAACAGCGGCGCCGAGGCGAATGAGAACGCCCTCAAGGTGGCGCTGCGCATGACCGGCCGCGCGCACGTCGCCGCCATCGAGGGCGCGTTCCACGGGCGCACCGCGGCGGCCGGCGCCGTCACCTGGGGCGCACAGGCCAAATGGTACGGATTCCCCCGCACCCCCTTCGACGTGAGCTTCATCGCACGCGGCGCGGCCGGTGCGATCATCAACGCCCAGGTCACCACCGACACTGCGGCCGTCATCGTCGAGCCGGTGCAGGGACTCGCGGGAGCGGTGGCGCTCGGCGCGCCATTCCTCGCGGCGCTGCGCGCGCGCTGCGACGAGGTGGGCGCGCTGCTGATCTTCGACGAGGTGCAGTGCGGCATGGGTCGCACCGGCGAGCCCTTCGCCGCCAACCTCTACGGCGTGCGGCCCGACATGCTCACGACCGCCAAGGCGCTCGGCAACGGCTTCCCGGTCGCAGCGCTCATGATGTCGCCGCTGGTGTCGGCCTCGCTCCGGACCGAAGCGCTCGGCACGACCTTCGGCGGCGGCCCCATGGCGTGCGCGGCGGTGAACGCGGTTCTCGCCGCCATGCGCGAGCAGCGCCTGCTCGAGCGCGTGCGGCGCATCGGCGCCTACATCCGCCGCACCTGCGTGCTCGGTCCGGTCACGGCCGCCCAGGGGGCGGGGCTGCTGGTCGGGCTGCGCACCACGCGGCCGGCGAAGGAGATCCAGGCGGAGCTGCTCGAGTGCGGGATTCTCACCGGCACCTCGAACGACCCGCAGGTGCTGCGGCTGCTGCCGGCCTACATCCTCGAGGAGGAGCACGTCGACCTGCTGCGCGACGCGCTCAGGGACCTCGAGCCATGAAGCGCTTCGTCGACCTCGGCGATTTCAGCCGCGAGGAGCTGCTGTCGCTGCTCGAGCTCGCCCGGCGCCTCGAGCGGCAACCCGAGCCGCGCGCGCTCGCCGGCAAGATCCTCGGACTCCTGTTCTTCAACCCCTCGCTGCGCACGCTCGCCTCGTTCCAGGCGGCGATGGCGCGCCTCGGCGGCAACTCCTTCGTCATCAACCCGGGGCACGGCAGCTGGCTGCTCGAGACGCGCTCCGGCGCGGTAATGGACGGCGCGGCGGCCGAGCACGTGCGCGAGGCCATCCCGGCGCTCGCCTCCTATTGCGACGCGCTCGGCATCCGCGTGTTCGCCGAGGGGCGGGACCTCGCGGCCGACCTCGCCGAGACGACCTTCAACGGCATGGCGGAGCTCACAGCCAAGCCGCTCATCAACCTCGAGTCGGCGCTCAATCACCCCTGCCAGGCGCTCGCCGACTGGAAGACCATGGACGATCTCGCCGTACCGCGCGCCGGGCGCTTCGTGCTCTCGTGGGCCTGGCATCCGCGCGCCCTGCCGCTGGCGGTCCCGGCGGCGGCACTGCACATGGCGTCGCTCCGCGGCATGGAGGTGATCGTGCTGCGGCCCGAGGGCTTCGCGCTGCCCGCGCCGGTGATGGAGCGCGCGCGCCGCGCGGCCGCCTCCGCCGGGGGCTCGGTGCGCGAGACCAGCGTGCGCGAGGAGGCCCTCGAGGGCGCCGACATCCTCTACGTCAAGGAGTGGGGCGCCACCGAGTGCTACGGCGATGCCGCGGCGGATGCGCGCCTGCGCAGCCCGCTCACCGGCTGGTGCGTGCGCAACGACTGGTTCGCCCGCAGCGCGCGCGACTGCCGCGTCATGCATTGCCTGCCGGTGCGGCGTAACAGCGCGATCGCCGACGAGGTGCTCGACGGCCCGCGCAGCGCCGTGCAGCGCGAAGCAGCCAACCGCCTCACGGTGCAGAGCGCCGTGCTGCACGAGTTATTGAAGTCCTGACCGTCGGGGAAGTGCGCAGCATGATCATGCATCGAGGCGACCAGACTCTCGCGATCCGCGCGTTGAAGAGCGCCGCGCCCTACATCCGCATGTACAAGGGCAAGACCTTCGTCGTGAAGGTCGGAGGCGGGGTGTTCGCCGACGCCGGCACGACCCGCTCCCTGGTCGAGCAGATCGGCATCCTGCACTACTTCGGCGTGCGCGTGGTGCTGGTGCACGGCGGCGGGCCGCAGCTCACCGAGGTCGCGGCGGCCCTCGGCGTACCGACGCAGATGGTCGAGGGGCGGCGCGTCACCGACCAGCGCTCGATCGACGTCACCGCGATGGTGCTCAACGGGCTCATCAACACCCGCGTGCTCGCCATGTGCCGCGATCTCAACATCGATGCGGTCGGCATCAGCGGCGTGGACGCGGGCCTGGTGCGCGCCCACAAGCGCCCCCCGGTACAGCTGCGCGCCGACGCCGCGCCGGTCGACTTCGGCTACGTCGGCGACATCGACGCGATCGACACCACGGTGCTGAAGAAGCTGCTCGACAACGGGCTCATGCCGGTGGTGAGCCCGCTGTCGGCGGACGAGAGCGGCACGCTGCTCAACATCAACGCCGATACCGTGGCCGCCGCCCTCGGCGCCGCCCTCGGCGCGGAGAAGCTCATCCTGTGCACCGGCACGCCGGGAATCCTCGGCAGCGTGAGCGATCCCGGCTCGCTCATTTCCTACACGGATCTGGCGGGCCTCGCGCGTCTGCGCGAGTCGGGGCAGATCGCCGACGGCATGCTGCCGAAGGCCCGGGCCATCGAGGATGCGATCCGCGGCGGCGTGCGCCGCGTGCACGTGGTGTCGTACCGCGCCCCCGAGGGCATACTCGGCGAGGTGTTCACCAACGAGGGCACCGGCACGCTCATCGTCGCCGACATCAACGCGCTCACCGCCGCCGAGCAGCAGGGGACGCTGCCATGACGCGCCTGTGGGACAAGGGCGGACCGCTCGATGAGCGCGTGTTGCGCTACACCGCCGGCGAGGACTACGCACTGGACGACCGGTTGGTGGCCTGCGACGTGCGCGCCTCGGTGGCGCATGCCGAGATGCTCAATGCGCAGGGCCTGCTCTCGCTCGCCGACCTGGACGCCATCCGCGCGGGACTCGCGGCGCTCGCCGACGAGCACGTCCGCGGCCTCTGGCACGTCGAGCTTCAGGACGAGGACGGGCAGACGGCGCTCGAGCGTCGTCTCACCGAGCGCATCGGCGCCGCCGGGGCCCGCATCCATCTCGGACGCTCGCGCAACGACCAGGTGCTCGCCGCCCTGCGCCTGTATCTGCGCGAGGTCGTCGAGGATCTGGAGTGCGGCGCGTTCGCGGTGGCGGATGCGCTCGAGGAGCTCGGCGTGCGCGAGGGCGGCACCCCGCTCCCCGGCTACACGCACATGCAGCAGGCCATGCCGAGCTCGGTGCCGCTGTGGGCCGGGGGCTTCGCCGCCGAGATCCGCGACGATGCCCGGGGCCTCACCGCGGTCGCGCGCCGCATCAGCCTGAGCCCGTTAGGATCGGCGGCCGGCTACGGCACGCCGGGGCTGCCCATCGACCGCGAGGCTACCCGCGCTGCGCTCGGCTTCGCCGCGGTGCAGGAGCCGGTCACCGCGGTGCAGCTCTCGCGCGGCAAGGCGGAGGCGCAGCTCATCTTTGAGATCACCCTGCTCCTGCAGGACCTCGGCCGCTTCGCCGCCGACGTGCTGCTGTTCGCCACGCGGGAGTTCGGCTTCGTGACCCTTCCCGAGGCGTTCACGACCGGCTCCTCGATCATGCCGCAGAAGAGAAACCCCGACGTGTTCGAGCTGATCCGCGGCCGCTCGGCCAGCGCCCAGGCCTGTCTCATCGAGGCGCTCGGCATCTGCGCCAAGCTCCCTTCCGGCTACAGCCGCGATCTGCAGCTGCTCAAATTTCCGCTGTTCCGCGCCATCGATCTGGCCCGCGAGACGCTCGCCATCCTGCCGCCGGCCATCGCCGGCATGCATTTCAACCGCGAAGCGATCCGGCTCGATCCGACGATCGACTCCGCCGAGCAAGCCAACCGCCTGGCGGTGAGAGAGGGCATCCCGTTCCGCGAGGCGTACCGGCGCATCGCCGCCCGGCTGAGGAGCTGAAGGACCATGCTCAAGCTGCTCGGAATATCGGGGAGCCTGCGCCGCGGCTCCTACAACTCGGCGCTGCTGCGCGCCGCGACCGGGCTGATGCCGGCGGACGCCACCCTCGAGGTCGCGAGCATCCGGGCGATTCCGCTCTACGACGGCGACGTCGAGGCCCAGGGAATCCCTGCCGCGGTGAGTGAGCTCAAGGAGGCGGTGGTGGCCGCCGCGGGCGTGCTGCTCGTCACCCCCGAATACAACAACAGCATCCCCGGCGTGTTCAAGAACGCGATCGACTGGCTGTCGCGCCCGAGCAGCGACGTCAAGCGCGTCTTCAGGGGCAGGCCGTTCGCGGTGATCGGCGCCTCGCCCGGCGGTTTCGGCACGACTCTCTCGCAGGCGGCGTGGCTGCCGGTGCTGCGCACGCTCGGCGCGCAGTTCTGGGCGGGCGGACGGCTGCAGGTGTCGCGCGCCGCCACGGTGTTCGACGAGGCCGGTAACCTCATGGACCCGGCCATCGAGGAGCAGCTGAAGCAGTTCCTCGCCGGCTACGCGCAGTTCGTGCGGCGCGCGGCGGTCTAGCGCGCGAGACGATGCGCAACGCCACCGGCCAGGGCATATCCGGTTGAATGTCGGGCTAGCGGGGCTCGAAAGCCTCCGGCGCCGCGCGCGCGAACTCCGGCAGCGCCTCGAGGTGCGCCGAGATGGCGCACAGCGTCGGGTAGGGTGCGAGGTCGCAGCGGTAGCGGCGCGCGTTGTACATCTGCGGCACCAGCAGGACATCGGCGAGCGTCACGGCCGTGCCAGACATGTGGCGGCCGTCGCCGCTCGCCGTCCGCACCTCCTGCTCGAGCGCCCGGAAGCCGCGCGCGATCCAGGTCGCGTACCAGGCGCCGACGGCGCCCTCGTCCGCCCGGAGCGGCCCGCGCAGGTACTCGAGCACGCCGGAATTGTTGAGCGGCGCCATCTCGCAGGCGATCGCGAGCGCGAGCGAGCGCACGCGCGCGCGCGCCGCCGGCTCGCGCGGCAGCAGCGGAGGCTGCGGGTGAGTCTCGTCGAGGTACTCGATGATCGCCAGCGACTGCGTGAGCGTGCGCTCGCCGTCGACCAGCACCGGCACGAGCCCGAGCGGATTGACCGCGAGGAATTCCGGCGCGCGCTGCCCGTGCACTTCGGGGCGCAGGTCGACCGCCGCCGCCTCGTAGGACAGGCCCTTGAGGTTGAGCGCGATGCGCACGCGGTAGGAGGCGGAGCTGCGGAAGAAGTGGTAGAGCTTCATGACGGTCCTCACGCCGCCGGCGGCGCGATCGTGTTGCGCAGCACCTCGAGTCCCTCGATCCCGCCCTCGAGCCGGTCGCCGGGCTTCACCGGCCCGACACCCGCCGGCGTACCGGTGAAGATCAGATCGCCGGCCGTCAGCTCGTAGAGACTCGAGAGCTCGGCGATCAGCTGCGGCACACCCCACAGCATGAGGCTCACGTCGGAGTCCTGGCGCGGCGCGCCGTTCACGTTGAGCCAGATGCGACCGCGCGCCACGTGGCCGGCCGCGGCGGGACGGATGGCGGCGACCGGAGCGGAATGATCGAAGCCCTTGCCCGAGTCCCAGGGCAGGCCGCCCTGCTTGGCGGCCGTCTGCAGATCGCGCCGCGTGAGATCGTTACCGGCGGCGTAGCCGAACACGTGCTCGAGCGCCTTCGCGGGCGCGATGTCGCGCCCGGCACGGCCGATCGCGACCACGAGCTCGATCTCGTAGTGCAGGTTCGCCGTGCGCGGCGGGTAGGGGATCGGAGCCCCGTTCGCCACCAGCGCATCCGCGGGCTTGGAGAAGAACACGGGCGGTGTCGCCGGCGAGCCCATCTCGCGCACATGGTCGGCGTAGTTGCGGCCGACGCAGTAGATGCGGTGGACGGCGAAACGTCCGCCGCCTTCGATCGCGACCGCCGGCGGCGGCGCGGGCGGGAAGGCAAAGTCGCTCATCGGCTGAGATTGCCACCGCGCGACCGGCTAGACTAGCTCGATGAGCATCTGGCGCACGACCGCGACGCCCGCGGAGCTCAACGAGCGCGGCAGTCGCGGGCTCTCCGGCCATCTCGGCATCCGCATCACCGAGGTCGGCCCGGACTTCCTGCGCGCCACCATGCCGGTAACCGAGCGCACCCACCAGCCCTACGGCGTGCTGCACGGCGGCGCCTCGGTCGCGCTCGCCGAGACCGCCGGGAGCATCGCCGCGATGTTGTGCGTCGAGCCGCAGCAGCTGGTGCTCGGGCAGGACATCAACGCCAACCACCTGAGGAGCGTGTCGGCGGGGCTGGTCACGGCGACCGCCCGCCCGTTCCACCTCGGCAGATCGAGCCACGTGTGGCATATTGAGATCCGCGACGAGCAGGAACGGCTGGTGTGCGTGTCGCGGCTGACGATGGCCGTGGTCGAGCGCCGGCCGCAGAGCTGACAGCTTAGCGCTCGGCACCGGCAAGAGGTGTGTGATGCCCGATAGCACCCCCCCGCCTTCGATCAGCGCCGACGCGCCGCGCGTCGACGAGTCGCTGGTCACCTACACCAACGTCATCTACGCGCTGCACTCGCTGTCGGTGCTGATCGGGCTCATGAGTTTCCACACGGTGATCGGCATGTTCATCTGGGGACTGCCGTCGATCGTCGCCGTAATCATGAATTACGCGCGCCGCTCGGCCACCCACGGCACCTATCTCGAGTCGCACTTCAGATGGCAGATCCGCACCTTCTGGTACGCGGTGCTGTGGAGCTTCATCATCGCGGCCGTGTCGATACCGCTGGTGCTGATCCTGATCGGCATCCCGATCCTGATCGTGGGGTACTACGCGCTCGCGATCTGGATCATCTACCGCGTCGCGCGCGGCTGGATGTCGCTGCGCGACCAGCGGCCGATGTACGTATGAGGGGCGGCCGGCGGCTGCTGCTCGCGCTCGCCGTGCTGGCAGCCGCCGGCTGCGGCCAGAAGGGGCCGCTCTACCTGCCGGACAAGAACGCCACGGTGGTGACGACGCCCGCGCCCGCAGCGACGCCCGCGGACACGAGCCAGCCCGCCGCCCCACCGGCGCCCCGGCCGCACGACAAGGATCAGGACTCGCAGCAGCCGCCGCCGAAGTGAGGCGGCGGCGACTTCAGGCCCTCGTGAGGCCCTTGAGCGAGCGCGCGCGCTCGCTGCCGGGGAACACCGTCGCCTCGAGCGCCCGTTGAGGGATCTCGAGATGCTCCTCGAGCACGCCCTTCAGCACGCAGCGCAGATCGAGGGTCGGCATCAGGTCGCGCCCCTGGTAGAGCGCATGGGGGCTAAGTCCCGGCCAGTCCGCGATCACGCGACCGCCGGCTACCGCGCCGCCGACCAGCAACGCCATCGTGGCCGTGCCGTGGTCGGTGCCGCGCGTGCCGTTGATGGCCGCGGTGCGACCGAACTCCGTCACGAGCAGCACCGCCGTCTCCCGCCAGGCCGGACCGAGCTGCTCCTTGAGCGTCGCCAGTCCCCGGTCGAGCGCCGCGAGGCGGCCGGCGAGCTGGCCCTCGGCGCCGCCCTCGTTGGCATGCGTGTCCCAGCCCGTCGTGTCGAAGACCGCGACCTGTGGACCGTCCTCCTGGCGCAGAAATCCGGCCGCCGCGCGCACCACTTCGGCGTACTGCGCCGGGGGCGCGCTCGGGGCGCCGGGCATGCTCTGCGCCATGGCGCCCCCCTCTTCGGCCATGGAGTTCGCCATGAGCGCATCCGCCAGGCGCACCGACAGCAGCGGATCGTGCGCGTAGAGATCCGTGAGGCGCGCGAGCGTGTCAGGATCGGGTCCCGGCAGCTTCGACGGCGACCACGAGGCAACCTCCGCCGGGCCGCGCATCACCAGCGGCACGTTCTGACCGAGCGCCACGCCGGCCTCGCGCCGCGCGCCGCCCGGCGCCGCACCGAGCGCGCGGTTGAGCCAGCCGGTCTGCAGCGCGTGCGCGACCGGCGTGCCGTTCTCGAGCACGTCCTGGCCGTCGAAATGCGAGCGCTCGCGATAGGGGCTCGCCAGCGCGTGGAACACGATGAGCTCGCGGGCCGCATAGGACTCGCCGAGGAAGGCGAGCGAGGGATGCAGGCCGAAGAAACCATTGAGCGCCAGTGCGCCCTTGGCCTCGCCCGGGGCACGCAGCGCGAACTCGCCGCGCAGACGGCCGTAGTCGCGGTCGCCGTAGGGCGGAACGGCCGCGAGGCCGTCGAGCGCGCCCCGCATGATCACCAGCACGAAGCGCGGGCGGCCCTGGCCGGCCGCGGCGCGCGCCAGAGAGACGCGCGCGGTGATCAGTGCGCCTCCCGCGGCCAGCGCTCCGAGGGTGAGGAACTCGCGGCGCTTGATCGCTGACATGGGCTCTCTCCGTGCCGCGCCTAACGGCGCATGAACTCGGGCGCTGCGAGCAGCAGCGTCACCGCCTGCTGGGCGCTCGCCGCGCGCGCGATCGCGGTCCCGGTCGCGCCCGTGAGATTGGCGCCGAGCAGCTGCGGTGCGAGCTCGCCCGCATCGCGCCGGCTGCCGAGCCGTCCCCCGACCGCGTCCGCCCACTCGATGCGCTTCAGCAGCCCCGAAGCCCCGTCCCAATCGGCGCTGCGGTCGGGCCAGCCGGCGGGCGAGCCAGGCTGCCAGGTACGCTGGCCGAGGAGCTCGAAGGGCGCGAGCGGACCGTGAGCCGCGTCCACCGGGAGCGACAGTCCCCGATAGCTCGAGACGATGAAGTCGCTCGGCGTCTTGTACTTGGCGAGCGGCTGCTCCCACGCCTCGCGGGTATCGATCAGCGTGCGGTACACGGCCGGCAGGTCGCCGCCGAACTCGCTGAACGCCTGGGCGAGACGCTCGACCGCGGCGGGCGGCGGATCGTCGGCGATGAAGTGCCGGGCGAGCTTGACCGCGATGTGGCGCGCGGTCGAGGGATGCTGCGCCAGGTCGTTCAACACCTCGATGCCCTGCCGGTAACCGCTGTCGGGATAGGATCGGCCGAGGACTGTCTTGGTGCCCGGCTCGTGGGTCTCGGGACGGAACACGAACCGGCCCGGCGGCCCGCTCGCGAGCAGGCCGTTGCCGCCGCCGACCGACCAGCCGGTGATCACGGTCGCAAACGAGGTGACGTCGGCCTGGCTGTAGCCGCCGCCCACGCCGAGTGTGTGCAGCTCGAGAATCTCGCGGCCGAGGTTCTCGTTGATGCCGAGCGTGCGGTTGCCACGCTGGCGGTGCCCCGCCCGCAGCGCCGCGGGTGAGTGCGGGCCCACCGACAGGTGGTTGTCGAGGTAGAGCAGCATCGCCGGATGCGTCTCGGCCGCGACCAGCAGGTCGCCGAAGTTGCCGAGCACGTGCGGACGGATGGCTTCGCGCTCGAAGCTCCCGGCGAGCCCGGCGAGGAACTGCTTGTCGATCGAGACCGCGAAGTGATTGGTCCAGAACTGGGTCAGGCGCTCGAGAAACGGCCGCTCGCTCGCCACCGCCTGCTGAAAGCGCGCGATCGCTTCGGCCGTGTAGATGGGCTTGAGGAACTGCGGCAGCTTCTGCTGCGCCTCGTTGCCGGAGCGGCGCGCCTGCTGAATCTCGCGCTGCAGCGCGAAGGCCTCACCGAGCACCGCGGCGGAGGAGCTGAGCTGCGCATCGCCGATGAGCGGCGGCCGCTGCGTCAGCTGGGCGCGCAGCCAGTCGCGCCCGTCACCGCCGATCGCGGCGAGCTCACCGGGGCGGGCGCCGAGTCCGAAGCGATTGGCCGCGATGGTGGAGCCGAGCTGCTGCATGGTGTCCTCTATAGCGCGCCAGGCGGCTAAGCGGTTGACGGAGCACGCGGGACTGTGACCGGTTGCCGTCCGTTATACTCGCGGCCCGCCTGTCGCATTACCCTCTCATGACCCCCTCCCCCGACCTGGTACTCGTCGACGGCTCTTCTTATGTCTACCGGGCGTTCCACGCCCTGCCGCCGCTCTCGAACTCGCGCGGCGAGCCGACCGGCGCCCTGCTCGGGGTGCTCAACATGCTGCAGAAGTTCCTCAAGGACTTTCGCCCGCAGCACATCGCCGTGGTGTTCGATGCCCCCGGCAGGACCTTCCGCGATGAGCTGTTCACCGAGTACAAGGCGCAGCGGCCCAGCATGCCGGACGACCTGCGCGCGCAGGTGGCGCCGCTCCTCGAGATCATCCGGGCGCAGGGGCTGCCGCTGCTGCGCGTGACGGGCGTCGAGGCGGACGACGTCATCGGCACGCTGGCGCGGCGCGCCGCCGCAGCCGGGCAGCGCGTACTCATCTCCACCGGCGACAAGGACATGGCGCAGCTGGTGGACGGATCGGTCACGCTCATCAACACCATGACCAACACGGTGCTCGATCGCGCGGGAGTGAAGCTCAAGTTCGATGTCTACCCCGAGCAGATCATCGACTATCTCGCCCTGATCGGCGACAGCTCCGACAACATTCCCGGGATCGAGAAGATCGGCCCGAAGACCGGCGCGAAGCTGCTGCAGCAGTTCGGCAGCCTCGACAACCTCATCGCCCACGTTGCTGAAGTGCCCGGCAAGGTGGGCGAGAACCTGCGCCTGGGGCTGGCGACGCTCGAGCTGTCGCGGCGCCTGGCCACCATCCGCACCGATCTCGAGCTGCCGGTCTCGCTCGAGGAGCTCAAGCCTTCCGCGCCGGATGTGGCGCGGCTGCGCGAGCTGTATGCGCGCTTCGAGCTGCGGGCCCTGCTGCGCTCGCTCGAGGGCGGCGAGGCAGCCGCGGCGGGCGGCGACGGCGCGTCCGCCGACGCGCCGGCGGTCGCCGCACGTCGGGCGCCGGAGGTCGCGCCGGCCGCGCCGGCTGCGGCGCCAGCCATAGAGCGCCGTTACGAGATCCTCACCCGCTGGGAAGACCTCGAGCGCTGGCTCGAGGTGTTGCGCAAGGCGGAGCTGATCGCCTTCGACACCGAGACCACCAGCCTCGACTACATGCGCGCCGAGATCGTCGGCGTCTCCTTCGCCGTCGAGCCGGGCGTCGCCGCCTACGTGCCGCTGCGGCACGTCTATCCCGGCGCGCCCGATCAGCTCGACCGCGCCCGGGTGCTGGCGGCGCTCAAGCCGCTGCTCGAGAGCGAGGCACACGGCAAGGTCGGCCACAATCTCAAGTACGACGCGCACGTGCTGCTCAACGCCGGCATCGCGCTCGCCGGCATGCGCTTCGACACCATGCTCGAGTCCTACGTGTGGAACAGCGTCGCGACCAACCACGACCTGGACTCCGATGCGCAGCGTTACCTGGGACTCACCACCATCACCTTCGAGGACGTCGCCGGCCGCGGCGCCAAGCAGCTCTCCTTCGATCAGGTCCCGCTCGAGAAGGCCGGCGACTACGCCGCCGAGGACGCCGACGTGGCGCTGCGGCTGCACGGCGTGCTGTGGCCGCAGCTCGAATCGCTGCCGGCGCTCGCGCGCTTGTACCGCGAGTGCGAGCAACCGCTCGTGCCGGTACTGCTCGCGATGGAGCATCACGGCGTACTCATCGACCGCGAGCGGCTGCGTGCGCAGAGCCGCGAGTTCGCGCGCGAGCTGCAGGCGCTGGTGCTCGCGGCGCACCGCGAGGCGGGCCACGAGTTCAACATCGAGTCGCCGAAGCAGCTGCAGCAGATCCTGTTCGAGCGGCTCAAGCTGCCGGTGCGGCGCAAGACCCCGACCGGCCAGCCATCGACCGCCGAGGATGTGCTGGAGGAGCTCGCGGAGAGCTTCCCCCTGCCGCGCATCGTTCTCGAGTACCGCGCACTCGCCAAGCTCAAGTCCACCTACACCGACAAGCTCCCCGAGCAGGTCAACGAGCGCACCGGGCGCATCCATACCAACTACGCCCAGGCGGTCGCCGCCACCGGCCGGCTGTCCTCGGTCGACCCCAACCTGCAGAACATCCCGATCCGCCGTCCCGAGGGCCGGCGCATCCGCCAGGCGTTCGTCGCGCCGCCGGGGTGCGTGCTGCTGGCGGCGGATTACTCGCAGATCGAGCTGCGCATCATGGCGCATCTGTCCGGGGACGAGAGCCTGCGGTGCGCATTCGCCGAGGATCGCGACGTGCATCAGGCCACCGCCGCGGAGGTGTTCGGGGTGGCGCTCGCCGCCGTGACGGCCGACCAGCGCCGCACCGCCAAGGTGATCAACTTCGGGCTGATCTACGGAATGTCGCCCTTCGGCCTGGCGCGCAATCTCGGCATCGAGCGCGGCGCGGCGCAGCAGTACGTGGAGCGCTATTTCCAGCGCTACCCCGGGGTGAAGCGCTTCATGGACGACACGCGCCTCATGGCACGCGAGCGCGGCTTCGTCGAGACGGTGTTCGGCCGCCGGCTCTATCTGCCGGACATCCGCTCGGGGAATGCGCAGATGCGCCAGTACGCCGAGCGCAGCGCCATCAACGCCCCGATGCAGGGCACCGCCGCCGACATCATCAAGCGCGCCATGATAGCCGTGCACGCCTGGTGCCGCGGCGGCGAGCAGGCGCGCCTCATCATGCAGGTGCACGACGAGCTGGTGCTCGAGGTGCGCGCCGACGCCGTCGCCGAGGTGACCCAGGCGGTGCGCGAACGCATGGTGGGAGCTGCGACCCTGAGCGTCCCGCTGCGCGTCGATGCGGGTACCGGGGCGAACTGGGACGAGGCTCACTGAGGAGTCCCGCCGCGCGCGGCTGTCGCCGCCGGGCTACAGGTCAACCAATGCGCGCCTGATGTGTTAGGAAGGGGCTCGCGGAAACCACACGAGGTCAGTCATGCGCAAGCTTCTGCTTCTCCCCGTGCTCGCGCTCGCAGCGGGCGTCGCCCACGCCGACAACGGCATCTTCTACCTCGGCGCCGGCATCTCACGCAACCAGCTGAGCGGCATCAGCAACGCCGGGACCGACTACTCCGACATCAGCGAGAGCTCCTGGAAGGCCTTCGTCGGCGTGCGCCCGGTGAGCTTCGTCGCGGGCGAGCTCGACTACATGGACATGGGCAGCGGCACGAGCACTTTCGGCAACGGCACCACTTCGACCTCGAAGGCCAAGGCATTCGCCGGCTACGCGGTCGGCTTCCTGCCGATCCCGGTGCCGTACCTCGATCTGTTCGCCAAGGCGGGACTCTCCCGCTGGCAGCTCGAGGGCAGCCAATCGTCGGGGAATCTGTTCTCGTTCTCGAGCAACGGCACGGCGTTCGCCTGGGGCGGCGGAGCCCAGGTCCATTTCGGAAATTTCGGCGCCCGGCTGGAGTACGAGAACTTCAACATGACGAACACCAGCGGCGCAGGCATCGTGTCGCTCTCGCTGATGCTCAATTTCTTCTGAGCGGCGGTTGTGGCGCCGGCGATACACGGTGTTACGCAAATACATGATCTGAAACGACATTTTTTGCGATCCCGAGCGGAACTCGCCGGAATCACCCCGCTCTAATTACCCGAGTGCTCAGGCACTCCCCGCTTCCCTCCCTGAGCGGGTAAATGACCCGGTTCATGAGACCTGTGCCGGGTTAGTCTGCCCCGGTGGCCCCAAGCCACCGGGGTTTTTTATTTCAGCCGAGCCACTCGAGGAGCTTGGCCTGCGCCTGCGCGACGCCGGTGCCGTCGAGGGCGGAAAAGAGCTGCACCGTGGCCCGCGCACCGAGCTGCCCCGCCGCCGCGCGCAGCGTGCGCGTGGCCTCGGCCCGCTTGAGCTTGTCGGCCTTCGAGAGAAGCACGTGCACATGCCGGGACGGCGGGAGCCATTCGAGCAGTCCCTCATCGCCCGCGGTGAGCCCACGCCGGATATCGACGATCAGAAAGAGCCCTCTCAGGCTCGCGCGCTCTTGCAGTGCGTCGATGAGCGGCCGCCAGCTGCGGCGTTCGGCTTCCGGGCCACCCGCGTAGCCGTAGCCCGGCAGATCCACGAGACGCCGCTGCGGCGCGAGCTCGAAGAAGTTGAGCAGCCGGGTGCGCCCGGGTGTCTTGCTGGTGCGTGCCAGGCCATGCCGCTGGGTGATCGCGTTGATCGCGCTCGACTTGCCCGCATTGGAGCGCCCGGCGAAAGCGACCTCGGCGCCGATATCCGCGGGAAACTGCGTCGGCGCGGCGGCGCTCACCATGAAACTCGCGTGCTGAAAACGGCTCATTTTCCGGGGACAATCACCTGGGGAAGCGTAAGAAGCCCGAGCGTGGCCGTAGTGTACAATCCGCCGCCGTCGCTTAGCGGGACCGCACGGGGAACGATAACAATGCCGAACACGCTGAGAGTCGGATGGATGGGGCTTGCGTCGGGCGTGCTCGTGCTCGCACACACGTTGGCCGTCGGACAGGCTGCGCCGGAGGGCGCCGCGCCCGCCGCCGCTCCCGCGAGCGCTGCTCCCGCCACGCCCTCCGCAGCCGCGAGCCCTGCACCCCTCGACCCCTTCGCGACCGGCAAGGCGGCGAGCGGCGAGAGCAAAGCGGCGCTCTGTTCCGCATGCCATGGCCCGAACGGCAACAGCGCAAATCCTGTCTGGCCGCGTCTCGCCGGCCAGAGCGCGGTGTACGTCGCCGAGCAGCTGAGGCTGTTTCGCGCGGGCGTACGCGACAATCCGGTCATGAAGCCGCTCGCGGCCGCCTTGAGCGACCAGGACATCGACGATCTGGCCGTGTACTACCAGGCCCAGACACCGACCGGCCTCGAGGCAGATCCCTCGTACTGGAAGTCAGGCGAGGCACTCTACGTGAGCGGCGACGCCGCGCGGGGCGTGCCGGCCTGCGTCGCGTGCCACGGTCCGGTGGGGCGCGGCAATCTCGCCGCAGGCTACCCGGCGCTGCGCGCGCAGCAGTCGGTGTATGTGGTCAAGCAGCTCAATGACTACGCGAGCGGTGCCCGTTACACCGGCCCGAACCCGGTACAGGCGAGCCGCAACGGCATGATGATGCTCACCCTCGCCAAGCGCATGACCCCCGAAGAGATCCGCGACGTGGCGTCCTACGTGCAGGGCATGCGCTGAGCTCGAGCGGCCGAAAGCTGGCGATGAGAGGGCTGCCTGTCCCGGCGGTGCTGCTGGTGCTCGCCTTGTCGGGTTGCTCGCACCAGGAGGCCGCGCCGCCCGCCGCCGCTCCCGCGCCCGAGACAGCGCCCGCTGCGGCGAATCCCCCGGCAGCGGCGCCGGCGTCCGTGCCCGCGCCCGCGCCCGCGCAGAGCGCGATCGAGCAGGCACGCGGCGCGCAGGAATCGGCGGACGGCGGCAGCGACAAGCCCGAGAGCAGCGACGTCTCGCTCGAGCGCCTGGCGGCACTGCCCCGGGACGAGCAGCTGCCCAGCGGCCGCTGGAAGCCGGGCGTGAACTACGATCCGGTGGTGCCGGGTCAGCCGACCAGCGTCGAGCCCGGCAAGGTCGAGGTGATCGAAGTGATGTGGCTCGGCTGCCCGCACTGCTACGCCCTCGAGCCGTATCTGCAGGCGTGGCTCAAGAGCAAACCCGCCTACATCGTGTTCGAGCGCGTGCCGGTGATCTGGCGACCCGAGCACCGGGCCCACGCGAGGCTCCTCTACACGCTCAAGGCGCTCGGACGCCCGGACCTGATCGAGAAGGCCTTCGACACCATCCAGCAGCAGCACAACCCGCTGATCGCGGGCTCGGATGAGGAATCGCTGCGGCTCGGGCAGACCTGGGCGGCGCACAATGGCGTCAGCGCCGCGGA
Source organism: Steroidobacteraceae bacterium (assembly GCA_035542535.1). Lineage (GTDB taxonomy): Bacteria > Pseudomonadota > Gammaproteobacteria > Steroidobacterales > Steroidobacteraceae > 13-2-20CM-66-19. The sequence continues at coordinate 98,260 of DATKLG010000071.1, forward strand.
CTTCGCCAACGCCTATAACTCCTTATCGGTGAGCTCCGATCTGGCGCGCTCCGAGGAGCTGACGCAGCGCTATCGGGTGCAATCCGTCCCGCTCATCGTCGTCAACGGCAAGTACACGACCGACGTGGCCAAGGCCGGCAGCGCCGCCAATCTGATCCAGCTCATCGACGACCTGGCGGCCTCCGAGCACCGGCACTGAGCGAGCCCTCGGGCCGTGCGCCGGCGGACGGACATCCGCGCGTCACTTCGCCTTGCACGCCACGATTTCCTGATTCTTCACGTAGAGATTGCACAGTCCCATCATGTCCTGCTGGCAGGTGTAGACACCGTCGTTCGCCGTGCATTTGTTGCCGCGCCTCAGAATCTGGTCCACCACCTGAGGCACCAGTGCACCACAGCTCGTCACGGCATTGTTGCGCAGCATGGTCCGGCACAAGTCCAACATCCCCTTCACCGGACACAGGTAGTCGCCTTCCTGGCCGTTGACGCGCTGGCAGCCACCGCCCCTGAGGGTGCGATCGGCCGCGTCCCGCTCCGCGTGCGTATCGGAGACCTGCCCGCTGCCCGGGTTGAATGTCGGCTCGAAATCGACCACGCAGGTGGTGCCCGCGTGACAGCTGAAGTCGACGCCGTGCGGCGGCAAATCGACCGCCAGCTGCGGGAACCAGACCGTCCAGTCCCAGTTGCCGGACCAGATGTCGATGTCCACGAACACGTTGGGAGTGAGGCCAGGCGTCACGGTGAAGCCGAGGTTGTAGACCGGGTTGCCGACGTTGAAGTGGCTCAGCACGGCCGCGCCGCTCGGCGTCACTCCCACCGCGACCGGCCGCGGCGCGGAGGCAAGCACCGTCTGGCGCCGCTGCACCTCATCGTTCAGCGTGAATTGCAGCTTGTCGGAGTGCAGATTCAGCTGGATCGAAGGCAGCAGCTGCCCGCCGACGACGCCGTAGTTGAGCAGCCCGCCGAGCAGATCGATGTCGTGAAAGGTGTAGTTGGTGTTGATACCGCCCGAGCCGGGGGCGGGCGGCTGGAAGCGGCCGCCGGTATAGGGAGCCGGCAGACCGTTGGTGAAGTCGACGCTCGCACCGAAGCTGTCGCCGACACCGAGCCCCGGGAGGCTGATGTTGAAACCGGCGTCGGCGCCGACCTGCGCAACGATCTCCTTGGCGTCGTACATCTGATCGGCGGGGAGCCCGGTCTGGAAGAAATCGTCGACGTTGCCCTCGATCGGCGCGAAGCTTCCCGAGAGATTCGCCTCGGCCGGTTTGTTCGGGTGCACCACGGTGTGGTACTTGAACTGCGCCTGTATCGGAAAGCGCAGGCCGAAGGCGTAATTGAAGCCGGCATTCAACTGGACGCCGTAGGTCGAGGAGCAGTCGACGACGCACCAGTCGATGGTCACCGTGGCGCCCCAACCCCACTCGTAGTCATGGCCGAACGTGAATCCGGTCAGGAAGTAGTACGGGCCCAGCTCGAGGTCGGCCGCCTTGTCGCCCGCGGGCGCCGCCGCGGGGGTCGGGTGCAGCGCGCTGCCCGGTACCACCTTGAGGAGCTTCGGAAAACCGGGCGGACTCGCGCCGTTCGGCGCCACTCCCTCGCTCATGAGCTTCTGCACCGCCGCCACCTCGGCCGGGCTCGCGGCGATCCTGAGCGTGTGCACCGGATGCGCGTACCTGGCGGACTCGAGCTTCGGCACGAACAGCGTCTCCTCGTAGCTCTGAAGCGCCGCGTTGATGCGCTCCTCCTTGAGCTGCTCGTCCGAAAGAGTGCCGAGACGCGCCGTCTCGGTGGCGCCGAGCTGCGCTGAGACAGCCGCGCGTCGCGCCGGATCGGCCAGCGCCTGCCTGAGGCTGGCGATGCCCTGATTGGCATCGGCCGTCGAGGCCGCGACATTGCGCTGGTAGGCGGCGACGGCCTTCTCCCGCCTGCCCGGATCGGCCACATAACGCGCCGCGCCGGGCCGGGCGAATTCCTCCATGCGCTGCGGCGTCGGTGCGCGCTCGAAGCAGACGGCACCGGCGCGAGCGAGCTGCGCCCTGGCGGAAGGATCGGCGCACTTCCCGGGAAGGATGCGGTAAGTCAGAGTGTGATGGATCACCAGCCCCTGCTCCACCTCGCTGATCTCGGAGCGGTCCTCTTTCACGTCCACCTGCTGCGGGAGCTGGCGCAGCCGTTGGGCAACGTTGAACAGCGACTTGTCGTTCTCGAGCAGGGGCGTGAAGTCGAGCCGCGCCTCTCCCAGCTGGAGCTGCGGTTTGCTGCGCAGCTGCGCCAGTGCGTAGCTGCGTACCACGTGCAGCCGCTGCATCGTCTCGGCATAAGTGCCGCGCAGCATCACCGAGTTCTGTACCGGGCGCGGCGCCGGCCCCCTGGCCGCCGGTAGCATCGCCGGAGAAGCGGCGGACTGCGCGGGAAGGGCGCTGGCCGCGGCGGGGCTCGCGGCGGTCTGCGGCGCGGCACGCGGCGGCCCCGCCACGAAGATCCTCGCGGCATCGAGCTCCATGGCGTTGCCGTTGCGCCGCGCGGGACCGAAGACCGAGACACTCGCCCCACGCACGAGCGCCTCGACGGAGACCGGCTGACCGCCCTGGCAGATCACGGTTGCGGCCGTGTAATGCACGACCACCGTGTCATTGCCGTAACTGACCAGCAGGGTGCTGCCGTCGGGAGCATTCGAGATCTGTCCCGTGAACTTCCCTTCCCCGGGCAGGGTGTTCAAGGGGCCGCATTCGGCCTGCGCGGTCGTGACGAAGCCACCCTGCGCAGGGGGCGCCGCGGCGGCGGAGGCGATCAGGGATGCCTGAATCAACAGGCCGAGCACGGCTGCCGCGGGTGTCGTCATGTTCTTCTCCTCAGCGGATCGCGTCTGACCAGCTGCCGGCACTCCCCGCCGCTGCGATGCAAGACGGGACCGTCCCGGTATGTTAACCGGGGTTCCCGGGGGAGACAGATCGGGTCAGGCTCGGCGGGCGCGGCCCATCGACCCATGTCTCCGGTATGAACTGTTACCTATGTCTTCGGAATAGACACTGTGCGGAATGGCGCGCCCGACTGGATTCGAACCAGCGACCTGCAGCTTCGGAGGCTGCCACTCTATCCAACTGAGCTACGGGCGCGTTGGGGCGGGCGATGATACGCGGGGCTGCAAACGCCGTCTAATCTGCGCCCCGGCGGGTCGCGCGCCGAGCGGCTATACTGCGCGGCGCGAATCGGCAGGCCCGCGACGGAAGCAACACGTGAGCAAGCAGGACACCCACTTCTTCAACGTCTTCAGCCTGGTGATCGGGCTGCTGGTGACGATCACCATCGTGCTGTTCGCGCTGGCGCGCATCGTCGCGAGCCATACACAGGAACCGCAGGTGCTGAGCGAGCCGGACTACGGCAAGAGCGTCGCGGCCCGCATCGAGGAGCCCACGCACGAGGCGGTCGCCGGCCAGGACAATTCCGCGCTCGCGATCAAGGCCGAGACCGCGGCCGGGGCGGGCTCTGCAGCGCCTGCGCTGCCGAAGAATGGCACGGAGCTGTTCGAGCAGACCTGCAGCGTGTGCCACGGCCAGGGGATCGCCGGCGCGCCGAAGGCCGGCGACAAGAGCGCCTGGGCGGCGCGCATCGCAGAGGGCAAGACGACCCTCTACGAGCATGCACTCCAGGGTTACCAGGGCAAGACCGGCGTCATGCCCGCCAAAGGCGGCCGCGCCGACCTGCCGGACGACCTGGTCAAACAGGCCGTCGATCACATGGTCCAGATGGCGCAGTAGCGCGCTCCAGACACCGCAACATCAGCGCCTCGCTCACCTGCCTCGCGCCGATGGTCGCGCGGTCCTCGAGATCGGCGATCGTGCGGGCCACCTTGAGGACGCGCTGATGTGCGCGCCCCGAGAGCCGCAGCCGCTCGGTCGCCACCGCGAGCACCCGTGCTCCCTGCCGATCGGGCGTGCAGCATCGCGGCACCTCGGCATCCGCGAGCCGCGCGTTGCAGATACCCTGGCGCGCGCGTTGCCGCTCGCGCGCGCGGCGTACGGCAGCGGCAGCCGCGGCACTCGAGACGCCCGCGGCCGGCGGCTGCTCGAACTCACGGGCCGCGACCCGCGGCACCTCGACCTGCAGGTCGAGCCGATCGAGCAGCGCTCCGGAGACCCGCGCCCGGTAGCGCCGCACCGCGGCGGGCGTGCAGTCGCAGCTGCCTGAGGGGTCGCCGAGGCAGCCGCAGGGACAGGGATTCATCGCCGCGACGAGCTGGAACTGCGCCGGGTACTGCGCCGCGAAGGCTGCGCGTGCCACCGCGACCACGCCCGTCTCGAGCGGCTCGCGCAAGGCCTCGAGCGCGTGGCGGCGAAACTCGGCAAGCTCGTCGAGAAACAGCACCCCCTGATGTGCGAGGCTGATCTCCCCGGGCCGCGCACGGGCGCCGCCTCCCACCAGCGCGGGCGCGGTACTCGAGTGGTGCGGCGCACGGAACGGCCGCTCGCTCCACGACTCGCGGCGAAAGCCTGCTGCGCTGACGGAGGCAATCGCCGCCACCTCGAGCGCCGCGGCCGCATCGAGCGGCGGCAGCAGCCCCGGCAGGCGCTGCGCCAGCATGCTCTTGCCGCACCCCGGTGGACCGATCATGAGCAGACTGTGCCCGCCGGCGGCGGCCACGATGAGCGCCCGCTTGGCGTGCAGCTGTCCGCGGACATCGGCGAGATCGAGTGGAGAGCCGCCCGTTACGCTGCGCCGGCCGCTGTCGGCGGGCTCGGGCGCTGCATCCGGCGCGAGCGGCCTCACGCCCGCGACGTGCGCGCACACCTCGCGCAGGTCAGCCGCCGCGCGCACCCAGTCGGGCGCCACCGCGCCCGCCTCCGCCGCGTTGGCGCGCGGCACGATGAGCTCGTGGCCCTCGCTGGCGGCCGCGGCGGCCGCGGGCAGCAGGCCGCGAACCGCCTTCAGCTCGCCCGTGAGACTGAGCTCGCCGTAGAACTCGCGCGCCGTGCCAGCGGTATCGCCGGCAGTCTTCAGCTGCCCTGAGGCGAGCAATATCCCGAGCGCAATCGGCAGGTCGAAGCGACCCCCTTCCTTGGGCAGATCCGCAGGCGCGAGATTCACCGTGATTCGGCCTGCGGGGAACTCGAAGCGGGAGTTCTCGAGCGCGGCACGCACCCGCTCCTTCGCCTCACGCACCACCAGCGCGGGGAGTCCCACGATGCAGAACGCGGGCAGGCCGCCCGCCAGGCTCACCTCCACCTGGACCGGCGGCGCGCTCAAGCCGAGCTGAGCCCGGCAGGCGACCCGAGCGAAGGCCATGACGCTGCCTTGCTGGCGCGCGAGTGCTCGGTCCGAAAGCCGCCGCGACTTACGCCGCCGGAGGCTCCGGCCCGCTTCCCGCCGGCATCCCCTCCCGCTCCATGGTTGCGAGCCGCGCCTCGAGCGCCTCGAGCCGCGCACGCGTGCGCTCGAGCACCCGCGTCTGCGCGTCGAACTCATCGCGGGTGACGAGGTCGAGCTTGCTCAAGCGCTCGCGCAGCACGGCGCGGAAGCTCGTCTCGAGGTCCTGCTGCACGGCACGCAGCGCCGGCGGCACGCTCTCGAGCAAACGCCGCGCCAGATCGTCGATCCGCAGTGACTCCATGCAAGCTCCTCGCCGTGTGGCCCCATGCCCCCGCTTCGATGCAAGGGCGCCTTCTCGAGCCCCAAAAGGGTGCAGCCACGTGCCACCTGGAGGCGCAACTTGCGGAAATCACGCCCTGTCCGCGGGGTGGCTGCAATTCGTGCGCAGAGCCAGAGCTTACGCGCCCGCGCGCGCACCTGCAGAACGCATTTGCGGCGCGCTCGCTGCGAAACGCCCCTCCCACCCCGCACGCACTCCGGAGTGATCATGCCGACCGCTCCAGCGGGACCGGGACGGGCCACAGCGACGTGCGGCGGCTGGCGAATCCGGCCCCGCCTTTGTATCGTGTGACCCGGAGCGGCGCCCCGCAACCCGCTGTGTGACGGAGTTCAAGGGTCCGGGGCTTCAGGAGCCGCCATACTGGCCCGGCGGAGGCCCTTTTTATGTTGCGACTCGTACCCATCGCCGTTCTGACTCTTGCCGGGGCATCGGGCCTGGCCCGGGCCGATGTGTTCCGCTGGGTCGATGAGCAGGGCGTGGTCCACTACAGCGACGAGTGGATGCCCGGGTCGACCGTGGTCAAGACCACCGTCAAGCCTCATTCCGAGCCGAGCGCTCCCCCGAGCAACGCCCGCGTCGGCGAGCAGGTCGCCAATCAGGCCAATGCCCGCGCCGTGCAGCAGGATGTCGCCAGGGCACGCGACCTGCAGTGCAACTTCGCCAAGGACCGCTACATGAAGGCGGTCTCATCGCGCCGCGTCTACAAGGAAGGCAAGGACGGCGAGCGGCTGTATATGACGGATGCCGACGCCGATGCCTACCGCGAGCAGGCCCGCAAGGACGTCCAGGACGCGTGCGGCAGCGTGCCCGAGTGGAAACCCGACCAGGCGATCCCGGAGCCGAAGCCGACCCCGGAGCCGAAGGTCAATCCCGCCCTGGCGACCTCGGAATAAGCGGCGCGTCCTCGAGACCGTCGCGCCCCTTGCCCTGACCGTGTTGTCATCGCCGCCCGCAGCGGCGGCGATTCCGTGCGCGCGCGCTTTCGCTCTATAGTGTCGTCCCGCGGCCGGACGGGCCGCACGAGGTGCGTCGGCGCACCAGGTGCTCTCGAGAGATGCGCGCAGGCTTCGTCGGACTCGGCGCCATGGGCATGTACATGGCGCGCAACCTTCACAAGAAGGGAATGCTCACCGCGGTCTGGAACCGCACCCAATCCAAGGCGGCAGCGCTTGCGCAGGAGCTCGGTGTAACCGCTCCCGCGACGCTCGCCGAGCTCGCCGGGCAGGTCGAGGTGGTGGTGTCGTGCGTCTCGGCCGACGCAGACGTGCTCGCGGTGGTGGAGGGACTGGCGCCCGCACTCAGGTCCGGGGCGCTGATGCTCGACTGCTCGACGGTGAGCGCCGAGACCGCGCGTCAGGCCGCCGGGCTGCTCGAGGGGAAGGGCGTCGAGTTCCTCGACTGTCCCGTGAGCGGCGGCGTCGAGGGCGCGCGCGATGCCACCCTCGCCATCATGGCCGGCGGCGCTCCCGCGGCCTTCGAGCGCGCCCGGCCCGTGCTGGAGGCCCTCGGGCGCACCGTGGCCCATTTCGGCCCGGTCGGCGCGGGCCAGGCCGCCAAGGCCACCAACCAGATCATGTGCGCCGGCATCATCGAGGCGGTCGCGGAGGCGATGGCGTTCGCGCGTGCCCAGGGGCTGCCGTTGCCAATCCTGATCGACACCCTCGGCAAGGGGGCCGGCTCCTCGTGGTACTTCGTGCACCGCGCCCCCAACATGGCGCGCGGCACCTACCCGGCGGGCTTTCGCGTGCGGCTGCACGAGAAGGATCTGCGCATCTGCCACGACATGGCGGCGCGCTTCGGCGTGCAGCTGCCGGTGGTGGAGCGCATGCTGGCCGAGTACGCCGAGCTGGTGGCGCGCGGCTACGGCGACGAGGACATCTCCGCCACGTTCCGCCTCAAGGAGGAGCTGTTCGAGCGCACCAACATCATGGGCGCGCCGACGCTGCGCCCGCCGCCGCGCACCCCATGAAAGACGACTCCGGCGAGGAGCACCCGCTCTATCTCCCGGACTTCTGCACCTCGCGCGCGACGCTCGCGATCGTGCTGATCGTCGAGCTGACCGCCATCGTGCTGACGCTGGCGCGCCAGAGTGCAGTGGTCGACTTCTGGACCGACCTGGTGCGCACCTCGCTCTTCCTGCTGTGGATCGGTCTCGCCGGAGCGGGGCTGCTGTGCCTGCTGCGCGGCTTGCTCACACGGCTGAGCGTCACAGCCGGCTCGGCCGCCGTACTCGGGCTGATCGCGGCCCTGGTGGCGCTGATCTCGGCTTGCGCCTGGCTCATCGGCCGCAGCCACCTGGTGCAGGATACCGGCGGCGGCGCGCTGTTTCCCGCCGACCCGCTGCGCTTTGCGCTGCGCAACGTCGCGATCGGCCTGGTGGTGACCGGGCTGGCGCTGCGCTACTTCTATGTCGCGTACGAATGGCGCCGCAGCGTCGAGCTGCGGGCCGCCGCGCGCGTGCACGCGCTGCAGGCGCGCATCCGGCCGCACTTCCTGTTCAACAGCATGAACACCATCGCCGCGCTCACGCGCAGCGACCCGCCGCGCGCCGAGGGCGCAGTGCAGGATCTGGCGGACCTGTTCCGCGCCACTCTGAGCGACCAGCACAACACCATCACGCTGGCCGAGGAGCTCGAGGTGGCCCGCACCTACCAGCGCATGGAGCAGCTGCGCCTCGGCACGCGGCTCGAAGTGCTGTGGAAGACCGACTCGCTGCCCGGCAACGCCCTGGTGCCGGGTCTCATGATCCAGCCGCTGCTCGAGAACGCCATCTACCACGGCATCGAGCCGCGCCCCGACGGCGGCCGCGTCACCATCAGCGGGGAGATCAGCGCCGGGCTCATCACCGTGGTGGTGCGCAATCCGCTCGGCGCGGGTCCGCAGCAGCGCGACGGCAACCGCCTGGCGCTCGCCAACATCCGCGAGCGGCTCGCACTCATGTACGGCGAGCGGGCGCTGATGAAATCGGGCACCTTCGACGGGGAATACATCGTCACGCTGCGCTTCCCGCTCATCGAACGGCCGCCGGCGCCGCCCGCGGCGACCTGAGCGGTGAGCGCGCTCCGCCTCAGGGTGCTGATCGTCGACGACGAGTCGCCGGCGCGCGCACGCCTGCGCAGCCTCCTCGGCGAGATCCCCGAGGCCGTGGCGGTGGGTGAGGCGGCGAGCGGCGCCGAAGCGCTGGCGCTCACCCACGATCTCGCTCCCGACGTCGTGCTGCTCGATGTGCGCATGCCGGGCATGGACGGGCTCGAGGCGGCGCGCCACCTGAACGTGCTGGAGGAGCCGCCGGCGGTGATCTTCACGACCGCCTACGACCAGTACGCGGTCGAGGCGTTCGAGGCGCACGCGGTCGGGTATCTGCTGAAGCCGGTGCGCAAGGAGCAGCTCGCGGCCGCGCTGGCCCGCGCCGGACGCCTGACGCGCGCGCAGCTGCAGAAGCTCGCGGCCGCGGGCGCCGAGGCGCGCCGCACTCATATCGCGGCGCGCGCGCGCGAGGGGCTGAAGCTCATCCCGATCGAGGAGGTGCAGTACTTCCTCGCCGACCGCAAGTACACCACCGTTGCGCACCTGCACGGCGAGGAGCTGATCGAGGACTCGCTGCGGCTGCTCGAGAGCGAGTTCGGCGCCGCCTTCGTGCGCATTCACCGCAACGCGCTGGTCGCAGTCAAGTATCTCGAGCGCATCGAGCGCGGCGCCGACGGCCAGTACTTCGTGCGCCTGCGCGGCTGCGCGGCGCCGCTTGCGGTGAGCCGCCGCATGGCGGGCGAGCTCAAGGAGCGGTTCCGGATCTGAAGGCCGCGGCGCGCACCCGCCGCGCGGCACGCCTACTCCGTGTGCCGAGCGCAACAGGAACGCCGGCTCTCCTTAAGCGGAGAGCCGGCGTCGCAATTCGACCGTCGGGGAGTCCTGACGGCCAGCTCAGATGTCAGAAACTGTAACTGCCGTACAGCCCGATGGTGCGCGGCTGATTGGTCAGATAGCCGACCCGCGCGCTGCGCCCGCGCTCGTAGTCGAGCGCCAGCTCGGCGTGCTTGTCGGCGATGTTGTTGATGTACAGCGCCGTCTGCCAGCGCTCGGTCTTGAAGCCGAAGCGCAGGTTGGCGAGCGTGTAGCTCGGCAGCTCCGGGTTGAAGGTGATCACGTTCGTCGTGAGCGGACCGCCATACTGGATCAGCCGCGCGGCGTTCGGGTCGCCGGCGCCGCCGATCTGACCCCAGCCCGGCTGCTCGTTCTCGAACTGCGAGAACGACGAGCCGACGTACTGGATGGTGAAGTTGCCGAAGAAGTCCGCCTGTCCGTTCACCGGCACCGTGTACCCGACGCTGCCCACCCCCTGGAACTCCGGCGCAGTCGGCAGGCGATTGCCGTCGGCCAGACCGCCCACGACCACCTGCTGGCCGTTCGCCAGCGTCGAAACCACCGAGGAGGTCAGCTTGGCGTCGATGTAGGTCGCCGAGATGCCGAAGTCCCAGTTGAGGGTCGGCCGCGCGAACAGCTCCGCCTCGACGCCCTGGCTGCGCGCGGTCGGCACGTTGAACACGATGCGCGAGGAGCAGGTGCCCGCGGTCGTGGTCGCCTGCAGGTCCTTGATGTCGGCGTACCACGCGGCGATGTTGAAGGTGAGCCGGTGGTCGAACCACTGCGTCTTCGCCCCCAGCTCGTAGTTCCAGGTCGTCTCGTCCTTCCAGTTGCTCTGGCCGCCGAACACGATCAGATCCTGGGGCGAGCACAAGGGGATGTTGAGCGGATCGTTGATGCCGCCGAGGCGGAACCCGCGCGCGGCCTGGGCATAGAGCTCCGAGTCGTCCGTAGGCTTGTAGGAGAGGATCAGGCGCGGCGAAGTGCCGCTCGAGCTGACCGAGCCCGGGATGCCCCCCGGCGGCGTGGCGGCGGCGAATACGCCGTTGAAGTTGAGCACGCGGTCCTCGCTGAAGTTGTAGTAGCGCAGTCCCGCCGTGACCGAGAACTGCTTGGTCGCGTGCCAGGTCGCCTCGCCGAAGGCGGCATACTGCTTCAGCGTGTAGTAGAGATCCGAGTAGAAGGGTGTGTCGTACAGCCCCACCGGGTTCGGACCGAGCGGGAATCCCGCCCCGGCATTGAGGGCATCGTAGCCCGGGGTCGGCAGATCCTGCCCGTAGTGCCGTCCGACGTGCTGGAAGAAGCCGCCCACCAGCCAGTCGATCGGCTGCACGCCGTTGGAGGCAAGCCGCAGCTCCTGCGAGAACACGTTGAGGTGCGTGCGGTCGTAGAGCGGCGAGTTGGTGCGCACCCCGGCGGGGTCGGGCGGCACGGACGCGTCGCCGAACACGTCGAAGGTCACGCTGCCGGTGAGCTGGGTCGCGTCGCGCAGCACCTGCACGTTGCGATGCGTGTAGGAGGTGACCGAGGTGAGCGTCGCCGGTCCCGTGTCGTAGCCGATCGTGAGATCCGCGAGCGTGAAGTCGTCGGTGAGGCCGTCGCCCTGCTGCCGGTACTGCTGCAGATCGCCGATGGTCACGGCCGGCTGCGTGGTGGTGTAGGGGTTGGCGAGGATGTTGTAGAGATCGACGCGCGGATAGCCGTTGGTCGCGAGCTTCTGGAACACGATGCGCGGTGTGATCGACAGCTCGTTGGTGGGCTTGATGAGCAGCGCGAAGCGTCCACCGCTGCGATCGCCGGAGTTGATCGCCCGATTGATGGTGAAGCCCGCCGGCTTGTCGCCACCGGCCGGCCCGTAGGGCGATATCGCGTCGATGAACCCGGCGAGATGATGCCAGTAGGCCACGAAGCGCGCCGCCACATTGTCTCCCAGCGGCACGTTCATCGACATGCGCAGGAACCCGCCCTCATCTCCGTGGGTCACGTCCTCGAGGGCCGCGTCGGTGAAGATCTCCGTCTTGCCGAGCTGAGGCTGCATGGTGATGTAGCGCACCGTGCCCGCCTCGGAGCCCGCGCCGAACAGTGTGCCCTGCGGACCGCGCAGCACCTCGAAACGATTCAGATCGAAGAGCTCGAGGTCAGGCGTGAAGAGCGCGACCGAGATCGGCGACTCATCGAGATAGACGCCCACCTGCTCCTTGACGCCCGGCTGATCGCGGATGACCTGGCCGGAGCTGATGCCGCGGATCGCCATCTGGCTCTGTCCGGGACCGAGGTCAGCGATCGCGAGCCCGGGGATGTTGCGCGCCAGGTCGACGATGTCGATGGCGCCGGAGTTGCGGATCTGCTCCTGACTGGTCGAGGACACCGAGAAGGGGACGTCCTGGAGGTTCTCGCTGCGCTTGGTCGCCGTGACGATGACCTCCTGCAGGGCGCCCGTCGCCTCCGCCTGTTGTTGCGCTTGGGCAACGATCGGCAGAGTGCCGAGAACGAGGCATGCAAGCCCGGTGAGGCTTCCGGCAAGACGAGATCGAGTGTCGTTCATGACGGTTTCTCCCGTAAGAATCAGGCGGGGGGAGCGCCCTTCTTTACGGAATAATACACATCGGACGAATTCTGTTACATGGGCGGTGCGCGCTGCTTTTGTATCGGCGCGACAGATTGCTGAAGGCTTGCGCTATGGAAGACCCGCGGCGGGTCTTTAGAGGATGTAGCGGCTCAGGTCTTCGTCCTTGACGAGGGCGCCGAGATGATCGTCGACGTACTTCGCATCGATGGTGACGACGCCCGCGCCGTTGGCGGCAGAGCGCGCAGCCTCCTCCTGCGCGGCGGCCTCGTAGGAGACGCTCTCGAGCAGACGCTCCATGACGGTGTGCAGGCGCCGCGCGCCGATGTTCTCGGTGCGCTCGTTGACCTCGAAGGCGATCTCGGCGATGCGGCGCACGCCGTCGGCGGCGAACTCGACCGTGACGCCCTCGGTCGCCATCAGCGCCTGGTACTGCGTGGTGAGCGAGGCGTCGGGCTCAGTGAGGATGCGCACGAAGTCGCCCACCTTGAGCGAGTCGAGCTCGACGCGGATCGGCAGCCGCCCCTGGAGCTCGGGGATCAGGTCCGAGGGCTTCGACAGGCTGAACGCCCCCGAGGCGATGAACAGCACGTGGTCGGTCTTCACCGGGCCGTACTTGGTCGCGACGGTGGAGCCCTCGACGAGCGGCAGCAGATCCCGCTGCACGCCCTCGCGCGACACGTCGGCGCCGAGGGTCTCCTGGCGGCGGGTCACCTTGTCGATCTCGTCGATGAACACGATGCCGTTCTGCTCGGCGTTGGCGAGCGCCTGGATCTTGAGCTCGTCCTCGTTGATGAGCTTGCCGGCCTCCTCGTCGGTGAGGAGCTTGAGCGCCTCGCGTACCTTCACCTTGCGGGTGCGGGTGCGGTTGCCGCCGAGGTTCTGGAACATCGACTGCAGCTGCTGCTGCATCTCCTCCATCCCCGGGGGCGCCATGATCTCCACGCCCATCGGCAGTGAGCGCAGCTCGACCTCGATCTCGCGCTCGTCGAGCTCGTGCTCGCGCAGCATCTTGCGGAATTTCTGCCGCGTCTCCGAATCGCGCGCCGCGGCAGGCTCGTCGGTGGAGAAGCCCATCATGCGGGGCTTGGGCAGCAGCGCATCGAGCACGCGCTCCTCGGCGGCATCGAGCGCGCGCTCGCGCACTTTGCTCATCTCCTGCTCGCGGGTGATCTTGACCGCGACGTCGGCCAGCTCCTTGACGATCGAGTCGACGTCGCGGCCCACGTAGCCGACCTCGGTGAACTTGGTCGCCTCGACCTTGACGAACGGAGCGTTGGCGAGCTTGGCCAGGCGCCGCGCGATCTCGGTCTTGCCGACTCCGGTCGGGCCGATCATGAGGATGTTCTTGGGCGTGATCTCCTGGCGCAGCGGCTCCTGGACCTGCATGCGGCGCCAGCGGTTGCGCAGCGCAATGGCCACGGCGCGCTTGGCCGCGTCCTGGCCGACGATGTGCTTGTCGAGCTCCTGGACGATCTGCCGGGGAGTGAGTGCGGATGACATGGCTTATCTGGACTGCCCGCCGGGGCGGCCGTTCAGCTCCTCGATGGTGAGGTTACGGTTGGTGTAGATGCAGATGTCGGCGGCGATGGCCATGGAACGCTCGACGATCGTGCGCGCGGGAAGATCCGAGCCCTCGAGCAGCGCGCGCGCCGCGGCGAGCGCGTACTGGCCGCCCGAGCCGATCGCGGCGGCGTCGTGTTCGGGCTCGATGACATCGCCGTTGCCCGAGATGACGAACAGCTTCTCCGGATCGCCCACCAGCAGCAGCGCCTCGAGCCGCCGCAGATAGCGGTCGGAGCGCCAGTCCTTGGCGAGCTCGATCGCTGCACGGGTGAGATTGCCGTACTTCTCGAGCTTGCCCTCGAAGCGCTCGAACAGCGTGAAGGCATCCGCGGTCCCGCCGGCGAAGCCGGCCAGCACCTTGTCGCCGAAGAGCCTGCGCACCTTGCGCGCGTTGCCCTTCATCACGGTCTGGCCGAGCGTGACCTGGCCGTCGCCGCCGAGGGCGACGGCACCGTTGCGCCGCACGCCGAGGATGGTCGTGCCGTGAGGATTGAACACTGCTGAGTCGCTCATGAGGCCCCTGGGGTGGTGATCCGCGCCGGCGCGGCCTAGATCTAAGGCTTACGGCGCGCCCGCGGATGTGCAGCGTCGTAGATGCGGGCGAGGTGCTGGAAGTCAAGGTGGGTGTAGATCTGCGTGGTCGAGATGTCGGCGTGCCCGAGCAGCTCCTGCACGCCGCGCAGCTCACCGCCGGACTCGAGCAGGTGCGAGGCGAAGGAATGGCGGAACAGGTGCGGGTGGACGTGCACGCTCAAGCCCTGGCGCCTGGCCCAGTAGTCCACCCGGGCCTGGATGGCGCGCGGGCCGAGGCGCTTGCCTCCGCGTGCGACGAACAGCGCCAGCTCGTCCGCGCCGGCGAGCGTGGCGCGTTCCCTGAGCCAGGCGCGCAGTGCCGCCAGCGCGAGGCGCCCCACCGGAACGATGCGCGACTTGCGCCCCTTGCCGAGCACCCGCACGGTGCGGTCCCTGAGATCGATGTCGCCGACATCGAGAGCGACCAGCTCCGCCAGCCGCAGGCCCGAGGAGTAGAGCAGCTCCATCAGCGCGCGGTCGCGCGCCGTCAGGCCTCCGCCCGCAGGGAGCTCGAGCAGCCGCCCCATCTGGTCGGCGTCGATCGTCTGCGGCAGGCGACGCGCGGCTTTGGGCGCGCGCACCTCGAGCGCCGGATTCGCCGCGACCCGCTCGCCGCGCCGGCTGCCCCGCCCGCTCACCGCCTCGCGCGGTGCCTCGCGCAGCAGGAACCGGTAGAAGCTGCGCACCGCCGAGAGCCGCCGCTGGATGCTGCGCGGACTCAGGCCCCCGGCGTGCGAATGAGCGGCGAAGGCACGGACGTGCTGGCTGTCGAGCGCGCCCCAGTCGGTGAGCCCCGCCCGGTCGCAGTATTTCACCAGCGCCTTCAGATCGCGCGTGTAGCTCGAGTCGGTGTGCGGCGAGAGCCGCCGCTCGGAGGCGAGGTAGCGGCGAAAGCGGGCGAGCCACTCGAGCGCCGCGGGACTCATGGCGCGCTTTCGCTCCCGCCGGATCCGCAGCCCTCAGGCCGCGGCGGGCGCGGTCAGCGCATCGGCGATCAGATCCGCCATGCGGGCGAGGAACTCGGTGCTCATCCCCGGATGGAAGCGATCGCGGTCGACGCTGCCGAGCGCCAGCAGGCCGACCGAGCCCTTGTCCCCGAGCGGCACCAGCGCTACCGAGCCCATCTCGAGGCCCTCCGGGCCGAACAGGAATTCGCGCTGCGAGTCGCGCGCCTGGCCGCAACGCGGCTTGCCGCTCGCGAGCAGGCTCTCGAAGGATTTGAGGTTGGGATCATCGGCCGGGACGATGCGCAGGAACTGCTGCGCCGGCAGCTCGGCGGGCGCGCCGATCAGCACCAGCGCCGAGTGGAACGCGTCGAAGTCCTCGCGCAGCCCCGCCTCGATGCGCGCGATCGCCTCCGCACGCGGCACCGCGCGCAGCAGCCGCCGCGTGAAGCGATGCAGGCGATCGGCGATCGCGTCGTTGGCGCGCGCCGTGCGCACCAGCTCCGAGAGCTTGCCCTCGACGGTCGCGAGCTTCTCGCGCAGCACCTCGATCTGCCGCTCGACCAGCGAGATGGCGGCGCCGCCGCGCGCGTGCGGGAGCCGCAGGCGCGCCAGCACCGCCTGGTGGCGCTCGAAGAAATCGGGATTGCGCTGCAGGTAGCCGGCGATGGCCTCCTCCTCGGACTCGGCCGCGCTCAAACCCCGTGCCTCTCTCGTTGTCATGACCTGCGACCTCGCTTTGCTAGAGCTCGATGTGACCTTCGAACGAGACTTCGGCCGGACCGCTCAGCCAGATGTGCTCCCCCCGGCCCGCCCAGTTTACCCGCAACTCACCGCCGCGCACCTCGACCCGCACCTGCGTGTCGACCAGGCCGCGACGGCGGGCGACGGCGACCGCCGCGCACGCGCCGGTACCGCAGGCGAGCGTCTCGCCCGCGCCGCGCTCGTAGACGCGCACGCGCAGGTGACCGCGGTCGACGATCTCGACGAAGCCGGCGTTCACGCGGCGCGGGAAGCGCACGTGGCGCTCGATTTCGGGGCCGAGCGTGCCGACCGGTGCCGCCTCGACCGAAGCGACCATGAGCACGGCGTGCGGGTTGCCGAGCGATACCGCGCCGATCTCGAGCGTGCGCCCGGCCACCTCGAGCGGGTAGCTGTCGGCCTCGGCCGGCGCGTCGAAGGGAAGCGAGCGGGGGTCGAAGTTCGGAACGCCCATGTCGACCGAGACAGCGGCATCGGCGCGCACCTCGGCCTCGACGACGCCGGCGGGACTGTCGAGCGTTACCCGGCCGCCGCGGGTGCGCCCGCGGCGATGCAGGAGCGCGGCGATGCAGCGCGCGCCGTTGCCGCACTGCTCGACCTCGGCGCCATCGGAGTTGAAGACGCGGTAGAAGACCTCGGTGCCCGCGCGCCGCGGCGCTTCGAGCATCAGTGCCTGGTCGAAGCCGATGCCGATGCGGCGGTCGGCGAGCCGGCGCAGGCTCGCGGGCTCGAGCAGCGGTCCGGCGGGGGGCACATCCAGCACGATGAAGTCGTTGCCGACCCCGTGCATCTTCGTGAAAGCGACCCGCATCGGGTGATGAGAATAGCGCAAAACAGGGTCACGCAGCGCAGCCAGTCTTCGGCTAACGCAGCGCCGCGCGGTCACGGAACAGGCAGCGGTCCATGACGATGAAAATGCCCGCCTCACGGGCGCGCTCGGCAGCGGCACGATCGATGACGCCGTCCTGCAGCCACAGGGACGGGAGACTGAGGCGAATGCAGTCGGCGACGATGGCGGCGACGTACTGCGGCCGGCGGAACACCTCGACGATGTCGACCCGTTCGTCCGGTGCGAGCACTTCCGGCAACTGCTCGAGCGAGGGCACCGCGGGCTCGCCGAGAATGCTCTCGGCGAAGGGGTTGACCGGGATGATGCGGTAGCCGAATCGCTGCAGGGCGCGTGCCACGCCGTAGCTCGGCCGGGTGCGGTCGGGCGACAGCCCGAGGACCGCGATGGTGCGGGCCGAGCGCAGCAGCGCCGAGATCTCCTGGCTCGAGGGGTTCGCGAACAACGCGTCTCCTTGGCCCTGTGCCGCGCGTGCGTCTAGTCTATCGCCCATATGTCGAGCGATGATTACAACGTACGCATCGAGCCGCACGGGCGCACTCTCAAGGTGCCGGCCGGCGAGCCGGTGCTGCAGGCCGCGCTCGCCGCCGGACTCAACCTGCCGCACAGCTGCAAGTCGGGCCACTGCAGCTCGTGCCGGGCGCGCCTCGTGCGCGGCGAGATCCACTACCCGAGCGGGCGCCCGCCCGGCATCACGGCCGAGGAGGCCGAGGGCGGCCAGATACTGCTGTGCCAGGCGCGGCCGCGCTCGGATCTGGTGGTGGAGGCGCGCCTCATCGCGAGCGTCGCGGACGTCGACATCAAGACGCTGCCGTGCCGCATCGCGCAGCTCACGCCGCTCGCCCCGGACGTGCTGCAGGTGCTGCTGCAGTTGCCGGCGGTCGAGCGGCTGCGCTTCCATCCCGGGCAATACCTCGACGTGCTGCTCGATGAAGGGCGGCGCCGCAGCTTCTCGCTCGCCTGCCCGCCGCACGACAGCGAGCTGCTCGAGCTGCACGTGCGGCGCGTCGCCGGCGGCGGCTTCACGGAGCGGCTGTTCGGCGCCGGAACCCCGGCGCAGCCGGCACTCTCGCCCGGCTCGCTGCTGCGCATCGAGGGACCGATGGGGCAGTTCAGCTACCGCGACGGCGAGGGACCGGCGATCATGGTCGCGGGCGGCACGGGCTTTGCGCCGCTCAAGTCGATGCTCCGGCACGTGCTCGAGACCGGCTTGCAGCGCGACATCCATCTCTACTGGGGGGCGCGCCACGCCGCCGATGTCTACGAGGAGGCGCGCGTGCTCGAATGGACCCGCCGCCACCCCGGGCTCAGGTTCACGGCCGTGCTCTCGGAGGCGACCCGGGCGGAGGCTGCCCATCATCGCACCGGCTGGGTACACGATGCGGTGCTGGCGGACCATCCGAACCTGAGCGCCTTCGAGGTCTATACCGCCGGCCCCCCGGCCATGGTCGAGGCGATGCGTGCGAGCTTTCCGCGGCACGGGCTGCCGGCGCAGCGCCTGTACTTCGACTCCTTCGACTACGCGCCGGATGCGGCGCGCCTGCCGCCGAATCCCGCCACGGTCAGGTAGAGGCCGATCACGCCCGACAATCCGACGTAGAGGTAGTAGAGCTGCGCGTACTGCAGCCGCTCGAGATAGAGATCGGCGGCCGCCCCGGGCGTCAGCATCCAGAACATCAGACCCTTGAGGAGCGTCAGCCAGCCGATCACCGTGACGACGACCGGCAGCGCTCCGCCGGACCAGACGTTGTGGGCCAGCACCATCGCGAGCCCCGCCGCGACCAGCAGCATGCCGAGCAGCAGCATGAGCGCCGGGTCGTGCAGCAGCCGCGTGACCGCCGTTACCCAGACGTCACGCCCGACGACCATCACGAGCGCGGCCAGCAGGCAGTAGAGGCCGATCAGGCGGGCGAGAAAGCGGGTGCGTTCCGACATGGCGACTCTCCGGGCGGCGGCGATTGCCGTGCCGGGATGGTGCGCCGCGACCCCGGCACTTGTACATGCCGCGCGGCGCGGCCTGCTATTCTTGCCGCTTCCATGAGCGCCACTGCGCCAGCGACCCACGCGGCGATCACCGGCTGGGGAAAGTGCCTGCCCCCGGCGGTGCTCAGCAATCACGACCTGTCCACGATCCTCGACACGAGCGACGAGTGGATCGTGAGCCGCACCGGAATCCGCGAGCGGCGCATCTCGCACGTGAGCCTCGGTGAGCTCGCCTACGTGGCCGCGGCCCGCGCGCTCGCCTGCGCGGGGCTCGACGGCAGCCGCATCGAGCTGATCGTATTCGGCAGCTGCAGCTACGACGATCAGGTGCCCAACATGGCCTCCGGCATCCAGCTGCGCATCGGCGCGCAGGGGGCGGCGGCCTACGACATCAACACCGCCTGCACCAGCTTTCTCTACGGACTGTCGACCGCGACCGCGCTGATCCGCACCGGCGTGGTGCGCAACGCACTGGTGATCGGCGCGGAGCTGATCTCGCCCTTCATGGACTGGAGCGACCGCGATGTCGCGGTGCTGTTCGGCGACGGCGCGGCGGCGGTGGTGCTCGAGGCCGGCACGCGCGCGGAGGGCGTGCTCGCCGAGAAGCTCGGCTGCTACGGCGACGCGCGTGAGATCCTGAGGGTGCACGGCATGGGCGGACGCTATGCCAATCGCGGCACGCTCTACGGCGTCACGCGCTGGCAGTTCGAGGGCCAGGAGATCTTCAAGCGCGCCGTGCAGGGCATGACGAGCGCGAGCGCAGAGGCGCTCGCGCGCATCGAGGCGCGGGCGCAGGACGTCGACCTGGTGGTGCCCCATCAGGCCAACCTGCGCATCATCGAGGCGGTCGCCAAGCGCGCGCATATTCCGATGGAGCGGGTATTCGTGACCGTGCAGCGCTACGGCAACATGTCGGCAGCGACGGTGCCGGTGGCGCTGTGCGAGGCACTCGAGGAGCAGCGCGTCCAACCCGGGGCGCTGCTGCTGATGCCGGGATTCGGCGGCGGATTGTCATTCTGCGCCCACGCGCTGCGCTGGGGCGAGCGCACGACTCCGCTCGCTGCGAGCACGGCCGAGCTGCCGCCGAACGCTCGCTCGGCGCTCGAGCTCATCGAGGACTGCCTGGCGCGCAAGACTCCGCCCGCGCCGGCGACCGCCGAGCCGTTCGCCTGAAACGGCGGCGGCGCGCGCGAGATTTCAGCGCCTGGCGGCCTTCGCGGCCTTCTTCTTCCTCTTGGCCGGGTCCTTGGGACGCGATTTCCCGAAGGATCCCTGGTAGATCTTGCCGCGGCGGGTTCTCGGATCGCCCTTACCCATGCGAAATCACTCCCACAAAGCTCATCGACGACGGACCGTGCAACGAAAAAGGCCGGCCGCCGATGCCGCGAGGCACAGGACGGCCGGCCCGTAGGCTCAAGATAAGGCTTACCAGCGCTTCGGTGCGCCGCCGCCGCCGCGGTTGCCACCGCCGCCGCCGGTGCGCTCCTGGGCCTCGTTGACCCGCAGCGGGCGACCGCCCAGGTCCTTGCCATTGAGGTTCTGGATGGCGCGCGAGGCGTCGGCGCGCGACATCTCGACGAACCCGAAGCCGCGCGGCCGGCCGGTGTCGCGGTCGGTGATGAGGCTTACGGACTCGACCGTGCCGTGCTGTGCAAACAGCTCGCGGACCTCGGCGTCAGTGGCGGAAAAGGGCAGGTTGCCCACGTAGATCTTCGTCATGCAATCAGACTCCTGAAACAAACAGACTATCGGCAGGAGTGCTGACCGCAGACCGTTGGAACTCGCCGGCGCGCACGCTGCCACCTGGATCGGGAACGATTCGGCTTTTCAGACTCGGAAGCCGGCGCAAACGAGGCGGGCGGCAGGCGGCAGGAAAGGGAAAGGTCACGAACCGGCGCGGACGATACCGCAACGGCGGGCTGCGGCACAAGCGCGGCCGCCGCAACGGCGCAGCGCCCCGCCGTAGCCGGCGGCTCAGCCGCCTGTCATAAGCGTCAGACCGACCAGGAGCAGCACCACACCAAGCGCGGCGACGACCGGGAACAGCGGGCGCGGGAAGATGAACATGGCGGTCACTCCTCAGATCCGACGGCTGCACCTTAGCCTCTGAGGCTGTCGCGAAAAACAAGCTAATTGCGAATTTATTGTTCTGTAATGCCTTACAATCCGCCTATGGACCAGCTCGTCTGCATGCGGAGCTTCGCGCGCGTCGCGGAGCTGCATTCCTTCACCCGCGCCGCCGACTCGCTCGGGGTGTCACGCGCCGTGGTGAGCACCCACGTCGCGGACCTGGAGCGCCATTTGCGCTGCCAGCTGTTCCACCGCACCACCCGCCGCGTCGGACTCACCAGCGACGGCGCCGAGTATCTCGCCCGCTGCCAGCGGATCCTGGCCGAGCTCGCCTCCGCGGATGAGGCGGTGCGCGGCACCCGCGTCGCGGTGCAGGGACGGCTGCGGGTCGACCTGCCGGTGGCGTTTGGCCGCGCGCTGCTGATCCCCGCGCTGCCGCGCTTCCAGGCGCGCTACCCGGAGCTGCAGCTCGAGGTGCAGCTCAACGACCGGGTGATCGATCTCATCGAGGAAGAGGTCGACCTGGTAGTGCGCGGTGGGCCCGTCAAGGAGCCGCACCTCATCGCCCGCCGCATCGACACCACGCGCCTCATCACCTGCGCATCCCCCGAGTACCTGCGCGAGCACGGCATCCCGGGCGACCCCGACGAGCTGCGCCGTCACAAGCTCATCGGCCATCTCTCGAGCACCAGTCATCGTCCCTATAAATGGCTGTTCCAGCGCGGCACGGTGCGGCGGCAGCTGCAGCTCCCCTTCAGCGTCTCCTTCAACTCGGTCGAGGCGCGCATCCAGGCCGCGATACGCGGCGTCGGCATCGTGCAGTCGATGGACCTCATGGTGGCGGAGGCGCTGGCCGCCGGTAAGCTGCAGGTGGTGCTGCCCGAGTGGTCGGCGCCGGGCGCGCAGCTCAACGTCGTGTGCCGCAGCGCGCTGCACAACTCGCCGAAGATCCGCGTATTCGCCGATTTCGCCGCGGAGCTCCTGCTGCAGTACCGGCGGCGGGTGGATACGCTGCTCGAGGGGAATGCCTAGTGGACTGAGGCGCTGAGGTGCCGCCTCACGGCGGCTTGCCTGGTGGATATCGCCCGCGCAGACTCCCGCCTGCGCCATGCACCCGATAACCGTGCGAACGATGAAGTTCGATGTGCCGAGCGCCGCCGAATTTCACCCTTTGTGCATCGCCGGCAATTCGATATTGTCGTACTGGCATCTTGCGACCGGGCTGTACGTCGCGTACCTGGAGCCGTTCTTCGTCCAGTCGTTGCGCCGGGTGCTGGACCAGATCCGCGACGAGGCGCTGCGCGAAGACGCCGAGCGCTTCTCGCGCCAGGAGGCCGAGCATTACCGCCGGCACATGGATTTCAACCGGGCGGTGCTCGCACACGGCTATCCCGGCCTGGAACAGCGCCTCGAGATGCTGAAGCGGGATTTCGCGCGATTCCTGGCTGACGAGACCGACCGCTTCCGCATCGGTTTCATCGAAGGCTTCGAGTCCTATACCACGCAGTTCGCGCTGCGGGTCCTCGCAAGCGGGCTGTACGATCATCGCCATACCGCGCGCCAGGTGGGCGACCTGTTCAAGTGGCACATGCTCGAGGAGGTCGAGCACCGCAACGTCGCTTTCGACGTCTACGAGCACCTGTACGGTGATTACCTGTATCGCGCGCGCATGTGCTGGGTGTCGCAGCATCACATGTTCCGGTTCGTCGCCGATTGCGCGCGGCTCATGTCGTCGGCTGACGTGGCCCGCCGTGGCGAGCGTTGCCGCATCACCATGAGGCAGAGGGTGCTGATGGCGAGCGGCCGTCTCGGAATGCGCGTGCGCACGATGCTCCCCGGCTATACCCCGCACCAGTGGGTGGTTCCGTCCAACGTCGCGGAGCTTGC
Source organism: Steroidobacteraceae bacterium (assembly GCA_035542535.1). Taxonomy (GTDB): domain Bacteria; phylum Pseudomonadota; class Gammaproteobacteria; order Steroidobacterales; family Steroidobacteraceae; genus 13-2-20CM-66-19. The sequence continues at coordinate 120,966 of DATKLG010000071.1, forward strand.
GGCGCACTTCACGCAGCTGGCGCGTCGCGTCCAATAGAGCGGTGCCCGACGGACCTCGGGAGCGGCGTGCGGCGTCAGCGCTGCTTGGTGCGCCCGGCGAGCTGCTCCAGGGCGCGCAGCTGCAGGATCGTCGCGTCCGAGGCGGGCAGCAGCTGGTTGGCCTTGCGCACGAAGGATGCCACCTGCGCGACCGGCAGCGGCGGGCTGATGAGATAGCCCTGCGCGAAGTCGCATCCCAGGCGGCGCAGCAGACCCCAGGCGTTGGCGTCCTCGACGCCCTCCGCGACCACCTTGAGGCCCATGCTGTGGCCGAGCTCGATGGTCGAGGTGACGATGGTCACGGCGCCCTTGACCGCCTGGCTGATGAGCGAGCGGTCGATCTTCAGCTCGTCCACCGGCAGGAGCGACAGCTGCGACAGCGAGGAGTGGCCGGTGCCGAAGTCGTCGATGGCGAAGCGCACGCCGGCGATGCGCAGCAGCTGCATGTTGCGCGCCGCGCCCTGCGGGTCGAGCATGACCGCGCTCTCGGTGATCTCGAGCAGGAGCGAGGTCGGATGCACCGCGTGCGCGCGCAGCAGCGCGAGGATCTGATCGCCGAGCTGCGGGTCGAGAATGTCGGGCGCCGAGAGGTTGACGGCCAGCTGCAGCTCGAGTCCCTGCTCGCGCCACTCGCCCATCTGGCGAATGGCGCTCTTCAGCACCCAGTCGGTGAGCCGCCGTGCGCCTCCGGTGCGCTCGGCGAGCGGTACGAACTCGCCCGGCGGGACGGGGCCGAGCTGCGGGTGGATCCAGCGCACCAGCGCCTCGAGGCTGCGCACCGAGCGCGCTGCCATCGTGACCAGCGGCTGGTAGACCAGCGTCAGCTGGTCGTTGTCGATCGCCGCACGCAGATCGGCGATCAGCGTCAGCCGGCGGCGGTGTACGTCGTCCTGCCCGGGGCGGTACACGGCGACGCGCGCCGGGGCATCGTGCGCGTCCTCGAGCGCGACCTGCGCGCGCTGCAGCAGCTCCTCGGTGCCGGCGCCGTGCTCGGGCAGCAGGCACAGGCCGCAGGCGACGTGCAGCTCGAGGCCGACGCCGGCGATGTGAAAGCCGGTGTGGACCAGGCCGACGAGCTGCTCGGCGTAGAGCTGCGCGCGCTCGGCGGTGCAGCCCGGCACGATCACCATGAACTGCGCCTCGCCGAGGCGCGCCACGGTGTCGTTCTCGGAGACGTTCTGGCGCAGCCGGTGCGCCACCTCGCGCAGCACGTCATCGCCCACCGACATGCCGAGGGAGACGTTGATGTCGCGCAGGTTGCGCAAGGCGAGCAGTATCAGCGCGCCGCGCCCGCCCGCGGCGGTCTCGTGCACCAGCCGCTCGAGCACCTGGGTCGCGTACCAGCGGTTCGGCAGCTGCGTGAGCGGATCGTGCTGGGCGTGGAAGGTGATGGCCGCCTCGCGATCGGCGATGTTGCGCTGCATGGCGTTGAAGGTCCGCGCGAGACTGCGGAACTCGTCGGCGCCTCCGACGCTGACCGCGGTCTCGTACTGCCCCTGCTGGATGCGTTGCGCGGCGCGCGCCAGCTCGCCGATCGGGCGCGCGGCGCTGCGGCCCAGCACGCCGCCGACCAAGGCCGCCATGAGCAGCGCGATGCCGTCGATCGCCAGCATCGCGTTGCGCAGCTCCTGGTAGGGCGCGAGCACTTCGCGCTGCGGCTTGAGGAGGCGCACGTCGACCAGGTCGCCGAGCGCATCCAGCGGGCGCGCCAGCGTGAGGTAGTCGGCGCCGCCGAGGCGCATGAGGTGCGGCGACTCGCCCCCCGCCGAGGCGACGCCCGCCGCGGGTCCCGCGGCCGCGAGCAGCTCGTTGCGCTGCGCGGCCGGCAAGGTCGCCGCCACGTGGGTCACGCCGTCGTGTCCGTGCAGCACCAGCGCCACCTCCGACCCGACCAGGTCGCGGATGCGCTGCGCCAGTGAGTCGTCGGCGAAGAAGCCCATGGCGACCCAGGCGATGGTCTCGGGGGTGCGCACCGGGGCGAGCACCAGCTGGTAGGCGCTCGGGCCGAGCACGATGAAGGCGGGTTGATCGCGCGCGCCGGGGTCCTTGAGCAGCAGCTTGATGGACTCGACGGCGTCGGCATTGAGCGCCACGGTGGAGGCGAGCGCCTTACCGTGGGTATCGAGCACCATCACCATGTCGGCGCCGATGCGCCGGGCATTGTTACGCGCCGCGGACAGGATGGTGAGAGAGTCGCCGCTCGCCACCGCCTCGCGAAAGCCGAAGTCGGCCGCGGTGACCGCCACGCCGTTGGAGAGCTGGCCGGCGCGGAAGCGCATGAGCTGCAGCGCGAGCGCGCCGCCCGAGGAAAGCTGCTCGGCGGCCCGTTCCTCGACCGTTCCCCGGGTGCTGGCCAGCACTGCGGCCAGCGTCACAGTTTGGGTGACGACGACCAGGCCGATGATCAGCACGAGAAGCCGTTTGCGGAAACTGCCCATTAGAAGCGCTCGAATGCCCAACGCATCGTAGGCGTCCCGCCACCCAGGGAGCGAGGATACGAGTGCGGGAATGAGACCTCCGGCACGTCCAGGTTGGGAACAGTCGGCGCTCCGCGCCCGCGCGGGCCTGACGGTGCTCCTGTGCCTGCTGGCCGCGGTGCCAGCCGCCCGCGCCGCCACGCTGATCATTACGGTGCAGACCGTCGACGGCCGCCCGCTCCCGGGCGTCGTGGTCACGGCCCGTGCTCTCGACGCCCCGGCCCGCAAGCCGCAGCCGATCAGGGCGGTGATGGATCAGGTAGACCGAGCTTTCGCTCCCGACCTGCTGGTTATCCCGCTGGGCTCGACGGTGACCTTCCCCAACAGCGACTCGGTGAGTCACCAGATCTACTCGTTCTCGCCCGCCAAGCGCTTTCAGCTGCCGCTCTATCGTGGCACGCCGTACCCGCCCGTGCATTTCGACCAGGCCGGCATCGTGACTCTCGGCTGCAACATTCACGACGAGATGGTCGGCTACCTGATGGTGACCGATGCGCCCTACTACGGCCGCACCAGCGCCACCGGTGCCTGGTCGACCGAGGTCACACGCGGCCGTTACCGCATCGCCGTCTGGCACCCGCGCATGCGCGAGAGCGAAGCGGACCTCGAGCGCGAGCTCACCGTCGGGGAGACGGACCACGCCGAGCTCACCCTGCGCCTCACGAAGACGCTCACGCCGGCGCCGCTCAGCGAGCGGCGGCATTCCTGGGATTACTGATGCGCCCCGCCGCACCACTCGTGCCGCTCGCATGGCTCGCGCTCAGCGCCATCGTCCGGGCCGACGGCTGGGAGCTCGACCTCGACGGACGCCTGGTGAGCTCGGACGCCTATCCCTCCTACACCCAGGGCGGCATCAGCGGCGTGCGCTTCTCCGAGGATCAGTCGGGCCTGCGGCTGGGGCGCGCGCGCCTCGCCCTCACCGAGTCGCTGGGTGAGCTGTGGACGGTGCACCTCGACGCCTCGGCGTGGGGCGACTACGACCGCATTCCCGCCGGGCTCACCGAGGCGTACCTGCAGTTCCGTCCCTACCCGTTCGCCGGCTACCGCCTGCGCGTCAAGGCGGGCGCCTTCTATCCGCCCGTGTCGCTCGAGAACCGTGTGGCCGGATGGGATTCGCCGTACACGCTCTCGTACTCCGCGATCGACAGCTGGCTCGCGATCGAGGTGCGCACCGTCGGCGTCGAGGCCCAGCTCGACTGGCTCGGCACCCGCCAGGGACACGACTTCGACCTCGGCGTGACCGCCGGCGCCTTCGGCTGGAACGACGGTGCCGGAACCTTCATCGCCGCCGACGGCTTCATGCTCACCGACCGCCAGACCCCGCTCGGCGGGCGCGTCGGCCTGCCCAACGACCCGGTGCTGATGAACTACCAGCCGTTCCGCGAGCTCGACGGACGCGCCGGGTTGTACGGCGGTATCGAGCTGCGCTGGCACGATCGTGTCGTGGTGCGCGCGCTCCACTATGACAACCGCGCCGACCCCACCGCGACGGACTACGCCACCGGCGCGATCGCCTGGGAGACGAGCTTCGACAGCCTCGGGCTGCGCGCCGAGAGCGCCGACGGCTGGAGCGCGATCGTGCAGGGCCTCAAGGGCAAGACCGCCATCGCGCCGGGCGGCTTCTACCTCGACTGGCCCTTCGAGGCGGAGTACGCGCTCATTGCGAAGCAGCTCGGCAGGCACATGCTGAGCGTGCGTTACGACAACTTCGACGTCGACACCAGCATCGCCGCGGGCGACGGCTATCAGGACGGGCACGCCTGGACCGCGGCTTACTCGTTCAGCCCCGATGCGCACTGGCGCTTCACGCTCGAGTGGCTGCGGGTGCAGAGCAACTCCTATTTTCGCAACGATGCCTTCGGCCTGCCGGCGCTCGCCACCGAGACGCAGCTGCAGCTCGCGGTGCGCTACGCGCTCGGCTCGGCGGTGCGCTAGACCACGGCCGCGCTGCGCGCGGCGTCGCCCCCGCCGTACTTCGCCACCAGCGCCGCGTGCCGCTGCGGCGCGACGTTCACCCGGCTCAAGTCCCCCCGCACGTGCGGCAGCGCGAGCAGCCGCCGGTCCATCACCCGGAACCAGAGCGGCGGCAACCAGGACAGCGGGAACATGCCGAAGTAGCCGCTGGGCAGCTGCGGCACGTCGGTCCAGGTACGCAGCGACTGGTATCTGCGCGCCGGGTGCGCGTGGTGGTCCGAATGCCTCTGCAGATGGAACAGCACCAGGTTGGTGACCAGGTGGTCGGTGTTCCACGAGTGGTGCGGCTGCGGGATCTCGTAGCGACCGCTCGGCGCCTTCCCCCGCAGCAGTCCGTAGTGCTCCACGTAGTTGGCCGAGGTGAGCTGCCACCAGGCCACGGCGTTGTGTACGGCGAGAAACGGCACCATCACCCAGCCGAACGCCAGCAGCAGCCCGCCCTGCACCAGCACACTGACTGCGTAGGACTGGAGAATCGTATTGCGCACACTCCAGGCGGAGTGGCCCCGCGCGCGCAGCCGCTTCCGCTCCAGCCGCCAGGCGCGCAGGATCCCCCCCGGCAGCTCGCGCAGCGCGAAGCGGTAGATGCTCTCGCCCATGCGCGCGCTGGCGTTGTCTTCCGGCGTGGCCACCGTGCGGTGGTGTCCGTGCCCGTGCTCGACGGTGAAGTGTCCATAGAACGGCACCGCCAGGGCCAGACGCGCCAGCCATTGCTCGAGGCGCGTGTGCTTGTGCCCGAGCTCGTGGGCCGTGTTGATGCCGAGGCCCGCATCCGCGCCGGCGACGTAGGCAAACATGAGCAGCGCCCACCACGACAGCGCGTGCGTGCCCACCCACCAGGCGCTGCCGAGCAGCGCGACGAAGTGCAACGGCACGGTCAGCCACACGAGCACCCGGTAATAGCGGTCGTTCTCCAGCTGGGGCACCACGGCCTCATCCGGATTGTTGCGGTCGTTGCCGATGAGGAAGTCGAGCAGCGGCAGCAGCAGGTAGTTGATCACGAGCGGCAGGCCGAGCGCGATCTGCCACCCCGTGGCCAGCTGCGCGGCGATACCCGTGAAGGGCATCAGCGGCCACGCCAGGGAAAGCAGCCACCAGCGCCGCTTGCGGTCCGTGTACTCGATGCGCCCCCGCAGCGCATCGATTGCGATGTAAGTCGTGCTCATCGGCGTCCCCAGCCAGTCGCCGCCGCGAGCTGCTCATGTTCCGCCCGCGCCGGCCGACCGGCAAGAGATCCGCGCGCACGACTGCGGCCCGTGGCTGCCGCAGACCCTTGCGATCCCGTGGCGCGCTCATCCCCCCGATAGTGCGCCAGAGCGGCTCGGGGGCGGCGGTCCTCCTGTGTCAAGCATGCTTGACACATGTATCAAGCATGCTTTACAGTCCCCGCGTGGCCTTCAACCGGCGGGGACGCATACATGAGCGCAATACGACCGTTTCGCTGCTTCGACTCGCGAGCCATTCTGGCAGCGCTGGCGGTCGCGGCATGGCTCATCGTCGGCTCCTGGCTCGCCCGCGGTCTTGCTCCAGCTTCGACGGCGCGCATTCTGCTTGCGCTCGGGCAGGCCGGCGCCCTGGCGGCGTTGGTCCTGGTACTGAGGCGCTCGATCGCTCAGCTGGATGAGCTTGCGCGGCACATCCATTACCAGGCGTTGGCGGTAACGGCGGCGCTGATGGTCACGGCTATCACCGGATGGGCGTTTCTCGAGCACGCCGGGTTGCCTCACATCGATTGGTCGTTCTGCGCCGCGCCGGCCTTCACGCTCGCGTGGGCGAGCTGCGTGGTGCTGATCGCTCGGAGCTATGAGTGAAGAATTCGGTCCGCGAACTGCGGGCTGCCAGGAACTGGTCGCAGGGTGATCTCGCCGAGAAACTGGGCGTCTCGCGTCAGACCGTGAACGCGATCGAGACCGAGAAGTACGACCCGAGCCTGCCCCTGGCGCTCAAGATCGCCCGACTGTTCGCGCTGCGCGTCGAAGAGATCTTCGGATCCAGCGAGGTAAAGGTACCCAGGGGCCGTGACACGAAGCAGGGCTGAGCCGGCAGTCCTCAAGAGGAGGCAGGGACGCCGCTCATGCGGATGCGCGCATGCCACTTGTCGATGTCGACGCCTCTGATCAGCAACCAGAGGCAAAACGACGATTCGCCCACCAATGGCGGCAGCAGGATAGCCGGGGTTATCAGATCCGCGAGCGCGGGAGCAAACAGCGCTGCGAAGCAGGCGATCAGGTAGCAGATGCCGGCAAGCTGCATCAGTACGCCGATGAATCTTGGCAGGTAGCCCGATCTGAAGATCAAGTGACCGTACACGAGGCAGGTGAAGCCGAAAAATATCAGCGCGATGTTGAAGGCGATGTCATGCGACCTGAGAGCGAGGTTGGCGAGTATCTGTACCTGCTGTGGCTCAAAGGCTCTCAGGTAATCGGTATTCACCAGAGTCGGCATCACCATGAGAAGAAACAACTTGCTGATCGCCTCCACGGCAAGCGACACCAGATTGAAGAATATCGCAAGCAGCACCAGGCTCTCGTTGACGGGTCTGAGCAGCAGATATTCGATCCACAATAGCGGCACGGCACATAACACGACGATCAGGTCAGCCGCGACGCTCAGGTTCCACAGCAGGCGTGATGCCAGGATATTGTGCGCCGTAGTGGCAACGTCGGACGCGAGCAGCTTGCCTGCCACATACCCCTCGGCAAAAGCACCGAGAACGATGATGACCAGGTAGAGCGCGCCGCCCGTTCGTGCGTACGCCTGCGGGGCGGTCTCAACGGTATGGCTCATGCGCCCGTCCCCCGGGGAAATGACCTCTGCCGTGCCCTCAACGGAAGCGCGTCAGGATCTTCTCCAGTCCCTGCGAGCCCGGCGAGAGCTTCTCGTACGGAATGCCGTTGAGCGGCGCGGCGGGCGTCGAGTTCACCTGGTGGAATTCGTGCTGCGAGCCCTCGTCGAGGAACAGGAGCCCGGTGAGGTACTCCCCGGCCTTGATGCGCTCCTGGATGTGAGCGGAAGCGCCGGCGCGGTCGGTGGGATCGTAGGCGGCGTCGAGCTTGCGCAACACGATGCGGCTGCCGTCGTGCATGACCACCGGAACGGCCTCGCCCTGGCGGTACTCGACGTTGATCTCGCTCTCGGGCGGCACGAAATCGGTGTGTACCGCCGGCTCGTAGTGCTCGCGCGTGTAGGCATAGCTCTTGGTCGAGCCCTCGTGGTCGTTGAAGGTCACACAGGGCGAGAGCACGTCGATGAGGGCGAAGCCGCGATGCGCGAGTCCCGCCTGGATGAGCGGCACCAGCTGCTGCTTGTCGCCGGAGAAGCTGCGGGCCACGAACGAGGCGCCGAGCGTCATGGCGAGCAGCACCGGGTCGATGGGCGGCTGGAGGTTGGTCTCGCCCTTCTTGGCCTTGGTGCCAATGTCGGCCGAGGCCGAGAACTGTCCCTTGGTGAGACCGTACACGCCGTTGTTCTCGATGATGTAGAGCATGTCGACGTTGCGGCGGATGGCGTGGCAGAACTGCCCGAGCCCGATCGAGAGCGTATCGCCGTCGCCGGAGACGCCAATGTAGGTGAGAGCGCGGTTGGCGGCGTTCGCACCCATGGCGATCGAGGGCATGCGGCCGTGCACGGAGTTGAAGCCGTGGCCGCCGGAGACGAAGTAGGCGGTGGTCTTGGAGGAGCAGCCGATGCCGGAGAGCTTCACCACGTTCTGCGGCTCGAGCGACAGCCCCCAGCTCGCCTCCACGATCGCCGCGGTGATCGAGTCGTGGCCGCAGCCGGCGCACAGCGTCGAGAGCGCGCCCTCATAGTCGCGGCGCGTGAGCCCGAGCGCATTGCGCGGGAGCGAGGGGTGGGCGACCTTGGGTTTGGCGATGAAAGTCATGTCGTGGCTCCGTGCCGGTACTCAGCCGTGGGCGGCGTCCCGGGACTGCAGGCGGCGCTCGGTCTGCAGCTCCCCCAGCACCCCGTCGACGATGAACGCCGAGGAGATGGGCAGCCCCGAGTAGTGCAGCAGCGAGCGCAGCCTGGCCTTGTCCACGGCGGTCTCGAGCGTCAGCAGCGAGCGCAGCTGCGCATCGCGGTTCTGCTCGACGACGAACAGCAGCTCGTGGCCGGTGAGGAATCTCTCGACGTCCTCGCTGAAGGGGAAGGAGCGCACGCGCATGTAATCGAGCACCACGCCGCGCTGCGCGAGCATGTCGCGTGCCTCGCGGATCGCGCCGTCGCAGCTGCCGATGGACACGATGCCGATCCTCGAGTCCCCGGTCGCATCGATCACCGCGCGCGGCACCAGGCGCTTCGCGGTAGCCCATTTGCGCATCAGCCGGTCGAGCACCACCTGATACTCGGCCGCGTCCTCGGTGTAGGCGCCGTACTGGTTGTGGCCCGAGCCGCGGGTGAAGTAGGCGGCCTTGGGATCCACTCCCGGCAGCGTCCGATAACCGATGCCGTCGTCGTCGACGTCGAGGAAGCGGTAGAACTTCTTGAGCTTGAGGACTTCCTCCTTGCCGAGCATCTTGCCGCGGTCGGGCCGGTAGTTGTCGTCCCACTTGAGATCGCGGCACATCCAGTCGTTCATGCCGATATCGAGGTCGGACAGCACCAGCACCGGAGTCTGCAGCCGCTCGGCGAGGTCGAAGGCCTGTACCGCCATGTAGAAGCATTCCTCGGGGTTGGCGGGGTAGAGGCACACGTGACGCGTGTCACCGTGGGAGGCGTAGGCGGCGAGCATGAGATCGCCCTGCTGGGTGCGGGTCGGCATGCCGGTCGAGGGCCCGACGCGCTGGACGTCGAAGATCACCGTCGGCACCTCGGCGTAGTAGGCGAGTCCCAGGAACTCGTTCATGAGCGAGATCCCGGGACCCGAGGTCGCGGTGAAGGCGCGCGCGCCGTTCCACATGGCGCCGATCACCATGCCGACGGCGGCCAGCTCGTCCTCGGCCTGGATGAACGCGAAGTTCTTCGCGCCCGTCTCCTTATCGACGCGCGCACGGTCGGCGAACATCTTGAACGCGTCCATGAGCGAGGTCGACGGCGTGATGGGATACCACGCGGCGACCGTCGCCCCGGCGAACAGGCACCCGAGAGCGGCGGCGGTGTTGCCGTCGATCATGATGTTGCCCGCCGTCTTGTCCATCCTCTCGACCTTGAGCGGCAGCGGGCAGGAGAAATGCTCGCGCGCGTAGTCGTAGCCCAGCTGGATCGCCTTCATGTTGCTCTCGACCAGCTGCGGTTTCTTCGCGTAGGTCTCGGCGAGCAGCTCGCGGATACGCGCAAGGTCGAGATCGAGCAGCGCCGCCAGCACCCCCGCGTAGCAGATGTTCTTCATCAGGATGCGGGTGCGCACGCCGTTGAAGCTCTCGTTGCAGAGCTTCGCGAGCGGCACGCCGAGCACGGTGATGTCGTCGCGCTTCAGCAGCGCCGGCCGCGGCCAGGTCGAGTCGTACACCAGGTAGCCCCCCGGGGCGACCTCGCGCACGTCGCGTGCGTAGGTCTCGGCGTTCATCGCCACCATGAGATCGACGCGGCCGGAGCGGGCCACGTAGCCCTCGCGGGTCACGCGGATCTCGTACCAGGTGGGCAGACCCTGGATGTTCGAGGGGAAGTAGTTCTTGCCCATCACCGGGATGCCGCTCCTGAAGATCGACTTCATGAGCAGCGTGTTGGCGCTCGCCGAGCCGGTGCCGTTCACCGTGGCGATCTTGATGGTGAAATCGTTGACGCGTGTCGTTGTGGGAGACATCGGTTCGCTCAGGCGATCTTCTTGGCGGGTTGCGCCGGCGGCGCCTGCGGCTGGTCCGCGGCGTGTGGCCACTCGAGCTCGGACTTCTGCATGTCCCAGGCGGCCGTCGGGCAGCGCTCGGCGCACAGCCCGCAGTGCACGCACAGGTCCTCGTCCTTGACCATGACGCGCCCGGTCTGCGGCAGCGCCGCCGAGACGTACAGCGGCTGGGCGAGATTCCTGGCCGGCGCCTTGAGGCGCCCGCGCAGCTCCATCTCCGTGCCGTTGTGAGTGATCGTCAGGCAGTCGACCGGACAGATGTCGATGCAGGCGTCGCACTCGATGCACAGTTTCGCGGCGAACACCGTCTGCACGTCGCAGTTCAGGCAACGTTGCACTTCCTGCTCGACCTGCTCGGCGGTGAAGCCGAGCTCGACCTCGATGTTGAGCTTCTTGAAGCGCTCCTTGATCGAGACGTGCGGCATCAGGCGACGCTCGACCGGCGTGTAGTCGTTCGAGTAGGACCATTCGTGCATGCCCATCTTGCGGCTCTGCAGGTTCATCCCCGCGGGCAGCCGCTCGGCGACCGGCTCACCCTGGCAGTGGCGATGGATGGAGATGGCCGCCTGGTGGCCGTGCTCGACCGCCCAGATGATGTTCTTCGGTCCGAAGGCGGCGTCGCCCCCGAAAAACACCCCCGGCCGCGTCGACTGGAAAGTGGTCTTGTCGATCACCGGCACGTCCCACTTGTCGAACTCGATGCCGAGATCGCGCTCGATCCAGGGGAAGGCGTTCTCCTGCCCGATGGCGAGGATCACGTCGTCCGCCGGCAGGAACTCCTCGCCCACGATGCGCTCGGCGCCGATGCGCCCGGAGGCATCCATCTCGTACTCCATCCGGTCGAACAGCATGCCGGTGAGCTTGCCGCCCTCGAGCACGAAGGCCTTGGGCGAGCGGTTGACGACGATCTCGACGCTCTCCTCCTCGGCATCCTCGAGCTCCCACGCGGAGGCCTTGAAGAAAGCGCGCGGCTTGCGCGCCATGACCTTGACGCTCTCGGCGCCGAGCCTGAGGCTGGTGCGGCAGCAGTCCATGGCGGTATTGCCGACGCCGATGATGAGCACGCGCTTGCCTACCTTCTCGATGTGGCCGAAGGCGACCGACTCGAGCCAGGCGATGCCGATGTGGATGTTGGCGGCGCCGGCCTCGCGGCCCGGGAGCTTGAGCTCCTTACCCCTGGGTGCCCCGGAGCCGACAAATACCGCATCGTAGCCGCCGCCCGTGACCAGCTCGCGCAGGCTCTTCACCGGGGTTTTGAGCCTCAAGTCGACGCCCATGCCGGTGATCATCGCGATCTCCTCGTTCAGCACCGCGGCCGGCAGGCGGAACGAGGGGATGTTGGTGCGCATGAGACCGCCGGGCTCGCCGTACTGCTCGAAGATGGTCACCTGGTAGCCGAGCGGCATCAGATCGTTTGCAACGGTGAGCGATGCACAACCGGCGCCGACGAGCGCGATGCGCTTGCCGTTCTTCGCCTGCGGGATCTCAGGGAGCCTCCCGGTGATGTCGTCGCGATGGTCGGCGGCGACGCGCTTCAGGCGGCAGATCGCCACCGGCTTCTGCTCGATGCGCCCGCGCCGGCAGGCCGGCTCGCACGGACGATCGCACACGCGCCCGAGGATCCCCGGAAACACGTTCGAGTGCCGGTTCACCATGTAGGCGTCGGTGAAGCGGCCCTGCGCGATCAGGCGGATGTATTCGGGAACGTCGGTGTGAGCCGGGCAGGCCCACTGGCAATCCACAACGCGGTGATAGTAATCGGGATGGGAGGTATCGGTGGGTTCCATTCACACGCCCGGGCCGGCGTTACCGCGGGCCCACGTTGCCAGGGGACGCTGAGTATAAGAGGCGCGCGGCGCAATGTGATCGTCGTTAATGCGCATGCAATGCGACCGCAAGCCCAGTTTCGCGGCGCAGAAGGCTGCAGTAGCCGCTCGTGCTGCATCGCAGCAATTCATCTCCCGGCGTGCCCGCCTATACTCGAAGCCCCCATGCAGGACCCCATCGCCACCGAAATCCGTCTGCGCCGCGCCGCGCGCGTGCTCGAGGTGAGCTTCGCCGACGGCAGTCGCTTCGAGCTGCCGTTCGAGTACCTGCGTGTCCACTCGCCGTCCGCCGAAGTCAAGGGACACGGCCGCGGACAGGAGGTGCTGGTGCTCGGCAAGGAGAACGTCGGGATCACGGCGGTCGAGCCGGTCGGGCAGTACGCGGTGAAGCTGGTCTTCGACGACGGGCACGACACCGGGCTCTACACCTGGCGGTACCTCAACGAGCTCGGCCGCGAGCGCGCTGCGAACTGGGCGCGCTACGAGGCGCGGCGCGCGGCCGCGCTGGCGCGCAGCCCCTGAATGACAGACGGGCCGGACATCGCTGCCCGGCCCGCCATTTTGCAAGACCCCCCCGAACGGGCGCGATTCTAGCGCATCGGCGCGGCCGGCATGCAAGCGTTGCGCGCGCCGCACGGGCGAAGTGTCGAGTCCGATCGACTAGAATGCGTCTCATCGCTTCAAGCCCCGCGTGCCCATGGCAGACGAGCGCTCCACCGATTTCGGCTATCAGCGCGTGTCGCGCGAGGACAAGGCCCGCCGCGTGCGCGGCGTCTTCGACTCGGTCGCCGACCGCTACGACCTCATGAACGACCTGATGTCGGCGGGCACGCACCGCCTCTGGAAGCGCTTCACGCTGGCGCTGGCGAACCTGCACGCCGGACAGCGGGCGCTCGACGTGGCGGGCGGCACCGGGGATCTGGCCGCGGGGCTCGCACGTCAGGTGGGCGAGCGCGGCCTGGTGGTGCTCTCGGACATCAATGCCGCCATGCTGGCGCGCGGGCGCGACCGGCTGATCGATGCGGGCTTCTCCGGCAACGTCGTCTGCGTGCAAGCCGATGCGGAGCAGCTGCCGTTCGCGGACGCGAGCTTCGACTGCATCACCATCGGCTTCGGCCTGCGCAACGTCACCGACAAGGCAGCCGCGCTCGCCTCGATGCGCCGCGCGCTCAAGCCCGGTGGCCAGCTGCTGGTGCTCGAGTTCTCGCGGCCCCAGGTCGCAGCTCTCAAGCCCCTGTACGACGCCTACTCCTTCCGCGTGCTGCCGCTGCTCGGGCGCTACGTGGCCGGGGATGAGGCGAGCTATCGCTATCTCGCCGAGTCGATCCGCATGCACCCCGACCAGGAGACGCTGCTCACGATGATGCGCGCTGCCGGCCTCGAGGGCTGCCGCTACCACAATCTCTCCGGCGGCATCGTCGCCGTTCATCGCGGTTATCGGTACTGATGCCCCGCGGGGCGAGCGCACACCCATGCTGACCGAGACCCTCGGCAATCTCCTCAACCGCGCTCTGCCGCGCTCGGAGCGCGCCCGGCAGCTGTGCGCCGAGCTCGCCGGGCGAACCTTGAGCCTCGAGGTGCGGGGGCTGGGTCGGCTGTCGGTGCGATCGGACGGCACGACGCTCGCCGTGGCGGAGGATGCGGCCGCGGCCGACGCCGAGCTCAGCGTCGGGCCCCTCGGCCTGATCGCGCTCGCCGGCGCGGGCGCGCAAGCCGCCGTGCAGCGGGGCGACGCTGCGCTGTCCGGCGATAGCGAGGTCGCCGCGAAGTTCCGCGAGCTGCTGACGCTCCTGAAGCCCGATCCCGAGGAAGAGCTGTCGGCCGTGCTCGGCGACGTGCCGGCGCACCGGCTCGCGCGCCTCGGACGTCTCGCGCTCAGCTGGAGCCGTAGTGCCGCGGATACCGCCTGGCGCAGCGCCGGCGACTACCTCGGACACGAGCGCGCGCACCTCGTGCCGCGGCGCGAGGGTGAGCAGTTCCTCAAGGGGGTGGACGCCCTGCGCGAGGACGTCGACCGCCTCGCCGCGCGCCTCGAGCTCATCGCGCGGCAGCGCAACGCGGCGGCGGGCGGAAGCCGCACGCCGTGAAGCCGCGCGTCGTGCTGCGGCTGCTCGAGATCCAGCGGGTGCTGCTCAAGCACCGCCTCGACGACTACGTCCGCGCCACTCATCTATATAGGCCGCTCAAGTTCCTCCTCATCCTGTCGCCCGGCGTGTGGCTCGAGCGGCGCCGCGGCGGAGCGCGCGGCGAGCGGCTGCGGCTCGCGCTCGAGGAGCTCGGGCCGATTTTCGTGAAGTTCGGCCAGGCGGTCTCGACGCGCCGCGACCTGTTGCCGCCCGACATCGCCGACGAGCTCGCGAAGCTCCAGGACCGCGTGCCGCCCTTCGACGGCGCGCTGGCACGCGCCCAGATCGAGGCGAGCTACGGCCGGCCGGTCGCCGAGGTCTTCGCCGCCTTCGATGAGACCCCGCTCGCCGCCGCCTCCATCGCCCAGGTGCATCCGGCGCGCCTCAGGAATGGAGCCGAGGTCGTGGTGAAGGTGCTGCGCCCCGGGATGCGCGCGGTCATCGAGCGCGACCTCGAGGTGCTGGAGGCGCTCGCCCGGCTCGCCGAGCGCTACTGGCGCGAGGGCCGGCGCCTCAAGCCGCGCGAGCTGGTCACCGAGTACCGCAAGACGGTGCTCGATGAGCTGGATCTCATGCGCGAGGCGGCCAACGCCTCGCAGCTCAAGCGCAACTTCGCGGGCTCGGACCTGCTGTACGTTCCCGAGGTGCACTGGGACTACTGCCGGTCCGACGTCATGGTGATGGAGCGCATCCATGGCGTGCCGATCAGCGACATGGCGTCGCTCAGAGCCGCGGGCACCGACATCGCACGTCTCGCCGAGAACGGCGTGCGCATCTTCTTCACCCAGGTGTTCCGCCACAACTTCTTCCACGCGGACATGCATCCGGGGAACATCTTCGTGCTGCTCGGCGATCCACGACGGCCGCGCTACGCGGCGGTCGACTTCGGCATCGTCGGCACTCTCGATCCGCGCGACCAGCACTACCTCGCGGAAAACTTCCTCGCGGTGTTCGACCGCGACTACCGCCGCGTGGCGCAGCTGCACCTCGAGTCCGGCTGGGTGCCGGCGGGCACGCGCATCGATGAGATGGAGTCCGCGGCGCGCACGGTGCTCGAGCCGATCTTCGACCGGCCACTGAAGGACATCTCCTTCGGCCGCATCCTGCTGCGCCTCTTCGAGATCTCGCAGCGCTTCGACATGCAGATCCAGCCGCAGCTGCTGCTGCTGCAGAAGACCCTGCTCAACGTCGAGGGCCTGGGTCGTGAGCTCTATCCGGAGCTCGACATCTGGAACACCGCGAGTCCGATCCTGCGCGAGTGGATGCGCGAGCGCACGAGTTTCGGCGCGCTGCTCCGGAGCGTGCGCGCCCACGCCCCGGAGATCCTCGAGGCGCTGCGGGGGCTGCCGGCGCTGCTCGCGGCACAGCTGCGCCGCGGGCGCGACGGCGGCGAGCGCCCACCGCCGCCGCCCGACACGGCAGAGCTGCGCGCGGAGCTGCGGGCCGAGGGTCGTCGCCGCGACTTCGTCACCGTGGGGGCGGCGCTGCTGCTCGGCGGGCTCGTGTGGCTCGCCGTGTCCGGCACGCATGCCGCGACCGGCTGGGCGCTGCTGGCCGCGGGCGTCGTGGCCTTCCTCGCGGGCGCGGGCCGCTAGATGCAGCGCGCGCTGATCGAGGGGTCGATCCCCGTCACGCTGTTCAAGTTCGCACTGCCGATCCTCTACGCCAACGTGCTGCAGTCCCTCAACGGCTCGGTGAATTCCGTGTGGGTGGGGCGCTACTTAGGCGAGGCGGCGCTCACCGCCACCTCCAACGCCAATACGGTGATGTTCCTGCTGATCGGCGCGGCGTTCGGCGTGGCGCTCGCGGCCACGATCCTCGTCGGGCAGTGCATCGGGGCCAACGACGTGCGCGAGACCAAGCGCGTGGTCGGGACCAGTGCCACCTTCTTCACCGGCATCTCGGTCGCGATGGCGATCGCGGGACTTACGCTCTGCCGGCCGCTGCTCATCGCCATGAGCACGCCCGCCGGCTCGCTCGACCTTGCGGTCGCCTACATGCGCGTCATCTTCCTGGCGCTGCCCTTCCTCTACCTGTACGCGTTCGTCGGGGCGATGCTGCGCGGGGCCGGCGACTCGAAGACGCCCTTCTACTTCATGCTGCTCTCGGTGGGCCTCGACATCGTGCTCAACCCCGTATTCATCTTCGGCGTGGGCCCCGTGCCGCGCCTCGGCATCGCCGGCTCCGCGCTCGCCACCTTCGTCGCCCAGGCGGTGAGCCTCACCGCGCTCATCCGGCACCTCTACCGCCGGCGGCACCTGCTGGTTCTGCACCAGGACGAGCTCGCGCTCCTCAGGGTGGACTGGTCGCTGGTCGGAGCGCTGGTGAAGAAGGGCGTGCCGATGAGCGCGCAGATGCTGGTGATGTCGCTCTCCGGAGTGCTGATGATCACGCTGGTCAACCGCTTCGGGGTCGACACCACCGCGGCTTTCGGCGCGGCGCTGCAGCTGTGGAACTACATCCAGATGCCGGCCTTCGCGGTCGCGATGGCGATGTCGGCCATGACGGCGCAGAACGTCGGCGCCGGCAAGTGGTCGCGGGTGAGGCACATCGCGCGCTGGGGCGTGCTCTACAACGTGGTGCTGTGCGGCGGCATCGCCGTCGCCATGGAGCTGCTCGATGCGCCGCTGTTCGCGCTGTTCCTGCCGCAGGGGTCGGCGGCACGCGTCATCGCCTCGCACCTGAACCACGTGGTCACGCCGTCGTTCGTGTTCTTCGGGGTGGCGGTGGCACTCTTCGGCGTGGTGCGCGCCACGGGCGCGGTCATGGCGCCGCTCGTGATCCTCACCATTACGCTGCTGGTGGTGCGCTTTCCACTTGCCGAGCTCTACCTCGGCCGCTACGGCGTGGACGCGGTGTGGTGGAGCTTCCCGATCTCCTCCGCGCTCTCCGCGCTCCTCGCCGTCCTTTATTACAAGTGGGGCGGCTGGCGCCACGCCCACATGCTGCCGGCGGGTGCGGCGCGCAGCTAGTGTCGGCGGCCGCTCTGCCGAAGTGAGTATTCGTGGCCGCGGCCGGCGGGCGCAGAATGAGCGCTCACCTGCCCCCTTCGAGGAGCACCCGCATGCAGACGCGCACACTCGGACCCAAGGGGCCGAACGTATCCGCCCTCGGCTTGGGCTGCATGGGCATGAGCGAGTTCTATGGCGCGCACTCGGATGCGGAGTCGCTCGCGACCCTCGAGCGCGCGCTCGAGCTCGGCGTCAACTTCTTCGATACCGCGGACGCCTACGGGCCGTACACCAACGAGGAGCTGCTCGGGCGGGCGTTCGCCGGCCGGCGCGAGCGGGTGTTCATCGCCACCAAGTTCGGCTTCGTGCGCGATCCCGACGACCGTGCCGCGCGTGCCATCGACGCGCGCCCCGCGCGCGTGCGCGCCGCGTGCGAGGCGAGTCTCAGGCGGCTCGGGGTCGAGTTCGTCGATCTGTACTACCTGCACCGCGTCGACCGCGAGGTACCGATCGAGGACACGGTCGGTGCCATGGCGGAGCTGGTGCGCGCCGGCAAGGTGCGCTATCTCGGCCTCTCCGAGGTCGCCCCGCAAACCCTCGAGCGCGCGCATCGCGTCCACCCGATCACAGCGCTGCAGAGCGAGTACTCGCTGTGGACGCGCGATCCCGAGGACGGGGTGCTCGAGACCTGCCGGCAGCTCGGGGTCGGCTTCGTACCCTACTGCCCGCTCGGGCGCGGCTTTCTCACCGGCCGCGTCCGCAGCACCGCGGACTTCGCGCCCGATGATTACCGGCGCGAGAGTCCGCGCTTCCAGGGCGAGAATTTCGCGCGCAACCTGGCGCTGGTCGAGAAGGTCCAGTCGCTCGCGCGCGAGAAGGGCTGCACGGCCGCGCAGCTGGCGCTCGCCTGGGTGCTGGCGCAGGGCGAGGACATCGTGCCCATCCCGGGCACGCGCCGGGTGAAGAACCTCGAGGAGAATCTCGGCGCGCTCGAGGTGCGGATGTCGCCCGAGGAGCTCGCCGCCATCGAGGCGGTGTTTCCGGCGAGCGCGGTCGCGGGCGCACGCTACGCCGAGAACATGATGCGCCTGGTGCGCGGCTGAGAGGGGCCTACTTGGTGCCGACCGCTACCAGCATTTCGCATGGACCCAGGAAGCCTTCATCAGTTTGAAACTGCTTCAGCTCCGTCTCGATCTCAGCCCATATGGAGCCTTTCTCTGCTTCCGTCATGGCTCCAAGCATCTGGTGCAGTGCCCCGAACGACTCGCGCTCAAAGCGGACGCATTCTGAGGCGGATGGCAGGCGCAGCGGTGCCGGCACGACGCACACGCGCACCTCGCGGAAGCCCGCGCGCAGCAACGCCGCCTCCAGAACCCCGGGTGCTCCGAGGCTGAACGGTCCGGGTTGCCCGGGCAACGGCGCCGGCAATCGAGCCCGCCGGCGAATGATGCTCACGGGCACCGAGAAGAACTTGTTGTTCTCGGGCGTGGAATACGTGATGGCGGCCACGCGGCCGTTCGGCTTCAGAACACGGCGCATGCTCGTGAGTGCCTTGTGCTGATCCGGAAAATAGATCAGGCCAACACGGGAGATCACGACGTCGAAGGACTCCTCCGGCAGGTCGATTTCCTCACCGTCGACCACGCGGGTGTCCATGTTGTGAACATCGGCTGCCGCTGCAGCAGCGCGCGCAAAAGACAGGATGTTGGGCGAAATGTCGGTCGCCAGCACGTAGCCGGTCGGTCCCACGCGGCGCGCCGCCTCGAGGCTTTGCCCACCCGCGCCTGCCGCCACATCCAGCACCCGCTGTCCCGGGCCCGTTTGCGCAAGGTCGAGCATTACCCGGGTCGGCGCTCCCAGCCACTCGTCGAGTGTCGGTCCCCAACGATGCCAGGCCGCCGCAGCCGCCTGCCATTGCTGCAGCGTCGTTTCCTTGTACCTTGCGGGATCGAACTTGCCGACCTCGACACCCATTGCCATCTCCTGCTATGCCGATCCTCGTCCGCCTCGACCACCGGAGCCCGCGGTGCCCGCTCGCTCCAACTGCGCCATGGCGAGGACCTGTTCGCGACTCAGGTTCATCTGATGATGCTCCCTGGCGTGCTGCTGCAATTCGGCAACCAACCGGTCGTCGTTGTCGGAGCGGACGATGAACCCACAGTCACATTTGACCAACTTTGTAGGCACGACGGATCTCCCTTGCGCCTGGCGGCGATAATGGCGATATGCTGTTGGCGTAACCTTGGAATTACCTTGGCATGATCTCTGCGTGACCAAGCCGCTGCGAATATACGTGATGGGCAGTGTTGCCATCGAGCACAGCCATGGCCTGATCGGGCAGGAAGCTTTCCCGGGACGACAGGGCCTGCTCGCATTTGCGCGGCTGCTGTTGACACGCGAAGCAGCTGTCAGCCGCAGCGAGCTGGCCGAGGTGCTCTGGCCCGAGGAAATGCCGCGCGCCTGGGACTCAGCGCTGAATGCCATCGTCAGCAAGCTCCGGCTTCTCCTGCGGCACGCGGGCCTGGACAAGACGGAAGCCCTTGGCACGGCACTCGGCTGTCACCAGCTCAACCTGCCAGCCAACACCTGGGTCGACATCGAAGTGGGGACCGACTCGCTGCACGAGGCCGAAGGCCTGTTCGCCCGGGGACGGTATCGCGAGGCCTGGTCAGCGGCGCAGGTGGCCTATCACATACTCAAGCGACCATTCCTTGCCGGAGAGACCAGTAGTGAATGGGCACTAAGGCAGCGCGAACGACTGGCAGGGGTATGTGCACGTGCCGGCGAGTGCCTGGCAAAAATATACATCTGGAATGGAGAGCCCGCCGTCGCGGCAGATGTGGCAGAGCAGGTAATCGCCGCCGCTCCCTTGCGGGAAACGGCCTATCAGGAGCTGATGCGTGCGCACGTTGCGGCCGGGAATCGTGCCGAAGCATTGAATGTATATGAGCGCTGCCGCAAGACGTTGTCGCAGCATCTGGGCGTCTCGCCTTCCGCGGAAACGATCGCCACTCATGCCGAGATACTGAAGCGCGGGAAGTAGCCGGGGCTCGATCCACGCGGTACGCGCGCTATGCCGGGAACATGATGCGCCTGGTGCGCGGCTAACGCAGTTCGAACTGCCGCGTCATGTTGTCGTGGATTGCGGCCCGTGACAGCGACGGCCCCAGGCCCGAGTCGCGGTAATAAAGCGCCTTCAGGAACGCCAGATCGCCGGCCGTCAGCGCAGCAGGCTTTGCACGTGTGCCGCAGCCCGATGACATGAGGTCCAGAATGCTCGGCAGTGGATCGCAATGATCCGGCGATTGCGCCACCGACAGGGTCAGCATCGCCAGGTAGTCAGCGAGCGTTCCGATGGGGTAGCCGGCGACTTTCGTCGTGTCGACCACCAGGATGACGCCGCCGATCCCGATGCCACTGCCGCTGCCGCCGCCCAGGCGCGTCCCCACGTGCTGGCTTCCGAGATACTTCTCGCTGATCTGTGGCCACACGGGCCGCACGTCGAGTCCTACCAGGGCCGCGTCAGTATTCAACACCACGGCGCCGCCTCGCGTCGTGATGTAGAAGCCCTGAATCGCGTGGTCGCCCTTGTACTCGATGAGGTCCCTCATCCCGCCCGAATACCTGCTGCCGAAGGCAGCGGTCGCCCAATTCAGGACGGCATCCATTGGCTCACGCGGGTTGCTCGTGAAAACTATCTGCACGTTGTCGTCTTCGCACCCCGGGTTCGGCTGCACCGGTGCGCCCACGTAGGCGGCCACCGCGCGCAGCCGCGCCGTCACCAAGGCGTTGTCTGCCGCAGAGAGCCCGACCGTGAGCGGGCAAATACTCTGCTTGCCTCCCCGCCAGCGCGCGAGGTTGCGCGTCGTCGAGGTCGTCACGTAGTGCACCGTCGCGTGGTGCGCGATGAATTGATAGAGGCTGTCGCCCGCCAATTCCTCCTGCGTGGGAGGGGCCGGGGCGGTCACGGTCACATCGGGAAGCTCTAGCGGTGTCTTGGCGTTTACCTCGTGCGCGATCGACGGCAACCCGGCATGAGAGATTGAGTTGGTCCTGGCGGACTGAGCGGCCGCCGTGTGCGCCGTTGCAAACGATCCAATCGCTATCACGAGGGCGGCGAGTACGCCTCGACCGGTCCGCTCGCAATCAGATGACCGTTTCATCGTGTCTCAGCTTCCTGTGGCGGTCGTTCGATGACTCGGTTCAGTGCTTGCCGCTCGCTCCCCCTTCCTGGAGCTTCTCGAGCACGTCAGCCAACGTGAAGCTGCCCGGCTTTTGTCGCGGGGGATATTCAGCGTAGCTTTGCAGGTGCTTGCCCACAAATGCCTGCGCCCCCACGAGCAGGAACGCGTGATTGAGGATGTAGGTGCCGTACCCTTCGGCGACCTCCTGAGCCCGCTCGAAAGGATCGGCTCGAAGGTCTTCGATCAACGGCACACGCAGTACCACCAGGGGCTCCGACCAGGTCTTGAAGCCTGTAGCCCGCTGCTCCAGGAACATCATCTTCCAGCGGTCATAGCGTACGGCGGCGAGGTTACCGTCATCGGTCCAGTAGAAGAACTCTTTACGTGGATCCGCTCCCGAACCGTCCAGCAGTGGTCGAAGGTTGTATCCGTCCAAGTGGACCTTGAAGGTCTTGCCCGCCGCCTCGTAGCCGGTCAGCAGCTTCTCGGTGACATTGGGCTCGCCTGCGGCGGCCACAAAGGTCGGCACCCAGTCCTCGTGCGACACGATGCCGTTGATCTCGGTGCCCGGCTTGATGACGCCCGGCCAGCGGATCATGCCCGGAACCCGGTAGCCGCCGTCCCAGGGCGAATTCTTCTCGCCCTGGAATGGGGTCGTGCCGCCATCCGGCCAGGAGAACTCTTCAGCGCCGTTGTCGGTGGTGTATAGGACGATGGTGTTGCCGGCGATGCCCAGGTCATCGAGCTTCTTGAGGAGTTGGCCGACCATGGCGTCGTGCTCGAGCATGCCGTCGGCTTCGACACCTAAACCGGTTCTGCCGTCGACCCCCGGCTTCAGGTGAGTGTGGATGTGCATCCGGGTCGAGTTGAACCAGACGAAGAAGGGCTTGCCGGCCTTGTGCTGTCGGTCGATAAAATTGAGCGCGGCGGCGAGAAACTCCTCGTCCACCGTCTCCATGCGTTTCTTGGTCAGCGGGCCGGTATCCTGGCACTTCTGCTTACCCCACTTGCCGAAGCGTCCGTCGTCGGTAGGATCGTCCGTGTTGGTCGCCACGCACTTGAACACCCCGCGCGGGCCGAATCGCTCGAGGAAATGCGGAAAATCAGGGGGCTTCGGGTAGTCAACATTCTCCGGCTCTTCCTCGGCGTTAAGGTGATAAAGATTGCCGAAGAACTCGTCGAAACCGTGCACGGTAGGCAGAAACTCGTTACGGTCACCCAGATGGTTCTTGCCGAACTGGCCGGTGGCGTAGCCCTGCGGCTTGAGCAACTCGGCAAGCGTCGGGTCCTTGTCGGACAGTCCTTCCTTGGCAGCTGGCAAGCCGACCTTGAGCAGGCCGGTGCGAAACGGCGACTGTCCGGTGATGAACGCGGCGCGTCCCGCGGTGCATGATTGCTGCGCATAGAGGTCGGTGAAGTTCGCACCTTCCTTGGCGATACGATCTATGTTGGGCGTGCGGTATCCCATCATGCCGTGGCTGTTGGCGCTGATGTTCCAGTAGCCAATGTCATCACCCATGATGACGAGGATGTTTGGCTTCTTGTCAGCCGCTTGAGCAATGGACGCTGCTCCGAAAAGCATAGCGGCTAACAGCAGCGACGCGGCAAGGTGCTTAGGTTGCATACATGCACTTCCCTGTTAATGGGACTGACGATTTATACGCTTGTCGGAAGCTTCCGTCCCCGGTGATTCCGGATCGAACGATCTCAACCGAATGGGCTGCCAGCTGGGCGCTGACCTTGCCACTGTACTCGAATTCGACGTGGCGCGGATCTTACGCTCGGGTCGCTTCAGCCACTATCGCTCATAAATGAAACGCACTGTCTAAGCCCGAGCTCGCGAGGGAGCCCCGAGCCCCTTGTGTCAAGTTGGTCGTCTGCCCCGACGGGCACCGCAGTGCACCATACGGTTGCCAGACCGTTGCGCAAGATGTCCTGTCGCATGTGAGCGGCGGGGGTGGGTCAATATCGGAAGTACAGGCCAGGCAGCAATAGCTGGCGTTCGCCATCAACTTACCGTGTTCCCTAGCGGCCGCCCGGGAGTTGTGAGAGAGCCGCAGGCTCGGGCTGAGCTGACGGCTTCTTGCAATTCGCACCGGTGCGGGTAGTATGCCTCGTCATACGAGGTATTGGATTGACACAGAACGCCTCATTAATGTCCGGAGTTCCCGAGCTCCTGGTGTTGCGACTGCTGAGCACTCGGGAAATGTACGGATATGAGCTCGCTCGCGCCGTTCGCGAGTCAACTCGACAAGCCATCTCCCTTGGGGAGGGCGTGTTGTATCCGTCGCTTCACGCAATGGAGAGCCGCGGCTTCGTGAAGGCCCGCCGGCGAACGGTGTCCGGGCGCACACGTGTGTACTACGCAATTACGGCCCGCGGGAATCGCCGGCTCGGTGAATTGAGCGGCGAGTGGCGCCGGATTGCCGGTGGCGTTCGAGCGTTGTTGGAGGGCACCTGATATGACCGCCCAACGTTTCGAGGGTCTGTCTCAGCGGCTGTTGCGGGCCGGGATAGCCCCTCGCCATGTGAAGCGCATGGTTGCAGAGATCGAGGCGCACTTTGCCGATCTCGTTGCGGAACTGCGGTCGGCAGGGCTCTCTCAAGCCGAGAGCGAGTCCCAGGCCGCTGTTCGTCTAGGGACAGAAGACGTCCTCATCGCGAACATCCTCGCGCACCCCGAACTGCGATCCTGGGCTAGGCAGCGGCCGTGCTTGGCCTTTGTCCTGCTGCCGTTGTTTGCCTTGGCAGTGCAGTTTGCCCTGTCGATGCTGGCGGCCGTCGCCGTGATCGCCTTTTCCACTCAGGTCTTAGGGATCACCGCTCTTTACCCCGGCCCCGTTCCCTGGGTTGTGCGAGGTCTGCAGGCCTACGGAGTGTGGATTGCGCCTATAGCCGCTGCCGCCGCTGCCTGCTTCCTGGCGGTGCGCTCCGGCGCACCGCTCACCTGGCCTATCGCGGGCTGCGCCCTGGTCGCCCTTCTAGGTGCTGCTACGAACGCGAGCTTCGAGTGGTCGCCTGCGGTCCCGCGAGGCGTGCTGTCTGGCGGCATCGGCCTTCACCTCCCAGACCTGGGGCTAACCGGCGGTCTTCGGGCCAGCCTTACGATTCTGACTGTTCTCGTTCCAATCCTCTGGCTAAGGCGCAAGCGGAGAGAATTGACCTCGATCCATTAGGATGCCCTGCGTCCCGTTCACGGCCGCGACCGAGTGTCGGCTCTGGCCGCATCAAATGACCGCCATGAGGCATCTCTCTGAAGGGGTCCGTTTCTGCCCTTGAGTCGCTGCGTCAGCCTCGACTGGCGCTGACCGGCCAGGAGCGGTCACGTACCGTATCTGCGCGACCTTTCCGAAAGCAGTCGTTCGAACGAATGGACGTCAGATGGCTAGGGTCCCGTCTCAGCCAAAGTCCGTTTGCGGACGACGGCAAATTCATCGCCGGGCTTCCACGAAGGCATGTTGTCGGCTTGCGCGATAAGCCAGGTCGATAGCATCGCGAGCTTTGCGTCCTCGATCACGCCGTCGAAATTCCAGCTGTCGTCCAGCTTGTCTGCCGGCTGGTGATACTTCTGCTTTTCCCAAGCCTCAACCTGCTGGCGGCCCCATTCAGCCGGACGCCCGATGACATCCGTGCCCTCACCGAAGTTCAGCACCGGGACCCCAATTCGGGCGAACGAGAATTGGTCGGAACGGTAGAAGTAGCCGCGGTCCGGAAACTGGTCTGGCCTCAGCGTGCGTCCCTGCAATCTCGCAACGCTGTCCGCGATCTTATCGAGCGATGACTTTCCCATTCCGATGAGGGTGACATCGCGTGTGCGCCCGAAAATCGCGCGATCGAACGCCCCCTCGAGGTTGACATCCGCGGCGATCCGTCCCGCCGGGACCGTAGGGTGCTCAGCATAGTACTTCGACCCGAGGTACTGCTGCTCCTCGGCGGCGACGAACAGCACCAGCAGCGAACGGCGCGTGTGCTCCGGCAGCGCCGCAAACGCCCGCGCGGCGGCCAGCACCTGTGCACATCCCAACGCGTTGTCGACCGCGCCGTGGTAAATGCGATCGCCGGTCGCATCTGGCTTGCCGATCCCGAGGTGATCATGGTGCGCCGATAGAACCACCAATTGCTTCGTAAGCTGGGGATCCGAGCCCGGCAGCAGCCCACCGACATTGGCGGTGCGGACCACCGACAGGTCGTTGGTGAAATCGATCGAGGTTCGAATACCAAGCGGCACCGGCTTGAAGTCCCGCGACCGGGCCGATGCCACGAGCCTGTCGAGGTCGTAACTCCCCGCCTTAAGAACGCGCCGCACCGCATCTTCGGTTATCCAGGCCTTGAGTCGCAGCCGCGGCTCATTGCCAGCCGGCAGCTCGAAATACTCACTCGTGTCCTGAACGACCTGCCATGGATAGCCGGCGGAGTCCGTGGTGTGGATGATGATCGCGCCCACGGCGCCCTGTCGGGCAGCGCTCTCGAACTTGTAGGTCCAGCGCCCGTAGTAGAGACGCCGTTTGCCGGCAAACAGGTGCGGGTCCCAATCCGGGTTGTTGTTCATCATCACGAGAATCTTTCCCGTGAGGTTCGCGTGCTTGAAGTCGTCCCAGCGGTCCTCCGGCGCTTGGATGCCGTAACCGACAAAGACCAGCTCCGCGTCGGGAACGGTCACCCGCTTGGTCTGCAGGCCGCTCGTGGCGCTGTAGTCCTCGGCGAGTTTCAGGTCGACGCGTTCGTCCTTGGTCTGGAAGCTCCAGGAGGCGGGAACCGCGGACTTTATGTGGACGAGCTCAACGGGTTGCTGCCACGCACCATCGGCGAAGGCGGGGTGGTAGCCCATCGCCTCAAGCTGCGTCTGCAGATACAGCCGCGCCAGCTCATCTCCGCGCGTGCCGGGTCCGCGGCCCTCGAGCAGATCCGAAGACAGAAACCGTATCGGTGCTTCGAGCGCCGCGCGCGTAATGTCAGCGTCGGCGGCGTGTCGGACGTTCTCCGGAATGGCGGCTGTTTCCGCGTGCGCCGCCAGCATCAGTGCGAGCGAAGCTGTGGGGAATACAAGTCTTGCGAATTTCCGGCTGCACGGCATCGGCATCTCCTCGGTCGGATCGAGGGCGGGATTCAGGGCGCGCAGGCCGGTCCGCTGCAGTGCAGGGTCACGTAAACCTCGGCCAGCGTGAGCCAGGCACCGTCTTTCTTCAGCCAGTGCGCGGAATATTCACCGCTCATGAGTGAGCCGCTCTTCGCGTCGCGCCAGATTCCCTGCCACTTGCCCCGCTCGAACGCCCGATCACCGGTGTCGGAGATCGTGACTTTGTCGGGCGTGCGGATGTAAGTGACAAGACTCGCGTCCGCGAAGCCCTTGACGAAATAGTCATGTATGACCGCCTTACCGACGTGGCCGCCGCTGCGACCGCCTATCAGAATGAAGTCGTCGGTCGTGTGGCGAAGAACCCGTTCGACGTCGTGAGCCAGCAGGCCGGCATTCGAATCTGCCCGAAGGGACAGAATCGTCCCAACATCGCTCTCCCCCGCAACAGCGCCACCAACCGCGCAGAGGACCGCCAGCAAACTCGCCAAGTGTGTCCGGCGCATCTTGCCCCCTATCGTCTTGCCGTGACTACAGCAGTCGAAGTGCTCGAGGACAGCATGCGCCCTGCTTGCAAGCGCCGCAAACATCGGGGAGCAACGCCAGATCTTGCTGCCAAGCGCTTACCGCCGAGACCGGGGGACCGCCTGCGGGCCACTAGAAGCCGGTCGACCGCACCGCTCATAAACTCTTGGTAGCGGACATCGCGCATCATCCTTACCATGAAGGGGAGCGGTATCTGGGTTCCCTGCGCGAGCAACTGACATACCCAGTTCAAACAACAACCTGACTGTCCGATATTCGCGACGCTCGGCTGGCTCAATGATCTTGGGAACGATTGGGTCGGCGCTGCTGCCACACAGTGTGTTTGCCGCGAGCAGCGCCTCCCGATTGAAGTCCTTTCGCGTGAATATCCCCCAGGCCAAGGTCGATCACATTATCAAGAGGGTCCGTGAGGCGGAGTGGCCTGAGCGACTGGACGCCGACGATTGGCGCTATGGCGCCAATTGGGACTACATGAGGACCTTGGCCAAGTATTGGGTTGAGCAGTTTGATTGGCGTAAGGCAGAGGCTAACCTTAACCGCTACCCCCAAGTTCTGGCGCGCGTCGACGATTACGACATCCATGTCTATTACGTGAAGGGACGCGGCCCCAAACCGATGCCGCTCATTCTTACCCATGGCTGGCCGGGATCCGTATTTGAGTTTCTCGAAGCTATCGGCCCACTCAGCGATCCGGCGAGCTTCGGTGCCTCTGCAGACGATGCTTTTGACGTGATTGTTCCTTCGCTACCCGGATATGGCTTCTCGTCTAAGCCGTTGGGCAAGCCCATCGGGCCGGCGACCACAGCGAGGCTGTGGAATACGCTGATGACGCAGGCTCTCGGTTATCCCAGGTATGGTGCACAGGGAGGGGACCTTGGCGAGAAGGTCACAGCAGAACTCGGCCGCGCGTATCCGGAATCTCTCATCGGCATTCATCTCAACGACATCGCAGAGGACCTGACGCTTCCGGAAGACAAGGAACTGACAGCGGAGGAGAGGGCCTGGATACGCGATAGCGACGCCGAGTGGCATATCGAAGGCGCCTATTCGCGCGAGCACCACACCAGGCCCGGGACCGCCGCTTTTGCACTGACGGACAATCCTCTCGGAGCAGCGGCGTGGCTGGTCGAGAAAATCAAGCTCTGGAGCGACTCACCGGATCGGCGCGAACCGGTATTCACGATGGATCAGGTGCTCACGGACGTGATGATCTACCTGGTGACCGACACGATGGCCTCGAGCGTTTGGTTCTATCGCGGCGTCGACGACGACCCGGTCACCACCCGCAGAGTCGGTGTTCCGACCGGCATCGTGTACTCACCGCGCGAGATGCTGACTTTCAAGCCTCCCCGGAGTGTGCTAGAGCGCCATTTCAACCTGGTGCGCTTCACGCAAGTCCCGAAGGGCGGACACTTCGCCTTCTGGGAACAACCCGGTGCGATGACAGATGACGTGCGGCAGTTCTTCCGGCCGCTACGCACGTAGGGGGCGAGCGCTGACAGGGACCGTCTGCGCTGGCGGGCGTGTCCGCTTAAGGCGTCATGGATGACTGCTTCCGGGATGGCTCGGCGGCTGCTTGGGGTCAAACCCGGAAGTTCGCGGTGAATCAACCCGAGCGGCGGGTTCCGGGAAGGGCGCCAGGCGGTTCCCGGCCAGGAGCGGTCAGCCGCTCCAGGCGGCTAAACTCCCCAGCAGCGGACGTTGAATGGCTTGCGCGAGAGGAAGTACGACTGTGCGGAGGACTCTTGGAGCGGTTGCCCTGGTGGCATTGTGCCTCGCCGGTTGTCAGCAAGCCCACCACGGCCAAGGCGCTCCGCCGGACATTGTGGGCGCCTGGATCGTGGCGATTCCGGACGCGCCATTTCCACTACACATGTTCGTGTTTCATTCCGATGGCACGGTCGAACAGTCCAACCCCGATGCAGGCGATCCCAATACCAGTGACAGCAACCTAATGGGCGCGTGGCGTGCTGACGGCGATGGCTATAGGGGCAAAGTCGTTGAGATTACGGCAGACCGAACCAGCCACCATTTCGCCGCTCGAGGGGAGATCTCCTTCACGCTCAAAGTGAGTGGCAACACTTTCGGCGGAATGGCGAGCGCAACTTTCTTTGACGCCGGCGGGCACCGGGTCAGCGGACCGGTGCAGGTCAAGATGGAGGGCGAGCGCGTGCTGCCGTGACCGGATGCAGCCAACAGCCGACATCAATCATGCAGCACCAGGTTCCTCTGAAGCGGCCATCGCAAATTTGCCTCCTCGCGGTGATGGTGTCTGGCTCAATGCCCCTCTTTGGCAAAGAACGCATAGCAACCCTTGCCGCGTTTCTTCGCTGCATATAACGCTCGATCCGAGTTGACCATCAACTCCTCAGGAGTTGTGCCATCACGCGGGTAGAGGGCAATTCCCAGGCTGCACGCCGGTGCCATGGTTTCAGACCCAAGTGTAACTGGCCGTCCTGCGGCGGCGAGCAGTCGATCCGCCACCACTTCGACTTGTGACTGCGAGTCGATTCCAGGGATCAATACGAGCAACTCGTCACCGCCAAATCGCGCGACAGTATCCACGTTGCGGAGTGTGGCTTTGATTCGACTTCCAATTTCGACGAGCAGTCGGTCGCCTTCGCTGTGCCCGTAGGTGTCGTTTACCTTCTTGAAGTCGTCTATATCGACGCTGAGCACCGCGAGCATGTCGTTCTGGCGATTCGCAAGCGCAAGCGCCTGCGTAATTCGATCCTGCCACAGCACTCGGTTGGGGAGCCCGGTCAGAAAGTCATGTGTCGCCAGTAATTCGGCCTTCGCCTTCTCCGTCTTCAGTTCGTGCTCCAAGAGTTTCAACCGAGTCACGTCGGCTACGTGTACGAAAATGCCCCGAACTGCTCCGTCGACGGTATACGGTGTGTACGTTGCCAGGCTATGGCGCAGCCGACCGTCCGGCGTCCGTATTTCACGCTCAAAGACCTGCTTGTGCCCGGCATAGGCGGCTTGAATGTACGGCAAATTCTTGGGGTAGAGCGGCCCAAGCAGCTCGCTCAGCGTATGACCGAGCATCTGCTCTCTGGTCTTTCCGAACCACTCGCGATACGCATCGTTTGCGAAGATGCAGATTTGATTGACATCCCAATAGGCCAACATGGCGTCGAGATGGTCGACCAAGCTCAGCAGGATTTCATGGGGCACCACCGTTGCCCGAGAGTCACCTGCACTCGATTTCGACTGGATTGTGCTGGACATGCGCTTCAGATCGGCGTCGGCCTTCTCCATTTGCCTGTCTAGGCGCTCATGTGGTGGTTGAACATAGGTACATTCCACTTCGTTGCAGGACCTGCTCGGGTGCTCGGCGACTCTCCGGAAAAGTCCAGGACCGTCCTGAGTGTCCGCTATTCCGGATCTGAACGGCCGCTAACGGGAAAGCGTTACGTCTGCAACGGGGTCAAAAGCTGCCGTTGCCCCCGCTTCCTCTGCCTGCTCGGCTGTCGTGAACGCTTGCGCAGTGACACCTCAGCCCGCGCCGCCACGCCGCTCAACCGTCCGCGGCAATCTCAAACCGCGGCGCGCGGCTCGATCCACAGCGCGCGCGCGCGGCCGCACAGCTCGCCCTTGCCGTCGAAGAGCGCCGTCGCCGCCTCGTGCTTGCGCCCGCTCGAGCCGAGTCGCCAGCCCACGACCGTGCAGGACTCCCCGATGTGCACGCGGCGGTCGACGTGCGCCGTGAGCTCGGCGAGCAGCATCTTGCGGTCATCGGGCGCGACCGCGTAGTAGCCGGGGCAATCGAGCGCGGCCGACATGAACTCGGCGCGCACCTTGCCGTCACCGGCATCGAGCGATGCATCCGGCACCCAGGGAGCCGCCACCAGCGCGCGCTCGGGGATGGGACCGGCGAAGATGCGCAGGCCATCGCCGCGCACGCGCTGAGGGCCGCACACGAAGCAGCCCGGGAAGGGATGATGACGGAAGCCGGCGTAGCGCCGCGAGGCCTCCACGGCTTCGAGGTAATCGGGCGCAGCGTCCACCTCGAGCTCGAGTGCCGCCGGGCGCGCCTCGCCCACCGTCTCGGCGCCGTCGAGCACCCGCAGCGTTCCCCCGGCGAGATCCTCGAGCACGAGCTCGCGCTCGAGCGGCGGCGGCCGGATGAGCCGCACCGTGACGGTGCGCCCGGCGCAGCTTGCGACCATGCCGGCAAAGTAGCCGCCGTTCGCGGAGTCCGGCGGGCCGCAGAAGCGCGCCGCGATGGTCAGGGTTCTCATGGCCCGCGCAAGCCACGCAGCCAGGCGGCGGGGTCCTCGCCCCGCTCGAGGAGCTCCACCAGCGCCGAGCCGACCACGACTCCGTCCACGTGCCCCGTGAGCCGCGCCACCTGCTCGCGCGTACGGATGCCGAAGCCGGCGCACACCGGGAGCGCCGCGCGCGCGCGCACGCGCGCGAGGTATGCGAGCACTTCGTCCGGCACGGCGACGCTGCGGCCCGTGGTCCCCGTCATGGTGACGGCATAGACGAATCCCTGGCTGCCGGCCGTGAGCGCCGCGAGGCGCTCGGGCTCGGTGACCGGCGTGACCATCTGCACCAGCGCGATGCCGCGCGAGGCGAGCGCCGCCTGCAGCTCGCTCGCCTCATCGAGCGGCAGGTCCGGCACGATGAAGCCCGCGACGCCGGCGCGCGCGGCGCTCTCAGCCAGCGCTTCGACCCCGAAGGCGAGCAGCGGATTCAGGTAGCTCATGAGAAGCAGCGGGGTGCGTACGTGGGCGAGCCGGGCCACCTCGGCCAGGATCCACCTGAGCGTCACTCCCTGCGCGAGGGCCGCGAGGCTCGCGCGCTGGATGGTGACGCCGTCGGCCATCGGATCGGTGAACGGCACGCCGATCTCGACCACATCCGCCGCAGCCGCGACCGCCTCGAGGCGCGCGGCGAACTCAGCGCGCTTCGGGTAGCCCGCGGTCAGGTAGGCGATGAGCGCGGGCGCCCCGCCCGCGGCGGCCGCGCGGATCGCGTGGGTGATGCGCTCGTGAGGCCTCATGGACCCTCCGCGGCGAGCAGCGTGCGCTGCAGCGTCGGCATGTCCTTGTCGCCGCGCCCGGAGAGGCACACCAGCACGGTGCCGCCGGGATGCGCGCGCGCCCAGCGCTCCGCCGCCGCGAGCGCGTGCGCGCTCTCGATGGCCGGCAGGATTCCCTCGAGCTCGCTCAGGGCGCTCACCGCCGCGAGCGACTCCGCGTCACTCGCCGTCTCGTAGCGCACGCGCCCCAGAGCTGCGAGCAGGGCGTGCTCGGGACCGACGCCCGGGTAGTCGAGTCCCGCCGACACCGAGTGCGTCTCCTGGATCTGGCCGTTCTCATCCTGCAGCAGCATCGAGTAGGTGCCGTGCAGCACGCCCGGCCGCCCGTAAGCGACCGTCGCGGCATTGTCGCCGAGCCCTGCCCCCCGGCCACCCGCCTCGACGCCGATGATCTCGACGGCGGCATCGCCGAGGAAGGCGTGGAAGGCGCCGATCGAGTTCGAGCCGCCGCCGACGCAGGCGATGACCGCATCCGGCAGGCGACCCGTCCACTCGAGGAGCTGTGCACGCGCCTCGCGGCCGATGACCGCCTGGAGCTCCCGCACCAGGTAGGGATAAGGGTGCGGGCCCACCACCGAGCCGAGGAGGTAATAGGTTCCGAGTGGATCCGACACCCAGTCGCGCAGCGCCTCGTCGATCGCGGCCCGCAGCGTCCGATCGCCGCTCGTGACCGGCACCACGGTGGCGCCCAGCAGGCGCATGCGTCCGACGTTCGGCGCCTGGCGCTCCATGTCGATGGCGCCCATGTACACCGTGCAGGGAAGCCCGAGCCGCGCGCAGGCGGCGGCGCTCGCCACACCGTGCTGCCCGGCGCCGGTCTCGGCGACGATGCGCCGCGCGCCGAGGCGCCGCGCCAGCAGCGCCTGGCCGAGGGCGTTGTTGATCTTGTGAGCGCCGGTGTGCGCCAGGTCCTCGCGCTTGAGGAAGACCGATGCCCCCCAGCGCTCCGAGAGGCGCCCCGCGCGGGTGAGCGCCGTCGGCCGGCCCACCCAGGTGCGCAGCTCGAGCGCGAGCTCCTGCTGGAACTCGCGCGTGCCGAGGTGCGCGCGCACGCCGCGCTCGAGACGCTCGAGCGCCGGGATGAGGGTCTCGGGAACATAGCGCCCGCCGAAGGGACCGAAGCGGCCGCGCGTGTCGGGAAACTTCCCGGCCAGGAGCTGCGCGAGCAGACTCGCGGCATCGGGCAGGACGGCATTCATAGGGCATCCTCACTCGGTCTGGCGGCGGCTGCGCGCGCCGCCGCTACGAACTGCGCGATCTTCAGCGGACTCTTGACTCCCGGCCGCGCCTCCACCCCGCTCGACACATCGACGCCGAAGGGCTGCACCGCCTGGATCGCCTGCGCTACGTTGCCCGCATCGAGGCCACCGGCGAGTATGAGCTGCGTGCGCCGCGCGAGGCGCCGCGCGGCGCTCCAGTCGCTCGCGGTACCCGTTCCGCTCGCCGGCCCCTCGAACAGCACCCGCGGCGCAAGCCGCGCCGGAGCGGCCGCATCGCTGCGCAGCACCGGCAGCAGCTCGAGCGTCTGCGGAAGCTCGAGCTGCGCGAGATCGGACTCGTCCGTCTGCAGCACGTCGGGCCTGAATACCCGCAGCATCTCCGCGAGCGCGAGCTGCCGCGGATGGTGCATCACCGCCACGCAGCGCACGCGCTCGCGCGCCGGACGCGCGAGCTGCGCCGCCGCCTCCGGGGTCAGCTGGCGCGGCGAGACGGCGAACACGAAGCCGATCGCCTCCACCTGGGCCTCGAGCGCGGCCGCGATCGCATCGGGAGTGGTCAGGCCGCAGATCTTGATCCACATCAGCGCGTCTCCCGCCCGGCGGTGGCGCGCGCCGCGCGGCCCGCCACGAGGAGCGCGGCGGCGAGCGTCCCGGGGTCGGCGCCGCGCATCAGCGCGCTGCCGATGAGCGCCAGCGAATAGCCGGCGGCGGCGACCGCGCGCACGTCCGCCTCCGAGGCCACGCCGCTCTCGGCCACGCGCGGCACGCCCGTGGGCAGGAGCGGGGCGAGCTCGAGCAGGCGCCCTGGGGCGACCTCGAGGGTCGCGAGGTCGCGGCAGTTGACGCCCGCGAGCAGCGGATTCGAGCCGCGGTACGCCCCGATCAGCTCGTGCATGAGCTCGATGTCCTTCGCATCGAAGGCCTCGAGCAGCACGAAGAGGCCAAGCTCCGCGGCGCATTCGAGCAGCGCGCGCGTCTCCCCCTTCGGCAGCAGGCGCAGGATGACGAGCACGCCACCCGCGCCCGCGGCGCGCGCCTCGTACACCTGGTACGGATCGACGAGGAAATCCTTGCGCATCGCAGGTACGCGCAGCGGTGCGAGGACCTGCGCGGCGGCGCTCAAGTGCGCGAGCGAGCCGTCGAAGCGGCTCGGCTCGGTCAGCACCGAGACCGCCGCGGCCCCTGCACGGGCATAAGCCGCGACCCGCGGCCCGACGTCCTCGTCCGCGCGCTTCAGCGCGCCGGCAGCCGGCGAGCGCAACTTCAGCTCCGCGATGAGATCGAAGCCGCCCGCAGCGAGACGCAGCGGCGGCGGTGCGGGGGTAGCGCGCGCGGCGGACTCGAGTCCCGCGAGCGAGCGGCGCATGAGGGCGGCGCGTACCCGCTCGCGGCTGCCCGCGGCCATCTCCTCGAGGAACGCGCTCATGCGCTGCGCCCCGCAGCAGCAGGACCGGTCGCGGCGACCCGGGCACGGAGCGCTGCGAGCAGCCGCCCGGCCGCACCGCTGTCGATCGCCTCGGCGGCGCGCGCCAGCCCCTCGCGGGGGTCCGCGGCGACGCCCGCAACCTCGAGCGCGAGCGCCGTGCCGAGCAGCAGGCAGTCGCGGTGCGCGCCGCGGTCGCCTCCCGTGAGCACCGCCTCGAGCGAGCGCGCGTTGTAGGCCGCATCGCCGCCGGCGAGCGCCGCCGGGCTGCAGGTGGCGAGCCCGTAGTCGGCGGGCGTGCGCACCGCGACGGAGACCTTCCCCGGGCGTACGTCGAACACGGTGAACGGGCCGACCGGGGTCGGCTCGTCCCAGCCGTCGGCGCCGTGCACGACGAAGGCGCGCTCGCCCGGCAGGCCCGCGAGCGTGTCGGCCATGAGGCGCGCGACCTCGAGGCTGTACGCGCCGATCAGGTGCAGCGGCGGCTGCGCCGGGTTCACCAGCGGACCCAAGATGTTGAATACGGTGCGCACGCCGAGAGCTGCGCGGATCGGCGCGACGCGCGCCGTCGCCGGGTGAAAGTGGGGCGCGAACAGATAGGTGAAGCTGGTCGCGGCGAGGCAGGCGCCCACGGCCGCGCCGTCCTGCGGAATCGCCACTCCGAGCGCATCGAGCACGTCCGCACTGCCGCAGCGGCTCGAGACCGAGCGGTTGCCGTGCTTGACGACCGCCAGGCCGCAGGCGGCGGTGAGCAGCGCCGTCCCGGTCGAGATGTTGAGGCTCCCCGAGGCATCGCCGCCGGTGCCGACGATGTCGATGGCGCGCAGCTCGCGCGGTACCTCGGGACGACGCGCCAGGCGGCGCATGCTGAGCGCGAAGCCGCGCACCTCGTCAGCCACCACGCCCTTGGTCGCAAGCGCCGCGAGCAGCGCTCCGGCCATGGCCGGCGGCAGCTCGCCGTCGGTGAGATGCCCGAGCAGCTCCCCGGCCTGCGCCTCGGTCAGG
The DNA here is from genome assembly GCA_035542535.1 of Steroidobacteraceae bacterium. Lineage (GTDB taxonomy): Bacteria > Pseudomonadota > Gammaproteobacteria > Steroidobacterales > Steroidobacteraceae > 13-2-20CM-66-19. Next base: position 156,643 of record DATKLG010000071.1, read on the forward strand.
TCGCGCCGCTCGGAGAGCAATCTCAGCAGCTCACGCGGCGCCGACATCGTCCGCTCGCGCGCCGCGCGTGCCGGCGGAATATTTCAGGAAGTTCCCGAGGAGCTTCGGCCCCGCGGGCGTCAGGATGCTCTCGGGATGGAACTGCACTCCCTCGACGGTGAGCGTGCGGTGGCGCACCGCCATGATCTCGCCCGCATCGGTCTCGGCGCTCACCACGACCGATTCCGGGAGCGTTCCGGGGGCCGCGATCAGCGAGTGATAGCGGCCGACCTCGCAGGGCTGCGGGAGGCCCGCGAAAATCGTGGCGCCGTCGTGGCGCACCAGCGAGGTCTTGCCGTGCATGAGACGCGCGGCGCGCACCACCTGGCCGCCGAATACCTCGCAGATCGCCTGGTGGCCGAGGCATACGCCGAGCACCGGGATCACGCCGGCGAAGGCGCGGATCATGTCCATGGAGACGCCGGCATCGCGCGGCGTGCCGGGGCCGGGCGAGATGCACAGATGCGACGGAGCGAGCGCGCGCGCCTCTTCCGCCGTCAGGGCATCGTTGCGGTACACGCTCACCTCGGCACCGAGCACCAGGAACGCCTGCACCAGGTTGTAGGTGAAGGAGTCGTAGTTGTCGATGAGCAGGAGTCGCGGCTTCCTCACAGCCCCTCCTCCGCGAGCTCGAGCGCCCGCACCATGGCGGCGCTCTTGGCGAGCACCTCCTCGTACTCGCTGCTCGGCACGCTGTCGGCGACGATGCCGGCGCCGGCCTGGTAGCTGTACTCATCGCCCGAGAACACCAGGGTGCGGATGGTGATGGCATGGTCCATGTCGCCGCGGGCGCCGAAATAGCCGACCGTGCCGCCGTAGAGTCCGCGCCGCACCGGCTCGAGCTCGTCGATGATCTGCATGGCGCGCACCTTGGGCGCGCCGACCAGCGTTCCGGCCGGGAAGGCCGCCGCGAACAGGTCGAAGGCGTCGCACCCGGGAGCGAGCTCGCCGTGCACTCCGCTCACCATGTGCATCACGTGGCTGTAGCGCTCGATGGCACGGTACGGCTCGACCGTGACGCTGCCGGCGCTCGCGACCCGGCCGAGATCGTTGCGGGCGAGGTCCACCAGCATCACGTGCTCGGCGTTCTCCTTGGGATCGGCGCGCAGCTCCGCCTCGCGCTCGGCATCGAGCGCCGCCGCCGCGGCGCGCGGGCGGGTGCCGGCGATGGGACGCAGCTGGGCGCGCCGGCCGGAGAGCTTCACCAGCGCCTCGGGCGAGGAGCCGACCACCGCCACGTCGCCGAGGGCGCAGTAGTACATATAAGGAGAGGGATTGATGAGGCGCAGGGCACGATAGGCCTGGAAGGGGTCGAGCTCGTGGCGCCCCTCGAAGCGGCTCGCGAGCACCAGCTGGTAGACGTCGCCCGCCGCGATGCATTCCTGGATACGCCGCACGCCCGCCAGGTAGTCGGCCCGCGCGTAGGCCGCCGTCGGCGGCGCATAGCGCCCCGCGCGCCGCCCGTTCGGCAACGCGCCGCGCAGCGCCTGCACCACCTCGCGCCTGAGCGCGCGCCGCTCCGCATCGCTTCCGGCATGCAGCAGCGCGATGCCGCGCGTCAGGTGATCGAATACCAGCACCGAGCGCGGCGCCACGTAATGCAGCGCGGGGACGCCCGGGTCGCTGCGCGCGCGGGCCGGCAGCCGCTCGAAGTAGCGCACCACGTCGTAGGCGGCGTAGCCGACCAGCCCGCCGGCGAGCGGCACGCCGGGGATGTCGGGCTGCGGCTGCGGGGCGGCGGCGAGCGCCTCGCGCAGTCCCGCGAGCAGCGCCGCGCCGTCGGCGGGCAGCGCACGGCGCTGCGCGCCGATCGTGAGGGCGCCGTCATCGAGCCGCACCTCGAGTCCGTCGCCGAAGCCGATGAAGGAATAACGGCCGAGGCGCTCGCCGCCCTCGACGCTCTCGAGCAGGAAGCGCGGCGCGAACGCCGCGAGCTTCATGAACGCCGAGACGGGCGTGTCGAGGTCGCCGGTGATGTCGAAGGCGGTTTGCAAGGCTCTCGAGGCTCCCAATGCGTGCAGACAACAAAAAACCCATCCCGGGGTCATCCGGAGATGGGTTGCTGGTGCCGTTTATGCGCTTAAGTCGCGGGGAAAAAGCTAACCGTCAGCCCACTCCGTCATGAAGTGCGCCACCACCAGGAAGTGCTGACGGGCCGGTGCGACATGTTGCCAACGAGTATCCCCTTCGGGGGCGCGGGGCGTCAAGCCGCGGCCGGCGCCCGCCTCACCCGCGCGGGTTCCGCTAGAATGCGCGCGCGGCGCAGCGCTTCGCCGCCGCGAGCCATCCGCATCCTCAAGCCAACCTGAAAGCAACCCAGTGAGCTTCAAAGAGCTGCTCGAGAGCTGGCGCGAGACTGCAGCCGCCCCGCGCACGGCGCGCACCTTTGCAGTGCACCTGCCGCTCGATGAGGCCGCGCAGCTCGCGGCGCTCGCGGAGATGTTCCCGGGGCGCGCGCCCGAGCAGCTGATCACCGAGCTCCTCGGCGCGGCGCTCAAGGAGCTCGCGGCCGCCATGCCCTACGTCGCCGGCAAGCGCGTGATCTCCACCGACGAGCAGGGCGACCCGATCTACGAGGACGTCGGTCCCACGCCGCGCTTCATCGCTCTCGCGCGCGCGCACCGCCGCGAGCTCGCGGCCGGCGGCCGGGAAGGGGAGCGCGCGGCCCGCGCGCCCAAGAGGGCGGCAGCGAAATCCAAGCCGGACCGGCGCCGGCGCTGAATACCCCCATGCCCTCCTTCGACGTCGTCTCGGAGCTCAACCTGCATGAGGTCGCGAACGCAGTCGACCAGGCGGGTCGAGAGCTGTCGCAGCGCTTCGACTTCAAGGACACGGGGGCGCGCTTCGAGCTCAAGGACTTCAGCGTCACGCTGCATGCGCAGGTGGAGTTCCAGCTGAAGCAGATGCTCGAGATCCTGAAGCTCCGGCTCGGCAAGCGCGGCATCGACTTGAAGTGCCTCGAGGTGCAGGAGCCGCAGACGACGCTCTCGGCCGCGCACCAGGAAGTGCTGATGCGGCACGGGATCGACGCGGAGACCGGCAGGACACTCACGCGCCTCATCAAGGATTCCAAGCTCAAGGTGCAGGCGAGCCTGCAGGGCGACAAGGTGCGGGTGAGCGGCAAGCAGCGCGACGATCTGCAGGCGGCGATCGCGCTGCTGCGCGGCGCCAAGCTCGACCGGCCGCTGCAGTTCAACAACTTCCGGGACTGAGTGGATTTCAGGGGCGCCGGCCGCCGGCCCCGGCGATCGCGCGGCACAGCGCCTCGGTGGCATCGAGGACGCTCGGCCCGAGGCGACTCAACGCCTGATCCTCGAAGGCGATCAGCCGCCCGTTGCGCACCGCCTGCAGCGTGCCGAAGCGCTTCCAGTCCGTGAGCCAGGCGGCGCTCTCGCCCGGAGGCCCGGCCGCGACGATGACGTCCGGATCGCGGGCGATCACCGCCTCTATGTCGACCACGGGAGCTGGCTCGGGAAGGTCCGCGAACACGTTGCGCGCCCCGCACAGCTCGAGCGCATCCGTCATGAGGTGCCGGCCGCCGACGGTATAGAGGGGCCGATTCCACACCTCGAGCAGCACGCGCGGATGCGCGCCTTGCGTACCGCCGCCGTAGGTGCGCGCGAGCGCCGCGAGGCGCGCCTCGATGCCGCGTGCCGCGACCTCGGCCTGCGCCGCGGTGCCGGCCAGCGCGCCGAGGCGCCGCACCGACCCGGCGAGATCCGCGAGGCGCCGCGCCTCCTGCTCGTACACCGGGATGCCGAGCCGCGCGATCTTCTCGCGCTGCGCGGGATTGCCGCCCGAGGGCCAGGCGACGACCACGTCGGGACGGATGCGCACCAGCCGCTCGAGATCGATCGCGACCGCATCGCCGAGGCGCGGCACGCGCCGCGCTTCGGCCGGCACATCGGAGTACTCGACCGTCGCCACGACCTCGGAGCCGGCGCCGGCGGCGAACAGCATCTCAGTCGCCCCCGGAGAGAGGCTCGCGATGCGCAGCGGTGCCGCCGGCAGCGTCACGCTGCGGCCGCCGTCGTCGGTCACGGCACGCGCGGCGGCGAGCGGCGCCGCGTGGACGACGGCCAGGGTGGCGATCAGGACGATGAGCGGGCGGCGGGCTGACACGGGTCGATCCGGCTGCGCGCGATCATGACACAGCGCCGCCCCCGCCCCCCCAAGGAAAAGATGCGCCCGCTAGGCCGCGCGGGTCGCGAGCGCCGCCTCGCCGCCGCTCGTCTCGAGGACGCGCGCCACGGCGTGCACGGTGGCGGCGATGCGTACCGCGCTCTGCACCGCCTCGCGCTCGAGGCCATGCGCACGCAGCTGCCGCTCGTGGGAGGCGACACAGCTGCCGCAGCCGTTGATGGCCGAGACCGCGAGCGACAGCAGCTCGAAGTCCACCTTGGCGATCCCGGGGTTGCCGAGCACGTTCATGCGCAGCCGCGCCGGGAGCTGCGCGTATTCGGGATCCTCCACCAGGTGCAGGAAGCGGTAGTAGACGTTGTTCATGCCCATGAGAGCCGCCGCGGCGTGCGCCGCGGTGACGTGCGCGGCGTCCAGGCGCGCGGCGGCGAGCGCACCCAAGTCGCGGCTGAAGGCGACGTTCCGCGAAGCGAGCGCGCTCGCGAGCGCCACCGCCCAGATCTGCCGCTCGTCGAGCCCCGGGGCGCCCGCCGGCGTCAGCACGCTCCCGAGGTTCAGCTGCAGATCGCGTGCATAGGCCGGGAGCGACTCGCGAATGGCTTCCAGGGTCTTCATGTCAGGCCGCCTTCAGGGTCTCTTCGCCCTTTTGCCAGTTGCAGGGGCAGAGCTCGTCGGTCTGCAGCGCATCGAGCACCCGCAGCACTTCCTCGGGGCTGCGGCCGACCGACAGGTCGGTGATATAGACGAAACGGATCACGCCCTGCGGGTCTACGATGTAGGTGGCGCGCTGGGCGACGCCGGCCTGCGGGTCGAGGATGCCGAGGCTGCCGGCGAGCTCGCGCTTGATGTCGGAGAGCATGGGGAACGGCAGGTCCCTCAGCTCCTCCTTGTCGCGCCGCCAGGCGAGATGCACGAACTCGCTGTCGATACTGACGCCGAGCAGCTGTGCGTCGCGGGCGCGGAACTCGCGCTCGAGCTTGCCGAAGGCCGCGATCTCGGTGGGACACACGAAGGTGAAGTCCTTCGGCCAGAAGAACACCACCTGCCACTTGCCGGGGAAGCTCTCGTGGGTGAAGGGGCGGAACGCCGTCCTGGCATCGCTCGTGACGACGCCGGTGAGCGCGAACTCGGGGAAACGCTGGCCTATGCCTGACATGCTCGGTACTCCTTGGAGTGGATGGCCCTCGCGGGACGTGGCGCGCATACTGCGCGAGCGGGCCTTATCAATCCAATCGATTGATTTTATAATCTCGATAGGCCTTGTATATCGGCGCACCGAGCACCGGAATCAAGATGACCGTCGAGCTGAAGTTGAAGGACCTGCGCTACCTGGTGGCGGTAGCCGAGCAGCGCCACTTCGGCCGCGCCGCGGCGCGCTGCTTCGTCAGCCAGCCGACCCTGTCCTCGCAGCTGAAAAAGCTCGAGCGGGACCTCGGAGTGCAGTTGATCGAGCGCGCGCCCCACAAGGTGTCGCTCACCGAGGCCGGCGAGCTCATCGTGGCACGCGCCCGGCGCATGATCGAGGCGGGCGAGGAGATCGTGGCGCTGGCGGCGGGCAGCCGCGACCCGCTCGCGGGCAAGCTGCGCGTGGCACTGCTGCCGACCATCGGGCCGTATCTGCTGCCGCACGTGACGCGCGCGATCCGCCGCAGTCTCCCGCGGCTCGAGCTGCGCCTCTACGAGCACCAGACGGCGCCGCTGCTCGCGAAGCTGCGCGACGGCGAGCTCGACCTCGGGATCCTCGCGCTGCCGGTGGAGCTGGCCGGGCTCGAGGCACGCGAGCTGTACCGCGAGGCCTTTACGCTGGCCGTTCCCGAGCACCACCCGCTCGCCGCACACGACACGGTGCGGGCGGCGGACCTCAAGGGCGAGACGCTGCTGCTGCTCGAGGAGGGCCACTGCCTGCGGGACCAGGCGCTCGAGGTCTGCAGTCGCGCGGGCGTCAGCCAGAGCGAGGACTTTCGCGCGACCAGCCTCGAGACGCTGCGGCAGATGGTGGCGGCGGGGGCCGGCGTAACGCTGCTACCGGAGCTGGCGAGCCGCGGCGCCTACGGCAACGCGCGCGGCGTCAGGGTCCGTCCGTTCGCGCGGCCCGCCCCGGTGCGGCATATCGGCGCGGTATGGCGCAAGACGACGCCGCGCCGGGCCGCCATCGACGCCGTGGCGCGCATCATCGCCGAGCACGCGCAGTGAGCGCCGCTGCTCCGGCACCCGAGCCGGTCGAGCTCGCCGCCCGCGACGGCCGCGCACTCGCGGCGCTCTTCCTCGAAGCAGCCGCGCCGCGCGGCGCCCTCACCATCAACGGCGCCACCGGCTTCCCGCGCGAGTTCTATCTCAAGTTCGCGCACTACTGCGCGCAGCGCGGCTATCACGCCCTGGTCTACGACTACCGGGGCACGGGCGCCTCGGGGAGGCAGCCGCCCGCTGAGGAGCCGGCCCGCATGAGCGACTGGGGACTGCTCGACATGCCGGCGGCGCTCGCCTACCTCGCCGAGCGCTGCCCGCGCCTGCCCCTCGTCACCGCCGGCCATAGCGTCGGCGGGCAGTTGATCGGCTGCATGTACAACCAGGCCGCGGCGCGCGCGCACGTGATGATCGCGGCCTCGATCGGCTACTGGCGCGGCCAGCGCGTGCCGTTCCGCTACCTGGCGCTGCTCTTCTGGACGGTGTTCGGTCCGCTCGGGCTCAAGACCCATGGCTACGTGCCGCACAGCCTCGTGTGGCGCGGTGAGTCGCTGCCGGCGGGCGTCTTCCTCGAGTGGCGCAAGTGGTGCCTGCGGCCGCAGCACTTCGCGCCGGATCTCACCGGCGATGCGCACGATGGCCCCTTCTCCCGGGTGCGCGCGCCGATCCTGTCGCTGCGCTTCAGCGACGACCCCATCGCGACGCCCGCGGCGGTCGAGGCGTTGCTCGCGCTCTATCCCAACGCCGCGATCGAGCGCCGTGCGATCACACCGGGCGAGGCGCAGGTGCACCGCATCGGCCACCATGGGTTCTTCGCCGAGCGGCATCGCGAGACGCTCTGGCGTGCGACGCTCGATTGGATCGACGCGCGCTGCGCCTAGCTTCAGGCCTGGCCTGCTCACGGCGACGACGCGGCGGCGCCCGAGGGCGCAGTTGCGGCGTGCGTTCGTCGAGGGCGCGTCGCGCGCGCCAGCGCGATCCCGGCGAGCACCACGACGCCACCCACGAGCTGCAGCGGGCTCAGGCGCTCCCCGAGCAGCAGCCAGGCGTACACGGCCGCGCCGATCACCTGCAGGTACAGGCCGAGCGAGCCGAAGGTCGCACGCAGATGCGCCAGCGCATAGGCAATCAGGCCCTGCCCGAGCGCCTGCGCCGACAGCGCCAGGCCGAGCAGCACGAGCCAGCCGCGTCCGCTCACGGGCAGGAACCGCTCCCCCAGCAGCAAACAAACCGGCAGCAGCAACAGACTGTAGACGAGGGTGCTCGCGAACATGACGGTGCCGGTGCCGTGCCGCCCGCGCAGGCGCGCCACCGCGAGAATGTAGGCGGCATAGAACCACGCGGCACCGAGCGCGAGGGCATCGCCCCCGAGCGCGTGGCCGCCTTTGGTCAGCTTCGGGCTCACGATGAGCAGGAGCCCGGCGAAGGCGAGCAGGATCGCCAGCAGAAAACCGAGCCGGGGGCGCTCGCCCCACACGGCCCAGGCGAGGACCGTGACGACGAGCGGCGCGGTGTTGGCCTCGAGCGTGGCGGCCCCGACCGGGATGCGGGCCAGCGCGAGATGGTACAGCGCGATGTCGCCGGCGAAGAATACGCCGGCCCACAGGAATCCCGAATCGAGGCGCGGACCGCGCCGTGGCGTGCGCCGCTCGAGCCATGCCCACAGCGCGAGCGGCGGCAGGGCGAGCGCGCCGCGCCAGAAGGCGCTCGCCACGACGCCGGTCTCGGAGACGCGCACGAAGATGCCGGAGCTGCCGAGCGCGAGCGCACCGGCAAACAGCGCGAGCAGTGCGATGAGCTCCGAGCGGGCGGACTGCGTCATGTTCGGTGCGCGGATCATAATCGGTCGCCCCCGGAGCGTCTGGCATAATCGCGCGATGCGTGTCTCACGATCTCCGCTGCCGCTCGCCCGCGCGCTCGCGACGCTCATCGCCGCCGCGCTGCTCGGCGTTGCGGCGCGCGCGCAGCCAGCCACGGCCCCGAGCGCGCTCACCGTCACCGATGCCTGGGTGCGCGCCATTCCAGGCGGCGCGGTCGCCGCCGCCTACATGCACCTGCACAACGGCGGCGGGCAGGCGGTCCGCGTCATCGGGGTGCGCTCGGCGGCCGCCGCGCACGCGATGATCCACGAGACACGGCTCGAGAAGGGCCTCTCGACCATGCGCGCACACGAGCCGCTGGAGGTCGACCCCGGCGCAAGCGTCGAGCTCAAGCCCGGCGGGCTGCACGTGATGCTCACCGATCTCGCCCATCCGCTCGCGGTCGGCGAGCAGGTGCCGCTCGAGCTGCTGCTGGAGGGCGGCGGCCGCATCGAGGTGCGCGCCCGCGTGCGGCCGCCGGACGCCGAGTGAGCGCCGCGGACGCCGCGCGCGATCACGTCACTCCCTACGATCGGCTCGCCTGGAGCGATGCGCAGATCGAGGAGTGGCTCATCACCGGCGCGCACCGCCCCGAGCTCGCCGCCTACTTCGGCGCCGCGGAGTACCGCGCGCTCGCCGCGCTCGCGCGCCGCGCACGGCGGACGCCGCCGGCCGCGCCCGGCCTGTCGGTGCTCATCGTGCCCGGAATCATGGGCTCGCAGCTCGGGCTCAAGCGCCCGGCGCCGCTGCCGAACGACATCGTGTGGCTCGATCCCATCGACATCCAACACGGGAGGCTCGCGCTGCTCGAGGTGGGCGCGGGCGCTGCGGTCGTGCCGCTCGGCGCCGTGCTCTACTCGCATCTGCGCCTGAAGCTCGCGCTGCGCGCGCGCGGCTTCGCCGCCGAGCTCTACGACTACGACTGGCGGCTGTCGATCGCCGAGCTCGGGCGTGCGCTCGCGCAACGCCTCGGCTCGCTCGGGCGCACCGCCCTCGTGGCCCACAGCATGGGAGGCCTCATCGCCCGGGCGGCGCTGCGCCACCCGCAGACGCGTGAGGTCGAGCGCGTGGTCCTGCTCGGCACCCCGAACCTCGGCTCGGGAGCTGCGGTGCAGGCGCTGCGGGGCACCTACGCCGTGGTGCGCAAGGTGGCGCGCCTCGCCGCGCAGCCCTCCGCCGAGGCGCTGGTCGAGCAGGTCTTCAACAGCTTCCCGAGTCTCTACGACATGCTGCCGAGGGGCGGCTGGAGCGGGGGGGCGGATCTGCTCGATGCCGCGGCCTGGCCGCGCACGGGACCGCAGCCGCGCGCCGCGCTGCTCGCGGCGGCGCGCGCCACGCAGAGCCTGCTCGCTCCCGCCGATGCGCGCTTCGCCGCCATCGTCGGCGTCGGTGAGGAAACGGTCAGCGCGCTCACGCGGCGCCGCGATGACTTCCTCTACACGCTCACCCGCCATGGCGACGGCTCGGTGCCGGCCGCGAGCGCGGCGCTCGCGGGCGCCCGCTGCCTGTACGCGCGCGTCGCCCACAGCGACCTCACCCGCGACCCGCGGGTAGCGGGGGCGGTGGCGGACTTGCTGACGCGCGGCGCGACCTCCCGCCTGCCGCCGCACTACGGGACGAGAAGCCGCGCCGCGGCGCGGGTCAGCGATGCGCAGCTGCGCCGCTCGCATGTCGACAAGGTCGACTGGAGCGCGCTCGCGCCCGGCGCGCGCCGGGAGTTCCTCGCGAATCTCAACGAGCCGCCGCAGTTGCGCCTGCGCGTGCCAGGCGGGCGCGCGCGGCGCTGAGGCTCAGGGCGCGCACTTCAGATGAGCGCCGCGTCCGTGTCGGCGACGCTCGCACCGCCCTGCTCCACCACACTCGCGAGCGCGGCTGCGAGCGGCAGGATCTGGGCAGCGTAGAAGGCCGCGGTGTGGATCTTGGCGGTATAGAACTCGCGCTCCGGGCCTTCGACCCGGTCCTCGGCGATCGCCGCCGACTTCGCCAGCAACCAGCCGCCCGCGACGTAGCCGCAGAGCTTGAGATACGGCACCGAGACACTGAGCGCGATCTCGGGACGCGTCGCGAGCGCCTTACCGAGCGCCTCGGTGGCGCGCCGCAGCTGCCCGACCGCCGCCAGGGCGGCACGGCAGGTGCCATCGACCAGCTCCTCGACCGCGGCGAGACCCTCGAGCTCGGTCGCCATTTCGGTGAGGAACGCGGTGATCGCCGCGCCGCGGTCGCGGGCGATCTTGCGGCCGATGAGATCGTTCGACTGGATGCCGGTGGTGCCTTCGTAAATCGTCGTGATGCGCACGTCGCGCACGTACTGGGCGGCGCCGGTCTCCTCGATGAAACCCATGCCGCCGTGCACCTGCACGCCGATGCCGGCCACCTCGTTGCCGATCTCGGTGCACCAGCCCTTGACGATCGGCGTCAGGAGCTCGCCGCGCGCGAGCGCCGCGGCACGCACCGCCGGGTCGGGGCTGGCGGAGGCGAGGTCGAACTGCATCGCGGTGTAGAGCGTGAGCGCGCGCGAGGCCTCGGTCTGCGACTTCATCGTGAGCAGCATCCGCTTCACGTCCGGGTGCTGGATGATGGTCGCGTTGCTGCCGCGCTCGGCGTGCGGCGGTCGGCCCTGCACGCGCACGCGGGCCCATTCGGCGGCGCGCTGAAAGGAGCGCTCGCCGACCGCGTAGCCCTCGCTCCCGACCGAGAGCCGCGCGCTGTTCATCATGACGAACATGTACTCGAGCCCCCGGCCCGGCTCGCCGACCAGATAAGCGACCGCCCCCGCCTTCTCGCCGAAGGCGAGCACGCAGGTCGGGCTGGCGTGAATGCCGAGCTTGTGCTCGATCGACAGGCAGCGCACGTCGTTGCGCTCGCCGAGCGAGCCGTCGGCGTTCACCAGCACCTTCGGCACGATGAAGAGCGAAATGCCCTTCACCCCGGCGGGCGCGCCTTCGATGCGCCCCAACACCATGTGGATGGTGTTGGCAGTGAGGTCGTGATCGCCCCAGGTGATGAAGATCTTCTGGCCGAACAGGCGATAGCGATCGCCGTCCGGCACGGCGCGGGTGCGCACCTGGCCGAGATCCGAGCCCGCCTGCGGCTCGGTGAGCACCATGGTGCCGCTCCACTCCCCGCTCACCATCTTCGGCAGGTACTGCGCCTTCTGCGCCGCCGAGCCCGAGAGCTCGAGCGCGTGCACCGCGCCATGAGTCAGCATGGGGCCGAGCTTGAAGGCGAGATTCGCCGAGCCCCAGAACTCTCCCACGGCGCTCACCAGCACGCGCGGCACGATCTGTCCGCCGTACTCCGGCCCGGCGCCGAGCGCCGGCCAGCCGCCGGCCACGAACTGCTGGTAGGCGGCGCGAAATCCCGCGGCCGCGACCACGCCCTCGGGCGTCCAGCGCGCACCCTCGGCATCGCCGGAACGATTGAGGGGCTCGAGCACGCTCTCGGCGAAGCGCCCCGCCTCCTCGAGCACCGAGCGGCCGAGGTCGTTCGAGTACTCGGCAAAGTGCGGACAGGCGCTCAAGGTGCCTGCCTCGAGGAGCTCCTCGAGCACGAAGCGCATTTCGCGAAGGGGTGCACGGTACATGGACGATCCTCTCGCTACACCGGCCGCTTCGCCGGCAGTCCCTCAGTACGCCAGGCTTTCAGTGTACCCAAGTCCTCAGGCGCGGGCGGCAGGCGTCGCGAGGGCGGGGACGATGTTCGCGGCCAGGAAGTCGACGAACTGCTGGACCCGCGGGTCGGACTCGAGCGCCGCCGGGTAGAGCGCATAGAGCGCATCCGCCGGCGGCACGGCCCACTCCGGCAGCACCGCCTTCAACCGCCCGGTCGCGAGCCCCTGGCGGCAGAGGAATTCGGGCAGCAGCCCCACTCCGAGCCCCGCCGCGGTCGCGGCGTGCAGCACCGCGGGATCGTCGACCGCGAGCTTCGGGACGAGCGGCACCTCGGCGCGCTGTGCGCCGCGCGCGAGGCTCAGGCGAAACTCCGGCTGCCCGGACACCTCCGGAGTCAGCACGTCGTGCGAGCGCAAGTCATCGGGGCGGGCGGGAACGCCGCGCTGCTGCAGATAGGCGGGCGTCGCGCACAGCAGCGCCGGCGGCGCGCCGAGCAGTCGCTGCGTGAGCCCGGCAGCGGACGGCGGACGGGTGCGGACTGCGACATCCCACGTACCGTCGGCGAGCTGCTGCGCATCGAGCGCCACCTCGAGCGGTACCTGCGCGAAGGCCTCGAGGAAGCGCGGCACGAGCGGCGAGAGCAGCACGCGACCGTAGGTCGGATCGGCGACCACCCGCAGCGGCCGCGCCTCGGGACTCTTCAGCTTCGCAATCGCGCCGCGCGCGGCGTCGCACTCCTCGCCCACGCGCCGCGCGTGCGGGTAGATGAGACGACCGGCCGAGGTGAGCGCGATGCGCCGCGTAGTGCGCTCGAGCACGCGCATGCCGAGCGTCTTCTCGAGATCGGCGACCGCGCGGCTCACCGCGGCCTTCGGCACACCGAGGGCGCGCGCGGCGGCCGAGAAGCCGTTGAGATCGACCACCTTCGCGAGCATGGCAAGCTGAGCAGGTGTCCAGATCAGGCTCATGGCAGGCTCAATTCGAAGTGATGACTGTCATATTGTTTCACTGGGGAGGCAGGCGCGCCAGTCCCCCCGAGGCTAGAATCTGCGGCCCATTCAAGTCCGGGACGAAAGGCAATCCATGAAGATCTCGATGCACGCGATGTCGGTGGAGGTGTTTGCGCACACGCTCGGCAGCCTCTCGGCGGTTCTCGATAAGGGCGTGGCGTACGCCAAGCACCGGAAATTCGAGCCGGCGGTCCTGCTCGCCTCCAGGCTCGCCCCCGACATGCTCCCGCTCACGCGCCAGGTGCAGATCGCGTGCGACATCGCCAAGAACGCCGTGGCCCGGCTCACGGGGCAGGAGCCGCCGCGCTTCCCGGACACCGAGACGAGCTTCGAGGAGCTGCACGCGCGCATCGCGCGCACGGTCGACTACCTGAAGAGCATCCCGCCGCACGCGCTCGAGGGAGCCGAGACCCGCGACATCAAGCTGACCACCGGTGAGCGCACGCTCGAGTTCAAGGGGCTCCAATTCCTGCAGCACTGGGCGATCCCGAACGTGCTCTTCCACGCCACCACCGCGTACGCAATCCTGCGCCACAACGGCGTCGAGCTCGGCAAGCGCGATTTTCTCGGCGAGAGCCGCTGACGGCCGCACGCGACGCGGCGCACCGGCGCCGTGCGCACTTTTCCAGCTGTGCGGCGCGCGGCTCGTCAATATGACAAATGGCGATCGGCTTCCGTGTCGCCTTTTTGCGAACGGAATCGAACAGAACGCGAAGGAAATCACGGCACGGGAGCCGCGCTGCTGCCACCCTCACACGCGAGGGAAAGCGCTGCGCTTGAACGGCGCACGCTCGGTGTCTCAGCCAATATCGGGAAGAACCTTTGCTGCAGAAATTCAGGGCCGCGCGCGCGGCTGCCAAGTCCCCCGTCGCGCCCGTCCCAACACCTGCGCCCCCCAGCGGGCCTGCGACCGTCGAGTCGCTGGGCCAGCAGCTGCGCGAGGTGCTGCCGGCGCGCCGTCTGCAGTCGGTCTCGCTGTGCGATCACGAAGCCAATTGCCTGTGGCTGAGCGAGGGCGCGCTCGGTCCCGATGAGCACATGCTGGTGATGGAGTCCCTCGAGATCCTCGCCGCCGATTCCTCGCTCCCCTGCCACGAGACCGCGCTCGAGGACGGCCGCCTCGCCGTGTTCCTGCCGGTGCGCGCCCCGATGGGGAGCCTGGTCGGTGTCGCCATGATCCTCGCCGACAGCAAGTCCGTCGGCGACGACACGCTCGAGCGGCTGACCGCCGCGCCGGTGCGCACGATCATGCAGCGCCTCGCGGTGCTGCTGAAGCCCAACGGAAGCTTTGGAGGCCCGGTACAGATCCTCGATGCTGCCGAGCTCCCGGAGCCCGAAGTGGCGCTCGAAGCATCCGAAGTGCCCGAGCTCCCCGAAATGCCCGAGGCTGCCGAGGCGACCGAGCCTGTCGGGCCGATGGAGGCCTCGGCCGGCGACCTCGAGCTCGCAGGGGTCACGGAGATCGAGGTCGGGCTGCCGCCCGCACCGGCCGCCGAGCCGGAGATCGACGAGATCTCCGAGACCATCATCACCGCGGCCGAGATCGCCAACATCCTCGAGCTCGAGCTGGTCCCGGACGAGCTGCCGCCGGCGGCAGAGGCCGCACCGGTGGCAGCGCCCGCGTCGGCGAAACAGCCGGTGAAGCCTGCCGCACCCGCCCCCGCCGCAAGCGAGATCGCCGACTCCGGGATGCTCCGGCTCGAGTTCCTCGCCGAGCCGCCCGTGGTGCGGCCCGCCCCGAATCCCAGTGCGGTGGTGAAGAAGCTGCAGGCCGCCTCCAAGGCCGCGGAGGTCGCGCCGACGCGTGCGCCCCGGCCGCTGCCCGCCGCGCCCGTCCAGCCCGCGCGCGCCGCCGCGCCTGCTGCAGCACCCCGCGCGCCCGCCGCGCCCGCGGCGCCGGCAAGAGCCATGGGACCGACACCGGCCGCGGCGCCGCCGCCCAAGGCAACGCCTGCCGCCGCAGCACCCGTCAAAGCCACACCCGCCGCCGCGCCGCCCGTCAAAGCCACATCCGCCGCCGCGCCGCCCGCCAAGGCGCCGGCGCACGGCCCCGTGCGCAACCCTTTCGAGCCGGTGCCGGCTCACTCACGACTGTCGCTCGAATCGAGCGACGACGTGGTGGTGCTGTTCGAGTCCGAGCCGATCAGCGTGCCGACTCGACCGGGAGCTGCCCCCGCCAAGGCACCCGCCCCGGTCAGCGCCGTGCCGGCCAAACCGGCGCAGCCCACCCGGGCTCCCGCGACCCGCATCACACCACCGGCACGAACGGCACCGGCGGTGCGCACCGCGCCCGCGCCGCGGCCCGCTGCCCCACTCGCGCGCCCCGCGACAGCCCCGGCAGCACGCACCCCGCCGCCCGCACCTCCCGCCCCGGTGGCCGCGGCTCCCGCTCCGGCCGCATCCGCGGCGACGGCACGCGTTCCGATCGTGGTCCCGGTGGTCGCGGCAGCGCCGCCGCCCGCACCGCCCCCGATCATGGCGGCCGCGCCGGTCGCCGTGCCCGCAGCGCCGGCCGTCAGGCCGGCCGCGGAGACCAGCCCGGCGATCGAGCTCGTGCCCTTCGCGAAGCTGCGCACCGGCGGTCAGTCACGCCGCTTCCAGGTGCAGCCACAGGATGCGGCGCTGCACGATGAGCACATCGTGCAGCAGCTCCTCGCCTGGCTCGCGGGCAACCGCTCGCAGTGGAGCTCGGTGCCGACGAGCTTCACGATCAATCTCTCGATCGCAACGCTCGAGGACGAGCGCTTCCTGCAGAAGGTCGCGGCCGCTCTCACCACCCAGGGCATCGCCGGCGACACCCTCGGCTTCGAGATCGCCGAGTCGCTGTGCGTGCAGCAGCGCGCCAAGGTCGAGCGCTTCATGGCGCAGTGCGAGCGGATCGGCGCGTGGGTCGCGATCGATGACTTCTCGTTCGACTCGCAGCTCCTGCCGCTGCTGCGCTCGAAGTCGCTGCGCATGCTGAAGCTCGATGCGCGCCTCACCGCCGCGGCGCTGCGCGACAAGCTCTCGCAGGCCATGGTGGTCGCCACCGTGCAGGCCGCCAAAGTGCTCGGCATTCACTGCTCGGCCAAGAAAGCCGACTCCCAGGCCTCGCTCCAGTACCTCGCGGCGATCGGCCTCGACTTCGCCCAGGGCGCGGCGCTGTCGCGTCCCGTGCCGCTCGATGCGATCGCGACCGTCACCGATGCCCGCGCGAGCGGGGATCCAACGAGCGAGAATCTTTAATAAGATCAGTCCCTTGTAGACCCTGCGACGAGGCGTGCCCCCCACGCGCCCGCCGGCACGGCCTCCGGCACGGCAGATGCCCTAAGCTTCCCCGACGGACCCCGCGCGCCTCACGTGCGCGGCGGTGCGCGCTCATGAAGATGCCGACGCTCGAGCAATTCCGTAAGAACCGTAATGCGCTCTTCTGGACGCTGCATGCGGCCGGCTGGGCGGCGTACGGCATCACCCAGTACATCGGCGGGTTCTTCTATGCCGAGTCCTCGAGCTATGCGCGGGTATGGCTGGTCGCGGCCGTGGCCGGCTTCGTGCTCTCGGCGCCGATGCGCTACATCTACCGGCGTCTGTGGGGCAGCCCGCCGCGTACCATCGTCTTCGGCGTGCTCATCACCTGCTACATCACCGCGCTCACCCTGCGCATGGTGATCAACCTCTCTTACCGGGAGTTCGTCGCTCCCGACTGGCAGATACAGACGCTGTTCGAGCTGTTCGGCGGCTCGCTGTCGACGGCGTATCTGCTGCTGTGCTGGAGCGTGTTGTACTTCGGCATCAAGTTCTACGAGTCCAAGCGCCAGCAGGAAGAGGCGATGCTCAAAGCGGTCGCGCTCGCCCAGGAGGCGCAGCTGAAGATGCTGCGCTATCAGCTCAACCCCCATTTCCTCTTCAATACGCTGAACGCCATCTCGACGCTGATTCTCGATAACCAGAACCGCAAGGCGAACCATGCCGTCGCGCGCTTGTCCGAGTTTCTGCGCTATACGCTCGATCAGGACCCGATGAAGAAGGTCACGCTGCGCCACGAGCTCGAAGCGCTCGATCTGTACCTCGGCACTGAACGGCTGCGGTTCGGGGAGCGGCTGCGTCTCGAATATGCGATCGAGGAGCCGGCGCTCGATGCGCTGGTACCGAGCCTGCTGCTGCAACCGCTGCTCGAGAACTCGCTGAAATACGCGGTCTCGGCCCGCGAGCAGGGGGGGCTGGTGCGCATCGAGGGCCGCACCCGCGAGGGGCTGCTCGAGCTCTCGGTGATCGACGACGGCCCGGGACTTCCCGACGGGCCGCCGCCGGGCGACCGCCGCGGCGTCGGGCTCGCCAACACCCGCGAGCGCCTCAGCGTGCTGTACGGCGAGAATTGCCGCTTCGCGGCCCTCAACACCCGCCCAGGACTTCGGGTCGACATGGCGCTGCCGCTCGAGACGGCACCGCCCGAGGAGCGATCCGCCCAGCGGGCGCGGGCGGCGCGGCTTCCGGGAGGGGTTCGCGCATGAAGGTGCGTACGATCATCGTCGACGACGAGGTGCTGTCGCGGCGCGGCATCGAGATCCGCGCGCGCGAGCTGCCGGACTTCGAGATCGTGGCCCAGTGCGCCAACGGGCGCGAGGCGCTCGCCGCCGTCCAGCAGTACAAGCCCGACCTGGTGTTCCTCGACATCCAGATGCCGGGCATGTCGGGCTTCGAGGTGCTCGCGGCGCTGCCGCAGGAGTCGCTGCCGCTGGTGGTGTTCGTCACCGCCTACGACCAGTACGCCATCCAGGCCTTCGAGGCGCGCGCCATCGACTACCTGCTGAAGCCGATCGACGAGGCGCGCTTCGCCGAGACGGTGGAGCGCGTGCGCGAGCACCTGCGGGCGCGCACCGCGGCCGCGCAGCGCGACCGGCTGATGCAGATCATCGCGGAGATCACCGGCTGCGGGGAGCTCGCGCTCGATCAGCTGCTCGAGAAGGGCAGCAAGGCGATCACCGGGGGCCGCCCCGAGGTACTGCCGATCCGCCAGGGGCGCGAGACGGTGCGTGTGCCGGTGACGAGCATCCAGTGGGTGGATGCCGCCGGGGACTACATGTGCATCCACGCCGCCGGCGAGACCCACATCCTGCGCGGCACCATGAAGGAGCTCGAGGACCTGCTCGATCCGAAGGTCTTCCAGCGCGTGCACCGCTCGACCATCGTGAACCTGCGTCTGGTACGGAGCCTGCGCGCCCACATGAACGGGGAGTACTTCCTCACGCTCGAGGGCGGGCATGAGCTGAAGCTCTCGCGCACCTACCGCGACAAGATCGAGTACTTCCTCTCCGGCTCGACCAGCTGAAGCGGCGTGACGGGCGTCGCAGGGCAACCCGCCCGGCACGCGATTGAGACCTGCGTCACGAACGGGCGGCATTTTGGCCCGTTCTGTGAGCCACCCCGACGCCGCCTTCGGACCACGTTGCTTAGATATGTCCCTTATGGAAACTGCGCCTCGTCCGCCCATGGATCCGTTGCCTGATTTGCCGGTCGAGGAGCCGGAGCTCGGGGCCGTACCCACCCTCGCGCCCGCCAAAGGCGCCAGGGCCGCGCCGGCCGGCGCCGAGGGTACCCAGACGGTCGAGTTCCTCAACCCGGAGCTCTTTGGCGCTTCCGAGGAGCAGGCGCCTGCGGCGCCCGCGCCAGCCTCGGCGCCGCAGCCCGCGAGCTCGACGGAGTCGACGCTGACGCTCCTCAAGCCCGAGTTTCTGATCTCGCAAGACGAAGCGCCCGCCGCGGCCAGTCCTGCCGCCGCTTCGGCGCAGCCCGAGACCCCAGCGACGCTCGTCGACCCTGAAGTGCCGCTCTCGCTCGAGGACACCTTCGAAGTGGACAAGATGTTGTCGGCGCCGCCACCCCCGGCGCCGGCACCGCGCCCGGTCGCGGCGCCCACCCCGCCAGCGCCCGCCGCGCGCTCGGCGCTCGCGGCGGAGGAGCCGCTGACGCTGATCCCCGAGTCGCGCGCGTCGTCCGGCAAGTCCGCTGCCCCGACCAAGCCCGCAGGCGCAAGTCCCGCGGCGGCCGCGAAGGCGAGCGAGCCGCCTGCGGGCGCACCCGCGCTGGTGCCGCTCGCCAGGCGTGCCTCGCTCAACGCCGCCGCCATGAAGCTCGCGGCGGCCGCGGCTGCCCCTCCCGTCGCGGTGAAGCCGCCGAAACCGACGGCACCGCCCGCACCCGTGGCGCCGCTCAAGCCGCGCGCCCCGGCGGCCGTGCCCGCGACCCCCACGGCGAAGCCCGCTTCCGTCACCCCAAATCCCGCGGGCGCACCCGAGGTGCCGGCCGCAACGGCCGCCACGCCGCCGGAGGAGGCGCCGTCGCTCGCCAGCTGGGCGAACGCGCGCGCGGCCGCCGCCGCCTCCGCCAAGGCAACCTCGAGCGCCCCGCGCACGAGCGCGAGCGCACCGAAACCCGCCGCGGCAGCGGCCGAAAAGCCGCGCACCGGCACGAGCGCATCGAAACCCACGGCGGCGCCGGCCGAGAAGCCGCGTACCGCCACGGCCCGTGCCGCCGCGGCACCGCCTGCCCCCGCCCCGACCGAGGCGTCAGCGAGCACCCCACCCCGCGGGATGGACCGCGACTTCATCGCGCGCAATCAGGTAGTCGAGCGCTACCTCTCGGGAAAGCTCCCGATCAAAGCGGCGACCGAGTTCGAGCGCTATTGCAAGGAGCACCCGCAGCTGCTCGATGAGCTGGGGCTGCCCGAGCGAGTGAATGCGGGCCTGCGGCTCCTCGAGGCGAGCGGCAAACCCGAGCCGTGGCAGGAAGCGTCGCGACCGATCTGGCAGCAGCCCGCGATGTTCCTCGGCCTGGCCGGCGTTGCGCTCGTGCTGGCCCTCTCACTCGCAATCGTCGCCGCGAGCAGCTCGAGCAAGAGCCGCAAGATCCTCGACCTGCAGAGGGCGGTCGTCGAGCGCTCCCTCGATGCCGCGACCAGCACCCGCGTGGTGCGCCTGCTGCCAAACCGCTCGGGCGCCTCCAACACACCCGCCCTCGTGATCGGCGGCGGCCGCGATGCGCAGCTCATGGACTTCCGCATCGACGAGTCGCGCTCGCCCTACAAGGACTTTCGCGTGACCATCGACCGCATCGACCAGGGGCGGGTGATGATCATCGACAACCTCACCAAGGATTCCAACGGGCACCTGCGCGTGGCGCTCAACAGCTCCGCCTTCGGTCCCGGGAACTACCTGCTGACGATCGAGGGTCTCACCATGCGGCTCGAGCCGCAGCCCGATTCCTGGGTGACGATCGGGGTTGCACAGCGCTGAGGTGCGCGGAGCGGGCGGCTCCGCCTTCGCGGCCGAGGGCTGTGTCGTCTGCGCGCGTGTTGGATCGCCCCGACTGGCGGACGCAGAGTCCCGCGGTTACAGTGAAGCTACGCAGCCCAAAGTCCCCGGGAGCGTGCTGTGGAACCGGTGAGCTACCGCTGCGGTGATTTCCACGTCGACGCCGTCAACCGCCGCTTCACGCACCGCGGGGTCGAAGTGGCGCTCGAAGCGCGCGCCCTGAGCGTCATCCTGCAACTGCTCGCGCGGCCCGGGGAGCTCATCACCCGCAACGCACTCCTCGATGCCGTATGGGGTCACCGCTACGTCACCCCTTCGACGCTCAACCGCATCATAACGCTCGCGCGCCGCGCCTTCGGAGATAACCCGGCGGAGCCCAGGTACATCGTTACCGTCCATGGGGCGGGCTACCGCTATACCGGTCCCTGTGAACGCGATGAGCAGGCGAGCATCCGGCCGCCGGTGCATTTCGCGCCGCCTCCCGGAGCGCGGCTGCCGGCGCGCGTCGAAGCCCTCATCGGCCGCGAGGCCGAGCTCGCGATGCTCGCCGGGCTGGTACAGGCGCATCGTGCCGTCACCGTGCTCGGCGCGGGCGGGATCGGCAAGACGCAGTGCGCGCTCGAGCTCGCTCGCCGACTCGCGCCGCAGTTCCCGGACGGCATCTGGTTCTTCGATCTCGTGCCGCTCGCGCACGGCGAGGACTGGCTGCATGCCCTCGGCGCCCTGCTGGCGATTCCGAACGGGGACGATGCCGGGCTGCTGGCACAGATCGCCACGATGTTCCGGGGCCGCCGCGCGCTGCTGCTGCTCGATAACTGCGACCGGATCGCCCCGGGTCTTGGTGCGCTGCTCATCGAGATCCTGCGCGGCACCGACACTCTCAAGGTGCTGGCGACGTCCCAGGCGCCGCTCAGCTTCAGTGGCGAGCAGCTGGTGCGTCTGCCGCCGCTCGCGCTGCCGGCGGGCGACGGGGCGCGCGAGCTGTCACTCGCGGAGATTGCCGGCGCCCCCGCGGTCGAGATGCTCGTCACCCGCGTGCGCGCGGCGCAGCCAGGCTTCGAGTTGAGCCCAGCCAACGCGCCGACGCTCGTGGAGATATGCCGGCGTCTCGATGGTATGCCGCTCGCGCTCGAGCTCGCTGCCGCGCGCTTTGCCCTGCTGTCCGCGCAGCAGGTGCTCGAGCGTCTCGACCAGCGCTTCCAGTTCCTGCGCGGCGAGGTGTCCGGGCGTGACAGTCGTCATCAGAATCTCCTGCTGCTGCTCGAATGGAGCTTCAGCCTGCTGTCCGCACACGAGCAGCAGCTGCTGCGCTGGCTGAGCGTCTTCGTCCAGGGCTGGACCATGGAGTCCGCCATCGAGATCGCCGCCCGCCTCGGGTTCGGTCCCGAGACCGCCGTGGAGCTGCTCACCGGGCTCGCGCTCAAGTCGCTGGTCGTGGTAGCTCCAGATCTCACGCCGCCCCGCTATCAGCTGCTCGAGACGGTGCGTGAATACGCGCTCGACCAGCTGCGCGCGAACGCAGAGGAGCCGCGCGCCCGTCGCGCACATCTCGACTGCGTGGTGCACGTGGCCGCGGCGGCCCACGACGACATGCTGGGCGGGAGGATGCGCGAGCGCGTCGAGCAGCTGGTCCACGAGCAGGGCAACATCAGCGCGGCGGTCGAGCATGCCCTCGGTGCCGCCGCGGATCCTGGTGCCGCGCTGCGCATTGCGGGCGCGTTGCTGCTGTACCTGAAGGCCCGCACCACGAGAATCATCGGTCTGCAGCGGATCGTCGAGCAGACCCGGGGATCCATGGCGCGCGAGCGCGGCCGGGCCCTGCTGTGTTGGGGAGTGCTGCGCATGCACGAGCTCGGTCGGGACGACTCGGCCGACGCTCCCCTGCTCGAAGCGGCGCGGCTCGCGCGGATGCATGGCGACCTCTGGGCCGAGGCCTACGCCAACGGCTACTACGCCCTGGGGCTCTGCAACCACGCCCGCGCGGACGAAGCCGCGCAGCACCTCAGGTTGCTCGAGCGCATAGCCGCGCAACTCGACGATCCGCTGCTGCGGGGCCTCGCGGGACTCACCCGCGGCTGGATGCAGCTGGCTGAGCGTGACTACGCGGCGGCGGTCACGACGCTGCGCGCGGTCCGTCAGCTCGGCCCGGACGTGCACCAACACCACTTCATCGACACCTACATTGGGCTCGCACTCTATGGCATGGGCGTGGATGCCGCGGCGGCTGCCCAGTGGGTCGAGTCGCTGAATGCGGCGGCGAATGTCTTCAACATGCGCGGCGTAGCCGGCGCGATCGAGGGGTGCGGCTATCTCGCGGCCCGGCGCGGCGACTGGAGTGATGCGACGCGCTTCCTCGCGGTCGCGCGCCGCATTCGCGAACGCACCGGCATTCCGCTCTTCAACTTCTGGGTGCCGTATCACACCGAGACGCACGCGCTGCTGCGCGAGCGCCTGGGGCGCGAGGAGTACGAGGCGCAGTCACAAGCCGGCCACCGAATGCGCGACGAGGACGCCGCGAACGAAGTGCGTGCCCGGCTGCAGCTCTACGCGCGCGGCGGACCGAACACTCCGGCCGGGTCGTAACGGCGCCGCAGCGCGGCCACGCGCGCCTGCGAGCTGCCAAGCTGCACATCGCCGTCGTCCTCACCGGTGAAATTGGGCAGCCTCGTTGCGAGCGCCTCGGGGGAGAGCCGCTCGTGCAGCTGCCGCACCCATTGCCGCACCTCGGCGAACTCATCCGGCCAGGGCGTGACTCCGATCAGGTTCACGAAGAACTGCGCGTCCCGGGCAGCGAATGCGCTGTCCGCCGCCGGCACCCGCGCC
Source organism: Steroidobacteraceae bacterium (assembly GCA_035542535.1). Taxonomy (GTDB): domain Bacteria; phylum Pseudomonadota; class Gammaproteobacteria; order Steroidobacterales; family Steroidobacteraceae; genus 13-2-20CM-66-19. Next base: position 179,598 of record DATKLG010000071.1, read on the forward strand.
ACGGCGCCGCCCAGGTGCTGCAGGTGGATCTCGGTCATGCGGCTCGGAAGCGTCTCGAGTGCGTCCGCGAGCACCCCGATGGTGCGCTCGCTCAAGGTCGCGAAGTTCGCCGTCTTCCAGTACTGGTAGCGCCCAGGGGGTGCACCGCCATCCTGCAGGTGCTGCCACTGAACGTAGGGCATCGGCCCGACGTGATCGACGAGCGGCGCGCCGGACTTGCGCAGCGGCTCGAGAGTCCGCTCCCCGACCGCCATGTCCCCGCTCCAGCACATGGCCGAAACGAGCACCGGCCGTCCATGCCAGGCGGCATCGAGAAACGGCAGCGGCGGACCCGAGGCGAGCACCGTCATGCCGCAATAGTCGTCGGGGGCCTCGAGCGCGAAATCCCGGAAGCTGCGCAACGCGGCGCGCGCTTCGGCGGCCGGACGGATTACAACACCGGCGAGCACCTGCCGCAGCGGGTGCAGGCGAAACTCGAAGCTGGTTGCGATGCCGAGCCCGCCGGCGCCGCCGCGCAGCCCGTAGAAAAGCTCCTCGTGCTCGTCTGCCGAGGCGCGCACGCAGCGGCCGTCGGCGAGCACCAGGCCGACGGCCGTCAGGTTGTCGATCGCGAGCCCGTGCCGGCGCATGAGCCAGCCGGTGCCGCCACCGAGCGTGAAGCCGCCGACCCCGGTCCCGGAGACGAGTCCCCCGGTGGTCGCGAGACCGTGCCGGGAGGTCGCCACGTCGACGTCATGCCACAGGGCTCCCCCTTGCACGATCGCGAGCTGCGCCGCGGCGTTGACGGTCACCTCACGCATGCCCGACAGATCGATGAGCAGCGCCCCGTCGGCGATCGAGCGGCCGGCGACGTTGTGGCCACCGCCGCGCACCGTCACCGCCGCACCCTGTTCGGCCGCGATGCGCAGCGCGAGTGCGCAGTCTTCCGCATCCGCACAGCGGGCGATGGCCATGGGGCGCCGGTCGATCGCCGCGTTCCACACCCGCCGCGCCGGACCATAAGGGGCATCGGCCGGCTGCAGCACCCGGCCCCGCAGCTGCCGCACCAATACCGAGGCCATCGGCCCGCTCATCGGCTGTTCCCCCTGAGACATCGCGCGCTCCCCGGCCGAGATAGTGCCGGCTGCTACCTTAATACAAAAGACACACGCGCCGCCCGCGGCCTCACAATTCCCTCACCGATCCCGTACTGACTTCCGTCCGGGCGCGCTCTAACGTCTCCTCCCCGTGGCACGGCCACCTCTACAACAAATCAACACCCGGAGGACCCCCATCATGGTTCGCAAATCCGTCCTTGCAGATCTGGCGCTCGCTGCAGCTGCCGTCACCGGACTCACCGTCCTTGCTCCGCAGGCCTATGCCGACTGCGGCGGCGCGCCGCGCGGGGCCATGAAGCCGGCGGTCTACTTCAGCGACTCCGGCGGTGGACTCCTGAAGACCGACTACGACGAGCAGGCGGCCATCACCGGGCTATGGAAGTTCAAGTTCACCTCCGACGGCAACGGCAGCCCCGGCGGCCCGCCGGCGGGCGCGCCCGTCGATGCGGGTTTCGTCACCTGGCACGCCGACGGTACGGAGATCATGAACTCCGGACGCGCACCGGTCGCCGGCAGCTTCTGCATGGGAGTGTGGAAGCAGGTGGGACCGAGAACCTACCGGCTCAACCACTGGGCGCTCAGCTGGGTCCCAGGCTACGTGCCCGGCCTTACCCAGAGCTGGCCTGACGGCACCGGTAACGACGCTTTCCAGCCTGCCGGGCCCGCCAACATCCATGAGACGATCACTCTCAGTCGCGACGGCAGCTCGTACACCGGTACGTTCCAGATCCTCAATTACATGTATGACGGAGTGAACGTGACCGATGCCCTGGGGGAGCCGTTCGTCATCAGCGGAACGGTCGCGGCGACCCGCATCAACCCGTAGAACCTGCCGGACCATCTGCCCGCGCGCGTGCCTCACGCGGCGCTGCGCAGGTGGTCCGGTATTCACGGTCATACTGCCAGTGTGAGAAGCGGGGTGCTCCGGGTCATTCGGGCGCCTCATGAGCAAGAGCGGCGCATCGCGCAGGTCATGAAGGCTGCGCGTCACCCACCCCGGGCAGCACGAAGCGGATGAACGACGAGATGACGTACTTGTCCCCGGATCTCGGCACCTCGCCGCAGTGCATGTGGGTCCAGAAGGTCGGGAAGAACAGCGCGCTTCCGGCCGCTGGTTTCACCTTCAGGTCCTGCCGGTAGAAGCAGGTCTCGCCGCCCTCGGCGACGCTGTTGAGGTAGATGATGACGGCGAGCTGCCGATCCCAGCCGCCCGGCCCGAGCGCATCGAAATGCCAGCGGAAATACCCCTGGTCCTTGCGGTAGTGCTGGATCTTGTAGCCGGTGCACTGGAGCGGCGCGACCTTAAGTGCCGTGAACTGCGCGGCGATGCTCTGGACCACGGCGGTCACGGCCGCGTGCAGCTCGAGGAACACGGGCTTCCACAGCCCCTCCGGATCAATGCCCAAGTCCGTGCTGACCTTCACCTCGGTCTCGAGCTGCTTACCTCCCGCGACGCTGGCCGTGTAGCCCGAGTGCTTGCGCGGATCCTGCTCGTAGAGCTCGATGCACCTGCGGCACAGATCCTGAGAGATCAGGTCCTTCACCTGGACAATGCCGTCGTCGCGGGCGGTGATCTCCATAACGCCTAGCTTATTGAAGAGCGACCCGGGCTGCTCGACCTCGCTCTCAGGCCCGCAGCGTCGTGAGCGGCGGCTGACTCACCACGGCGCGGGTAGCGAGCCAACCGCCGGCCGCCACCAGCAGTGCCCCGCCCACCACGCCAACTCCCCAGGGCAGCAGATCGAAGGCGTATCTCAGCTCGAGCCAGCGCGTCGTGAGGAAGTAGGCGGCGAGCGAAGCCCCGGCCGCGGCGATCAGCCCCGAGAGGGCCCCGAGCGTCGCGAACTCGGCCAGCACTCCCTGCACCACCGTGGCGCGGCTCGCGCCGAGCGTGCGCAGCATCGCGCTCTCGTAGCGGCGCTCGTCGCGGCTCGACTGCACGGCCGCGAGCAGCACCGTGAGTCCCGCGAACAGCGTGAACACGAACACGCTCTGCACGGCGAGCGCCGCCTTGTCGAGCACCGCGCGCACCTGGGTGAGGAGCTCGTCGATATCGAAGATCGAGACACTCGGGAAGCGGTGGGCGAGCTCGGCGAGCGTACGCGAGCCGCCGGGCGTGAAGTAGGCGCTCGTCATGTAGGTGCCCGCGACGCGCTCCAGCACTCCCGGCGCGAACACGATGAAGAAATTCGGCTGGAAAGTGTCCCACTTCACCTTGCGGACACTGGCGACGGTGGCCTCGATCGGCTCCCCGCCGATGTCGAAGCTCAGATGGTCCCCGAGCTCAACACCGAGGGCTTCCTGGAACTCGGTCGCGAGCGACACCAGCGGCCGGCCATAGTCGGCTTCGGTCCACCAGCGGCCCGCGACGATGCGGTTGTCGGCGCCGAGATCGGTGGTCCAGGTGAGGTTCTGCTCGCGCGTCGCGAATCCCTCCTCCTCGCCCCGGCCGCCGCGCCGCCCCTCCTCGAGCGGTTGTCCGTTGATGGCCGTGAGGCGTCCGCGGATCATCGGCAGGACGCGCGTCGTGCGCGCGCCCTGCGCCTCGAGGAAGCGGATGAAGCTGTCGCGCTCGGCCGGCGGAATGTTGATGAAGAAGTAGTTGGGCAGGTCAGGCGGCAGCGTGCGGCGCCAGTCGCTGCTCAGGTCGTCGCGGATGATGCCAAGGAGCAGCAGCACCATGATGCCGGTGCCGAAGGCCACCAGCTGCACGACGCTGTCGGCGCGCCGGCGCGAGAGGTTCGCCACGCCGAAGCGCCAGGCCACCCCCACGCGCCCGCGCAGCCTGCCGGCCAGCATGACGAGGCCGGTGCCGGCGAGCGCCAGCACTCCGACAAATACCGCGAGGCCCCCGGCGAGATAGACGAACAGCCGCGCCTCGCGCACCACCCAGAATATGAGCGCGAGCACCACCGCGACCGCGGGGCCGAAGGCGAGCAGTACCAGCGGCGGCGGCGGACCCACGTCGCGGCGCAGAACGCGCAGCGCCGGCACGCGCCCGAGCTGAATGAGCGGCGGGAGCGCAAAGCCCGCGAGCACCGCGACCGCGGTCATGAAGCCGACCAGCAGCGGCGTGGCGCTGGCCGCCGGCAGCTCCGTGACCGCCAGCAGCCCGCGGATCGTGCGCAGCAGCCACTCCTGCGCCAGGAAACCGAGCGCCGCGCCGATCAGCGCAGCGCCGAGCGCCAGTGCGAGGAGCTGCAGCACCGCGACCGCGAGGGTGAAGGCGCGGCTCGCACCGAGGGTCTTCAGGAGCGCCACCGTGTCGAGGTGGCGGCTCACGTAGCGCCGCGCCGACATCGCCACCGCGATCGCGCACAGCAGCACGCTCACGAGGCTCGCTAGGCTCAGGAACCGGCCGGCGCGCTCGACCGCGTTACGCACCTGCGGGCTCGCATCCGTGATGTCGCGCAGCCGCTCGCCGCGCTGCTTGTGGGCCATGAGCCACGCCTTGAAGGCATCGATCGCGGCGCGCTCTCCGGCAAAGAGGCCGGCGTAACTCACGCGGCTGCCGGGCTGGATGAGGCGCGTGGCGGGCAGGTCGGCCGCGTTCATGATGAGGCTCGGAGCGAGCTCGGCGAAGGTCCCGCCCTGATCGGGGCGCGAAATGAGCACGCGCGTCACGCGCAGCGTCGCCGCACCGATCGTGAGCTCGGACCCGAGCGTGCCGCCCACCGCGGCGAGGAGCTTGGAGGCGGGCCAGGCTTCACCGGGCGCGGGAATGCCCGGTGCAGGACTCCCGGGCGCGAACGGCGCGGCGGCGATCAGCAGCCGGCCGCGCAGCGGATAGCCGGCCGTCACCGCCGTCACGTTGGTGAGCTGACTGGCATCGCCGTTGAAGACCACCGACAGGAGCGAGGTGCTGCGCGCCGCGCCGAGCCCGCGTCTCCCGGCCTCCGCAAAATAGTCGTCGGCGAGCGGCCGGGTGGACCCCAAGCGGATGTCGGCCGCCAGCACCGAGCTCGCCTGCAGCGCCACCGCCGCGCTGATGCGTCCGACGAGAAAGCCCACGCCGGTGAGCGCGGCGACCGCCACCGTGAGTGCGAGCAGCAACACGCCGAGCTCGCCCGAGCGCCACTCGCGCGCCAGGGTTCGTAGCGCAAGCCGTACGGCCTTCATGCGATGCGCCCGGCCTCCATGCGCAGCATGCGGGCGCAGCGTGCGGCGAGCTCGCGGTCGTGGGTCACCAGCACGAGCGTCGTGTGGGCGCTGGCGTTCAACTCGAAGAGCAGCTCCCCGACCCGCGCACCGGTCGCGGTGTCGAGGTTGCCGGTCGGCTCGTCCGCGAACAGCACCGCCGGGCGGGTGACGAAGGCGCGGGCGATGGCGACGCGCTGCTGCTCGCCGCCGGAGAGCTGGCGCGGGTAGTGCCCGGTACGCTGCTCGAGCCCGACGCGCGCGAGGGTCTCCGCCGCGGCGCGCCGGGCGTCGCTGCGCCCGGCGAGCTCGAGCGGCAGCATCACGTTCTCGAGCGCGGTGAGGGCGGGAATGAGATGAAAGGACTGGAACACGAAGCCGACACGCTCGGCGCGCAGCCGTGCGCGCCCATCCTCGTCGAGGCGGGTGAGATCGGTGCCCGCGAGCAGCACGCGCCCCGCGGTGGGGACGTCGAGGCCGGCGAGCAGCGCGAGCAGCGTCGATTTGCCCGCCCCGGAGGGACCCGCGATCGCGACCGACCCGCCGCGCGCGATCTCGAGCGACACCCCGTCGACAATGGTCAGCGCGCCTTCGGGGCTGCTAACCTGCTTGGAGAGGTTTTCCGCCTTGAGAACGCTGTCGAAGCTCGCCGGCGCCTGCGCGCTCGGCGTGGGGTTGCTGCTCATCGCGCTCGCGGCCGAGGCGGGCTCGGGCCGCACCATCCTCGTCTTCGGCGACAGCCTGAGCGCTGCATATGGACTCGCTCCGCAGGAGGGTTGGGTCGCATTGCTCGCGCAGCGACTGCGCACCCAAGGGTACGGATACGAGGTGGTCAATGCCAGCGAAAGCGGCGAAACGAGCGGCGGAGGCCTCGAGCGGTTGCCGCGCGCGCTCGCCTTGCACCACCCGGCCATCGTGCTCCTCGAGCTCGGCGCCAACGACGCGTTGCGCGGCCTGCCGGTCAGCGAGGTGCGGGCGAACCTCGAGCGCATGGTGGAGCTCGCGCGCGGGGCCGGTGCGCGGGTTCTGCTCCTCGGCATCCGCATTCCACCCAACTACGGGCCGCGCTACACGCAGGAGTTCGAACGCGTGTTCCCGGAGCTGGCAAAGCAATATCATCTGCCGCTGGTGCCGTTTCTGCTCGAGAAGGTGGCGCTCGACCGCGAGCTCATGCAGGAGGACGGCATGCACCCGAACGCCCGAGGAGAGCCGCCGGTGCTCGATACGGTCTGGCCGCATCTGGAACCGCTCCTCGAGAAGAACCATCGAACCGGGGGAAGCTGATGGACAAGATCTGGCTGAAGTCATACCCGCCCTACGTGCCTGCGGAGATCGACCCCGCGAGGCTGCGGTCCCTCAAGCAGCTCCTGGAAGAGACCTGCGCCAGGCATGCCGACCGGGACGCCTACATCTTCATGGGCGCGACCATGACCTACGGGCAGCTCGATCAACTGTCACGCGCCTTCGGGGCCTGGCTGCAGCAGGCGGGATTCCGCAAGGGCGACCGCATCGCCATCATGCTGCCGAATAGCCTGCAGTATCCGATCGCGCTGTTCGGAGCTCTGCGCGCCGGGCTCATCGTCGTCAACACCAACCCGCTCTACACCGCCCCCGAGCTCGAGCATCAGCTGACCGACTCGGGGGCGACGGCGATCGTGGTGCTGGAGAACTTCGCGCACGTGGTGGAGAAGGTGCTGCCGCATACCCAGCTCAAGCGCGTGCTGGTGACCGGAGTAGGGGATTTCCTCAGTTTCCCCAAGTCCGCAATCGTGAATTTCGTGGTGCGTCGCGTCCGCAAGCAGGTGCCGCCCTGGCACATCGCCAAGGCCAGCTCGTTCAAGGCGGCGGTGCAGGCGGGGGGGAGGCTCCCGCTCGCGCCGGTGGACTTAGGGCCCGACGATCTCGCCTTCCTCCAGTACACCGGCGGCACGACCGGGGTCGCCAAGGGGGCGATGCTCTCGCACGGCAACATGAGCGCCAACGTGCTGCAGGCAGAGGCCTGGATCGGCGAGAGCCTGCCGGATCGCGGCACGGTGCTCACCGCCATACCGCTCTATCACATCTTCGCACTCTCCTGTAACTGCATGGTGTTTGCGCGACTCGGGTGGCGCAACCTCCTCATCGTCAATCCGCGCGACCTCAAGGCCCTCGTGGCCGACATGCAGCGCTACCCCTGTAATTTCATCTCGGGCGTCAACACGCTCTTCAACGCCCTGCTGCACGCCCCCGGGTTCAAGGAGATCGACTTCAGCGGACTCAAGATCTCCTTAGGCGGCGGCATGGCGGTGCAGGGCGCAGTCGCCGCGAAGTGGAAGGAGGCGACCGGCAACGTGCTGTCGCAGGCGTGGGGCCTCACCGAGACCTCGCCCGCCGCCTGCATCAATCCGCCGACCGAGGAGTTCAACGGCTCGATCGGCGTACCGATCCCCTCCACCGAGATCGCCATCAAGGACGATGCCGGCAAGAACCTGCCGCTCGGGCAGATCGGCGAGCTGTGCGTGCGCGGCCCGCAGGTGATGAGAGGCTACTGGAACCGCCCCGACGAGACCGCGAAGGTCATGCTGCCGGATGGATTCCTGCGCACCGGCGACGTCGGCCACATGGACCAGCGCGGCTTCGTCTACATCGAGGACCGCAAGAAAGACATGATCCTGGTCTCGGGCTTCAACGTGTATCCGAACGAGGTGGAAGCGGCGGCCGCCACACACCCCGGGGTCCTCGAGGCGGCCGCAGTGGCGCAGCCCGATGAGCGCTCGGGGGAAGTCGTGGCGCTCTTCCTGGTGCGCAAGGACCCGGCACTTACCGAGCAGGAGGTCATCGACCACATGCGCCAGTCACTCGCGGCCTACAAGCTGCCGAAGCATGTGTATTTCAGGAACGAGCTGCCGAAGTCGAATGTCGGGAAGATATTGAGGAAGACGTTGAGGGAAGAAGTA